>DAAY01000002.1 GCA_002103105.1 Candidatus Gastranaerophilales bacterium HUM_1
TATTTAGGGCTAACTAAATAATCTGCTCGACTTCGTTTTACTAGCTTTCGCTATCATTTTGTCTTGTGAATCATTTTCGAAATTAACAAGTTTATTTTGTTTGCAATATTTTCATATTGCTCACACTCGTTTTCAGCTATTCTATTTTCAATGTCCGATTTATTTCTTGACTCCAACGCTTTACAATCTTTTAGATTGCTTCGCTATCGGGGTAATTATTTCGTTCTTTGCGAACTTTTTCATCATATCACTTGAATTTTTATTGTCAAGTGGTTTGAAAATAAATTTTAAAAACTTTTAAATAATTGCTATTTATATTCTTTTTAAAATTCGCTTCCGTCTTTCGACGTCTTTAAGTGTAAAACAAACAATTTTAAAAATCAACCCCTTTGTCCAATATTTTTTAAATTAATTTAATATTTTTTAATATAACAGTCAAAAGTATTGTTATATCTAGGTTTTACCGTTTACTATTGGGACAATTTTTGATATTTTAGGATAATTTTAGAAAAATTTTTCTAATTAATTTATTTTTTCAATTTTTTTTCTCTAATCGCATGAATTATTTTAATTAAGTTATTAAATTCTCCAATAAATAATTGTAATTAATGTACTTGTGAATTTAATCAAAAAGTGTCAGCATGTTATGCCGACACTTAGTTTAGAATATTTGGACGCTAGAAATTACCAGACGTCATGTTCCACTCTTATACCTTTTTCAAAGGTCCCAGAATGATAAAACCCATCTGCAAGCTCATTCATTTTAGTATAATTACCCATTTTCCATTGTGATTCTTGAGCTTTTAACAAATCAGACAATGGCAATTCTAAATTTTTCCCATTTTTTCTAAGATGAAAAACAAACGAATTATATAATCTAGAACCCAACAGTTGTCCAGATTTTGAATATACTTTGTCAAGAGATTGTAAATCTGAGTCGCAATAGTCATATTTACCATAACCAGAATATGCAGTGTTTTTAGTAATATTTATAACTTTCTTATTTCCGACATTAAACCTTTCAATACTTTTTACTTGTTCAACTAACTGGCGACCATCTTTATCAAAAAGCTGTCGATAAGTTTTACCATTAATCTCTTGAGAGATAAATTTTGTCCCATCTGCAAAAGTTCTTTTAAGTGCTGGCATAACTTCTAATGGTAATTTCATATTTAATTTCCCCTTTCATTTTTCCCCATACATAGGTATAAAAACATTGAAAAAATTAAAATTGCCCCACCCCATCATATCATATGATATCATATAGGGCATTATAACAGGGCTTGATAGGCTTTAAACTCTGGTTTACATTTCGTAAGATTCAAGATATTCTAACTCGGGCAGAGATTCCGAAACACAAAGGAGGAACAGAAAATTACGTTTCTATTTCACCTCAAGTTATTTTCTCGTCAGTTCGGATATAATACCTTGCGTTTAGTCAGAGATTCTTCGGGTAAAATTGCTAAATAATATTACGAATTCGACAGTTTACCCCTCAAAATGACGGATGCAATAAAAGTATTCTTCCATATTTGTCATACTGAGCGAAGTGAAGTATCACAATCCATCTGCGTTTAATTTCACCCCTCTCCCTAACCCTCCCCCTTGGGGAGGGAACAATAACTTACGTCATACTCAGCGAAGCAGAGTATCTCAATCTGGGGTATTTAGATTAACCCCTCACCCTTACCCTCTCCCTTGGGGAGGGAACAATAACTTACGTCATACTGAGCGAAGCAGAACATCTCAATCTGGGGTATTTAGATTAACCCCTCACCCTTACCCTCTCCTAAAGGAGAGGGAGAAACTAAAAAAAAGGCTTGGCAAACCATGCCAAGCCTTATATATTAATACTAATAATTTTATTATATTTCTTGAGAATCAATATCTGGATTATTTTCATCTAAAATATCATAAACTTCATCCTCTTGTGATTCTGGATTATTATTTACAATTTGAACTCCAAACCTTGTTCTAAATAAATGTTTTACTGTTTCACTTTGGATTTCGTACATCATTTTATTAAACAAGTCGTAAGCTTCTTTTTTATATTCTATTAATGGATCTTTTTGACCATAAGCTCGTAGCCCAATACCCTCTCTCAACATGTCTATATTATGCAAGTGATCAATCCATTTGCTATCTACTACCTTCAACAAGACATCTTTTTCAAGCTGTCTTACTACATTGTGAGGAGTAAATGGTTCTTGAACTCCAGTTCCACCGTTATAATCATTTACAATCTGATTATAGAAATTAATAATCTCAATTTCATGCCCCTTGTAAGCTTCTATAACGAAATCTTTAATTTTTTCATACATAGGTTCAAAACGCATGCTCTGAATATCAGCAACATCAAAAGTATTTGCAAGTTGAGGAACAATAGAATGCAGTTCTCTAATCAAAGCTTGCAAATCTTCATAAACATATTCTTCTACTTTTTGTTCTGGAGAGATATAACTCTTAATAAGTCTATCAACTTCTCTCTCCATCATGTATAGAATATCTTCATACAAACCTTCTCCAAAAAGAACTTTTCTTCTTTGACGATAGAATTTTTCTCTCTGAATATTCATAACATCATCGTACTCAAGTACAGATTTTCTCATATCAAAGTGGAAAGTTTCAACTTTTTTCTGAGCTGATTGAATTCTTTTTGTAATAAGTGGAGAATCAATTGCCATATTTTCAGGAACATTCAATGCTGTCATAAGTTGAGTAATTTTTTCACCACCAAATATTCTCATCAAATTATCTTCCAAAGACAAGAAAAATCTTGTTGAACCAGGGTCACCTTGACGAGCTGCACGACCTCGCAACTGGTTATCAATACGTCTTGATTCATGACGTTCTGTACCAATTACATGAAGTCCTCCAACCTCAATTACATTAGCATGCTCTTCTTCTGTGATAAGTCTTGCTCTTTTCAAAGCATCTTCTTTTATTGCTTCGTAATCAGGATTCGTTTCATCTATTCCTCTATCTTCAAGCTCCGCTTTAGCAAGGTATTCTGCGTTACCACCAAGAAGAATATCTGTACCACGACCAGCCATATTGGTTGCAATTGTAACCGCACCCCATCTACCAGCTTGGGCAATAATATGTGCTTCTTTTTCGTGATGTTTTGCGTTCAAAACATTATGTTTAATCCCTCTTTGTCTTAACAAAGCAGACAAATATTCAGATTTTTCAATACTAATAGTACCAACCAAAACTGGACGACCAATTTTGTGTTGAGCAACAATATCATCAATTACAGCCAAATATTTTTGAACTTCTGATTTATAAATAACGTCTGGATAATCAACTCTTCTATCTGGTTTATTTGTCGGAATTGCAGTAACTTCTAATCTATAAATCTTTCCAAATTCAGCTTCTTCAGTCATCGCAGTACCAGTCATACCAGATAATTTAGGGTACAATCTGAACAAGTTTTGGAATGTAATACTTGCTAATGTTTGTGTTTCATCTTGGATTTCAACGCCTTCTTTTGCTTCAACTGCTTGGTGCAAGCCATCAGACCAACGTCGTCCTTCCATCAAACGACCAGTAAATTCATCAACAATCATAACTTCGCCGTTTTTAACAACATAATCTGTATCCTTAACAAATAATTCTTTAGCTTTCAATGCTTGCAACAAGTGGTGGGCATACTGAGTATGAATATCAAACAAGTCCTTAATGCCAATCAAATCTTGGGCATGATCGATACCTTCTTCTGTCAAAATTACGTTTTTATTCTTTTCATCAACAGTATAATCAACATCCTTTTGAAGTTGAGGAGCAATTTTAGCCATCAACTGATATGTTTCAGCAGATTGAGCTAATCTACCACTAATAATCAATGGAGTTCTTGCTTCATCAATCAAAATACTATCAACTTCATCGATAATCGCATAGTTAAATGGACGTTGAACCAACATTTGCGGACTACTTGCCATATTATCTCTCAAATAATCGAAACCAAATTCATTATTTGTTCCGTATGTAATATCGCATTGGTAAGCGTGCTTTTTCACTTCAAAATCTCTAGCACCCATACCACCAGAAAGAACAACTCCAACAGTAAGACCTAAGAACTTATAAATCTTACCCATCCATTCGCTATCACGTTTTGCCAAATAATCGTTTACGGTGATTACGTGAACACCTTTACCTGTTAATGCGTTCAAATATGCAGGTAAAGTTGCAACTAAAGTTTTACCTTCACCTGTTCTCATTTCTGCAATATGTCCATTATGCAAGAAATAACCACCAATCAACTGAACATCAAAGTGACGCATATTCAAAACACGTTTACCTGCTTCACGTACAGTTGCAAATGCCTCTGGCAAAATTTTATCTAGAGCTTCTTTTTCAAGCTTCAAATCTTCTTTAAAATTCTTAGAAGTTGGACGTTTTGCCAATATTTCTTTGAATTCTTGTGTTTTAGCCTTTAATTGTTCATCGGTTAATGCTGCAAATTCTGGCTCCAAAGCATTGATGTGTTCAACAATACCCATCATTGATTTAACTTTTTTCTCATTCGGGTCGCCTAACAGCTTTAGCATCCATTTTATCATTAATTTAATTCCTCTCCAAGTTTAACAATAACTAAAGTCTATCATAAACATAATATATATTAATTAATCTTAAGAAAAAAATAATATTTTAGATAAAAGGCTCTAAGCGAAGAAGTCTATAAGTTCTTTATGTTTATTTCCCTCTCCAAGGACTCTGCCGAGCAAAACAATCCAGTGAATTGTTTTGTGAGAGGTTTGGGATTAAGGGAGAGGGGTTGATAAAAAAAGAAAAACCCTCTCTCGAAATTGTAACTTTTCGCCAAAGGCTCAAAGACAATTTCTCTCTCTCCCTAGGAGAGAGTCGCTATTCAAATTTTTGTGTTTTGAGATTCTTCGCTTCACTCTATATGACAAATAAAGTAAAATTCTTGCCAAATTTAGTCATTGCTGTACATGTGAAGCAATCCTAGTTGAGTTATGTTGTCGGCGTGGCAACGCCGACCTACTTAACTGTTCAGCCCTCAGAATAACACATCTAAAGACCTTAGTGCCATAGTGCCTTAAAGCCTTTTTGTATCGAACCTATTTCCTTATTTTCTTCTCCCCTATTATCTTTATACAACTTATAGACCTTTAACGAACCTATTTCCTTATTCCTTTTCCCTTAAAAAAATCAAACTTTTCACGCTGTTGAAAAAAAAATATGTTCTTGGTAAAATTTTGCCAGCGTGAAAGGGAAAGAAGGGATTAAACAATTATGACTAAAAGAGTATTACTATGTATAATGGACGGATGGGGAATCTCTAAAGGTTCTGAAAAATATGACGCAACTAAACTTGCTCATCCTGTTCATGTTGACGAATTAGAAAAAGATTATCCATTTAGACATTTGAGAGCTGACGGAGAATTCGTTGGTCTTCCTGCTGGTCAAATGGGGAATTCAGAAGTTGGACACTTAAACTTGGGTGCTGGTAGAATTGTTTACCAAGATTTATCTAAGATTAATAATGCTATCAAAGATGGTTCATTCTTTAAAAATGAAAGATTTTTAAATGCAATGAATTTTGCAAAAGAAAACAATTCAGCTCTTCACATTTATGGACTTGTTTCAACTGGCGGAGTTCACTCATCACTTGATCACTTATTAGCACTTATCAAAATGGCTGCTGAAAATGGATTGACAAAAGTTTACGTACACGCATTTTTGGATGGCCGTGACACTCCACCTCAAAGTGCTTGCGAATTCTTACAAATTGTTGAAGATGAATTGAAAAAATATAATCTTCCTCCAGTTGCAACAATTATCGGTCGTTATTACATCATGGACAGAGATAATCGTTGGGACAGAGTAGAAAAAGGTTACAACGCACTATTATTCGGAGAAGGCGAACACGCAGCAACTGCTATTGAAGGCGTTAAACAATCTTACGCTAAAGGCGAAAACGATGAATTCGTTCTTCCAACTGTAATCGGTGGAGAAGAATCAAGAATTCACGACAACGATTCTATCATCTTTATTAATTACAGACCTGATAGAGCAAGAGAAATTACTAAAGCTATCAACTTTGCTGATTTTGATGGATTCAACAGAAAGAAAGTTCTTAAAAACATCATGTACACAACAATGACAAGTTACGAAGCAACTTTCACATACCCTGTTGCATTCCCTAAAGAAAAATTAGTAAATATCTTAGGTGATGTTTTGGAAGCTAACGGAATTCACCAATTCAGAACTGCTGAAACAGAAAAATATGCTCACGTAACATTCTTCTTCAACGGAGGTATTGATCAACCTCAACCTCACGAAACAAGAGTTCTTGTTCCATCTCCAAAAGTTGCAACTTATGATATGCAACCAGAAATGAGTGCTCAAGAAGTTTGCGAAAACGTATTAAAAGCAGTTAAAAATCCTGAATATCAATTTGTATTAGTTAACTTTGCAAACCCTGATATGGTTGGTCATACTGGAGTTGTTGAAGCTGCAACTAAAGCATGCCACGTAGTTGATGAATGCGTTGGAAAAATTGCCAAAGAATGTAAAGAAAACGATGTAGTTATGCTATTAACTGCTGACCACGGAAACGCTGAAGTTATGTTTGACGAAGAAAAACAAACTCCAGAAACAGCACACACAACTAATGATGTTCCATTTGTTGTAATCAACGCTCCTCAAGGAACTGAATTAAGAGATGGCGATGGTGCATTATGCGACGTTGCTCCTACTGTATTACAATTATTAGGAATTAAGCAACCAGCTGAAATGACTGGTAAATCATTAATTAAGTAAAGAAATAAGGTAAGAGGAAATAGGGAAATAGGTTCAAATATATATAATGAACTTATTCCCTTTGTTCCTTATTCCCCTATTCACTTTTATAAGTAAAGGAAAAATATGAGTAATAAGATTGAAAATTTAGACATTGATTTTTCGTTCAAAAAGAATAACGTAGATGAATTATTTTTCAACTTGAGCGAAAACCCCGAAGGATTTAAGAATAAAGATTTCCGCTACACATTGAGCATGATTTACCAAATCATCGAAGATGAATTTGCAGGAGTATTCCTAAGTCCGAATGCCCCAACTAGAAATACACATTTTTATTTAATAGATAATGGACAAAAGAGTGTGACTGGTGTCGGTGGTAAAAAGTTGTCATTCTTTGTTACTCCAACAAACAACTTCCAATATTACCTCAAATCCAAAGGTTCACTATTCAGATTCAAATCAGAAGTTCTTGACGACAAAGTTGGATATTTCATGGCTTGGGATTTGGTTATGGACTATTTTGGCGGATTTGGAAATGTTGTTGATATTGAAGATTTAACACCAACATTTATTTACTTGAACAAATTGACTTACTTCGTTATGAAATTAATTGAAAAATTGTATTTCATCCCAACAGTAAAACGCTATGGTCAAATGTTCAGAATTGTTTATGAACCAATCATCAACAATCAAAAAATGGCACGTATTATCAACCTTTTTGAAGAATGCATGCCAGATGATTTGTTTATTCAAGGTGAAAAACCAAAAGATTTTGTATATGAATTTATTTACACATATTTGAATTATGTAATTTATAAATTCCTAGGAATTAAAATGTACAGATTTAAAGATGTTAAATCTGGAACATACCTTTTGAAAGATTTAGAACAACGTGCAGTCTTAAAAGGAAAAGATATTGCTGAAAATTTTGCTCAATGGTTTGATGAATTATACTTGGGCAAATATGATGTAATTCCATATTTTAAAATCGAAAAAATCGAAGATGAATTATTCAGACTAAAAGTTTATATCAAAAATCGCAAAAATGATGAAAGCGTACTTATTGATAAACTTTATACAGACGAAGAAGTTTTTGGAGCAAAAGCATCAGATATTTCAAGAATTGTTGAAAAACAACTTAACTACGCTTTGCGTTACATGCCAGAACTTGAACAGCTTTTTGAGGATGAAGATAAATTGTACCTTGATTTGAATTTGAATGAAATTTACAAAATTATCACTCAAACAGCATATTATTTACAGAAAGCACAAATTGAAGTTATCCTACCAGAAGAACTTGTTAATATTGTTATTCCAAGAGCTTCAATCAACGCAAAAGTTAAAGAATCAAGAACTCAAGATTTGGCGGATTTAATTAATAATACGTCTTCTTCAAAAATGTCACTTGATGATATTCTTGATTTTTCATACGAAATTGCTATTGGCAACGAAAAAATCTCACTTGAAGAATTCAAAAAACTCGTTGAAAATAATAATGGTTTAATCAAATACAAAAATAAATATGTATTAATAGATAAAGAAGAAAGCAAAAAGATTTTTGAACAAATTGCCAAATCTAATCTCAAATCTATGTCAAGAATGGAACTTATTCACGCTTCATTATCTGGTCAATTGCAACAATATGATTTTGACTATGATGCAGCATTTGCAAGAGTTCTATCCGATTTTACAAAACCAGTAGAAATGACTATTCCAAAAGGACTCAAAGGCGAACTTCGTCCATATCAAGAAGTTGGTTTGAAATGGTTATGGACAAACGTATCAAAAGGTTTTGGTGCTTGTATGGCAGATGATATGGGATTGGGTAAAACAATTCAAGTTATCAGTTTAATTTTGAAAATGAAAGAAGAAGGCAAGCTTAAAAAACCAGTACTTGTAATTTGCCCAACAACTTTGATGGGTAACTGGATGAAAGAACTTCAAATGTTCGCACCAGACCTTGATGCCGTAATCTACCACGGAGCAGACAGACACCTAGAAGTTAACCACGATGTAATTCTTACAACATACGCAATTATGAGAATAGATGTTGAAGAATTGAAAAAACACGCTTGGAGCACAATCATTGTTGATGAAGCTCAAAACATCAAAAATCCAGATACTGCACAAACTCTAGCAATCAAAATGCTAAAAGCTGATGTAAAAGTAGCAATGACTGGTACTCCAGTAGAAAACAGATTAACTGAGTTATGGAGTATTTTTGACTTCATTAATAAAGGTTATCTTGGCTCACTTAAAGAATTCCAAAAAAGTTATGCTATTCCAATTGAAAGATTTAAGGAAAATTCAAGAGCTGGCAAACTTAGAATGTCAATTTCGCCATTCGTATTAAGACGTTTGAAAACAGACAAGCACGTAATTTCAGACTTACCAGAAAAAATGGTTCTCAACGAATACTGCTACTTGTCTAAAGTTCAAGCTGTTCTATATGAAAAAACTCTTAACGAAATGATGTCAAAAATTAGTGGATTTACTGGAATCAATAGACGTGGTAATATCTTCAAACTTATTACTGCATTGAAACAAATTTGTAACCACCCATATCAATTCTTAAAATCTGGCGAAATGAATAAAGAAATGTCTGGTAAGATGGAAAAATGTATTGACCTAGTTCAAAGCATTATTGATAGAGGAGAAAAAACTCTTATCTTCACTCAATACAAAGAAATGGGCGACATTTTATGCAAAATTATTTCCCAAGAATGCAATACTGAACCATTATTCTTCCACGGAAGCTTGACAGTTCCACAAAGAGAGGAATTGATTGATAAATTCCAAACAGAAGAAGATTCAAAAGTTATGATACTTTCATTAAAAGCTGGTGGAACAGGTTTGAACTTGACAAGTGCAACCAACGTAATTCACTACGACTTGTGGTGGAACCCAGCAGTAGAAGATCAAGCAACAGATAGAACATATCGTATTGGTCAAGAAAAGAATGTAATGGTTCACAGAATGATTACACTTGGAACTTTTGAAGAAAAAATTGACGAAATGTTGAAATCGAAGAAAGAACTTGCAGACTTAGCCGTTTACGAAGGTGAAAAGATTATTACAGAACTTTCAGACGAAGAAATCTACGAAATCTTTACATTATCTGCTTAATATAAAGGCAATAAGTCGATAAGTTATAAGTTCGTTAAAGAAGGCTTTAGGACACTATGACACTGAGGCACTGAGTTCTTTATGTTTTTAACGTCATTCTGAGGGATTTACAATTGGAATAGCAAAATTAATTACAAATTCACCCGAAAAAAATCTCAAACATAACGCCTCAACAAGAGATACTTCGCTTCGTTCAGTATGACAATGTGCGTGCTATTTCCCCTCTCCAAGGGAAGAGGGCTAGGGAGAGGGGTTAATTAGGAAAAGGAGGTCGGCATTTCCGCCCCGACAATAAAAAATCGGCTGGATTGCTTCGCCTTCGCTCGCAATGACTGACTTTGAAAAAGACTTTACGCATTCGTCATTCTGAGGGCTTTATCCCGAAAGAATCAAGCTTTTAATTTATTTTTTACTTGTAAGTTGGGCATACTTGCCCAGCAAATAAAATGTATCTACTTAAGTTCTAATTTAATTGAATAACCAAGAATTTTACATATTTCTTGAAATTCTTCAAGCTTTAAAGAATTTCTGCGAAGTTTGCAGGAAAATGTGCTTTGCGGAATCGTTGCACCTGTTTCTTGCTTTAACTTTTCAAGCAAGACTTTTTGCGTAATGTGCCCCTTTGCCATAACAAGTCGCATTATTTCATCATTATTCCATTCTGTAATATCCATAGCAAAAGTATATGTTATTGAAAAGATAATTCAAATAATGTATTTTAATATTGTATTATGCAATATATTATCAATATATTAAATATTGTGTTATAAATACAGGAGGTTACTAATATGTTGCATAACCAAAAATTTGCTTTTACACTTGCAGAAGTTTTAATAACACTTGGGATAATTGGAGTAGTTGCGGCAATTACTATTCCAACCTTGATGACAAATTATAAAGCACGCAGATTACGTAGTCAGTTCTTCAAATCCTATTCAACATTGCAACAAGTAGTTCGACACATGCAAGCGGATGAAATTTCTGTTGATGCTGATGATTACCGAGAAAATGCAGCATTTTACAAAACTTTTATGCAATATTTGCAAGCACCGCACGATTGTAGTTATGCTTCATCTATTAAAGCTGCACCATGTTATCATTATATTCCGAATGGGAGTAACAATGTAAAACCTTATCTTTCACTAGATGGAAAGGCAACTGTAAGCGGAAATTGGTTTGATGATGGACAAATAGCATTGCAAGACGGGTCTTTGTTATTATTTGAAAACCCAATTTCATATACTGGAAATATTTGGGTAACTGTTGATTTAAACGGTTATAACAATTTACCAAATCGTTGGGGAATAGATTTGTTTACATTCCAATTTGTTGATGGCGAATTGAAAACAATGGGCGATGATGGAACTATTTATAAAGATGATTCAAAATATTGTAATTTGGCCGCTTCATCAGAGTTGAATGGCGTTTCTTGTACACATTTAGCAAAAACAAATGCAGATTACTTTAAAAAAGTATTGAGAAATTATAAGTTCGTTAAAAGTCTATAAGGCAATAAGTGGATAAGTCTATAAGTTTTTTAAAGGGAAATAAAGAAATAAGTTCGTTATTTCCCTTATCCCCTCCTCCATTTATACGCAAAAAAAAAGCTTCTGTAATAGAAGCTTCCTTGGAATTTTTTACAATTCCTCGTGTAAAAGGTAGGTAGAAAGTAGAAGGTAGTAGTATATATAAGCTTTGTTATATATCGTTTGTATATATTATTAAAGTATTTTTGATATAAATAATTGCGTAAGAGGAGTTGCTTTGTTACATAACTTTACAAATATAGAATAAATCCTCTAAACTTCGCTATAATACATATACTGTTTCAAAGGAGTAAAAATGAAAATAGCAATATACCCTGGGAGTTTTGACCCAATCACAAAAGGACATTTAGACATTTTGAAAAACGCTTCAGGAATTTTTGACAAAGTTATCATTGCAGTTGCACGCAATGGAGAAAAGAAAGGCTTTCTTTCAACTGAAGAAAGAGTTGAACTCATAAAAAAAAGTATCGAAGGACTTGATAATGTTGAAGTTGATGCCTTTGAAGGTTTGACAATTGAATATGCAAAAAAGCGAGGAGCAGAAATTTTAATTCGTGGATTGCGTGCAGTTTCGGATTTTGAATACGAAATGCAATTATCACAAACAAATAGTGCCTTATGTGACGAAATCAAGACAGTTTTCTTAACCACAAAACCTAAATATAACTTCATTTCATCAAGCACAATCCGAGAAATCTTGCAAAACAATGGAGATATATCAAAATTTGTTCCACAAGCAGTAAATGAATACCTAACGCAAAGGAGATAAATCTATGAATTTTCAAACCAGAAAAGACATAAAAAGGCTCGAAGATAAAATTAAAAACGGATATTCACTACCTATATTTAAAGGGTACGTTGCAGTGGATAAATATGGCGTTGAACAAATCATAGACGCAATTTACGCAAATTTACCAGATGATGTAATGAGAGCAAGAGAATTTCTTAAAAATTCTAACATCACACCTAACACAACACCAAAGGGAACAACTATATTTGACATACTCCAAATGCTAGAAATCACCTTGAATGAAACGATGTCTTTCGCAAATTTTTCGATTTTAAAAATCAAAGAAATAGAAATTTTATTAGATAAAATCGAAAAAAATATTCCAGAAGAAATTATTCAAGCAGAAATCTCTAACAAATAAAAGACATGTTAACATATGTAATTCCCTAAAGAAATATTATTTGACAATTAAAATTTGCTTATGTAATATATTAATATATAAAATGTGAAAGGGATAAGGGATATAACATGCCACAAAATGGAGTGTATGATTTACTAAAAATGTTAGAAATAGCCTTAGATGAAGGTTATTCAGTTTTAAAATACACAGTAGTAAATAAAAGGGAAATTGAAACATTAATCGATAGAATATACCAAGCCTTGCCAACAGAAGTTCAAGAAGCAAGACTATTCTTGAAACGCAAAGAAGAATTACAAAACGAAGCTCAACAAAAAGCTAATAAAATTATTCAAGATGCTCAAGCTGAAGCTGATAGAAAACTTTCTGAATCAGATCAAATTAAAGCAATTGAATTACAAGGAAATAAAATTAAAAACGAAGTATATGAAGAATGCGAAAAAATTAAACATATCGCACTTCAAGATGCTGAAAATATAAGACTTCAAGCAACTGATGAAGCTATGAAAATTAGAGAAGGTGCTGAATTATACGCAGAACAAGTTCTAACTAGCATCGAAGGAAACTTAACTCAACTTCAACAAGTTGTTAAAAATGGTCAAATCTATATGGAACAATTGAGAACAGATTCTATTGGAAAATATCCAACTCAACAAGTTCCAACTAGAAAATAATTTCAAGTAAAATTTAATCTAAAAAAACATCTATTGATAAAATAGATGTTTTTTAGTGTCAAAAACGTAGTATTTGTTAACAATTTATTTGCATTTTATTTTGTTTGAGATAACATAAGAGTATAAGCCGAAATAGATAGAATGTGTAATCTTCACATTCTATTTTAAATAGGAGACAACTTAATAAAACAATAAAGGAAATAAAACAATGGGTATCAAAGGAAAAAACGACAGAATGGTAGTTCTAGCTTGTGAAGAATGTAAAGAAAGAAACTACACAACAACTAAAAACAAAAAGAACATCAAGGAAAGAATGGAATTAAGCAAATACTGCCCAAGATGTCAAAAACACACTAACCACAAAGAAACTAAGTAAGATTTTTTAAATAAAGTGGTTAGAAGCATTTAACCACTTTAATAGGCGTCCTTAGTTCAGTTGGTAGAACGTCGGTCTCCAAAACCGGATGTCGAGGGTTCGAGTCCTTCAGGGCGTGATTTTTAACTTTAAGAATAAAGGAATAATCATAATGAATGAAATGGTAGAAGCAATCAAAGCGTACTTTAAAGGCGTAAAAACCGAATGGGGGAAAATTAGTTGGCCCGAAAAAAATCAGGTTATCATTGAAACCCTTTCAGTTATCGTTATTGTAGTTGTTTTTACTGTTGCAATTTATCTAATGGATCTTTTATTTAAAGGCTCACTAGGCCTTATAGTAAAATTTTTCCAACATTTATAAAGGTGGCTTATGACTAAAGAAGAAAAAACAATGGAAGAACAACTAAATGAAGATTTATTAGCAGAACAAGCAGAATCTCAAGCAGAGGAAGAAGCTAAAGAAGCTAAGAAAAATCAAAAAAGATGGTATATCGTTCACACATATTCTGGATACGAAAACAAGGTTAAAGTTAACCTAGAAAAACGTATTGAATATACGAATATGGGTGACAAAATTTTCAGAATTGAAGTACCGCAAAAAACAGTTGTCCAAATGAAGGGCGGAAAGAAACAGGAAAAAGAAGAAAAAGTATTCCCTGGCTACGTTCTTGTAGAAATGATTATGGACGAAGATAGCTGGTATGTTGTAAGACACACTTCAGGCGTAACAAAATTTGTAGGTTCAGTTAAAAAACCTATTCCTGTTAAGGAAAGCGAAATCAAAAGAATCTTACACAGAACATCATCTCAAGTTGAAAAAGTTGAACTTGATGTTAAACCTGGAGATAAAGTTAGAATTATTTCAGGACCATTTGCAGACTTTGATGCAGATATTATTGAAGTTTATCCTGATAAATCTAAACTTAGAGCAAATGTTTCAATCTTTGGTCGTGAAACGCCAGTTGAATTGGAATACAAACAAATCAATAAATTATAATCAAGTAGGTTGTAATAACTAATTATTACAAAAGATAGTACAAATAATGTGGAAGGATCCTTTACAAGCCGATAAAGAACCGTTATTACCACAAAAGGAGAAAATCATGGCAAAAAAAGTAGTAGGAAAAATCAAGCTTCAAATCGAAGCAGGTAAAGCAAATCCATCACCACCAGTTGGTCCTGCATTAGGTCAACACGGTGTTAATATCATGGACTTCTGCAAACAATTCAACGCTAAAACTCAAGATAAAGCTGGATATATCATCCCAGTTATTATTGATGTTTACGAAGACAGAAGTTTCACATTTGTTATCAAATCACCACCAGCTCCTGTGTTGATTAAAAAAGCATTAAATATTCCAAAAGGATCATCAGTTCCTAACAAGGATAAAGTTGCTGAAATCACTAGAGCTCAATTAGAAGAAATCGCTAAAATTAAAATGGACGATTTAAACGCTACAACAATGGATGCAGCAGTAAAAATGATTGCTGGTTCTTGTAGAGCTATGGGTGTTACAGTAAAAGAAGACTAGATGGAAGGACGTAAAGTCCGCTATTACCACGAAAGGAAAAATATAAAATGGCAAAATTAACTAAAAAACAAAAGAAAATGCAAGAAATGCTGGAAGGTTTTAATCAACCATCAACAGCAGTTGATGCAATAAAAAAATTAAAAGAAATTTCTAACGAAGTTTCTAAATTCAACGAAACAGTAGAATGCCACATGCGTTTAGGTATCGATGTTCGTCAAGCAGACCAACAAATCAGATCAACAGTAGTTTTACCTGCTGGTCTTGGTAAAGAAGTTAAAGTTTGCGTTATCGCTAAAGGTGCTAAGGCAACTGAAGCAACTGAAGCAGGAGCAGATTTTGCAGGTGCTGAAGAAATCATCGAAAAAATCGCAGGCGGCTGGTTCGAATTCGATACATTGATTGCTACACCAGATTGTATGGGTATGCTTGGTAAATTAGGTAGAGTATTAGGACCTAAAGGTTTAATGCCAAACCCTAAAACAGGTACAGTTACAATGGAAGTAGCTAAAGCTGTTAAAGATGCTAAAGCAGGTAAAGTTGAATATAGAGCAGACAAACAAGGTATGATTCACTGCCCTATCGGAAAAATCCAATTCAACGAAGAAGACCTAATCAAAAACTATGCAACATTAGCAGATGCAATTATCAAAGCTAAACCAGCATCAGCTAAAGGTACATTTGTTAAGTCAGTTTACCTATCAACAACTATGGGACCTGGAATCAAATTAGATCCTAAAGTTTTTGCAGCTGAAGTTAAAGAATTAGTTTAGTTGAATAATTTCTAATTTATAACTAAAACCCTCAAAGTTAAGACTTTGAGGGTTTTGTTTATATATAAGCTTTTACATTGTTTATTCATCTTCTTTTGCTGATTTATAAAAACCCAATATTTGATTAGCTGAAACTTCAATCTCATCAGCTGGAATCGCAAGCTTGTCACCGTTGCTGTAAGTAACAATAGACGTAGAAGTAATAATAGATTTCTTGCCCTCAATATTTGCTTTATCATAAATTCTTTCTTCATCACCAGAAAAAACACAATTAGCTTTAGATTTTACATCTTTATCAACTTTACCATCACCATCTTTGTCGAGATAGTTAACATCTAAACCAAGTTTTTTCATTGCCTTAAATTCTTTTTGTGAAATTCTTCCATCTCCATTAGCATCTGGTCTAAATCCATGAACTGCACCCATAATAATCTCCTTTCATATTAAGCACATTTGATATATTTTTTATATCTTACTTATATATAAAAGGAATTAAAAATTTAAAATTGCCCAACCATACAAAACAGTATCATACCAAATCTAGCATTATTATTGAATTTCATCCTTTTTAAATTCATGTTTACATTTTGTCACAATTCACTCAATTCACTCAATGATGAATTCTCGAAGCAACCGAATAGAATTTTACAAATTTGCCTGAACAATCTAAAGTTTGACTTGTTTTGGTTAACCCCTCACCCTATCCCTCTCCCCAAGGAGAGGGAATAATTATTCATCTCCGAAGGACACTAGCTGAACAGACTAAGCGAAGTTAGTCGAATGAAACTGCGTGCCGTATGGCTGATTAATATTTGTCTTCCTCTCCTTGGGGATAGGATTGAGGTGAGGGGTTAATCTGAACGAGTACAACAAGAGATACTTCGCTTCGCTCAGTATGACGGATGTGTTTTGTTATATTTCTAGATGCAGGAACTTAGCTTCAGATGGTTTATACACTAGATAATAAATTCAATGGGCAAGAAAATGGATTTGTAACAATTACATATTACATACCCTGATGGAACAAAAGAAAAGTACAATCCACAAGGTTAAAAAGTTCAATAATGAAAAAAAGAAGAAGTGAAATACTTCTTCTTTTTTTGATAAGATTTTCTTAAATTAAACAATCATAAACTTTAGCACAAGAAACTTGAATCACCATTATTCATCTAACGATGATATTTCTTAGACAACTTTGATGTACCATC
Source organism: Candidatus Gastranaerophilales bacterium HUM_1 (assembly GCA_002103105.1). GTDB lineage: Bacteria > Cyanobacteriota > Vampirovibrionia > Gastranaerophilales > Gastranaerophilaceae > Zag111. The sequence goes on from DAAY01000002.1 coordinate 17,150, forward strand.
ATCATTAGTCAAAAGTTTGTCAAAATATTTTGTTATATAATCATTTACACGAGTTTCGATTTTTTTATCATTATCTTTTTGGGAATTATATGTTTTACCAGATGCACTACCGTATGGAGTGATTACCGCACGTTCATAAGTGTAATCTGATGGCTTTTGTCTATTTATTAATATTCTATCAATATGATTGTTATTATCTTCAATTTCCATCAAAATTGAATTTTTGAATCTATGATAAACGGGTTTTATAGTGACAAAATTGTCATTATCTGCAACTCGATAAACTAGAGTGTCCATAGGATTTCCAGATTTTCTTAATTTTGTCCAATCTTCACCGATAAGATAACCAACTTTTTTCACAAGCCCTTCGGCTTTTAAAGTTATACCATGTTCAGAAAATTGTTCCATTGATTTATTTGCGAAATCTTCTACTAATCTTTTCTTTGATATTACTGAAGTATAACTTTTACCTGTCATACTCGTTTGAGATACAATATTTGTTTTCATAAAACCTCCTACAAAAAAATAAACCTCGTAAAAATATTTTTTGCTAATAAAAAATAAGAATCTATTCCTAGATTCTTATTTTTCAAATTATTAATACTTTTCAGAACTAAATTTTGTGCATATTGTCAAAAATTTCTTTTTTCTGAACCCATACTTCCATTCCCATATTCTTTCCGCATGCAATTAGGGCTTCTTTAATTTCTTTGAAAGTATAAGTTGATTTTTCTATATCGCAAAGCATAAACATTACAAAATGACCTTGCATCAATGTTTGTTTAATATCTTCAATATTCACTTCATTTTTAGCAAGAACAGCAGTAACTTCTGCAACAATTCCTACTTTATCAACACCTGAAACAGTTACAATTATTTGGTCTGCCATAATTATAGATTTTCTCCTACACTTTTTTCTTCATCTTCAATTACATCAACAGGAACAGCGATTGGTTGAACTTCTGATTCAGCAATCCATCCTCTGTTTATAAATTTACCAACTTTATATTTTTGGCAATAAGCTTTCAAATCTTTCTTAATTTCTGGTGCTAAGATATAAAGAACAATAATATTTGGTACACACATTGCAATCATCATTGCATCTGTAATATCAATAATTGATTTTACGTTCATTGCAGAACCAATTACGATAAATAAACAATAAATAAGGTTGAAAGTAAGAACACGTTTTTTACCTTCTCCAAGAAGGAATGTCCAAGCTTTTTGACCATAATATGCCCAAGAAATCAATGTTGAAATTGCAAATAATACTGCAATTATAGACAAGATAATAGGGAAGAATGATATAACTGATTGGAATGCGTTAGACGCTAATTCAATACCTGAAATTTTACCAACTGCACTTGTTTTAAGAACACCAGTAATAACAATTGCAAAAGATGTAAATAAGCAAAGCACACCAGTTAAAAATGTTTCTAATAAAGCAACAAACCCTTGAGAAACAGGTTCTTTTGTTTGAGATGTAGCATAAACAATAGCTGCCGCACCTGTTCCAGCTTCGTTTGATTGAACAGAACGTCTTAAACCAATAATAATTGTACCGAAAATACCACCTGCAACAGCTGTTGGATGGAATGCTTCTGTAACAATTTGAACAATCGCAGCAGGAATGTGAGTGATGTTAGCACCAATTACGACAAGTCCTGAAACAATATATAACAAGCACATTGTTGGAGTAAGAATTGTTGTAACCTTTGCGATACTCTTGATACCACCAACAACAACAAGCCCAATAAGAACTGCAACAACTAGCCCAATTATCCAAGCATAACCGTGAAGAATACTATGTTCTCCTCCAGTAATAAATATTAATTGATGAGCAGTTTGATTTATTTGAATCATATTACCACCAGTAATACCTCCTCCAATACAAAGGATAGCGAAAATTACTGAAAGTGGTTGACCTAACCAACGCATATTTTTTCTAGTTAAACCGTGTGCAATATAGTGCATTGGTCCACCAGAAACAGAACCATCAAGGTTAAATCTTCTATACTTAACAGCCAAAGTAGCTTCAACAAATTTGATTGACATCCCTAAAATTGCACCGACAAAAATCCAAAATGCAGCTCCAGGGCCACCAATAGAAATAGAAATTGCAACCCCAGCAATACTACCGATACCAATAGTACCAGATAATGCAGTTGCTAAAGCTTGGAATGAAGAAACTTCACCACAATTTCCATCTTCAGATTTTTCAGTTGGTTTTGCAACTATATCAAGAGCATGTTTAAAGCCCCATATTGCAATTCCTTTGTAATATATAGTGAAAAATATTCCAGCAAACAAAATCCAGAATATAATTAAAGGAACTTTTGATCCAAAAATCGATATTGGAAAAAATATTAGATTTGCTACGGCATCTGACACAGGGGCAATATGTTTATCCATAAAAGCGTCAATATTCATTGCACTCGCACTCTGCATACTACATAGGAGTAACATTAAAAAAGTCATAATTTTCTTCATTCGTATTCTATCCTTTCGACTATTAAAAGGTCGAAATCCCATCTCTCAAGGCAATCCAACCAAATTCTACTAATAGTATAGCAAAAACATAGAAAACTAAGTACATAAAGAGAATTTATGTTACTATCCTGTAACACTTTTGGCACTATAACTTATTTGAAATAAAAGTTCACAAACTAGCAATTCCCAAATAAAAAATAACTTATATTACATGTAACTAAGGGGAAATTAAAATGGGAATTTTATTAGTAACAATAGAAGTTTTAGCTTTTGGAATTATGACTAAAGATTTGTTAAATAAATCCGAAATTTAATTTACAAAATAAAAAAGGTTAGAATTTTATACTCTCTAACCTTAATAAATTTCATTAACCGAACATATAACTCCGTAAGTCTATTTAATTTTGTTTTTTAATCATTGATTCTAATAGCATTGAATTACCACTCAATGATGGGATTGAAGATATTGTTGTCGCCGCAGGAGCAGGAGTAGCTTGTGCCAAATTCGCACCCTTTGGAGCAACTTCGTATGATTTGATTGAACGTTTACCTGTCAATCTTTGCATAAAGTTATAATATCTCTTTTTAAATCCTGTTGAGTTATTTTGTCTTGTTTCAATATCAATCAATTCATCTCTTGTATGAGGTTTGATTGGCGTACCAACTGATGATCTTGTCAACATTTCACCCAATGTTGTATCAACCAATGTTACCCAGCTCATTCCAAGTAATGATGAGTTATATTGATTTCTGAATGTAGAGTTGAACAAATCAATCAATAATGTTTGGTAGAACAATCTTGAACCTTCTTGTACAAATCTTTCTTTGAATTTAGTATTAGCACCTTCTTTATCATTACCATTTGATTTCAACATAACCATATTGTAGTTATCTGTCATCAAGAACCAAATAGTAGCAATTGATGCCGCTGTCTTTGCCAAGTTTGAAAGTTCAGCATTAGATACACTTGATAATGAATCCAAGTTAAACGCTTTCAAGAAATTAACTTGTAAATAATCGTGGAATTTTTCTTTATCGAGATTTTTCTTCAATGCTTGATTACAAATTCTATCGAAACTCTTAGCTAAAGCATCAATATCTTTTGCAGGAGCTTTTGGTTTAGCTTTTCTAAACACACTCATCAATTTTTCATCAATCATCCAATATGGAAGAGTAACTGTATTCCACATAAATTTGAATGGCGCAATTACGAAATTAACCAATGGTTTAACTTTTTTGTCCTTTGAGCCTAAGTCAATAAATGTTTTGCCATCTACTGTTTTTATTGCGGATTTACCAATTCTTTCGTACATTGCCGCAAATTTTGGATCATATTCTTTTAAGACTTTAATTACTTCATTAAATTTTTCTGGCTCAACATGGAACGGTTGAGAAGTTAAGTTTTTATATGCACTTGTGAAAGGTCTATATAAAACCTTACTTTCAAATGTTTTTACCGCATTATCAGCATTTATATCACCAATTCCAAGTTTTGCAAATTTTTCTGGATTATTTGCCTTCATATTTTCAAAATATTTCAATGCCATATTTTTAATAGCTGGAATATGTTTGAAACCTTTAATTCCATAACCAGTTGCAAGAATGACAGCAGATGCTTTCATTACCGTATCAAAAGATAACAATGGTTTTTGTTGTTCTTTTGGTTTAGTAGAATCAAGTTTTCCAGTAGAAGTAACTTGTTTTTTATCTTCAGTTGGCTTAATTTTTGCTTCTGGAGCATGTTTTTGTTCATTTTCTTTTCTTGCTTCTTCTGGAGATAATCTAAAAATATGTTTTCCATTAGATAAACGAGAAAACATTTCAGTTACAAGAACTGTTATACCTGTGGTTAATACAATACCAGCTTTTGATTTGTTGATAAATTTTTGGAAAGCTCCCATTGTAATCAAAGTTAGATAACCACTTGTTAAAATTCTGCTTGTTTCTTGCTTAAATCTTGTTTTTTGTTCTTTTGTTGCAGCTTTTGGATCATCATCCATCATTCTTGATAAGTTATAAGCATCATTAGCCAAGAAAATTGCTGGAGGTAAGCCAGAAACTAATCTATTTAAAGCTCTTTCGTGTTTTGTATCATAATTCCCTGATTTTGGGTCAAACTGTTTTAAGAAAGTTTGGAAAAGACCTGATTCCATTTTTGAATCGGCATTTGCTTTTGCTTGTGCCAATTCTTCAGCAGTCAAATCCTTAACTTCTTTTCCTAATTTTTTAGCTAGAGAGCTTTCTGCTTCTTTCAATTTTACATCTCTATAAGTCAATAAACCTGTAAGAGAATTAATTTTTGAATCTATTTTTGAACGTTGTCTAATATTTTTAAAGAACGGTCTTTCTAGAGTTTTTGCAGACCAATCTTTTAACACTGGAACTTTTCCTAAAAGTTCGACAGTACCATTCAACAAATCTCCAGGAAGAATTTTGAATGGATAAATTATACCATCCCAAGCTAAATGAGGAATTGTCTTCTTGCTAACAATAATTTTATCTGGATCATTTGGATCAATCTTAATTAAATTACTTGTTCTAGCTTTATTTTTTACTGTAATATCCTCTAATAGCTCTCGACCCATCTTACCAAGATATTCATCAGCAAATTTTTCAAACTCCGCTTTTGAATAAACTTTGTCCAATCTTTTATACATCCCTAAAGAAAGACCTTTAAAACTCAAATCCTGAGGATTAGTTTTTAAAGGTCTCTTAATATCTCGATAACTGTATTGTGATTGAAAATTTGGGGAATAAAATTGACTCTCATTTTGAGGGGACAATAATTCCTGTTTATGTCGTCTTCTATCTATTCGAAAATTTGTTGCACTATTTACTATCATTTCACACATCCGTTTTTATGTATTTTCATTCATAATAAAACAAAACACAAGTATTTTTTGCTAAAATTTTACATGATTTTACAAATTGTTAAAACCTCAAATTCAACAACTTAAAAAAACTGTACTTGGATAAAATACACAAGTACAGTCTTTTTGTTATTATTTAATACTTATTTCACTTCTGGGAAGTAATATCTAACCCCGTCTTCTGATCTCCAGCGAACATATCCAGTTTTAGGGATTCTATCCAAATCAAACACGCTAACCAATGCCCAATTACCACGAATTACATTCAAATTTATTTTTTGTGGCATGTTAATTGTCGATAAAGTTTTTGCAGAATCTTCTGGAGCAGATTTTACATCTTTGCAAACAGCAGGAGCACTTTTTAGCATTCGCAATCCATACTTCTTTCCATAGGTGTTATAAAAATTAATCCAAGTCATGAATTTATATGGATCATCTTTTTTTATCCACCCTGTTTTTCCTGTTGAATTGTCATAAACAATTTCAACCCAATCATCGGTAACATCAGTTACACTAACTAACGCTAACTCTTTTTCTGGTAAAAATACAGTGAAGAACTTTTCTGCTCCAATATTTTCTGGAAAGAATTCATCCGAAGTCCATCTTACTCGATACAAAATCATAGAATCATCATTTGGCTCTTTATAAATCGTGACATCATCTCCAACTTGATAAAGCCCTACTGTTCTTGCTACAACAATGTTTGGTCTGATTGGTAAAACATCGTTTGCTAATGTAGATTGATTGAAACCAAATCCAAATAAAACAGTAAAAATAAATAATAATGATACTAATAATTTTTTCATCATTTGTTTACTCCCTAAATGAAATTTGAGCGTAAGTTTTTTGCAATTTTTCTCTAACAGAAGTCATTTGTTGTTCAATGATTTCATCTGTTAATGTTGCGTTTTCATCCTGCATTTTTATTCTGAAAGCAACACTCTTGAAGCCATCTTCAACATGTTCACCTTGATATACATCAAAGATTTCAGAACCTTTGAAAATATTTTGTTTTACTGAACTTTTTATAACTTTTTGAATATCTTCAAATGTTACATCATCGTTTATAATAAATGCAATATCACGTCTTACTTCTGGGAACTGTGGAAGATGTTTGAATCTTGGAACAGTTTCTTTCACTGCAGAAATAAGTTCTGTTAAATTCAAATTAAACAAAAATGCGTCTTGATTTAATTTCAACTTATCAATCAAAGTTGGGTGAACTTGTCCAAAATAGCCAATTGGTTGAGGTTTCTTACCCAATAACATCACAACAGCAGTTCTATATGGGTGAAGAATATTATTATCCTTTGCAAGCTCAGTTTCTTCCAATGGTGCAAGCTTAATTCTTCTTGAAACTTCCAAATCATTAAAAATATTTTCCATAATACCTTTAACTGCATAGAAATCAGTTGAAGTTTTAATTTGCCATTTTGAATTTTGAACTTCGCCTGTCAAAACCCCTTCCAAAACTCTTGTTTCTTTTACACCAGTATTTTTTTCATCTGCTGGAGAAGTTTTGATATAAGTTTTACCAATTTCGTATGCCCAGAAATTCTTTTGACCATTATCAAAATTATATTTCATACAATTCAAAACACTAGCAGATAATGTTTGACGAAGCATTGAATAATCTTCACTTGCAGCGTTCAAAACTTTCACTGCATTTTCATCATCATAACCAATTTTGAACTTATCAAGCATTGGCTTACCAATCAGTGAACTTGTCTGAATTTCATTCAATCCAGCTGATAATAATAACTCGTGAATTCTTTTTATAACTTTTTCTTCCAAAGTGATTGTTGGAGTTTGAGCTTTAGCTGGCAAGGTTGGAGAAATTTTATCGTAACCGTTAATTCTTGCAATTTCTTCAATCAAATCAATTTCTCTTGTTACGTCATATGCTCTGAAACTTGGAACTAAAAATTTTGCAGCAGCAGCATTTCCGCCAAGTTTTTTAAATCCTAAATTTTCCAAAATATTATCACATCTATCAGAAGCAATTTCGCAACCCAAAATTCTTTTAATTTGAGGATAACGAAGAGTAATTTCAAGTGGATCAAGTTTATTTTCACCATCTTCAACAACTCCAACAACCTCTGCATCTGCATATTCAACCAACAATTGCATAGCACGCATCAATGCTGGTTTTACAGCTTCAATATCAATACCACGTTCAAATCTTGCACTAGCTTCACTTCTATAACCAGCACTTCTTGCAGATTTTCTATTAGTTGCAGGAGTGAAATATGCAGCTTCTAATGCTAAAGAAGTTGTATTATCATCAATTTCAGAATTAGCTCCGCCAAAGACACCACCTAAACAAACACCTTTGTCTTTTGTAGCAATTAATACAGAATCAGTTGTTAAAGTTCTTTCAACTTCGTCAAGAGTAACAAGTTTTTCTCCTTCTTCAGCTCTTCTTACGCACAAATAGCCATCTAATTTATCCGCATCAAATGCGTGAAGAGGGCAACCATATTCAAGCATTACATAATTTGTAATATCAACAACATTGTTAATTGCTCTCACACCAGATGCAATCAATCTTTTTTGCATCCAATCTGGAGAAGATTTAATTTTAATATTTTTCAAAAGTGCGATTGAATAATATTTACAAACATCTTTATCTTTAATTTCAACTTTGAATTTATCAGTAGTCAAATCTTTTGTACATTCAACTGGGTTGAATTTTAATGGAGTATTAAACAATGAGCTTAACTCTCTTGCAACACCAATAACAGACATTTGATCACCTCTATTAGCAGTAGGTGCAACGTCAATAACAGTATCCTTTTCAAACCCCAAAACATCTTTAACATCCTTGCCTAATTCAACATCTGGGAATATTCTATTCAAAACCAAAATACCATCTTCTTCTTGGTAATTTCTTTCACTAACGCCTAATTCATCTGCAGAACATAACATACCTTGTGATTCAACCCCACGGATAACAGCAGGAGTCAAAGTAAACATTTCTCCAGTTTTTCTATCTAAAACTTGAGATCCAACGCTTGCGTATGGAACAACTTGACCTTCTTGAATATTTTGAGCTCCGCAAACAACTGTTTTCAAACCAGAACCTGTATTTACAGTAACTAGGTGAAGTCTATCTGAATTTGGATGAGCATCAATTTTTTCAATTTTAACAGTTTTTATATTAGTAAAACTTGGCTTAACATCTTCAACAGATTCAACCTCAAGACCACTCATAGTCAATTCATGAGCAATTTGAGATGCTTCAACATTTGATAAATCTACGAATTCGTTTAACCAATTTAAAGATACTTGCATTTATTTTTCCTCTTAATTCAATTACAATCTGTGCCATTATTTTATTACAAAAGAAGCAAGATGTAAAATATTATGGCTAAAGTCTATAAGTGGATAAGTCTATAAGTTTTTAGAAGGGAAATAAGAAAGAAGGAATAAGGAAATATGTTCTTTAATATAATTCACCCCTCCAACCCTTGGGGAGGGAAACAACTTAACGCAAATGTCATACTGAACTGCGAATTTTGGCAAGAGCAAAGCGAAGTATCCAGCTGATTTTTATTGATAGACTAACATTGTAAAACATTATAAAACTGTTCACTTTTTCATTTTCAATTTTGCAAATATTGTAGCAACCATACATATTTCATCATTCAGGATTCAACATGCTTAACTCTCTCCAAGGGAGAGAGTGTGAAATTGTCTTTGAGCATTTGCGAAAAGATACAATTTCCAGAGAGGGTTCTTTTTCTTCTATCAACCCCTCTCCCTAACCCTCCACCCTTGGGGAGGGAACAATGTTTGGCTCATTTCAAGTTTGCCATTCTTCGCTTCACTCAGTATGATAAACTATTTTATATATTCAACTTCTCAACGATTTCAACAACATCCTTATGGACTTCTTCAATTGACCTTGTGGAATCTACAACCTTGACTCTTTCGGGTTCAGATTTTGCAATTTCGAGATAACCATTACGCACTTTATTAAAAAATTCTCTCCCAGCACTTTCCATTCTATCTTTTTCATTCCCAACTCGTTTCATTGAAGTTTCAATATCAACATCAAAAACAAAAGTTATATCTGGCTTTTTTCCACCAGTCGCTAAATTGTTCAACATATGAATTTTTTCTAAATCTAAACCTCGGCCATAACCCTGATAAGCCACAGTACTATCTGTATGCCTATCACAAAGAACTATTTTCCCTTCTTCTAATGCAGGATTTACAATTACATCAACATTTTGTGCTCTATCTGCCAAAAATAAAAAGGATTCACATCTATCAGAAACTGGACCATCATAATTTAGCAAAATTTCTCGAACTTTTTCTCCCAAACCTTTTCCCCCAGGTTCACGAGTAAGAAGAACATTATGCCCATTTTCTTCAAGATACTTTTTCAACAAATTTATTTGAGTTGTTTTTCCACAACCATCAGCACCCTCAAATGTTATAAATAATCCTTTTTTCATTACTTCCTCTTTCTCTAATATTCATCAACCACAAATTGTTGTTCTGAATAAGATGGTTCATATTTATCAATTTCATAAATATCAATTCCAGAAGCCGCAAAATCACCATCCGCACCGAGAGTATCACCCAATTGTTTCTTTGTAAATCCTCGTTCTGCATACAAAGATTTCAATTCCTCTGCAAATTGTTTTTTATTATTCTCCGCATAGTTAATCAAAACATCATAATTTGCCAAAGCATTTTCATAATCCTTCATCAAATAAAGAATATATGCTTTGTCGCTTGTGATATAAAAACGATTTTTCATATCTTTAGGACTTAAAGATTCCAACAATGAATCATAATCCGCAACAATTGAATCAGGCATATTATTTTCAATACTGAAAATTGATTTCATCCAAAGCATTTTAGATTGTTCTAAAACTGTCATATTTTTTCTAGTTGCATAATCATCAAAAAGAACAACTGCATCTTCAGGAGAACTTATTTTTTTCTCCAAGAACAAAAGATTGGCAAATTTACTCAAATCTTTTTGGCTAAAATGTTTTCCTGACATCTCAAGAGATGTTTTATATGCATCCAAAGCACCTTTATAATCATGTTTCGCATATTTTACATACGCAATCAAATCGTAACTATCTGAAGTTTTTGGATAAAATGCGTTATAAATTTCAGAAATTGTCATTGCAACTTTTGCATGTTTTTTGTGAGAAGTTGAGCACAATTTCAAACCATATTGCAATGCAAAGGCAGGAGCAAAAAATAAAACTATAACTATACCAATTAAAATGATTTTATTGTAAAAATCTCTTCTATAAAATTGCCATTTTTCTTTTGGCATATGCGGAACAAAATCAACAACTTTATATTGTCCAAAATTTTTAATCAAAAAATCACTATAAACATATGCACAAACAGCACGAAGAATACCAATAATTAATATCCAGAAAAATTCTGCAACCAACAAATTCCAAAAAGAAAGCCTTGTATGGATAAAAATCAAATAAATAATTATCGGAACAAGCCAATATGCTATCTTCAAATGCTTTTCAATATCAAAACGATATTCAAGAACTTTTCCAACTTCTATTTTAGACAATTGCAAATCATAAGAACATCCACAATTTCCAAACCAGTTAAAGTTTCTAAAAACCGCATGACCTTCTTTATCAGCATAAAATAAAATTGGATTACTCAATGTTGTAATTATTTTTTCAAACATAGCAATATAAATTCAGAAAAAACGACTAATCTAAATCAGTTTTTCCGACAAGCTCCCTTTCAAAATTATAAACGTCAGTTGAGATATTCAAGTTATCTTTAATATCAATAACATCCAAACCTCTAAAATTATAAATCGCACGAATTTTATCTGGATTTTGATTTTTTTCTTTCATAAGCAATGCACCCAAAATAGCTTCCAAATGGGACATTGGCATCATATTTGTAGGCAAATCCTCAAATCCCCATTCATTCCTCAATGCCTGTTGTAGAAACTTACAATCCGCAGGAGAGCGATCTTTATAACAAGAATTCAAATGCAAACTCTGACGAGTCATATAAACATCAAAACGATTAACTTCTATGCCACGTTCAGTCAATTCTCTAAAATATTCAGACCCACGGTTAGAATGTCTTTGTGTCCAGTTATCACGATTTGGAATATTCTTATTACTTGATACAAGTTGATAAGGCTTAGACAAAATTCTCCATTTGCCCTCCAACATCGTTCTATCAAAAGGCACTGATACACAAATTTTAGAATTTTTTAGAGATGAAAAATTTTCAAAAAAGAAAATTATATCATTCATCTTGTACAACTTATCAAGAAGAATAATTTTGTTATCTTCATCTATCACCGCAACCCCAGAATCCATTGTAGAACCAGAAGCCAGTGATACACCAACATAATAATTCATCTAAATCTCCTGATTTAATGTTGTTGTAATAATTGGGCCATCGTCTGTCGCAATAACCGTATGTTCAAAGTGAGCTGATGGTTTGCCATCTTTAGTACTTACTGTCCAGCCATCTTCTTCATTGACAACAACGTCATCACAACCCAAATTCAACATTGGTTCAATAGCAATAGCCATATTTGATTTGATTAAAGTATTATCACCTACGCTATAATTAAACAAGAATGGATCTTCGTGCATTTCGTGGCCTACACCATGTCCACCATATTGACGAACAATTCCATAACCTTCACGCACCGCAACAGCTTCAACTGCTTTAGAAATATCATCCAAAACATTTCCTGGACGCATTTGTTCAATACCAGCAAACAAAGATTCCTCTGTTGTTTTCATTAATTTATCAACTTCAGGAGAAACCTTACCAACACGATATGACCAAGCACTATCACCAACCATACCGCCGTATGTTGCACCTACGTCAATAGCGATAATATCGCCCTCTTTTAGAATAGCTTTTTCTGATGGAATACCATGTACAACTTGTTCATTAATTGATGTACAAATACAAGCTGGGAAACCTGAATATCCCAAGAATGTTGGGATAGCACGATTTTCCTTAATAATTTTCATAGCAATTTCATCTAATTCTTTTGTAGAAATTCCTGGAACTACAACTTCCTTCATTTTTTGATGAACAAGGGCTACAATATAGCCAGCGTGTTTCATTCTTTTAATTTCATCCCGTGATTTTCTATTTATCATAATTTTACCCTACCTCTTAAGTGCATACTAGCACAAAATTGGAAGTAAAATCAAATTATTACATAATGAACTTATTTCCTTATGCCATTTTCCTTATAAATCAGCTTTCTATCTACAACAATTAAGCGACCTTGAAAATTCAAGGTCGCTTAATTATAAATAAAGTAGCCCGTAAGCCGTGTTCTGTTTTAGATAATCATCTGTCTGGTATTAGGATTACTCCTAATCTCTAGCGATTCTTTCCGAAGATGGCGAACAACCTTAGCCTTCGACTCAATCTTGCATCCGACTGGGGTTTACCTAGCCGATACCTTCCAGTATCGCTGGTGAAGCTCTTAACTCACCGTTGCACCATCGCCTGTGATAGAAATTCTACCCATCGGCAGTCATCTTTTCTGTGGCACTATCCGCCGACTCACGTCGCCCAGAGTTTCTCTGGCAGCCTGTTCTTGGATGCACGGACTTTCCTCACTCAAAATAATTTCAAGCGCGATTATCCAGCTACTTTAATTCTATTATAACTTGTTATCGTTATCATTTGAAGTACCATCACCAGTGATATTTCTATCAACTTGGATAGCATTGATAGCCCATGTATCATTTTCATTAATTTTGATTTTACCATCTGCATAAACAGCCATGGTAAATCTATCAAAACCTTTTTTCCTTCCGTTACAAGATTCTGCTCCAGCTATTTTGTTAGAATAAGAACCAGATGCACCTGTTGCAACTGCTGCTTGATCACAGTTTGGAGAACTTTTACCATTTGTATCAACAGTGATTAATGCTAAAACATTTTTATTATTTTTTGTACCATAGCCCATTGTATGAATTGCCCATTCAACACCATCAGCAGTCGCAAATGTTGTATTTGATTGAGCAGTATCAATATCTGTTTTGCCTAACTTATCAAGGAATAAAGTCTTAAACTTCACATTAGGATCACCCTCTGTATCAATAGTTTCAGTGTGCTCAGTTCCACCCCACGCTGAACAGTTCGGATAGCCAAAGCCATCATCAAATCCAACTCTTTTTTCAGTATCAGATGCACTTGTCAAATCTGGATAACAAGCTTCATCATTTATCAAATCAGAAACAACTGTCTGTACGGTATAATACACCCTTTTTGCCATAATAGTACTTTTGTTTGGCATAATATTGAAAATAATTGGCAACAAAATGGCACAAAGAATACCAATTACACCAAGAGCAACCAATAATTCTGTTAAAGTGAATGCTTTATTTAATCTTTTCATCCTAAAAATCCTCAATTTCTAAACGCTGTTATATCACTTATTATATCATGTATTCTTGTTTTTTTCAATACAATGTGTTATAATGGTAGTAGTTTGAACCGTTTAAATAGAGAGGATAAAAATATTTCAAATTGTAAAATTTTGTTTACATAGTAGCAAAATAATACATTTAGACGAGTTAATAACATATCACGCAATTTATAATGTGTAGATGAACACGAAGACTATTTGAGAAAACTCAAATAACACAAGGTAAAAGGTGAGAAACTATGGTCGATAACAGATCTGCGGGTTTCTTTGGAATTGGTGGCTCTTTTAATTTTAAGAGCGGGGATATTTCAGGAACAGCAGCAAAACTCTCAGATGATAAGATGGGACAAGGCGGTGAATATTTTTCTCAACGTGGAGGAGAAGAAGAACCACCAGCTCCTAGTTCACAATATACTGACCAAAGTGCTGTACTTCGTGCAACTTTGAACTCTCTTGCGATGATGAATGTTGCAAATGTCCTAAATGCGAAAAAGAGAAAAGCCGTTTTAGATGAAGAAGACAAAATTACAGAAGATTTAAAAGAAATTTTGAGAGTTAAAAAGTTAAAAAACCTTTACAACCAAAATCACCAAGACCAAGAAAAAGACGAAGATAAAATCGAATAATATAAAGAAAAATATCTTTTGCACTATTGAAGAAATTAGAATTTAATGCTAGAATACAGGTTGGTAGAAGAGGCGAAAAAGAGCTTTGCAAAGAAATTTTTTAGAACAGTTTTTAACTAAAATATCACATTTCCCTAATTGGGTTAAAGAAATCATTTATATGAAGTTGTCAGAAGATATTGATAACGATGATGATATGGCATTTATTTTTGCTACTTATAAACCTGTATTAACATACAAAGGTAAATGTGAACTCGATTACAAAAAATCCAATTTTGATGCAAATATTTATAACATTTTAAACTTTGCAGACGCAGATTCTAGCATTTCTGACATCGTTTTAAATACATATATGTCAATGGAAGAAATTGCCAATTATTTTCTATTCTGCGTTGACGAAGGCTATATGCAAATTCCTGACGATTCTAGAATTTTAAACATCGCAGGATTGCTTGCAGGAAAATATTCAACTGGAGAATATTTTGTAAATAATGGAACAATTTCCACTGAACAATTAAATGATGCTGTTGGAAATTTCAAAAACGAAAAAACTCCGAAAAAATTTGGTCAATTCTTGGTTGATTTAGGGTTAATTTCTCAAAAACAATTTGATAAAATTTTATCGCTAAAAGAAGAAGCTAAAAAACGTTTCGTTCTTGACCATAACGAAGTTCCAAAAATCAATCAAGAATACGCAAAAATTGCAGATAAATACGAAAAACAAATAGAAGATTTGAAAAAAGAAAATTTAATGTTAAAAAATAAATTAAATCAATTATTAGCAATGGTGAAAAACAATGACAATGAATAATACTTCAAATACAGAACCATCAAAACTTGTTATATACAACAGAGATGGACTAATAGAACAAGAACATTTTGGATATGTAGTAAGAACAGACAAAACTAGAGTGTTAGAAAAAATTGGAGAAGATAAAAACTATCCATTCTATCTTCGCTCTTGTGCAAAACCTCTACAAGCTGCATTACTAATAGATTACGGCTTGGATGAAAAATTTGGACTTACAGAAGAAGAAATTGCAATTTGTTCAGCTTCTCACGCAGGAGAAAAAGTTCACGTAGATATTGTTAAGGGAATTTTAGACAAATTTGAAATTTCACCATCAAAATTAAAATGTGGAAACCACGAACCTATCTCAAGAACTGCACAAGATGAATTGTTATTACATGGAGAACACGCAACAGCTCTACACAATAACTGTTCAGGGAAACATGCAATGATGCTTGGGTTATGCAAACTTAATGATTGGGATATTGAAAATTATGACAATATAAACCATCCATTACAAAAAAATATCAAAAAAAGAATTTATGAACTATGCGAAGTAAAAAATGATTATCCTGTGACTAAAGATGGATGTGGAGTTCCAATCTTTTCTATGCCACTTCAAAACATGGTCAAAGGATACTTGAACCTATTTTGTGACCCTAAATATGAAAAGATTAAAAACGCATTTTTGAAACACGCATATACAATTGGGGGCGAAAACAGAACTGATACAAAAATCATTGCCAACTCTAAAAACTTAGTTGCAAAAGTTGGTGCTGGTGGACTTTGTATTGTTGTTAACACTGAACTTGAAGAAGGTTTTGTTGTAAAAATTTGCGATTCAAATATGGAAGCAAGAGAAATTGTCGCAATTGACCTTATTAATAACCTTAATTGGGGCAAAATAGAAACTTCTCACGACATCAAAACTATTCATGGCGATAAAGTTGGCGAAATAATTACTTTGTTATAAATTTAATTTTCACCTTGTTGCCAAAGTAACTTTGGACATCTTTGTTATAACCAGCAAGTTGAGCGTTGAAATCTTTTCCTTTCGCTTTACATTCAGCTCGAAGAAGTTCAATCCCTCGATTATAAACATTTTGAGCAGTATTGATACTGCTTTGTGGAACTTTGCCATGATATATTTTCATCGCAGTTGAAATATCAAATAATCGACGTTTAGAAAGTCCGCTCATTTCTTTTCCAGTTGTAGTTGATTTGTTGTAAGTCATTTTGTTAATTGCAGCTTCATACTTTCCAACTTTCAATGTATAAAGCAATCCTGGAGTTTTTTCGAGTATAGCTGGACCTTTATTAAAAGCCATATCAAGCAAAGCTTCTTTCATCGCTTTGGGGAGCCTATCATATACTTTTTGTCCTCCTAACATTGCAGAGATAGACTCTTCAACTTTCAATAAGTCTTTCGCACACAATTCACAAACTTGAGAATTTGAAAGTTTACGAGGCTCACCTCTTTTAAGAACGTGACCAATACCAATAGTTTCAACACCTGCACCATCTCGATATGGAGTGTTGTGAAATTTGTTATCTGGAAGATTGGCACTATCTTCCATTCGTTTTAATTTTTTCACAAAATCAACACTTACACCCATCGACTTTGCAACATCATTTATTGAATGAACATTTTTTACAATTTTTCTATTAGGGATTTTCAAAACTTGCCCTAAACTAATATTTTTTGCCGTATTTGAGTTTAAACCATTTTGAACAATCAATGTTGATTCGTCAACCCCGAAACGTTGAGCAATTTTACCAATTGTATCACCAGACTGGACTTTGTATGGGGGATTTTTAACTTGTTGAATATATTTAGCTCTTACTTGATTTGCTTGAATTTGTTCATCAGACAAATCTGATGACATCCTAATTTCTCCTTGTCTAGGAGTAGTTTTCTTACCATTGAATATTGGTTTTGAACTTTTCACAGATGGCGTTGAAGAAGAACTTGATGAAGATACACCAAGTGTTGTTTTTATTGAGTTCCATATTTTTGTTAACCAATCCATTTTTTACAAGTCCTTTATTATTTTTTGAAATATTCGTTTAAGCCAGCAACAATTTTATTTGTATATCTAGTTCTATAATCTCTTGAATCAAGGTTTTGACTCTTATTACCATTTACATATTCAACCTCCAGAAGAACAGAAGGATTTTGTTCCGATTGGTGAAGAACTTGAATACCTTTTTCACCCCAACGTCTTTCGGATGGAGCCGACTTAATCCAATCATCTTGATTTAAATTTTTATTCAAACATGCCTGCAATTTTGTATCATCAGCAAATTTTGAATCATAACAAACCCCAGAACCAGAAGACCCTGCTTGAGAATCAGCATGAAGTGAAATTAAAACGATATTAGATTTTGAATATTTTTGTCCACCTTTTTGACCAGAATTCAATTTTGAAATCACATTTGTTATTGTATTTTGGTCAGACATAGTTTGGGCATGACCTCCAGCAATTACAACCGCATATCCTTGAGCTCGTAATTTTTCAGTTAAATCATCAGAATACTCTTTCATTTTTGCATATTCTAATAATGGAGCATATTTACCGTTGCCTTTTTTGATAAAACTATATGAGCCTGGGTCAAAACAACCATTTCTAGAACTATATCCACCATGCCCTGGGTTAAGAACAACCACTTTTCCATTTGGTTTTGAAGTTGGACGAAGAAGTGCAGTTTCTACGGAAACAACTTTACCATTTTTAACTACTGGTGCAGGGTACCTTTCAATCGGAGCTAAATCTAACATATTTTCATCATATTGTATATTATTTGCTTTACAATATTCTTTAAATTTTTCTATCGCTTCCTTTTTACCAGAAGCAATAGCTCCTCTTTGCAAATTAGAAACAGTAAATGTTTTTTCTGATTTTGTCAATTTCACTACTGTACCATTATGAGGAACATTTGTAGTTTTTTTCGATGAAGTTGTAGCTTGGGTAGAAGAGGTTTTTGCCAGCATAGAATCAATAGTTTTATCCATTTGAGATGTATCAACCATCCCAACCCATTTGTCAAACTCTTTATCTAAATTAGCTTTAAATTTTGCCCTTGCACTTTGTGTATATTTTTTCTCTTGAGCCAAAGAATCATAAATATACATAACAGCATTCTTTCTCGCATCTTTACCACTGCGAATTTCACTAGTTATGGTATTTATCAGAGATTCATTTGGACTAATCTTTTTATATGCTTTTATCACAGCAGAAGCATTTTTTGGATTAATTTGTTTCAACATTTCTTGAAAATCTGCTTTTTCAACAGCTCCCCAATGATCTTTTGCAGATTTATTTAATCCTTGTGCAATTTCTGCGGGAGAATACCTTGAACCCCATGTAACAACATTTGAAATAACTTTAGCACCAGCCGCCGCTGTTGTATGAATAACTTTTTCGGCTTCTGTCATTGAAGTTCTAGGTTTTGTTTTTACTGATTTATGTGAAGTTTGAGCAACCCTTTTTGGTTTTATTTTAGCAGGTTTTGCAGGTGCAGATTTTGGAGTTGGTTTTGAAGATTGAGTTTTATTCGCCGATTGAGTTTTATTAGCAGAGTTACCTAGTCCATTTATAATATAAAACTTTTCACCTTTTTTAGGACTATATTCTCTATACGGAGCGGGAATTTTATTAAGCTTACAAAACTCAGTAAAATCCATATTGTATTTTTGAGCAAGAGCCATAATACCTTTATGTGCAGGAACTTCATCCATCTTAAATTTCAAAACAGTCCCTGTTTTTAAAGATGTTACACCAGTCAAAGCTTGGAATTGAGTAACAGTTAAACCCATATTTTTAGCAAGTACAGATATAGTATCACCTTGTTTTACCTTATATTGTTCTACCCTTTTAGGTTGTGCTGTCGTTTTTGGAGTTGGGACATTTGTAGAATTATTTACTTTTGGAGTCATAGGCTCTCCTATTTAATTACACACACGTATAATGAATAACGGCATATTTTAAAATAATCTTTAAAACATGCCGTTACTTATGTTAATAAAGTTTACAATTCAAAAATATCAAATATGGAATATTACAAATTCTTAAAAAGAAGAATATTTACATTGTTATGATATATAATTTCCCTATGTGCTATTAGGAAGAAGAAATAATTTTTTATGAGTGTAAATACTTTAGAAAAGAAAAACATTCAAGAGTCGAAATCTAGTAAAATACTATTATTCAAAAAAAAGTCTTGCAATATAGACATTCCTTTCCCTGCTCAAAAAAATCCAAAATTTACTTTTATTGACTTGTTTGCAGGAATCGGAGGGATGAGAATCGCATTTCAGAATTTAGGAGGGAAATGCGTTTTCAGTTCAGAAATCGATAAACTAGCACAAAAAACTTATGCCATCAATTTTGGGGATATACCAAGCGGGGATATTACTCAAATCAATGAAAAAGAAATCCCAAACCACGATATATTAGTTGGTGGATTTCCATGCCAAGCATTTTCCATCGCTGGGAAACGGGGAGGATTTAACGATACTCGAGGAACTTTATTTTTCGATGTGGCAAGAATAATCAAAGCCAAACAACCGAAAGCATTTTTCTTGGAAAATGTTAAAGGATTAACAAATCATAGAGGTGGCAAAACTCTAGCAACGATATTAAATGTTTTAAGAAATGACTTAGGATACATTGTTCCAGAACCACAAATAATAAATGCAAAAAATTTTGGAGTTCCACAAAACAGAGAAAGAATTTTTATAGTTGGATTTAGAGCAGATTTAGGAATTAAAGAAGAAGATTTCTCTTACCCTAATCCAACCAATGTAACAAAAACCATTAGGGATATTATAGAAAAAGAACCTGTTTCAGTAAAATATTATTTATCTACACAATACCTTTCATGTCTTGAAAACCACAAAGCTAGAAATCAAGCTAAAGGAAATGGCTTTGGATATGAAATCAAGGATTTGGACGGAATAGCAAATACAATTGTTACAGGAGGGATGGGTCGAGAACGTAATCTTATAATAGACAAGCGGTTAAAAGATTTTACCCCAGTAACAAATATCAAGGGGGAAGTAAATAGAGATGGAATTCGCAAAATGACACCTCGGGAATGGGCTAGGTTACAAGGATTTCCTGACTCGTTCAAAATTGAAGTTGCAGATGTAAATGCCTACAAACAATTTGGAAATTCTGTTGCTATACCAGCAATTCAAGCAACTGCTAAAAATCTCGTTGAAAAGATTATTAAGGAGATGTAATATGATTACTCAAAATAAAGGTGAATGGAGTGAACTCTATGTATTTCTCAAATTACTTGGAGATGGGATTCTATACGCAGGGGATAAAAATTTAAACAAAATTGAAAATTCTTATTATCCAGTTATTGAAATTATTAGAAATGAAAAAAATAAAATAAAACACTATAGAACAGATAATCAAAAAATTAAAATAACAGACCAAGATAATAATTTATTATTAATTCTGCCTATGGCTGAATTTGAAGAAAAAGCGAAATTACTGTTGAATGCAATTAAAAATTCTAATGGAACATTTTCAGTATCTCAAATAGAAAACTTTATGCATAAAATTAATTGTCTAAAGGTTAAAGCGGATTCTTTGGATAAAAGCGATTTAACAGTAGTTTTACACGATTGTAAAACGTACACAAATGAAACTTTTGGATTTAGTATTAAATCAATGTTGGGTGGCTCTTCTACATTATTAAATGCGGGGAAAACCACCAATTTTATATATGAAATTAAGGGCAATTTTTCAGAAAAACAAATTTCTGAAATCAATGCCATCAATACTAAATCTAAAATTCAAGATAGATTAAAACAAATAATGAATTTGGGCGGAAATTTAATTTTTCAAAAAATTGAAAATGAAATATTTAGTGCCAACCTACAAATGATTGATAGTGCATTCCCGCTAATATTATCTCATTTTTTAATTCAATATTATCTAGGAAAAGGAAAGATATTAAAAGATTTAACGCCAATAATCCAAACTATAAATCCATGTAATTTAAACATCAACTTACCTCACCTATACTATGAGCATAAAATTAAAACTTTTTTGACAAATATTGCACTAGGTATGACTCCAGCTTCTATATGGGATGGAACATATCAAGCAACGGGAGGTTATATAATTGTAAGAAAAGACGGGGAAGTATTATGTTATCATATATATAATCATAATGAATTTCAAGAATATTTATATAATAATACCCGTTTCGAAACAGCAAGCTCTAGTAGATATGAATTCGGAAATATCTACACTCAAAATGGTAAAAATTATATTAAACTTAACTTACAGATAAGATTCATTTAATACCATAACGAATAAAATAATTCTATACTATGTATTAAAAATTCTATCCCCTGCATCCCCCATACCAGGAACAATATAACCTTTTTCGTTCAAATGGTCATCAACCGCTGCAGTGATGATTTCAATGTCTGGATAATGCTTTTGAATATTTTCAATACCTTGAGGAGCTGCTATAATACACAAACATTTAATATTTTTAATTGGAATACCTTTTCCTGCATACAAATCAATTGCCGCTAATAAGGAATTACCCGTTGCAAGCATTGGATCTGTAATATAAACATAAAAATTCTCTGGATTTGGAGTATCCATAGGAACTTTATTATAATACCAAACAGGTTTCAAAGTTTTTTCATCCCTATACATTCCAATATGACGAATTGTTGCCTGCGGAAGAATATCAATTGCTTCATCAGTAAAAATCAATCCAGCTCTTAAAATAGGTGAAATGATTAAATTAATATTTGGGTCAACAGTTTTTGCCTTAAATGTTGTCAAAGGAGTAGTTACTTCTCTTTCAACAAGAGGAAGATTTTGTGCAGCTTCATACAAAAGACATCTTGTAATTTTTCTAGTCGCAATTCTTACACCCTGACTATCAGTATTCTTGTCACGCATTGTACACAAATTCAAAAGTACAACAGGATTATTTATTACTCTTACTTTCTCCAGATTCATCTTTTTCACCCCTATTAAAATTTTCTTTAAAACTCCGTTCTGCATCTATTACAGTATCAATATTTTTTTCAAATTTTATAAGCCCCTCTTTTGCATCCGCAGGGGTCACAATATTCTTCTTAATATCTTGTTCAAAGTCAATCTGCCTACCAGCATAATCTAAAGTTGAGAAAATACCATTCAATTCTCTAAATATATCATCAAACAGACTAATAACTTTTCCTAACCTTGTTGGGTCTTTTGTTGCAACAATTTTATCAACAGCTTGACCCTCTGGAGGAGGATAAATTTCAAGAGCCTTAGAGCCTCCAAGTCCCGAAGCTTCGACAGTCGCAATTGCCCCAACTGGTAAAACTAAACCTTTTTGAGTTATTACAAATTTTATATAAATAGATGAAGAAACTATTTGAATTTTTTTAACATACCCAATTTGAACACCCAAAAACTTAACAGGTGAACCAACTATTAATCCGTCAACATCCTCCATAAATATTTGATAACTCTTATATTGTTGTTGCGATTTGTAATGATGATATCTTATACCCAAAACCGCAATTGCAACGATAATAAGCCATATAACAAATTCAATCCAAGCATATACACGCATATTATCAAATTTCTTCATACAACGTATTATATAATAAAAGTCAAACTGTGTAAATTTATAAAGGATAAAAATATCCCACAGGTTCATAATTTTACACGTCACCAATTTTAGTGTATAATCTCAACAAGAGAGGGGTTTTATGCTAAAACAGGAAAATAAAACAGAAGTCATAATTGTTGGTGCAGGACCTGCTGGAATTTCTTGTGCAATAACACTTGCAAGAAGCGGTAAAGAAGTTGTTCTCATTGAACGAGGAATGTTTGCAGGAAGTAAAAATATGTTCGGAGGAGCAATTTATACATCTGCAACAAAAGAACTATTTCCAAATTTTGAACAAGAAGCCCCAATAGAACGAAGAAATATTGAACATAATTATATGATTCTTGGAGAAGAAGATTCCACAACTATTTCTTATCGTAAAGATGACAACGCTAGCTACTCTGTTATTCGTGGTAAGTTTGACCGCTGGATGGCAGAAGAAGCAAAAAAAGCAGGTGTTACACTTGTTGAAGAAACAGTTGTCCGAGAACTCATAAAAGAAAATAAAAAAGTTATTGGAATAAAAACAGAATTAGAAGAGTATTTTGCAGATATAGTAATCTTAGCTGATGGAGTAAATTCTCTTCTTGCAAAACAAATTGGACTTAGAAAAGAAATTGAAACAAAAGACGTAGCCCTAAGCGTTAAAGAAGTTTTAAAATTAGACCCAAATACAATTAATCAAAGATTTAACCTAAAAAATAACGAAGGAGCAATCGGAGAAATATTTGGAGGTCCAATGCTTGGCTCTCTCGGCTTAGGTTTTATGTACACTAATAAAGATTCTATAACAATTGGTTTAGGTGTAACATTAAATGACCTTGTAGAGAAAAATTACAGACCATTTGAGCTTTTGGATCAATTAAAAAAACATCCAAAAATCGCTCCACTTATCGAAGGAGCAGAACTCAAAGAATATTCTGCACATTTAATTCCAGAAGGCGGATACAAAAAAATTCCTAAACTTTGCGACAATGGAGTTATGATTGTGGGAGATGCAGGCATGCTGGTTAACAATCTTCATTGGGAAGGAACAAATCTCGCAATGATTAGTGGAAAACTTGCTGGAGAAACTGCGATTGAAGCTCTCAATAATGGGGATTTTTCAAAAAAATTCCTCTCTCACTATGAGCAGAAATTAAAAAATTCTTTTGTTCTAAAAGATATGAAAACATACAAAGATTTGATGAATATTTTCCATCAAAGACAAAAGGCGTTTTTAGATTATTATTTGAGAAAAATTAATGCATTCTTTGAAATGTTTACATCCGCAAACGGAATACCAAAAAGAACTAACTATTGGAAATTTATTAAAAGCATTTTCACTGACAGAAAAATCTCAGAACTAATAAAAGATATTTTAGCAATTATTCGTTTAATATGGAGTATTTTGGTATGAACATAGATAAAAAATTATATACACTAAAATATTCACCAGATACAGAATCGCATCTCAAGCCAGACAAAGAAAAATGTAAGACTTGCAAAACTCGCAATTGTACCTACATTTGCCCCGCAAAAGTTTATGAATGGAACGATGAAAATCAAGAATTGATTATAAATTACGAAAACTGTCTTGAATGTGGTGCATGCCGCATTGCGTGCGAAAAGAAGGCTATTGATTGGCAGTATCCAAAAGGTACTAAAGGTGTAACCTTCAAACAAGGATAAATTTTTATTATAATTTCAGTATATAAAGGAGAACAGGAAGATGAAAGAAGAATACTCACAACAACACAGACGCTGGTATGACAAAGACCCAGTATTATCAGAAGCAGTAAGAACACTAGAAGAAACTGATGACCAAACACAAATCAGAGTGGCTCTAAACTTAATCAAAATTATCATCGAACACAACATTGAAGATGAAAAATTTGAAGCAGTAGATGACATTATCAATGCAGTTGGTTCTGGATTAGATGACAACAAACGTGGACGTTGGTACGATATAGATACAACTTTAAGAACAGCTATGAACATGCTTCAAAATTGTCCAGAAGATACTCAAAAAGTTATCGCTAAAGAAATGGCTAAAATGGTTGTTGATAAAATCAAAAAAGACGATGATGAGGATGAAGAATAATTTTACAATTTCCATAATTTAGACTATTGAACTTTTATTTCATGTGTAGTTTAATTGTTCTGTAATCGGGCAATTAGGAATAGTAAAATGTTAGAGATTTCAAAAACCCAAGATGATGGATCACTAAAAATCTTGAACTTAAATGAAGCCGTTTCAGGTTCTTGGTTCAACTTGATAAATCCAACAAGAGAAGAAATTCAACAAGTGTCTTTAGTTTTAGGACTAGATGAGAGCTTTTTAAACAACTCATTAGACGCCGACGAGTTATCACGTATGGATTTTGAAGATGGAAACCTCTTAATCATTACTAATGTGCCAGTTATGGATGAGGAAGGTAATTTTGACACTTTGCCATTAGGTCTGATTTTTACCCCAGAAAGTGTAATTACCGTATGTTCTCACGAAAATAAAATTATAAATTCTTTCAATGCAGATACGGCAAAGTTTTTTGACACTCGTCATAAAGCAAATTTTATGCTCAGTATCTTGTTCAGAGCTGCAAAGTTTTATTTGAGATACTTGAATATAATCAATAAACAAACCGAAAGTATTGAAGATTCACTAAGAAAAACAACAAATAACAAGGCTCTATTCCAATTAATGGAAATCCAGAAATCCTTAGTATATTTCACAACAGCCTTAAAAGATAACCAGCTTGTACTTCAAAAACTTTTGAGAATGGTACACACCGCAAACTTACAAAGAATTTTGAAGTTTACAGAAGATGATATTGATATGCTAGAAGATGTTATCATTGAAAACAAACAGGCTTCAGAGATGGTTGAAATGCACAGAACAATTCTAGAAAGTATGATGGATTGTATGGCATCAATTATCAACAACAACCTTAACTTGGTAATGAAATTTTTAGCGGCAATTACAATCATCATGTCAATTCCAACAATGATAGGTAGTTTCTGGGGTATGAACGTACCAATGCCATTTGGTCAAAACCATTTTGGATTTTTGATTGTTATTACAATTTCAATTGTCGCAACATTTATCGCTGCAGTATTCTTCAACCGTAAAGGTATGATGTAAGAACAGAACCACAAATAACGGTCATTCTAAAAGATATGTGGGCAATAGCAACCTACCCCCCCCCTTACGGAAAATTCATTTTAATACGTTCGCAGTAAAGTAGGTCGGCATTGCTACGCCGACAACATAAATCAGCTGGATTGCTTCACATTCGTCAGCAATGACTGGATTTATTTGGCAACAATTTTACTCCCTTCGTCAACTGAGCAAAACACCATCAACTTATCTTGCAGGAACAAATGCTGGGCGGGTTACAGACAGAACCATTTCGTTTGGAATATAAAAATCTTTCACACCGTAATTTGCGTTAATAAATACAAATTCCAAAGTTTCACCATTTTTGATTTCTAATAAATCAAAAGGAATTCGTAAATCTAAAACTTCATCATACGCAACTCCAATAGTTTTGTCACTTTGCAAAACCCACATATCACCTGGGATAGCTTTGATTAATCTCAAAAATTGCAAGGTATCTTTTCTTATCGCAATCTGAATTTCATTATGAAATTTTTCCATTGAAATTGGAGAAATATTTTGAGTTTTATTTATCAATCTTACTGGAGCTAAAGCTTGCTTACGACCAGCTTTTCTCAAATAAACATACATTTGATAAGTTCTTTGAGTCAAATCAATGTTGCCTTTTAAAAATTTATTTAGGTGAAATTTCAAATAGAAATTATCATTATCATTTCCAAATCTAATTTTTTCAAACAACTTAGACTCTCTCAAGACTGGCCCATCAGGAGTTTCAATACATCCAGCATTGTTCCAAATATCATCTTCTGAAGTTATATCTTTACCATTGATTACAGGAGTAATCAAAGATTGTGGATATCTTGATGGCTTAGAAGGTGAAATATTTGTTATAGGTTCATCCAAATAAGATGGAGCATCCAAATCCAAATATCTATAAATATTTTTCAAATGCGTTCTGTAAATAAAGTCAAAAATATTATCTCTACCAGAATCATTCGGTTCTCCATACCACCAGAACCAATCACTACCTTCACAAATAAACAATTCTTTTCTTGCCATTTCAATATTAGGATTTAATGGCTCACGCTTTACAAAATCCGAAAAATCTTGTCTTACCCTTTTCAAATACGTCCACGCAATATCTTTTACGGGTTCGTCAATCCACAATTTAAAATTCTTATTAAACCAAGAACCAGCAGAAATTTTACTCAATAATTTATGTTCTTTACTATGTTCAAGATAATCACTAATTAACACTGTTTCAAGAGAACTATCTTCTGAAATCAATGTATATAGGGTTTTCAAGAAAGATGCACCATCTTCCATATAATTTTCCCAACAGTTTTCACCATCTAATGCAATTGTCAAAAGGTGATCTTGGTCAGGAGAAGATAAAATTCTACTTTGCAAAACTTTAATTCTATCATACAAATCGTTTGCAACAGCGATTGGGTTGTGATGTGGATATTCAAAATTTATTAAATTATGAACTGTCGCATCTCTAAAAATCATTTTTATATCTGAATTTTTAGTTTTGTATTGATAAGTTTTTACAAGGTGATAAGGTTCATTTAAGTATCCTTTAAAATCATGTTCAAACTCAAAATTAATAGAACTTCCTAAAATTCCTTCATCAGAAATTGCCCACTCAACGCCTAAAGAGCTAAGCATTTCAAGAGTTTTGCCATTTACGCATTGTTCTGATGGCCAAATTCCACGAGGTCTTTTACCAAAAATTTCCTCAACCCTATCGAGTGCCATTTTTGTTTGCATTTTTGCATCAAGTTCTGTTTTTAAATCTAAAATCTCATCCCCTGGCATTGCATTTTTTTTGATATTTTTATAATCAAGTAATATCGGCAAAATTGGGTGATAATAAGGACTTGTTGTGATTTCAATTTTATTTTTTTGAACAAGTTTTTTCAAAGTTGGAACTATTTTTTTGATAATTTCTCTTTGGATTTCAATAATTCTAACCCTATCTTCAAGAGTATAATTTTTACCTTTTTTTACTAATTTTTTCAATTCTGGGTTAGAAGTTTTGAAAGACGGATCAATCCATGCCAGATTGAACAGAGCCATAATGTCTGCATATTCTTGATTAGTAAAAATTTCAGTATCCGAAGTGCCTTCAACTTGAACAACTTGATACAAACGGTGATATTCTTCGTTAGTCAAAATCATAGTTTGATAATTTGCATCAAAAAAATTATTCAAGATAAAAATTTTATCTTCGTGGTTTAAATTTTCTTCAGGAGTGATAGTAAGTCGAGAATGAATATCATGGGCATCGTATTCTGCGTACTCAATAATTGAATCCAATAATACTGGTACAAAATTAAAATTCAATTTTAGATTTTTAAATTTATTGACCCACAACGCCATATCAAGATAATCTTTAACAGCATGAAGTCTTACCCACGGCATTAAATAATCGCCATCAGGAGTAAGTTGATAAACAGGTTGGTGCATATGCCAATAGAATGCAATAGATAATTTTTTTGATTGACTCATCATACTTGAAAAACTCAGCCCTTACTTTAAAATTCCTAACTATATTGTATCATTGAAATAATTATTAACAAGGGAATATGATAAAGTTGATAAGTCGGTTACATTTTACTTACTCCTCTCCTAGAGAGAGGTTGGAAGAGGGGTTAATCAAGGAAATAGGGAAATAAGTTCGTTATGTTAATTATTTTTCCCTATCCTCAAGGAGAGGGTTAGGGTGAGGTGATATACTAAACACTTTATAAAACTGTGTGCAAAAACTGGAGGGATTAAGGGAGAGGGATTGATAAAAAAATAAGAACCCTCTCTCGAAATTGTACCTTTTCGCATTCTGCTCAAAGACAATTTCTCTCTCTACCCTCGGAGAGAGCAAAACTCAATAGATAAGTAGCAAAGTAGGTCGGCGTAGCTACGCCGACCTACTCAACTTATATAATCCAACTTATAGACTTCAACCCTACATATCAAGAGCAATATCTAAAGTTGGAGCTTTTGCAACAATTGCACTAGATGAAATTATATCAACTCCACATTCTGCAATCGCTCTAACTGTTTCAAGACGAACATTTCCACTTGCTTCAACAATTGCCTTGTGGTCAATAAGTTTAACAGCCGTTTTCATAGTTTCCAAGTCCATATTATCAAGCATAATAATATCTACTCCCAAAGGAAGAGCTTCTTTCACTTGGTCTAAAGTATCACATTCTAATTCAACCTTGTGAGCGTGAGAAAGATTTGCTTTAACCATTTTAACCGCATTCGTAACAGAACCAGCAACTTGAATATGATTATCTTTTATCATTGCACAATCTGACAAGTTAAATCTATGTAATGCTCCGCCACCAACTTTTACAGAATATTTTTCAAAAGCTCTAAAATTTGGAGTTGTTTTTCTTGTATCAACTATTTTACAAGGCAAATCACCAATAGCAGTTTGGTATTTATGTGTTTCTGTCGCAATTCCACTCATTCTTTGAATATAATTTAGAGAAACTCTTTCTCCCAACAACAAATATTTTCCTGGGCCAGTCAAAGTTGCAAGCACATCACCTTTTTTGATTTTATCTCCGTCTTTAAATAATAATTCAACCTTAACTTTATCTGAAAGAATCTTAAAAACAGTTTTAAAAACTTCCAATCCGCAAATAACACCTTCGCATCTTGAAACAAGAGAAGCTTCAAAAATCTTATCTTCACCTACAATACTTTCAGTCGTAACATCGCCAAATCCAATATCTTCCATCAATGCGTGTTTCACATGATCTTCAACATAAAAATTACTTAACAAAGCTCAATTCTCCTTCTTTTTTTGTAAGTGTACTGTGTTCACAAGTTTCGTTTTTATCTAAATAATCAACTCTGTAATGAGCACCACGAGATTCTTTTCTACGTAGAGCTGATTCAATAATCAACTTCGCAACAATCAACATATCTCGAAGTTCATATTCATTTTGATTAAAACATTTATCTGTTCGATTAAATTTCAAAGAAATTTTGTTTATTTCATCTAATGCAGTTTTCAATGTTTGTTCATTTCTAAAAATTCCAACATTTGTCCACATAACATCTTTGACTTTCGCCTTTAATGAATCAATATCACAATCAGATTTTGAAATATTTTCATCATATTTTTCTATAATATTTTTATATTCCGCATATTTGTCACTTAAAGTTAAATCAGATTTTTTCAAGAAATCTGCTGTTTCATAAGCACAAACAACACATTCTAAAAGCGAATTACTTGCCAGTCTGTTTCCACCATGCAAACCAGTTGAAGAAACCTCTCCAATTGCATACAAGCCATTGATTGATGTTTCACCTTTCAGATTTGTTTTAACACCACCCATATAATAATGAGCAGCAGGAGCAACAGGAATCAAATCTTTTGTAATATCTATATTATGCTCCATACATTTTTTCGCAATTGTAGGAAATCTTTTCATCAGCTTTTCAGAACCAATTCCCGTAGCGTTCAAATAAACGTTAGGCTCACCAGTATTATTCATTTCACAATAAATTGAACGAGCAACAATATCACGAGGAGCAAGTTCACGTTTTTCATGATACTTGAACATAAACTCTGTTCCAAATTCATCACACAATTTTGCACCTTCACCTCTTACAGCTTCACTTATTAAAAATCTATTATGATTTTTTTCATCATCAAAAGCCAAAGCAGTAGGATGGAATTGAACAAATTCCATATCTTGCAAAATTGCACCCGCATTATACGCTAAAGCAAAGCCATCGCCAGTTGCTCCAATTGGGTTTGTTGTGTATTTATAAATTTGTCCCAATCCGCCAGTTGCAAGTATTAGAACTTTTGAATAAACAGCTTCGTATTCTTTTTTATCTTCATCAAATACAATTACACCATCGCACTCATTGTCTTTAACAAGTAATTCAACAGCCAAAGTATTTTCATAAATTTTTATATTCTTATTCTTTTTTACAGCTTCGCATAAAGCAATTTCAATTTCTCTCCCAGTAGCATCTCCACCAGAATGCAAAATTCTATTCACGCTGTGTGCAGCTTCCTTTGTCAAAGTGAAATTACCATTTTCATCTCGGTCAAATTCAACACCAAAAGTCAATAAATCTTTCACAACTTTATCAGAATTTTCGCTTATAAATTTTACCGTATTTAATTCACTCAAACCCGCACCAGCTTTCAATGTATCCGCTACGTGAGATTCGACAGAATCATTTTCATTACTTTTTAAAACGGCAACCATACCACCTTGAGCATAATATGAATTACTTTCACCCAAATTTGATTTTGTTATCAACAAAATTCCATCTGGCAAATCTAATTGCTGTTCCAATTTCAAAGCAGAATATAAACCTGCAATTCCGCTACCTATAACAACTGCTGAATATTTAGAATTTCTCATATATTTATCCCATATGTATTTTATCAATTTATATCGTGATAATTTTATAACAAACAGTTAATTTTAGCTAGTAAATTTAATTAAAAATAGAAATAAAATTTCAACACAAAAAAAACTCAAAATAATAATACCCTCACACAATACACACAAAACAGATACCATCAAACTCCCAAATCTATATAATATAAAAAAAGAAACCAAGGAGTAAAAATAAATGATAAATTCTGCAATAAAAATACTTTTGGTTGAAGATCATAAACTTTTGAGAGTCGGACTGAAATCACTATTTGAAGAACAAGACGGACTAGAAGTTACATCCGAAGCACAATCAGGGAAAGATGCAATCGAAAAATTCAAAACAACCCACCCAGACGTAACACTTATGGATATCGGGTTGCCAGACATTTCAGGGATTGAAGCAACAAAAAAAATTCTTGAATTAAACACCGATGCAAAAATTATAATTCTTACATCTCACCTGAGCGAACAAGAAGTCTTAGAAGCACTGGAATCAGGAGCTTGTGCCTACGTAATGAAAGATATAAATACAGATATTCTCAAAATGATTATCCAAACAATAAAAGATGGAGCAATGTGGATTGACCCACTAGCAGTCCCTATTTTGAGAGATAAAAACAGAGGACTTGTCCCCCAACGCCAAATGTCCAGAGCAATGTTTAGAGAACAACACTCCAACTTAACTCAAAGAGAATACGAAGTTTTAAAACTCATAGTTGACGGAAAATCGAACAACGAAATTGCGGAAGAATTAACCATCTCTGCCCACACAGCAAAAGCTCATGTCTGCAACATAATCCAAAAACTATTAGTAGATGATAGAACACAAGCCGCAGTGAAAGCACTTAAAGAAGGATTAGTCTAAGCAATAAAAAACGGGTAACAATCGCTACCCGTTTTCTATTTATTTAAAAATTAGAAAAACTATTCTTGTTCTTCTTCAACTTCTTCAGAAATTCCACCATCTTGAACATCTTCTTCATCCAATGCTTGTTGATTCATTTCTTCTTCGATTTCTTCATCCAATTCATTTGAATCTACAACAACATCTTCTTCTTGTGGTTCTTCATCATATTCGTAATTACTTACATTTTGAGCTTCAGCTTGTTCCATTTGAGAAACTGATTTAATATCAATTTTCCAATTTGTTAATTTGTGAGCAAGTCTAACGTTTTGACCTTCACGACCGATAGCCAAACTCAATTGATCATCTGGAACTACAACAAGAGCTTCATGAGCAGCTTCATCATCAGCCATAATATCAACAGATACAACTCTTGCTGGAGATAAAGCGTTAACAATATATTCTACTGGGTCTTCAGAATATCTAACAATATCGATTTTTTCATTTTTCAATTCACCAACGATAGTTTGAATTCTGCTACCTCTAGGTCCAATACAAGCACCAACTGAATCAACTTCTGGGTCATTTGACCATACTGCAATTTTTGTTCTGTAACCAGCTTCTCTAGAAATTGATTTAATTTCTACAATACCGTCTTCGATTTCAGGAACTTCAAGTTCAAATAATTCTCTAACGATTTCTGGATGAGCGTGAGAAACAATAACTTGAGGTAATCTTGTTGTTTCTTTAACGTTAAGAACAAAAACTCTGATTCTGTTACCAGGTTTGTAATATTCACCAGGGATTTGTTCTTTTCTTGGCATAACAGCATCAGTCTTACCAATGTTAACGATAACATTTCTTCTATCATCAACTTTTTGAATAATACCAGTAATCAAAGTGCCTTTCTTTTCTAAGAATTCGTTAAGAACAAGATTTCTTTCAGCTTCTCTGATTCTTTGAGTTAAAACTTGGTTAGCAGCTTGAGCAGCAATTCTACCGAATTGATCTGGTGTAACTTCTAATTTAACTTCATCGCCCAATTCTACATCTTCATCAATTTCTTTTGCTTCAGCTAGAGAAATTTCATTGTCCTCATCTTCAACAGATTCAACAACAGTTTTGCCTTTGAAGATACCGATTTCGCCAGATTGTTCATCCAAAAATGCTTCAACATTTTGAACTTCTTTCAATCTCAAATGTTTTTTGTAAGCTGCAACCATTGCGTCGCATAGAGAAGAAATAACAACATCTTTGGAAATGCCTTTTTCCTTTTCTAGTTCTTCAAAAACTTCATTTAAATTTCCTGCTCCAATTTTAATCATTTTATTTTCCTTTCATTTTATATAAATAAATTAATAAATCTATAAACGGCATCAATCAATATACAATTTTGCTGATTGAATATTTTCCTTTGGAATTTGAAGTTCACATCCATCATCAAATCGGAAGAACGTTAAACCTTCATTGTAATCATAATCAATAATTTCACCCTTGAAAATCTTTTCAGTTTCGCCCAACAAAGGTTCTTTCAACTTCAAACTAATTCTTTTACCCTTGAAAATGATAAATTCCTTTTCAGACTTAAATTTTCTCTCTAATCCTGGAGAAGATACTTCAAGATAATATTTAACTGGGATTAACTCGTCCAAAAAACCTTCTAAGCTACGGGTAACGTTTTCGCAATCCTCAAGAGTAATACTACGGTCTTGAGAATATAAATAAATTCTCAAAAACCATCTATGATTTTCTTTAGAAAAATCAATTTCAATAGGAACCAAATTAAAACGCATTGCGGTATTTTCAATCAATGGAGTAATCGCTTCCAAAACCTCTAATCTGTTTACTTCCTGCTTCATCTTGTTCCTACCTTTCACAATTAAATAACGCTATATTACCGAAAAAAAGAACGGGGTTACCGTTCTTTTTTCGTTTTGCAATACTGCTTTTCTGACTATATTTTAATATACTTAAAAGAATTTGTAAAGTCTTTGTAAATGTTTAGTTAAGCTGATGCTTTTTTGTGGCTGTTATAAACATCTTCTGAAACTTCTTCCATCCCAACAAAGTAAACCATTTTGCCAGATGGTAACATTGTAGAGCGTAAATCTTCACCATCTTTACCAGTTTCAGAAGGAGGAGCACTCATACATTGTAATTTTACAATATTATCACCATGTTTATTTTGTTTTTCTTTTAATTTCGCTAATTTTTTATCATCTGTTTTATCACCAACTTTAGCTTCTCTATCTTTTATAGCTTGTGTAGTATCACTATAAGCCTCTTTTTCTTGTCGGTCTAGTTGTTCTAAACGAGATTCTTGAGTTTCAATTTCAGAAGATAAGGCATCATAATCTTGTTTTGCCTGTTTTGCCTTATCCAATTCGGTTTCAGCAGTTTCTAATGCCTCACCTTTTGTAGCCAAATCATCTTCGGCTTTTTGATATTCTTCCTTGGCTGTTTTCAATTCATTTTCGGCATTAGTAAGTCTATTTTCAGCCTCAGTTAATGCTTGTTTAACCTTAGCTTCAGTTGCCTTAGCTTCGTCTAATGCTGATTTTGCTTTATTTACAGCTGCTTGAGCAGCTTCTTTGGCTTCTGGAGTAGAAGCATTCCTTAAATTTGCCTCAGCTGCTTGATATGAAGCATTACACATGGAGACATTATTAGATGCAGCGGTAAGTTGAGATTTTATTAGTGTAACTTGATTACCTAATGCTTTTACAGTTTGGTCTTTGGTTGCAACATCTTGCTTTTTATTTGCTACGCTGGTTTCAGCGTCTTTCTTAGCTTTAGTTGCATTAGTAAAAGCAGTTTGTTTTGACTCAACTTGTCCAGCAGATTGAGATAGACCTGCCGCTTGTGATTTTGCTCCTTCAATTGCTTGTTTTAAAGATACCACATCTTTTGCAGAGTTCATATTAGAAATTGCAGTATTAGCACTTGAAGAAACAGATGAACTTACGCTAGAAGAACTGCTTCCACCAAATAAGCCCATTGAAGAACCAAGTTGACCAAGTTGTTGAGTCAAATAAGCACCTGCTCCAATATAACCCATAGTTTCTTGATCCATACCAAGCATTGTACCTACTTGGTTAAGCATACCCATTTGACCGGTCATACCACCCATGCCCATCATGCCAGACATACCAGACATGCCATACATGCCAGTCATATTACCAAAATTAGAACTTTGTCTAATTACAACCGTTTCTTGGACACCACTATTACCACCAGTATTATAAAAACCTTGATTAGGTCTGTGATTATATCTTTCTTGTAATTTAGTAAGGCTTCTTCTAGCAGCTCCAGGAGTATTGCCTCTGCCAGCTACAAAGTTAGATTGTTTTTTAGAACCTAGAGTCAAAGTTCTTGTTGTTTTAGCAGAAGAAGTTTGTAAATTTTGAGCAACTTGAGTACGAGAAGAAGCACCTGTCTGATTGCTTTCAGACTTGCCGAGTTTCTTTGCTAGATAGCTATTTGATTGTGCGGAAATACTTAAACTCATAATTAGCTCTCTTTTTTGCTCTCAAATATATAAAAACATCCCAAAAGGCTCGATTTCACATGCTCTCAGCTTTGTTACATTTGTTAACATGAATTTTGCCAAAAAGGACACGCACAAATTAGGTACTTGGATATTTCTACCCCAGTGCCTTATAAAATTAACACCCCTATTGAAATTTCAACTTAATACGAAATCTTTCCCATAACTACACGTTTTTTCGCCCCTGTACAACAAGGCAAATTATTCGGGATTCCGTAATATGTACAATAACCCAAAAGTGCAAAAGCCATTACTTCTTTAAAATTATTAGAAATTCCATAATCTTCACAGGTTTTCAAATCAATATAAGATGGTAAATATGTTCTTAAAAAGCCCATTAATGCAGGATTATAAGCCCCACCTCCACAGATAACAGCTTCATGAATACCAACATTTGGATAAATAAATCTTTCCCAACTTTGAGCAATCGTTTTCGCAGTTAAAGCTGTTACTGTTGCAATAATATCGCAAGGATTTTCTGGAGCAAATTTAAGAGCATTTTCAATATACCTTGCAGAAAAATATTCTCTACCAGTAGATTTTGGAGGTTCTAGTAAATAATATTCATCCTGCAACAAACAATCAAGCCAAGAATCAGAAACAATACCACTCTTCGCCACTTCTCCATCTTTGTCATATGGCTTGTTAAAATATTTATTCATGCAATAGTCAATCATAATATTCCCTAAGCCTGTATCAAAGCCAAATGTTTCAAAATCTTTTGAAACGACAGTTACATTAGAAATTCCACCAATATTTTGAATTGCGAAATTTTTACCACGTCTTTTGAACCATTTTTCATCTGCAAAACAAACCAGTGGAGCTCCTTGCCCACCTTGAGCAATATCAGCTTCTCGGAAATTTGAAATAGTCATACATCCTGTTTCTTGAGAGATAACAGAACTTTCACCAATTTGAAGAGTACTTTTTAAACTAACATCATCAATCTTTTCGTCAAAGGGATAATGATAAATTGTTTGCCCATGACTTGAAATAAAATCAGGTTTACCAAATTCCTCAATCAATACTTTTGAAGCATCAGCAAAACATTTTCCAATAGCAAAATTCATCATGCAAATATCTTTAACAGAAGCTTCACCTCTAAAAATTTGAAAAATTTTTGATTGAATATGAGGTGGATATTTATAATTTATACCCTTGATTAATTTTACAGACATATCAGGAAAAACTTCACAAAGTCCCGCATCTATACTGTCGCAAGACGTTCCTGACATCAACGCTATAACTCTTTTTGGCTCTAACTCTTCCATAACCTCACTATATAAAAAAGCTTATACTTAATCAAGTACAAGCTAATTAAAAGTTTACAACTATCCTTACTCTCTTCTTAAGTCTTTAACTTACTCCCTTAATAAACTAGATATATAATATTTATTCTTAAGATGTAAACTAAAAAAATATCCCTAATCTTACAGTTTAACTATACTGTACCTCAATAATCTCTTTTCCCTTGTGGACTACTTTGCCATCACCTCTGTTTCTAATCTTTTGTCCATCTACTTCCCAAATTACATTTTATGTAATGTGTATTTAATTTTTTCCTTCCAATTTTCTGGTAGCCATATGATTTTAATTCGGCTTTCTATGTCTATAACTTTAGACCTAATTCTCGGTTATTACAAGTAAAGAATTTACATAAAAATTTTACATTTGACCATGCCCCTTGATACTCTAAGTAAAATTCAAATTATCATTTCTTAATGAAGATAATTTAATGAAATCATGTAAAAATTTAAGCAAATTTTATTTGACAAATAATAATTACAGAGAAAGCATGGGGCATGGGAAAAATAATTATTAGAAAATCCTGAAAGTTTGTGATAGACTGGATTTGAGGATAGATAAAAAAAGATTATGAAAGAGTTTCTTAAAACAAATAAAGTTACATATAATCTAATGTCTTTTACTGGATTTAAGTCTATAATCATATTTTCGCTACTATTAGAAGGACCTAAATCTTACCAAGAATTAAGAGCAGCAATCGAAAATCATGAGTATTTACATGAGTCTGTATCTATTGATACACTTAGAATTTACTTAAATTCGCTAAGAAAAATCGGCTGTAAAATCTCTAAATATACAAAAGACGGAATTACACGCTATTCAATAGATTCACACCCTTTTGAATTAAAAATAACAAAAGAGCAAGCTCAAAGCATAATAAAAGTTTTTAAAGCAATTTATCAATCAATTGATATTTCAGATTTGTTATCTTTACAAAAATTTTTTGATAAATTCTCCAACTTTATTACAAATGAAGACTTAAAAATTAAACTGAAAAATATTTCACCATTACACAATATCAATCCAGAAATCATCCAAGATTTAATGACATATTCTGGTTCAAATACAGAAATAATTATCTATTACAACTCTTTAACTTCTGGAAAGAAAAATATAAATATAATTGTAGATAAACTAGAAATTTCTAATGGAAAGTTATATTTATATGGTATAAGTTCAGAACACAAAAATTATTCAAGTTTTTTAGTTTCTAGAATTATAAAAATTACAGGAATTAATCTTAAAAAATCGGACTTAAAAATTCCTGTATATCAAATAGGATATGAAGTTCGCACTATACCAAATGAGAAATTTGAACTTGAAAATAACGAAAAAATTATCAATAAAAATTCTGAAAAAATACAAGTTGAGATAACATCCCCAAACAAATTCGGAATAATGCAAAGAATAATGTCATTATCTCCAAATTGTAAGATTTTATATCCACAGGATTTTAAAAAAGAGTTTATTGAAAACTTAACAAAAATGAAAGAAGGTTACCTTGAAGAAAGATAGCCAAAAATTGAATGACGGATGTATTAAAATTTTCAAACTTCTTGAACTTTTATACCAAGATAAGGCCGATTATCAAAGCGTTATAAATATATTTATTGACGATTTTAATGAAGACCAAACAACAAATAATATCCAAGTAGTTTTAAATAAATACTTAAACACTCTAAAAGTTTTTGGACTAAATGTTGTCAAAGAAAATAACAAATTCATTTTGAAAAACGGACTTTATTCAATTCCTTTTACGCAAGATGATTTAAAAACTATTGGGATTTTAACAAAATTATCCCAAAATTTTCCAGATAAAGAACTTTCTCAAAATCTCCAAAAATTACTACAAGAACTGGATTTTAGGATGAATGAAAATGATAAAAATAAATTAAAAAATATTTCAAAAAATTATAATTTTTCATTCTATTATTCCGACCTTGAAGAGAAAATTAATTATTGCGAACAAATCTGCAAAGAAAATTTTGTTATCATAATAATCTACCTCAAAGGTGGGAAAGAACAAAAATGCAAATGTTATCCAAAGGAAATTATTTATGAACCAACAGAAGCATTTTTAAAAGTATATGAGCCAAATACTCATGAAAACATAAATATCCAAATTGACAACATTCTAACAATCGCAAAACAACCACAAATTGCAAATTCAACTGAACTAGCAACAACAGTTGTTTATAAACTGAAAAATCGATTAGCAAAAACTTATAAAATCAAAGAAAATGAATATTCAAACGGTCTAGATTCAGAGGGGAACCTAGTTATCATAAATAAAAACGAACCTTTTGATTTATTATTAAAACGACTTATGAGGTACTCTTTCAATTGTGAAATCATTTCGCCCAAAAACCTCAGAGATAAAATGATTGAACAAATCAATAAAACTCTTGAAAATTATAACGACGAAATTTAAAAAGATTATTTTCTACCTTTTTCTTTACGTTCACGAACAGAAATTCTAATAGGTGTACCAAAGAAACCAAACGCTTCACGCAACTTGTTTTCCAAATATCTTTTATAACTATCCTTCAAAAGTTCTTCATTATTAACAAACAAAACAAATGTTGGTGGCTGAATAGCAGCTTGTGTTGTGTATAAAACCTTCAATCTCTTGCCCTTGAAACTTGTTGGAGGATTAAGAGCATAAGCTTCGTTAATAACTTTATTCAACAAACCAGTAGAAACACGTTTAACGCATTGTTCATAAACTTCTAAACTTTTATCAAAAATCTGCCCGAGTCTTTGTTTTGTCAATGCACTAATAAAAATCTTTGGAGCATAACTCAAAAATGGAATATCTTTCGCAAGTTCTTGTTCAAACTTATTGATTGTATTAGCTTTTTTCTCTTCAATTAAATCCCATTTATTGATTGCAACAATAATACCTTTTCCAGATTCAGTAAT
Source organism: Candidatus Gastranaerophilales bacterium HUM_1 (assembly GCA_002103105.1). Classification (GTDB taxonomy): domain Bacteria; phylum Cyanobacteriota; class Vampirovibrionia; order Gastranaerophilales; family Gastranaerophilaceae; genus Zag111. The sequence continues at coordinate 57,145 of DAAY01000002.1, forward strand.
GATAGAAGAAATCTTTTTGTCTTGGTCAGAAATTCCTTCTTTTGCATCAATTACAAGAACCGCAACATCACATTCTCTAATTGAACGAATTGCTCTATCAACAGCAAATTTTTCAACACCATAATCAACTTTAGATTTTTTTCTAATACCCGCAGTATCGACGATAACAAACTCTTTGTCATTATAAGTTATAAAACTATCAATACTATCTCTTGTAGTTCCAGAAACATCAGAAACAATAACTCTTTGGGTATTCAACAAAGAATTTACAATAGAAGATTTTCCAGCATTAGGACGACCAACAATCGCAATTCTTATGCGGCCATCTTTTTCTTCCTCTTCGGATTCGTCAAAACCTTCAGTTACAACATCCAATAAATCTCCAACCCCGCCAGAACCGTGAAGAGCAGAAATTCCAATAGGATTGCCAACAGACAACGCATAAAAATCACTTGTCATAAGTAATGAATCTGGATTATCACACTTGTTGACAGCTAAAAATATTGGCTTTCCAGATTGACGCAAAATATTTGCAATATCATAATCAACAGGGTTGATGCCATCTTTTCCGTCAACAAGAAAAATAATTCTATCTGCTTCCTCACAAGCTAATCTTGCTTGGTCAAAAATAGAAACCATAATATCATCCCCATCACCAGGGATAATACCGCCAGTATCAATAACAGTAAAACCTTTATTTTGCCATTCAACATCAAAATAAATTCTATCTCTGGTAACACCAGGCATATCATGCACGATAGAATTTCTCGCCCCGATTAAACGGTTAACGAAAGTTGATTTTCCTACATTCGGTCTTCCTACTATTGCAACTGTTGGTTTTCTTTTCATAGGTTAATAATATCATGGATATTTTTATTTTTCAAAATTTTAGATTATAAATCTTACTTCCCACATATGCAACTTTTTAAACTCTTCACTTATTGTTTTTATTATGCTACAATACAATCTATGGAAAAGAAAATTAAAATTGGACTAATTGGTCTAGGGACAGTAGGAAGTGGCGTTTTTAAAACACTTCAGAACTTCAAAAATGTTGAAGTTGTAAAAATTGCGGTACGTAACAAAAACAAAAAACGTAACATTGAGGGATTAGATGAAAGTATCATCACTGACAATGCGTATGAAATTGTTAACGACCCAGAAATTGACATTGTAGCAGAACTTGTAGGGGGCGTAGAACCCGCTTTTGATTTGATTAAAACTGCTATAAAAAATGGAAAACATATTGTTACTGCGAATAAAGAATTACTTGCAAAACACGGCGAAGAATTATTTAACTTTGCAGAAACAAATAACAAAGTTGTTCTATACGAAGCTGCAATTGCAGGCGGAATTCCACTAATCATGCCAATAAAAACCATTTTGGCTGGGAATAAAATTTCAAAGATAAAAGCAATTCTTAACGGAACAACAAATTATATTTTGACAAAAATGGACGTACAAGGGGCATCTTATGCAGATGTTTTGGATGAAGCCCAAAAATTAGGCTATGCCGAAGCTGACCCAACTGGAGATGTTGAAGGTTTTGACGCAGCATATAAAATTACAACCCTTGCAACGATTGCATTTGGCAAAAGAATTAAATTTGAAAATGTTTATCGAGAAGGGATAACAAAAATTAGCCCAGACGATATGCAAGCAGCAAACGAAATGGGTTACAAAATTAAACTTATTGCTTCTGCAGAACTTAGTGAAGATGGCAAAGCAGATGTAAGAGTTCACCCAATGCTTGTACCTATTTCAAAATCACTTGCACACATTGACTATGTTACAAATGCAGTAAGTTTAACAGGTCATCCAGTTGGAGATGTGACTCTATCTGGGCCTGGAGCTGGAGAATTCCCAACTGCAAGTTCAGTTGTCGGTGATATTTTAGCAATAGCTTCTGAAATAGGAAAAACTGATTACTTGCTACCAATGATGAGATGTAATCACCACGAAAATGCGGAAATGATTCCTATTGAAGAAACTGAAAACAAATATTACTTATCAATTACTGCACAAAATAGCCTTGGGGTAATTGGTCGTATCGGTAAAGCTTGCGAAGAACATAATATAAGTTTAGCAAGTATCGTTCAAAAAGAAGTTGCAGGAAACCACGCAGCAAAAATCACTGTTATTACAGAAATTTGTAAAGAAAAAGATATGCAAAATGTAGTAAATATCTTTAACAATGACCCTGCAATTACAAGTGTAAATAGCTTGATTAGAGTTCAAGTATAAAAAATAAACTAAATTAAAGAGAGCCATTTTTGCAATAGCATAAATGGCTCTCTTTAATAATTACAAAATTAATTATTTTTCAACTTCTTGTTTTTCTTCTACTTTTGGAGCTTCATGAACAAGTAATATTTTAGTAATTCTAGCACCATCCACTTCTTTTACAGTGAATGTAAAATCTCTATATTCAACAAAATCATCTATATTTGCAATTCTGCCAAGTTCTTTTACTACAATACCTGCAATTGTATCAACATCATCATCTTCAAGTTTTTCTGGCGGAATATCAAAATAACTAGCCAATTCATCCAATCGCATCATACCGTTAACAAGATAATGATTTGGCTTAATTTCTTTAATATCAATCTCAGCTTCTTCGTCAAATTCATCTTGAACATCACCAAAGATTTCTTCCAAAACATCTTCCAAAGTAATAATACCAGAAGTTCCACCGAATTCATCAACAACAACAGCCATTTGAGATTTATTCTTTTTAAATTCCAAAACCAAATTATCCATCGTGATTGTTTCTGGTACAAGCATAATCTTACGTTGAATAGCTTTTATTGGGCAAACTTGGTCTTTAATCGCTAAAGAATACAAATCCTTAACGTGAATTAAACCTGTAATATGGTCAATATCGCCATCATAAACAGGATATCTAGTATATTGGTTTTCTGTTGCAATCTTGTTTAATTCATCAAGTGACATATCGATTGGAACACAAATCATATCCGTTCTAGGAATCATAACTTCACGAGCTGTCAAATCAGAAAATTTGAACATATTATGAAGCATATCCTTTTCAGTTTCGTTTAAAACCCCTTCATCATAACTTGTATCAACAAGCAAGTCCAAATCTTCAATAGTATGAACAACCCTCGCTGAACTTACAGGGATTTTAAAAACATGCAAAATCAAATTGCAAGCCTTATTCAAACACCATACAAATGGTTTTGAAATTGTCATAAACAAATCCATAGGCTTTGCAACATAAAGTGAAATTCTTTCTGGATATTGAAGAGCAATACATTTTGGAACTTGTTCACCGACTACAACATGTAAAAATGTAATTACAACGAATGCAACCACAGCAGTCAAAGGAACAAGATAAGACTGTGCAGAAGGGAAATAATTTATCAATGGAGCCATCATTTTTTCGATGGTTGGAGAACCAAACCAACCAATACCGATACTTGCAATTGTTACACCAACCTGAACTGCTGCAATGAAGAAATTCATATCTTCCAATGCTTTTAGTGCCAACTTAGCATCTACATTACCATCTTTTGTCAATTGCTCAATCTTAGCTTTTCTTGCTCTTACAATAGCAAACTCAGCAGCGACAAAAAAGGCATTCACAAGTAATAGTAAAAATACTATAATCCAATTAATAACAATCGTACCCAAACTCGACTCGTCCATTACTCTTTCTTTTTCCTTATGTTTATTGCTTTTATTATAATATCATAGACAAAAAAAATCAATAACGCCGAGGAGGGAAAAAGTCTATAAGTTGTATAAGAGCAATAGGGAACATGAAAATAAGGTCGTTTCCACATCTCTAACTAGTGCGTTCAAAATGACAAATAGTAGGTCGGCGTTGCCACGCCGACAACATAAATAAGCTGGATTGCTTCACATTCGTTCGCAATGACTGAATAGAAATATACTCGACTTGGGGACACTTGCTGAACCGACAAAACAAAGTTGAGTCGAGTGAAACTGCGTGCCGTATGGCTGATTAATACTTTTTCTTCCTCTCCTTGGGGAGAGGATTGAGGTGAGGGGTTAACCTTAACGAGAACAGTTTGAAATATTTCGCTTCGCTCAGTATGACAAATACGTTTAAAATTTACAGAGTGTTCTGGAACGTTACCCCGCATAACATATTCTATCAAAATATAAATTTACCAAGGATAATCTTTTGCAATTATTCAAAACTATATCAAACCCTCACCTGACCTCCCCCTAGGGGATGAATAATGTTTGGTTATATCCTTTCACCACTCTCTCTTAGGTTGAGAGAGAAATTACCCTTGAGCCAAAGACGAAAAGATACAATTTCAAAAGAGTTTTTTTTCAAATCCCTCTCCCTTAATCCCTCCTCCCTTGGGGAGGGAAAAATAATTAACATAAAAAACTTATTTCCTTATTTCCATGTTCCTATTCCCTTCCACAACAAAAAAGACAGGATTTACATCCTGTCTTTTTAAATTATATCATTTTATTGTCCAATTATACATTTGCCAATTTTGTGTAGAAATCATTTTCTTGTTCAAAACGATGAGCAAAGTTGAACAATCTAGCTTCTTCAAACTGAGGAGCAAGAATTTGTAAACCGATTGGCATACCAGTAGAATCAAATCCAGCAGGAACACTGATACCAGGAAGACCTGCTAAGTTACAACTAATAGTTGCAATATCAGTCAAATACATTGACAATGGATCTGATGATTTTGCACCAAGTTCAAACGCTGTGTTTGGACATGTTGGAGAAATCAAAATATCTACATTTTTAAATGCTTCTCTAAAGTCTTCTGTAACCAAAGCTCTCATTTGTTGAGCTTTTTTATAGTAAGCATCATAATAACCTGATGACAATGCGTATGTACCAAGCATTATACGACGTTTAACTTCTGGACCAAAACCTTCTGCTCTTGATTTTGTGTACAATTCAAGAAGATTTTTAGCATCTGGGTGTCTATAACCATATCTAACGCCATCAAATCTTGCAAGGTTTGATGAACATTCAGCCGTAGCCAAAATGTAATAAATTCCGATTGAATATTTTAACTTATCCAATGAAATTTCAACAATTTCACAACCTAATTTTTTATATGTTTCAATTGCGTTTTCAATAGCTTTTTGAACATCTGGAGAAATTCCTTCACCCATAAGTTCTTTGATTACACCAACTTTTCTACCTTTTAGGTCATTATTCAAACTTTGAGAATAATGTTCAACTGGCATATCTAAAGAAGTTGAATCTTTAGGGTCATGACCAGAAATTACTTCCAATAAGTTTGCTGCATCTTCTACTGTTCTTGCAAAAGGACCAATTTGGTCAAGAGATGATGCAAATGCAATCAAACCATAACGAGAAACTCTACCATAAGTAGGTTTCATACCAACAATACCGCAAAAACTAGCTGGAAGACGAATTGAACCACCAGTATCAGAACCAAGTGCCAAAGTAGCTTCACAAGATGCAACACTAGCAGCTGAACCACCTGATGAACCACCAGGAACTTTATTCAAATCCCAAGGGTTGTGAACTTTGTTAAATGCAGAGTTTTCGTTTGAAGAACCCATAGCAAATTCATCCAAGTTAGCTTTACCAACAATTGGAACTAAGTTATTTAACAATTTTTCCGTAACAGTTGCGTTGAATGGAGAAACAAAGTTTTCCAAAATTTTAGATGACGCAGTTGTACGAGAACCAACAAGGTTCATATTATCTTTCAACACCAAAGGTACACCAGCTAAAAGTGGTAATTCTTCACCTTTTGCAATTTTTTCATCAACTTTTTTTGCAGTAGCAAGTGCAATATCTTTTGTCAAAGAGTTAAATGCACCAATCTTACTTTCCACGCCATCAATTCGTTCAAATGCGGCAGTTGTAAGTTCTACGGCAGAAATTTCTTTATTTTTCAGAGCTTTACTCTGTTCAACAGCGGATTTTTTTAACAGCTCGTTCATAATTTCTCCTTAAATGCTATTTCTCAAGTTGATTGTATGACAAACATGTACTACAATCAAGATTTTTGAAAATTCAAAAACTTTTCTTGAAAAAATTTTAAAATTGGTCAAAAAATTCGAAATTTTTCAAATTTTTAGTATAAGCTTTTTTGGCAGGTTCTTCAACTGCAAAAGCATCAACTTCTAACAAATTCTCTTGATACAATCGATTTCTTGACAAATCTTCTGTCGAAGAATACGAAGGATACTCATCCCTTGCAATAGCGTACTCAATAGACTTTCTAAAATTGTTATCCCCGTATTCAATTGGACCAAATTCTCGCAAAGCCTCATATTCGTAAGAATTTATACCCTTACCAACTCGTCCAATTAGAGAATGCTGATAGGCATGTTCTGTTTCATGTGCAACAACAGCGACAACATCTTCGGAATAATAATTTTCTAAAACTGGACTATAACAAATTTGAGACTTTCTTGCAGAAAAATATCCCGCAGAATTTTTTCCTACATCAGCATCTAAAGGATAAACTCGAAGATACAATTTGTCCAAATTTTTATCCCTTAAAAATTTGTAAGTTAGATATTCCATACCATCAGCCGTTCTAGGGTCAAGGATACGATATTTTAAAAATTCATCACTTTCATCAATACCCAGATTAGCCGTTTGTTCAAGTTCAGAAATTTCTACGTCTTTATTCCCTTTTTTGATTTTGGCACTAAGAACTTGTTTATCAGATTTTTTGCCAAAACCCAAATTTAAAGGATATTTTGTATAAGTAATTTGTTCAAAATCCATATCTTTTGGGTCGTAATCAACACGTCTAGTCAACAATTGCAATGCTTTCTTGCCTTCTTTCACAAATTTTGAAACTTTTTCTTTAATTTGTTTTTCCAAAGACACAACATGCCAGTCCCCTAGTTTGTTGTATATATCAATATTTGCCCTGTATGTTTCTGGTAATCTTGCCGTACTATATTCTCTAGTTTGGATAATTCGAGTTTTCTTCTTGTAACTATACAATCGTTGCTTTACATTTATACCATTTTCTTGAAAAATCCTTGATATCAAACGCTTTTGCGAATCGAAAAATGAAATAACCTCTCGAGAAAAATCATTATCAGATTTTCGCCCAATGCTGACATAACTATACGTCTTAGCCTCTTTTGGAACTTTCAAGCCGATGTTTTTTGAAAAATCGACAACATCAACCCCTTCAATTTTTTCTAAGAGTTTTGAATCCCTAAATGGACGCATTCCCAAATTCGTACGGATACTATTTATCGTACGAAAGCATTTAGAATTTACACGGGGTAAGTATGTTGAAATTATAGACATTTTTGAACCTTATTGTATTCATTATAACAACAAACAAAATAAAATTTGCTACATCAAACACAAATACCCAATGCAGAAAAATCCATCAAGTTCGGCAAACAGCTTTACCATCAAAAAGTTAAACTTTTAAGAGTTTTTAATTCTCTCGGGTGTGAGCCTTAACCGATGTTTCTAATATACCATACGATTTGGATTTTTGTAAACATCCGTATTTTTACTTACGTAAAAATACGACTAGCCAGATGGGTTAGTTTGATACTTGACATCCATGGGGCGTAAGGCTTTGCAAAGAGGAAGGTTTTTTAAAATAAAAAGGTAATGTTTTATTAATATCAAAAATGGACATTTTAATTGTCGGCGTGGCAACGCCGACCTACGTATCTTTTACTTTACTAGGATTACTCTAGCTGGTGCATTCTGCTAGAGCTTCCAAAATGAGTTCGGAAGGACTGTACGGATATTTATAAGGGGTTCGGGGGTAAAGCCCCTGATGACTCGAGCCATTTAATCATTCGTGTTTTTCTTTTCATAACTATTCTCCCTCGCCCTTTTTAAAGGGAGAGGGGGTTGGGGGTAGGGGTAAGGGTTTTAATTCTTTTTTCATCGAAATAAAAAAGAAAAAGTGAACATTATAACAATCGACCCCTCTCCCTAGCCCTCCACCCTTGGGGAGGGAATGATGTTCAACATTTCCCAAGTTACTGTGTGTATCTGTCGGCGTGGCAACGCCGACCTACAATTTCTGATAGACATTATTTCTTTAACGACTTACCAACTTATAAGCCTAAACCCTATTTCCCCAATGATTTGGAAATTTTAGAATGAATCATATTTGCTTGGCTCAAATATTCAGTAAGTTTTTCATAATTTTGAACTTTTTCACCATACGGAACATTCATATCAATCAATTCATCCACACTACGGCTAATTTCAGACAACTGCTCTAAAGAATCACTCAATGTCACAACAGACTTAACTTTCTTTGAAACTCGAGAAAGAATTTGACGAGAAATGAATTCTTGAATTTTATAAATTACTGGCATTTTTTCTTTAAATGATTGATGAAAAGCCTGTTTTTCACCTAAAACACGACCACCATACATTTGTTGTTTTCGCAAAGTATCTAATTCTTGCAAAACACGCTGTCTTTTCGCTTTCAAGCTCAATGCTTCATTTTGCGTACCATAATTATCCGCAACTTTTATCTTTGCATCTAAATCCTTTACAACAGATTCTTTTTCCTTAATCCTATAATCAATACTTAAATCTTCACCTTCTGGTTCTTCAATATTTGTTTTGTTCAATATAGCAGAATCATAGCCATTGATACGTTTTATAGGATTTGTAGCAGGCTGAGTTTTTACTTCTTTTGCAAGCTGAGAAGAAGTTTCAAAATTATTGCTAAACGGATTTACAGCAGAAAAATTATAATCTCTGCTGAAAATATTTCCAGTTACTTTGTTATTGTTATTACTACCTGCCATATATACATTCTAAAACAAGAAAACGAAATTTTTCACCATTAAAAGTATGATTTTACAAAACTTCTTTAAGAAATTGTATAAACTTTCTTATAGTATAATGCCGTACCCCAAATTGTAAGAATAATGTTTGGAAGCCAAGCTGCAATAAATGGAGCTAATGAGCCAGCTTCACCAAATGAAATTGACAACGCCCTCACTACATAATAAGCAAAAATAATTAAAATACTGAATAGAAAACCTCTATTATATCGAACTCTCGGAGGTGTAATTGCTAGCGGAACTCCTAAAAGTACAAATACAATAGTCGTTATTGGTAATGCAATTTTATCAAATAATTCAATTGTATAAACTCTTCTATCCTCTGGTGAAATCTCCGTTGAAGCAAGATACTTTGCAAGTTTAGTAAAATTCATTTCTTTGGCAGTATTTTTATTCAACTCTTGAGATAAATCCAATCCGAATTTTACTGTTGAAGTATCAAATAAAGTAGTATTCAAAACTTGTCCATCATTTGCAATAGTATAAGCAGCACCTTTTTCAAACACCCAACCTTCTGGAGACGTTTTACCCTGTCTTGCTTGAAGAACTTGAATTGTGCCTTCTTTTGCATTATCTAAAACAGTTACATTATATAAAGTTTTTTTCTTGCACATGCCAACATAAAACAATCTTTTTAATGTACCACTATCAGTAACTTCTTTGAATACAAAATTCTCTTTACCTTCTGGAATATTCTTTTGTCCCAAAGCCCATAAAGCAAGGTCTTTTGATTGTCTTGTCATAACAGGTACAACAGTTTCATTGATAAAGAAACTTGATAAAGACATCAAAACAGCAAATATAAAAATAGGTTTTGCAATACGATTCAAGCCAATTCCGCAAGCACGCATTACAGTAATTTCTGATGACAAACTCAACCTATTTAAAGTCATAACGGTAGCTAACAAAACCCCCATCGGAATTGTCATTACGATAACAGAAGGTAAATTCAACAAAATCATAATAAACGCAACTTTAAAAGGAATACCGAATTTTGCAATTTGCTTAATCAAAGTAATAAAAGTATCAGATGCGAAAATGATTGTCGTAAATACAAAAACGCCCATCAAAAACATCTCTATAACTTGCTTTGAGATGTATCTATCTAATATTTTTATCCCTTTAAAATTTTTATATATATTTAGAAAAAAATCTTTCACGTTACTTATCCGAAATTTAATTGTAGCTACTCAAAATATATAACGATTTTAATCTAAAAATAAGTTTTTATCAAATAGTTTTAATTCGACTCTTTCAAAATCAAAATAGTTTGTTCAATCTCAGTTTTTAAATATCCCAACTGTTCTTGAATATTATTTGGGTTATAAATGTATCCTTCACTACCGTATGCCATATAAGGATTATATTTTTCTGCCTCATTTCTCAACACCGCAATTGAATGAGAATGAGTATTCACATCCATCAATTTTTTATATGACACAAAATGGCTTTCTGGTTTTTGAGCGTATTTATCTCTAAAATATTCAGCATTTTTGTTAAAGTAATATACCTTCGCATTAAAAACTTGAACATTAGCACCATTATCTATCATGTCAGAAATAGATTCCAACATAGGAATAAATTCGTTCAAATCATTAACATATTGAGAAGTTTTATCGGCTTTCAAAATGATATTCACAAATGCAGGATTATCCCTCGGAACAGGCTTCATCTCATTTTCAGAGTTAAAATCTTTTGCAGGCCTAACCTCTGGCTCTTTTTTTGCAGGTTTTTCTGGTTCATAGTTCCTCGTCAAATTTGGTAATGTTCCGACGTAACCCTTTTGATCCATTGTCAAAGGCGCAGAATTTGATGCCAAAAATAAATTTTGACTAATCAAAAAAGAACACATAACTGCAATATAAAAAAGATTAAACCTTCTCATACCACTATTATAATTACTATTAGAAAAAAATCATCATTTATTTAATGGAACAGGCTTTCATTGAAATAAAAAAAGTTCATTACATAATTAATACATCATAATGAACGAAGCAAAGTATCTCACACTCTACATATTTGTTTGTTCTTCTATTTGGCTATTCAACAATCCGAACATCTCATCTAATCTTGAGGAGTCATGTTCTTTCCACCAACCTATTAAAGTTTCAAAAGCAGTTGCTTGACGATATTCAGCTTGAATATTTCTTCTGCCGACAGGAATAGGTAAATTTCTCGCCCTTCGAACAAGATCCAACTCTTCTTCAGTTAAATTTGGTTCTAGAAAGTGCAATAATTCACTCTGAGTATGTGTTTTGACTAAATTCGTTGTAATTTGATGCAGTTTTTTTGCATTATTTGTTTGGCGAATTGTTTTCTCTCGAATAAACAATTCCCACACTGCGTCCCCTAAATAAGCATAATTTCTTAAATTCATTTCTTCCATACGACGATTTTACTATAAATATTACTAATTTGATATTTTTATAATTTACTCTAAAATTTAAACACAAATTTAAGGAGGGAAAATGAATAAAATTATAATTTTGGCACTATGTTTATTCTTTTTTTGTTCAAAAATTTCAGCTCAAGAAGTCAAATATAATTACGACAACAACCGTGCAACAATGTACAATGCACTAAATTTAACAAATGAACAAACTAAAATAAGAGAAGAAATTTTAAACAAAAATGCTAAAATTTTGGATGAAAAATATGCAAAATTAAAAAAAGAATCATGTAAACTTTTAGCCTTAAAAAAAGGAAATGTTTGTAATTCTGAAATACTTGAACAGAAAAAAGTTATAAAAAACATAAAAAAAGATATCTCAAAACTTCTCTCGGAAGAAGATAAAGAATTTAAAAAATGTTTGACCAATGAGCAAAAAACAAAATATAAAACTATCCAAAAACTCCAAAAACATGACCTAAAAAAAGAAATCAATAGAGAAAAAATATACAAAGCAAATCCCCAAATGGAAGAATTTGCGAAACCACAAATTTCAACCTGCAAACGCTAAAAGACCTCTTATTAAAGAGGTCTTTCCATAATATCCAGTTTATGTAACTTTTGCCTGACATAAGTCAGCAACTTTTTTATATAATATAAGAAAACCCGTAAAAATAAATTTTGCGGGTTTTTCATATTATATAGTTACAAATCTTTAATTCAAATTATTGATTCTCAAGTTTTTCTCTAACAAGTCTTTCAACTTCAGCCAAGATTTCTGGATTTGCATCCAAAAATTCTTTTGCTTTTTCACGACCTTGACCAAGCTTTTCTTCGTTGTAGCTAAACCAAGCACCAGCTTTTTTAACAATATCAAGATTTACAGCAACATCAAGAATATTACCTGTTTTAGAGATACCTTTACCAAAAATAATATCAAATTCCGCAGTTCTAAAAGGAGGTGCAACTTTGTTTTTCAAAACACGAACTCTTACGTGGTTACCGATTTCACCGTCATCACCTTTCAAACCTTCTGTACGTCTAATTTCCATACGAACAGATGCGTAATATTTCAAAGCGTTACCACCAGTTGTTGTTTCTGGATTTCCGTACATCACACCAATTTTCATTCTTAATTGGTTAATAAAAATAACTGTTGTATTAGTTTTTCCAATAATACCAGTCAATTTTCTCAATGCTTTTGACATCAAACGAGCTTGCAAGCCCATTTGTTGATCTTCCATTGAGCCTTCAATTTCAGCTTTTGGAACAAGTGCGGCAACCGAATCGACAACAACGATATCAACCGCTCCAGAACGAACTAACTCTTCTGTAATATCTAAAGCTTGTTCACCAGTATCTGGTTGAGAAATCAAAAGATTATCAACATCTACGCCCAAATTTCTTGCATATTCTGGGTCAAGGGCATGTTCAGCATCTACAAATGCAGCTATGCCACCTTTTTTTTGACATTCAGCAACAATGTGCTGAGCCAAAGTTGTTTTACCAGAAGATTCTGGGCCATAAATTTCAATAATACGTCCACGAGGAATTCCACCAATACCAAGTGCAACATCTAGTGATAAAGCCCCTGTCGGGATAGCATCAACATTTACAGTTGCCTTATCGCCAAGTTTCATAATTGAACCTTTGCCGAAATCTTTTTCAATTTTTTCAATCGCTAATTTCAGCGCCTTATTTCTTTCTTCGCTGACATTTGCTACTGGTGTTTCTTTAGCCATCTAACTTACTCCCAAACGTAAACTTCTTTTTTCTTATAAAAGCCTAAAGCCACTGGCTTGTAGCTATTTAGTTCATTTTTTAATTGATATACTTCTTTGTTCAAGTCAACAATTTTTTGTTTCAATGTTTCGTTATCAGTTTTGCAACGAATCAATTCAACAACTACATCATCCATGCCTTCAAGTTTTTCATCAATCACTTTTGAAATTCTATCGCTTAATCTTGATTCCAAATCTTGTAAAGCAGATAATACATTTTTTACACCTGCAACGCTTGAAGATGCTCCAACTGCAGCAGGAACTTTAGATGCTATTGGATTAGAAACAAGTCCATTAACTTGTGCTTGTACTTTTCTTAGATTTTTTACTTCATCATAAGAAAAATATGTATGACCTTTAGCATTTTTTCTAGGTCTGATTGCAGCTTTTTTGCATAATTCAACAATTTCTTTGTTGTCAGTTTTCAAAATTGTACGCACCTCTTGCGGTGTCAAAGTTCTCTCATTCAATCTGTCTTTTATCATTCTTTCTATCCCTTAAAAAAAACATTCCCAACATTATTTTATTACATTCATAAAAAACAGGCAAATAATTTCATGATAATCATGAAGAAATGTAAATACAAATAAAAGAATTTAATGTAAATAGCTGGTTTACTTTTTCCGAAAATTCGTTATATTTATAATATGAAAAGAATTCTTATATTTGGACTTTTTATAGCAATTTCAATGTCAATATCTTTGCCAACTTTAGCCGATGATGTTGATGCCCCAGCGACTGGTGATTTGTGGGACAACTGGAACACAAGACAAGATGAAAGAGAAGCAAAACCAGTGTCAGACGAAGAGTTTGACAAAGCACTAAAACAAGTTGACCAAAAAGTAAACAAATGGAAAAATTGGGCAGAAAAACGTAAAATTCCTAAAGGCGAAGAGTTTAGCCAAAGTAATGAAACAGAAATTCTGAATAACGAACAAGAAAAATCCGACAACAGCCTTCCAGTTCTAACATTTCCATTTGAACTCAAAATTGGAGAGGACTACATGCCAGTAGGACATTATCAAATTAAAGGTGAAAAAGTCGATGGTCAAACCGTATTCAAATTTTATCAAGGCAATATTGAAATGGCTCAAATCCCCGCAACTGAAACCCATGATGACTTTGGAGAAGAGACAATTACATTTTCTAAATGGGAAGCTCAAGGAGATAATGAAATAAAAATTATGTATGGTTCAATAGACTTAAATGCCTATACATATGTTCCAATTAGAGAAGAGTTTTAAAGTGGAGTGGATAAGTCTATAAGTTGGTTTTAGGGGGGGGAAAGGAAATAAGAGGAATCGGTTCGTTACACAATTAACATGTCATTCTGAAGGATTTGCAATTAGGATAATAAAATAAATTACAAATTTACCCGAAGCATCTCTAGCCGAACGTACCAGATAGAAACCCTGAAACGAGTTCAGGGTGACAAATATTAAAAATACAGCTCACTATTATTAGAGAGCTGTATATAAAACTTAGTCACGGAACATATTACGAGCAATTTCTCGCCAACTTGAACCTTTTTCTTCTACTTCTTTTGAAAATCTATCTGCAACATTTTGAGCTGCCGATTTTACATTTTTAGTAGCTTCACTCATTTTTGACATTCTTACCAATCTATGTCCTATACCGTTGAAATTAGGGGTATAACTACGCACTGGTTGTACTTGCATTCTATTCTCCTTTCATTTTCGTCTATAAAACGCATAAAAATATTTTTTGTTAATAAAAAAATTTTTCTTATTGAAAATTTACAAATACGTCATACTAAAACCGTTTCAGCATGACATATTTGAATAGGGGTTCTGGGGCGAAGCCCCTGATGACTCGAGCCATTTAATCATTCATGTTTTTCTTTTTCGGTTCTGCTTTTTCTTTTTTCATCGAAATAAAAAAGAAAAAGTGAACATTATAACAATCGACCCCTCTCCCTAACCCTCCACCCTTGGGGAGGGAATGATGTACAATATCTTACACATTCGTCATACTAAGCGAAGGAAAACATATCAAATTTAAACTCGTTAGGTTTAACCCCTCATCCTAACCTTCTCCCCAAGGAGAAGGGAACAATTATTTCCCTCTCCTAGGGAAAGGGATTAAGGGAGAGGGGTCGATTGGAAACAAGAAAAACCCTCTCTCGAAATTGTATCTTTTCGCATTTTATTCAAAGACAATTTCTCTCTCTCCCTTGGAGAGAACTCTTATTAACCTATTTCCCTTGTTCCATGTTGCCTAAAAAAAGTAGGTCGGCGTTGCCACGCCGACAGCTACTAACTTATAAACCTATAAACTTATCTACTTATAGACTTCATTAAATATTCATAGCACGAAGGATATCAGTCATATCTGCAGATGTCTTTTTAACTTCGTCATTAGCATATTTAATCGCATTATCTGGATCTTTTAAACCATTACCAGTCAAGATACATACAATCTTAGAACCAGATTTAACAGTATCTTTAACCTTTATAAGACCAGCAACAGATGCAGCAGAAGCAGGTTCTGCTAAAACACCTTCACATGAAGCAATCAACTTATATGCCTTCAAAATTTCTTCATCAGTTACGTAATTAATCATACCGTTACTTTCATCTCTCGCAGCTTCAGCAAAATTCCAACTTGCAGGGTTTCCAATACGAATAGCAGTCGCAACAGTTTCTGGATTCATAATTCTTTCGCCCTTAACAATTGCAGCAGCTCCTTCTGCTTCAAATCCCATCATCTTAGGTAATTTCTTAATTTTACCTAATTTGTGCCATTCTTTATAACCTTTCCAATAAGCTGTTATATTACCAGCATTACCAACTGGAATAAAGTGATAATCTGGAGCTTGACCCAATGCTTCACAAATTTCAAATGCACCAGTTTTTTGCCCTTCAATTCTATATGGGTTAACAGAGTTAACCAACGTAATTGGATATTTGTCAGAAATTTCTCTAACCATCTCTAACGCTTTATCAAAATTCCCTTGAATTGCAATTATATCAGCACCATACATCATAGCTTGAGATAATTTTCCTAATGCAATGTATCCATCAGGAATTAAAACATAAGTTTTTAAACCCGCTTTTGCACCATATGCAGCCGCAGAAGCAGAAGTATTACCAGTAGAAGCACAGATAATAGCACCCGAACCAGATTCTTTTGCCTTGGTTACAGCCATTGTCATACCACGGTCTTTAAAACTACCAGTAGGATTGCAACCTTCAAATTTTAAATAAATTTCTGCATCAACACCAATCTTTTTTGCCAAATTATCCGCTTTAATTAAAGGGGTATTACCTTCATTAAGTGTAACTACTGGTGTTGAATCATCAACTGGTAAAAACTCTCTATATCTGTTAATTAATCCTTGATAATACATAATTCTAAGCTCCTTTTTTAGTAGTATCTTACCACAAAATCTGATAACTACTAGAAGAGTTTACAAAACTACGCAAATAAAAAGAGAACTACCGAAGCAATTCTCTTTTTTAATCTTTAATTGTAAAAAACTCTATTATACAGAAGCTTTTTGAACTTTACCTGCTTTTAAACAAGAAGTACATACTCTAATTCTTTTTGTAGTACCGTTTACAACAGCCTTAACTGATTGCAAGTTAGGTTCTTGAGTATGAACGATTTGTTTGTGAGAGAAAGTCAATTTAGCTGCTTTAATTGGAGCTTTTCCGCATATTTCACAATGTTTTGCCATGATTTATTTTCCTTTTCTAGCTAGTTTTTATCACTTATATATCCCAATTCTATCCCAAAAATACATTTTTGCAAGGGACATGTTAAAAATGGTTTACATGATGGAGGTTTAGTCAAATATCAATTTGGCTATGCAAATCTAATTACAAATTTATCAACTTTTATTTTTTATCACCCTTAATAAAGCCTCTGCTGGAGCATATTTAGGTAATATCTCCAAACAAGTTTTTAATGATTTTTCTGATTGTTTCAAATCATTATCATTATGATAGGCAATATATGCAATCAAATAGTGCAATTCGGGATCATTGTAATATTTATCTTTTGCCTTTCGCAAAAAGAACATCGCAGCTGGAATAAAATTATTTGCCCAAAAAACTCTTCCTATATATTTGTAACACTCAGGATTATAATACGCCATAAAATCTGCGAATTTAAGAATTTCATTGATATAACCAGCTTTGTAATATCTAATAAAAATACTCAAATCTAATTCTAAAAAATTTCTTATTTCAAAATAAGTTGGGTTCAAAGTAACTTTTCCTCCCAACATTTGTAGCAATATCAGCCCCCAATGAGCTCGTATATCAGAAATTAAAGCCCGATTGAACATATCTCGGGCTTTTTCCAATTCATCCAAGATTATATAACAGTAACCAGCTTCAGTATAAAACCCGTTCTTTTCAAAGAATGTTTCACACCCATCGGGCTTACCTGATAAAAATTTCTCTTTTATCTGTTCATATTCAACTGTCATAAATCTTTATCTTATTTTATTGTTATCTATAAAGTAAAATCTGTCATCATAGATTTTTGCATCATAGCTTGAATAACTTCAGGTGACAAGTTTTTACCATTTCCAGTCAGCAACATATTCATCATTTCATCATCTGATGATTTTGAAGAATTGTCATTGCCAAACAAAACTCTCAACTCTTCTAACTCTTTTTGTGACTGAATATATTCAGGACTTTTAGTATAACTTTCCATCTCATTTTGTGTTGCATAAGCAAGTTTTATTTCTCCTGAATCAGTTTTATGATTGTCAAAGTTGTGAATATTTTTCAAAACATTTGAATCATCTGTTGTTGATTGTTCATTGTTAAGATTTTGTTGAATCTTTTTCAATTGAAGTTGTTGGTATTGTTTGTTCAAATCAGGAGACAAACCGTTTCCGTATGGAGCATTTATGAAAGCATCCAACTTCGCATCTTGTTGACCAAATGGTAAATTGATTTTCTTTTTATCTTTATCTTTTGCATTTGGATCGTTATTATCTTCTTCTTTCTTTTCAACTGGAGACAATTTTGATTGTAATTGAGTAAGATTTCTATTAACCAATGTTTGTGGGTCGATTGGTGTCAAATCCGCAACACTTTCTGCAACATCAGCATATGGATAAATAAGTTCTGGAACGTTTACATCTTGATAACATTTTGCATCATCAGAACCCATTACACAGTTACGACCGTTTGTTGCATATTTTACAATCATTGGATTGTCATTCAAAGCAATAACTTTTTCGTATGCTCTGATTGCATTTTCTTTATCACTCACTTTTGCATAACACATTGCCAAGTAATAATATCCTAATGTATCAGATGGATGAAGTTTTACATATGAAATACATTCTTGTAAACATCCAGCAAAATTACTCTTGTGATATTTAGTTTTTATGCTTGCTAAAGTAGGATTTGAATAAAAAGAAGGTTCTGACAACCACCCTGGTTGACCAGTTGAATATACTTTTCTAGAAGATTCTCTCAAGTAGTCGTTACGTCTTTGCGGAACTTCAACCTGCTTAGATTCACTTTCAGAACCATAACTAGGAACTGTCGCTGGAACATAATCAGTGCTATCTTGCCCTGTAAGTGAATTTGAATAATATTCACTCATAACGTTATCACGTTCCATCGCACTTTCATCATTACTAGACGGGTGAGTATCTTCGTATAAATTATAGTTTTTCAATGGATTTGTCCAACCATACGCAGTTGATGCAATTGCGGTATTCAAAACCATAACTGTTGCTAATAATAACCCGATTTTCTTCTTCATTATCTTATCCTCTTTTAGAAATTTTTTAATAATTTTACCTTCTATGTCAAGGATATTATATGATATTATTCTTTACACGTCATAATCCAAATGAATGATATTACGAATTTCGCATTGCAAATTTACAACCGCAGTAGTTTTGTCTATACAAGTTTAAAGATTTTGAAATATTATTTGTTTTCAAAAACCCGTCCGATTTTCTAAAATTTGTTGAATTATAAGTTAGAGCAAACTCTTCTGCAATAGAATTCCCTATTGCAGTTAATTTTTCATAATTCTTATGCGGACTTATTACCATTGATGTCGTAAATTCATTTATCCCCATCAATTTTGCAAGCTCTGCGGATTTTCGAAGTCGAAGTTCAAAACATTTATCGCATCTTTTGCCTTTTTCTGGCTCATTTTCTAACCCTGCGACATAATCATAATAAACCTCTGGCTCATATTCTCCAACAATAAGTTCACACTCAAAATGAGAACATAAAGTCTTTTCTGCTTCTAAACGTCTTTCATACTCTTCAAGAGGAAAAATATTCGGATTGTAAAAATAAACTACAACAGAATATCCCATATCCTGTAAATAAGATATGGGATAACCTGAACATATACCGCAACAAGCATGCAGTAAAATCTTTTTATTTGAACAATTTGTTTGAAGGTTCTGCTCCATTTTTTTCAACCCATTTTTTCAATTCGTGGTAACCTTTGATACCCATTTCAAATTCGTCACCCATTTTTAATGATGGAGTACCAATTTGTTTATTTGCAACAGCGTAATCAATATCTTTATTAATCATATCTCTAACTTCTGTACTATGAGCATCTTTTTTCATCTTGTCCATATCAAGATTTAAACCAGAATTTTCTAGAACATCAAGAACTTCATCTTCGGTAGTTGGTTTTTTATCGAAAAATAAAGTATTTACTTCCCAGAATTTACCTTGCATTTGAGCTGCTTCGGAATACTGAGCCATTATACAAGAGCCATGGTGAAATTCTTGTTCCAAATATTTATTACATTGAGTATCAAGAGGCATTGCGTGATGTTCAATCCTCAAGTTTTTGTATTCTTTAACAATTTGAGCCAACATATGGTTACAAGCAGAACACATTGGGCATTTATAGTCTGAATAAATTTCTAAAACAACTGCATCTTTTGCATCACTACCCAACACATTGCCTTTCGGAGCAATATTTTCTGGGATAGGTTTTGTAAATTTTAAATATTCTCTACTGAAACTCAATGCTGGAGAGAATTTTGCACTTGTATAAGTCCATCCTAAAAATCCGCAAGCACAAGCCATTACAACAACAAAAGCAACTCTATATGGAATAGGCTTTAATGCTTCCATAAAATCTAAGAAACTTTGTTTTATTGCACCAAAGAATGAACCTTTAATTCCTACAACTGCAACCAAACCTATCAACAAATCTAATACATATGTACAAGCACATAACAAGCATAATTTTTTGATACCAAATAAACTTACACATAGTAAAATCATAGAAATTACAAATGAAATAAGTCCTAATGATGCAATATAATGATATTTATTTTTAAACACTTCCATAAATTTGAAAAGTTTAATATTTTTCAATTTATCTGCACCCATCAACAATAAAATAAATGAGTACAATAAAATTCCCCAATAAGCTAGAGGAACACCTAAGAACTGTGATTCAGTTGTCTTTGCAACACCATCACAATCCACGAAATCACTTATAGAACAAAAACTTGGCAAAGCATATTGGTCAAAATTTGCACTATAATATATTTTTGCAAGTTCAATAGAAAGTACAAACCCGATTACAACCAAAATTATAATAGATGCACTCTTCCATGAATTTTTGTTTGTTTCAACATTATTTTCCATATCATTCTCCCTCTTAATTGTACTCTTATCTTACATTTATCTTTAGAATTAATCAACCAACTTAATGATTAGGAACAAACAAAAAACTTGACGAAAAGGTTAACCCATTCCGCCAAGTTTTCAAAAATTATTAGATATTTAAAACAAGTTAGTTAAAATATCTTTTTAAAAGACCGTCAAAACCTCTACCGTGACGAGCTTCATCTTTAGCCATTTCGTGAACAGTGTCGTGAATTGCATCATAGCCTAATTCTTTAGCTCTTTTAGCGATAGCCAATTTACCTTCGCAAGCACCTTGTTCAGCATCTGCTCTCATTTCAAGGTTTTTCTTAGTTGAATTTGTTACAACTTCACCTAATAATTCAGCAAATTTAGCTGCGTGTTCTGCTTCTTCAAAAGCATATCTTTTGTAAGCTTCAGCAACTTCTGGATATCCTTCTCTTTCAGCAACTCTTGCCATTGCAAGGTACATACCAACTTCTGTACATTCACCGTTGAAGTTTGCTCTCAAACCTTCCATGATTTCAGCATCTTCAACTTTTCCATCGCCTACATTATGTTCACAAGCGTAAACTTTTTCTCCGCCTGATATTTCTTTAAATGTTGTTGCTCCACATAAAGGGCATTTTTCTGGAGCTTTATCTGATTCTGTTGACCAACCACAAACTGTACATACATATTTCATATTTAACCACCTTTCTCTGTGTGAATTTTATCTTTTTACATGCTTGATTATAACAAACAATATTTATTTTGTAAAGTGGAAATAATTTTCACTTTTTATTTCTTTACAATTATATCCCGAATATTTTATTATTACAATTGGATAGATTGGTAGAAAAAATGGTTATAATAAAATAATTTTCAATATCATCTTAGTAAAGCCGACCTACATAACTTTTACTCAATCAAACCCTCTCCCTGACTCCCTCTCCCATTGGAGAGGGAAACAATAAAGCTACATAACGAACTATTACCTTTATGCTTATTCCTCTATTCCCTAGTACCTCAAAAAATGTAGGTCGGCGTTGCCACGCCGACAATAACCAACTTATAGAATTTTCAACATATTAGCATATAGACTTTTTTTTAGCCTACACCGATGCTCCGCCTTCATTCTTGATTTTATCAAGAACATTTTTTGAACCATCTACGGATTTTGTATATTTCAGTACGAAATCTGTTGCTTCCTGATCTCGAGCAATAGCTTCTTTTAGAGATATTATATCTTCCATTGAGAATTTTCTAATTGCTGATGGAGAATTATCAATCAAAAATCGTTTGAACTTCTGCTGAACTTCATATTCAAAACCTGGAAGGTCTGATTTCAATGAATACCAACGGTAAAAATGATGTAACATGTAATATTTATCAATTACACCTTCTCGCATTACAAACATTGGTGGAGTTTTTAAACTAAACCCTCGGCCTACACAAATCGAAAGATATAAAGCCCTAAGCCCATGTTGTTCTGTAATTAAACCTTCTTCTTCTTTTAGCAATGCTAAAATTTTATCTGCATTATTTATCTTATAGACTGGAGTATTTGCAGCTTTTATATACTCCAAAAGTTTTTCTGGATTGCAATCAACCTGTTTAACTATTGCAGAAACATTTTCCCGAACTGATTCAATCAACTTTTTAGTTTCAGAATTCAACGTAAGATTACTTCCAGAACCAATAATGGTTTTAGAAGTTTTATTAGAGAAACTAGTTTTTGTGGTATTTTTTAATTTTTCTCTCAAATTCTTTTCTTTCAATGAAAGAAGATAATATTTTATATTTTTAAATATATTGCTCATAGGGAGATTATAATCTTAATTAGAAAATATTTACACATACAAATATAGGATAATACATGATATAATAAATTTTGATATGAAAAAGATTCTAATAATTTTATTAATGTTTTTATGTCAAAGTGCAACCTTTGCAATTGAAGATGTCAAAAAAGTTGACCTTGAAGAGGCTATGAACTCTGCAATCAAGAATAATATTGATTTACAAGCTGCACAAATTGATATTAATATCGCAAAGAACAACATAAAAGCAGCAAACAGATTGCAAAATCCATCATTTGATGCATTCTACAACTTTGGAGCTTCTGGCTGGACTGAACCAAGACAATTAGGCTTGAGCCAAACAGTAGAAATTGCCAAGAGAAAAGCACGAAAAAACTTGGCAGAATCTAATCTCAAACTTGTAGAAAAAAATGTTGGTTACACAAAATTTGACCTAAAAATGGATGTCAGAGAAGCATACATAAACCTTGTAGCAACAAAATCAATTCTTGAGACCCTAGAACAGCAACAAGTTTTGCAAAAAGAATTATTAACAATTGCACAAAAAAGAACCGCAACTCATTCCGTGCCAGAAATAGATATTATTCAAGCAGAAATTGCACTCAATCAAATGATTACACAAGTTAACACTGCAAAAGTTAACGTTAAAAGTGCTCTTCTTGATTTCAACAAAATTATAAATGACCCAAACGGTATAACTTACGATAGTACAGATAATATTTTTGCGGAAGAAAACAATTTTGAGGAAATGCAAACCCCTTCACCAAATACAAATTTCCCAGAATTTGCACAAATAAAAGAAAAAGCTCTAGCAAACAGATATGATATACAAATTGCAAAACAAGAAATAGATGTTGCAGAAAAAAACTTAACAGTTATAGCTCGTCAAAAAATCCCTGACCTTGAAATAGTCGGGGGATATGCCTACCAAATGCCACTCCACACAGACGATAGAAGATTTAATAGCGGAGGATATCTCGGAGGAAGCATAGTAAATATTCCACTTTTTTACAATTATTCTCCAGAAATCAAAAATGCGACTCTTAAACTTCAACAAGCTGAATTGAAATATAATTCTGTACAAAATAAGGCTGAAAAAGATATTAAATCAGCGTATGAAAAATTTCTAACCGCAGGTGAAAATCTTAAATATTACGAATCAAAAATTTTGGTAAGTTCTGGCAAGCTTATTGATATATCTAAAAAGTCTTACGAACACGGAAAATCTGATATTACCGCTCTAATTGTAATGAAACAATCTTACAAATCTATCATTGTCGGCTACACCTACGCTCTTGCAGAATATTACAATAGCTGGACAAATTTTTTAAGAGAAGTTAATGACGAAGATTTTCAGTTCTAAAAATTCTACTTTTTTAAATAATCTTCAAAACGCTTGATATTAACTTTATACCCACAACCATCGTGTAATTTTGCAGGATAAGAAATTCGCTTGACTGGATATTTTCTACACATTCGTGGGCGGTTTTTATAATCAGAGCATAATCCATCTGGAGTGACAAGTTTACACGCAAAAATTAAATTCCCAAATTCATCCTTCCCTTTTATATAAAATCTTTTATATGTTGGGAAAATATTTTGCATAATCTTAAATTCTTCTTCAGTATAAGTGTCAACACTGTACATATAATTACAGCATTTGCCACATTTTTTACAACTCCCAGTAATTTCATATGTCATTCTTTCTGGAACAAAATATGATAAAAATTCATAAAATACAGATTTAATTAAATCTATTATCATATCAATATTCTAGCACAACAAAACCCCGAAAATAAAAGCCTCAAAAGGGGTTTTTAAGATTGTTAATTTTTGGTTAAAAAAGAAGGGTTTTATGCAAAATAGATAAATAATATAAGTGTAGTTAATAAGTAGGTACTAAAGGAAATCGAAAGGAGTGTATTATGAGATTTTTATTAAAGAAAGCACCTGATAATTTTATTAAATCAGTAAACGATGAAATTAGTTCTATTTTAAACAGACATTTTGACAATTATTATCCAGATTATGGATACGAAGAAGATATGGACAAATTATCAATGCCTGTCGAAGTTACAGACAAAGATAAAGAATATGACATAAGAGCCGAATTGCCTGGCGTAAAAAAAGAAGACCTTGATATTGATGTTGAAAAAAATTACATCACAATCAGAGCTAAAAAAGAAGAAGAAAAGAAAGAAGATAACAAATTCTTCAAAAAATCAGAATTCAAATATGGTGAATTTGCTAGATCTGTTTATCTTCCTCAAGAAATTAATATTGAAAAAACAGAAGCTAAACTTGAACACGGAGTTTTGAAAATTGAAGCTCCAAAATTATATGAAACAAAAGACTCTGTAAAAAAACTTACAGTTAAGTAATTAGTCTAATAAAGCAGGGAGGTAATACTTCCTGCTTTTATTTTTCATAACCAGACACACTTAAAAGGCATCCGAGAATATTTCTTGGATGCCTTTTTAAATCAAATTTTTATTACAACTTAGAATGGTTTTGTTTGGTTCAATTTCAAACGAAGTTCTCTAAATCTTGAAATATCTTCTTGTGTTTTTCCAGAATCCTTGAACACTGCTTGAGTTGTTGGGTGAACCATAAGAACATAATCCATATGAATTTCTAAGAAGTTATATCTTCGAGGAGATTGATTACCAACACGAGGATAAATTTCTGCATTCGTAACAGCCAAAAATCTTCTTTCTCTGTCATTCAAAAGGTCAGTTAGTTCTCTATTTGTATTTGTATATTTTGATACGTGAACCACACCCTTAATATCATGGTCAGCGGTTAAAATTGTTACTTCTATCGGAACTGTATCACTATGTTTTGCCATTTTATTATCCTCTATCTCTTCTTTTATTTTTATATAGTTGAGTCAATCTAACTTCCCCAAGTATATTATATTTTGCGAGAATTGTCTATATGTTAAATTTTATCAACCGATTATTTTTTAAATCTTCCGCCATATACTTCGTGAACATCAACAACTGAAACAAAGGCGTTAGAATCAATTTCTTTAATTATATCAAGCATTTTAGGAAGTTCAAGACGAGAAATAACACAATATATTAAATCCTTATCTTGACCCGTATATCCACCTATACCTTGCAAATAAGTAACACTAATATCCAATTTTTCAATCAAGGCTTGTCCAATAGCAGTAGCCTCATCACTAATAATTCTAACAGACTTAGAACTATTCAAACCTTCCATAACCATATCAATAACTTTTGATGCAATAAAATATGTCATAATGGAATACATTGCACTTTCCCAGCTGAAAACTTTACCCGCAGCAAGATAAATGAAAACATTTATCCCCATAATAAATTCTCCAACTGAACAGCCAAATCTTCTCGCGACAACGAGTGAAAGCATTTCAGTTCCATCTAAAGAGCCTTCGTGTTTTAAAATCACACCAACACCAAAACCTAATATTATTCCACCAAAAACTGTTGATAAAAGCAAATCTCCAGTAACTTTATAATGATGGAATAAATTCAAAAACACCGCCAAGATAATGTTTGCATACACCGTCTGAACAACAAACTTCGCTCCCATTTTCTTGAAGGCCATAATAATAAATGGAGTGTTAATAATTAAAATTAGCAACCCTAAATTCAATTTTGTGATATGGCTCACAATCATTGAAATACCGATTACTCCGCCATCAATGATATTATTTGGAACTAAAAAAGATTCTAATGCAAAAGCCGTAATAATTGCACCAATAGTTAAAAATAAAAGATTTTTAACCCATTTCATAAATTTTGAGAATTTCGAAACTTCTGCACTTTTTTCCATATTATTTCTCATTTTTCTTTAATGTAATAAGTTTTTCCAAATTAAAAATTGGCTTCTTTACTTCATCTTCAGTTTTTTTATAACCAAGAATATTTTCCAAATCAGCTTTTAATGTTGGAATATCATCATACTTTTTCAAAGTCCCATCCATTGTCACTGAAACATCACCCGTTTCTTCTGACACAACCAAGCAAGCTGCATTACTAGATTCAGTCATTCCAATCGCCGCTCTATGACGAGTTCCATATTTCCAACTAAGCTTTGGATCATCAGTCAAAGGTAACAAAACCCCTGCTGATATAATTTTAGAACCATTGATTACAACCGCCCCATCATGAAGTGGAGTGTTTATGTGAAAAATTGTCAATAACAACTCAGTAGATACATCCGCATTCAGAATTGTTCCAACATCGTGATAAGTATTGCTCAAATCTTTTTGGAACACGATTAACGCTCCCGTATGAGATTTTGACAAATATTTTACAGCTTCAATAATTTCTTTTATTACGTCAATTGATTTATTATCAACAGTTTTCTTTTCGTTATAGAAAAGTTTTTTGAAGAAATCAATTTGCCCTAAATAACCCAAAAATCTACGAAGTTCTGGTTGGAAAATTACAATCAAACTTAATGCAACAAAAATAACGATAGATTTTAAAAATCCACCAATAATTGTCAAATCTAAAGCAATTAAAAGTTCGCTTATTACCCACATAAATACCAAAACAATTGCACCTTTTACAAACTTTTCAGAATGCGTATTGCGAATAAATTTTTGGTAAAAAACCATTAATATAGAAACAATTATCAATACTTCAAAAATATTTTTCCAGCCCAAAGTATCCTTCAAATATAAAGGCCAAGAGTTAATAAAATTTTGAAATATTGAAAATAAATTGTTTATCA
The DNA here is from genome assembly GCA_002103105.1 of Candidatus Gastranaerophilales bacterium HUM_1. GTDB lineage: Bacteria > Cyanobacteriota > Vampirovibrionia > Gastranaerophilales > Gastranaerophilaceae > Zag111. Next base: position 84,275 of record DAAY01000002.1, read on the forward strand.
TTTTTTCATCCTATCAGGAATTACATCGTGCGAAATTATATCATCCAAAGATTCTCTCTTTACAATAATATCAGATTGAGAATCATTTACAAGTACCATCGCAGGTTTTTGAACTCGGTTATAATTTGAAGCCATTGAATAATTATAAGCTCCAGTATTATAAACGCAAAGAACATCTCCTTCTTCTGGATTTGGCAATTCAATTTCTTTAATCAAAATATCACCAGATTCACAAAATCTTCCTGCAACGGTTACTTTTTCCAAACTTTCATCTTCTTTTTTATTTGCAATTTCAGCCAAATACTCAGCTTGGTACATTGATGGACGAGGATTATCTGCCATACCGCCATCAATTGCAATATATTTTCTACCTTTCGGAACTTGTTTTGAACTACCAATCGTATATAAAGTTACACCAGAAGTTGAAATAATACTTCTACCAGGTTCCAAAAATACAGTTGGAGGTTCTATATTATACTTTTCTACAACTTCGTGCAATTTATCTACAATAAGCTCTCCAATTTCATAAGTGGAAGGAGGAACATCTTTTTCGGTATATTTTACACCTAATCCCCCACCAATATTGATTTCATCAAGTTTTAGCCCAAATTTTTCATCCAATCTCGCAATTTCTCTTACTAAAATTTCAATCTCATCTGGATAAATACTTGTTTCGAAAATTTGCGAACCTATATGTGCATGAAGTCCATGTAATCTAATATTCTTATACTCACTTACAATCAATTCCACAGCTTCATCAATTTGAGTTAAATCAAAACCAAATTTAGAATCTAAATGACCAGTCTGAATATATTCATGAGTATGACATTCAATTCCTGGAGTTATTCTCAAAAGAATATCAACAATAGAACCTTTACTTTGAGCAATTTCGTTAAGCAAAGCTAATTCAAAGAAATTATCAACAGAAATTCTTCCTACACCCAAATCAAGTGCTAGGCTTAATTCATCATAAGATTTATTACTACCATTAAACAAAACATGGCTCATATCGACACCAGCTTTATAAACAGTGTAAATTTCGCCACCTGAAACAGTGTCAAATCCAAAGCCTTCATCATCTAAAATTTTTGAAATAGCACTTGTACAAAGAGCTTTTGAAGCATACATCATATGAGTTTTTGGATATTTTTCAAAAGCTTTTTTATAATCTTTGCAAATTGAACGTAAAGTAGCTTCATCAATCACATACAAAGGAGTATCATATTTTTGAACCAATTCAACAGCATCACATCCGCCTATTTCAATATTTCCAGCCGAATTTCTTTTGGTAGTTACTGGTTTTAACAATTGGTTCGTACTTGATGCCATATTTGCTCCTTGTAGTGTAGTTCTCTTTTTTATAATAACATACTTGATTTTAAATTTATACAAAAATTTTCAATTTTAATACGAAAAATATTTGTCAAAATCAACATCATCAAAACTGCACAAAAGCATATAAGTTTCATCATCTTCATCCATTCTTTGAAAATTATATTCATTAAACTTCCAATATTTTGGATTTATGCCTTTAACCCTGACAATATCTTTCTCTTTTAAAATATTTAACTTTTTTTTCACAATCTCCACAGGAAGATTTACTCGTTTTGCAAGTTCAACCGCAGTAATACCGTCCTCGGAATTACATTTTTCAGGAGTCATAAACATTAACTCTAAACCGACAGACTTTAAATCTTTATCTTCTTCTTGTGGGTTAGAAATATCCATAGTTATATAATAACTTAAATATATCCTAATAATATCCTATATTTAGTGGACAAATTTTTACTGAAAGGGATAAGGGAAATGTCGTGTTCCTTCTCCTTTGTGAGAAGGGTAAGATGAGAGATTTATCAGTTCGTATTAGTCAGAGATACTTCGCTTCGCTCAGAATGACTGTTCTATTATATTTCATTACACCAACTAGATTAATAGACCCCTCTCCCATAGGGCGAGGGAATTAATTTAACCAACTTATAAATTTATTAACCTATTAAGGCAATGACATTTTAATACGTTCTATATCGTTAAAATCTGATGGGTTTGATTTCTTTTCACTATTACCTAGCATTACAACTGCATCAACTTTTGATGTAACTCTTCTTGAATTTGCTGGGAATATCGTGATGTCTTGATATTCATTACTTTTAATCAGATTCTTTATCCTTTGCTTATCCTCATCACTTAGATATGGCGAAGTCACTATTACATTTTTTATTGCACCATCGGAAGTTACAACAAAAGAATAGTAAAACCAAGTTCCAACACCATAATCATCCAATGATGTAATACTCATACTCTCATCTAAAATCTTATTGATAAATTCACTTTTCCAAGTACTCCAGTCAATATTTTTTACAACATATCTTGAAGTTCGTTGATTATTCGACCTTGGAGAAACATTGTTAATCTGATTTCTTGCATTTTCTAAACGTTGTTTACGATTTTTGAAATCATCAAAACTTTTATAATAATTACTTTGATTATCACTTGATGTATTTTGGCTACTATAATTTGTATTTTGATTGTCAAACGGTTCAAAATCTATATCTGTTCTTTCAGATTTAACCTTTGAGCCACTTAACTTCATGCCAGTCCCTTGAAGATTTACTCCCGTATTATCTGTTGAGATATTTTTATTAGAAAATTTTGAATTAGTAGAATTTACATTTGTAGTTTTGTTTTCAATATTTGGATTTTCATTATTCAAAGCCAAATTCTGATTTGTAAATGAAACTTTTTTACGCTGAGAAACATCCATTGACATTGCAATAAGCGTCAACAAAACAAACAAAACTATTCCAACTATTAAAAAATTCTTTTTATTCATAATTTGTACTAATCTAACATTGACAATAATTCATTGTAGTTATTGATTTTACACATTGTTGAACTCAAAAGGTGAGTTTCTGCAATCAACAAAGCAGTAGGAACAAGAGCTGTAACAAAACTCAAGAACATACCTTGAATATCACCACCAATTTCTGTAATGAAGTATGAAACGTTCATTGTAAACTCAATCAAAATGATGAAACAAGCAATAAACATTACAGTATTTTTTTCTTTACCTAAGCTATGCATAGAATCTAAACCATAAACAGTTACACCATGGCTGTTATAATCATGAAAACCATCAAATTTGATAATTTCTGAACCTTTAATTTGTTTAGAAATTGTAAATGCTCTTACAAATGAGAAGAACGCAAAAATAATCAAAAATGTTGCAAGTACCAAAAATATAGGGCTAAATCTTAAACCAGAAACTCTAACCCAGCTCGCAGCCTCTGGGAAACAACTAGCCAAAGTATTAGAAACACCATAAGCCAAAAATGGTGCTGTTAACAAACCAATAAACACTTCTACAATCATCTTTAATTGGTTGTTTAAAAGGCTACCTCTTACAGTAGCAATTCTATTTTGGCTCAATTGGTTGACAAAAGAGTTAATCATTGAACGATAACGTTTCATAACATTTTCAAAATCTTCTCTATATTCACAATTTGTCAATTGTTGATTGTAATTTTTCAATTGGAATTTGAAATAACCACTCGCAACACATACAGTAGCTAATGCACCAGCAAACAACAATGAAATAAAGAATGATGCCCCGAAAAATCCAGGAATTTCTTTATAATAAAATAAATTGATTATATAAATTACAAACATAAATATTGCTGAAACACCTGTAATAAACTTTTGAGCAATATCAGTTTCACCATATTTTTTAGAACTATTAAAATCAAGCAATGAATATACACCATGCTTCATAATCAAAGAAACAGCAAGAACAATTGCTGAAATTGCAACCAAAAATCCTGCATTAGTTGTTAAGTTCAAAACAGAACTAGAATTATCTATTTTTAGACCTAACAAAAAGTTAGTTACACCAAACGAACATACAACAGACAAAATAAAGATGGATGCGTTCAAAAGTAAATTCGTAATATTTGCAGACCAAATAGAACCCTTCAATTCTGTTATTTTGTATCCAATTTCTTTAATAATTGCAATTCTATTTTTTTCTACATCATTATTAAAAATATCATTAGCGTTTGTTGATGACATCGTTTTTATCATTGTGTTAGCCCCCTCAGCGTTATTTTGTTCCATATTTTGAGATTGTGTTTGGTTATTTTTAACTTCTGAATGATGATTTTGTTCAGTGTCAATTTCAACATTAATTTTTCCATTCAATCCTTTCACTTCCAAAAAGAAATGAGCAGGAGTTAAAACTTTAGAAAAATTTCTATTGTTAACCAAAACATCACTAGAACCAGAAGAATTTATCAACACATAGTTTTTAAATTTTTCATTATAAATGAACTTGATTTCAATATTTTCAGCAAGATTATTTATTACAAAATCGGAAGATTCATCTCTTCCGATTGTAATATTATGCTTATCCTCAAAAACTTTGGATTTTTCAAAATGTTCTATAACAACTCTCATCGTATCTCCAGTATATGCTTATCTACCTATAGAAGTTAAAAAGTTTCTCAACGCTTTATTTGAATTTGCTTCAGTACCTATCACTAGGTCTTTTTCCCCTAAAACTGGAGTTAATCTTTCTTTAACAACATCCAATTTTTCTGGATCGGCAAACAAAAACATCATTGAGAAATGCCCAGTTTGTTTTTTAACTTGAGCAACTTCACTAGGAAGAGTATTCCAATTAATTTGTTTTGAAACATCACCTTCATTTTCAAGATCACCAATAACAACAACAGACGGAACATAACCTTCTTTGTGCATATTTATTGCGTGATTAAAAGCTTTTTTCAAAGACAAACCATAAGCGGTACCGTATTCTTTTGAGTCAAATTGTGTAAATTTTTCCATTGACTTTCTAACTTCGGCACTTGATTGTGGAGAACCTTCATAAATAATATAAGCATCTTGAGATACCCGAAGAATTTTAATCTGATCCTCTGGATCAAGCATTGAACACAATTGCCTAATGGCTCTCTTCTGTTCTGGTAATCGCTTCTGATTTGAAGCAGATGAATCGACCACAAAAATAACCGCAGCTTTATGAAAATCATCAACTTTGACCTTTGATAAGCCAAGTACAGCCACACAAAATAACCCAAATGCAAATATTGCAAATAATATAATTTTTAACGTATTACTCATAATAAAAAAATACCATAAAAGTTCAAACATTGTAATCATATAAATGATTGAATAAAAAGGTTGAAGAATATTAAACTCTTCAACCCTTAATACTATTTTTATCAAAATTAATCTTTGATAACATCCTTAATTTCAGGACTTTCTTTAACATAGTTAGTCAACTGTTTCAAAGCTGGTTTGTAAGCATTGATTGTACTTGAACCGCCCAAACAACCACCAGTACAAGCCATGATTTCAATTAAGTTACCTAAATCGCATTTGCCATTTTTAGCATACTTTTTCAAATCACGAACAGCTTGTTTATCAAGTCCATCAATTACAACAGGAGTAGCTTTTTCGCTTTCTTCTAATAATGCGTTAACTGCACCTGCAACTCCACCTGTAACAGCAAAGTTTCTTGCTTCTGCTGAAGATTCAACCTTAAACTCAGATTCTCCACAATCAGATAATTGAACATTCATTGCAATAAACCATGCTCCTAATTCTTCGTAATTCAATACATAATCAATATTAGCGTTTTGCAATGCTTCACGTTTCTTAGCTACACAAGGGCTAAAGAACACTGTAACTGCATCTGGATTTTCTTTTTTAACTATTTCAGCAGTATAATAAGCTGGAGTTTTTGTTTCTGAACGGAATGGTTTCAACTCTGGAACATGCTTATCAACAAGTTCGTTGTAACCAGCACAGCAAGAAGTTGTCATGAAGGCATCGCCTTTTTCCATTCTTTCTTTAAATTCTGCCGCTTCATTTTTAGTTGTAATATCTGCACCTTGAGCAACTTCCACAACATCATCAAACCCTAAAGATTGAATTGCTTGTTTCAATTGTTTTGGAGTGCAAGGAAGTTGACCAAATAATGCTGGAGCAACCATTGCAACTAATTTTTTACCTTCTTTGATTTGTTTTAAGATGTCAATAATTTGGCTTTTTTCGTGAACTGCACCAAATGGACATGCTGCAACACATCTTCCGCAAGAAATACATTTGTCAAAATCAATTCTTGCATGACCATCATCATCTTTTGCAATTGCTCCAACAGGACAAGCATTTTCGCAAGGAACAATAATTCTTTGGATTGCTTGATATGGACAAACTTGAGCACACATACCACAATTTTTACATTTTTCTGGGTCAATGTGAGATTTTCCATCGTGAACTGAGATTGCTTTCAATCTACAAGCACTTTCACAAGGTCTAGCAACACAACCTTGACAAAGGTCAGTTACAAAAATTCTAGAAGGAACACAACCTTTACAAGCCGTAGTAAGAACTGTCAAAGGATGTTCTTCAGGTTGAACTCTTTCTTCTGCTTTTTTAGCTATATCAGATAATAATACACTATCATCAGTATCTTCAATAGATGTTCCTAACCCCGCAATTGCTCTATCTCTAAGAACTGCACGTTCTTTATAAATACAACAACGGTATGGAACTTCGCTGCCTTTTGGACGCATATCATAAGGAATTAATCTTGTATTTTCTTCAAAATTTTCACTCAAATATGCTCTGATTAACCTAACTAAAATTTCACGTTTCAAATGTGAAGTTTGTCTTGGAGTATTTACTGCCATATACCTATTCCTTTTCCTTAATTATTACTTTCTAATTTTTCATTAATTGCACTTAAAACTTTTTCCACAGTAGCTTCTTTGATAATTTCATCTGCAACTTTTACATATGGAGCATTTGAAAATTCCCAATCCGCAGAGCATAAACCAAGACAAGGAACACCAGAAACATCAACCTTATCACCATATCTTTCAGGAACAATTTCCATCAGTTCTTGCAAATTAGCCGAACCCATGATGAAACACGTCGTTCCTAAACATACTTTTACATTGACTTTTTCCATCTTTACCTTCCTATTATGCTATTAGATATACTGTACGCTAACTTTTTTTGAATATTTTTTCTGCAAAATCAATACAATTTCATCAATAATTTCTTTTCTTGATTTCAACTTTAAAACATTGATTTTATTCATATTTAGCCCTGTTCCCACAACAAAACTAATAAAATCACTGTCTATCAAAAATTCTACCAACTTCCCAGCTGGGTTGTCAATACCTATAACTCGCTCAGTTTTTAAATATTCGACAGCTTTTGATAAAGTTAAAACACCTTCTGTGACAAGATTTACTCCGTCCATAACAAAACTAGGAGGCAAACCATCAATACTCATCTTTGCATTCGGCATTTTGATAGGAATTTTCAATTCTCTTGAAATATAACTTGCAGTAGAACCTCCACAAATTATCTTCTTGCCAACAAAATTTTTAAAAAACTCAGCATATTCAAAATCTTTTGAACTATCACTTGGAGTTCCAGAAAAAATTAGTAGATTTTTAATTCTATCATCCGTATTCATAAAAGACCAGCCAATAACTATTTTATATCATATACAAACACGTATCAAGTCTTTCGTTTATTGTAAACAATTTGTTAACTTAACTACTTTTGTGCTATACTATAACTACATTTGAATAGATTAGGGAGAAGTATATGTCAGATAACAACACTCAAGACATGACAAATGATAAAGGCTTGGAAGCTCTTAAAGAAGCTGAAAACGCACAAATCAATGAGCAAATAGATGCTCAATATGAACAAATTGAAACTCATACTACAAAACAATATGATGCAAGTAACATCCGTGTTTTGGAAGGTTTGGAAGCCGTAAGAGTAAGACCTGGGATGTATATCGGTTCAACATCTCAAAGAGGGTTGCACCACTGTATTTACGAAATTGTAGATAACTCAATCGACGAATCTTTAGCTGGTTTTTGTACAGATATTCATGTAACAATACACAAAGATAATAGTGTAACGGTAGAAGATAATGGTCGTGGTATTCCTGTTGATATTAAAGAAGATAGTGGAAAATCAGCTCTTGAAATTGTTCACACAGTACTTCACGCAGGTGGAAAATTTGGTGATGGCGGTTATAAGGTTTCAGGCGGTCTTCACGGTGTTGGTGCTTCAGTTGTAAACGCATTATCTGAAAAATATATCGTAGAAGTTTCCAGAGATGGTTACGTATGGCGTCAAGAATATATGAGAGGTGAACCTCTTGCTCCTGTTGAAAAAGTAAAACCAACAGATAAAACAGGTACAAAAACAACTTGGTGGCCAGATCCAGAAATCTTTACTGAAACAACAGAAATTGATTGTGATGTAATCGCAAACAGATTGAGAGAAATGGCATTCTTAAATAAAGGTTTGAAAATCATCTTCTCTCGTCATGATTCAGAAGAAACAGAAACTTTCCACTATGCAGGTGGTATCGGAAGTTATGTTGAATTTTTGAACAAAAATAAAACTGTAATCAACGAAAAACCAATTTATATTGATAAAGTAGTTGGAGATTTACAAGTTGAAGTTGCAATGCAATACACTGATTCATACCAAGAAAGCGTATTATCATTCGCAAACAATATCAACACTCATTCAGGTGGAACACACTTAACAGGTTTTAGAAACTCAATCACTCGTGTTATCAACGACTATGCGAGAAAGAATAATATTCTAAAAGATTCAGATTCTAACCTTTCTGGTGAAGACGTTAGAGAAGGTTTGACAGCAATTGTTTCTGTTAAAATTCCTAACCCTGAATTTGAAGGACAAACAAAAGAAAAATTAGGTTCTCAAGAAGCACTTGGGGCTGTTCAAGATGCAGTTAAAGATAAATTACAAGAATGGTTAGAATTTAACCCTAAAATTGCAAAAACAATCTTGGATAAAACACTTCAAGCACAACGTGCAAGAGAAGCAGCAAGAAAAGCAAGAGAATTAACAAGACGTAAAACTGTTCTTGAAAATTCAACTCTTCCAGGTAAACTTGCAGACTGTTCAAACCGTGAACCAGAAAAATGCGAAATCTTCTTAGTCGAAGGAGATTCAGCTGGTGGTTCTGCTAAACAAGGTAGAAACAGAATGTTCCAAGCTATTTTGCCATTGAGAGGTAAAATTCTTAACGTTGAAAAAGCTAGACTTGATAGAATTTATGGCAACAACGAAATTCAATCAATGGTTCAAGCTTTCGGTATCAAAATCAGCCGTAACGAAGAGGAAGTTGAAATTGACAAATTGAGATACCACAAAATTATCATCATGACCGATGCCGATGTTGATGGAGCTCACATTAGAACATTGATGTTAACATTCTTCTTTAGATATGCAAGACCATTAATCGAAAATGGTTATGTTTATATTGCTCAACCTCCACTATTCAAAGTTACGCAAGGTAAAACTTCTGAATACTTATTCAACGAACACGTGTTAGATAAAATGTTGAAAGAACGTGGTATTAAAAACTTGAGCTTGTCTGATAAAGATAAGAAAAATGTTAAAACAGGTGATGAATTATTAGAACTAATTAGAAACATGTCAGAATTTTATCGTTCATACAACAACCCTATCTTGAACTTGTACCCAGCAGTATTCTTGAGAGGATTGATTCGTTCAGATATTAAACTTGAAGATTTTGACAACCAAGCTAAAATGAATGAAATTTGTGATTATTTGAATCATTACTTGATTGACCACGCTAAAAATTACAATATTTCAGAAGCAGAAAATTATAAAGTTGAAGTTAAATATAATGCAGAAAATGCAAAATATTCATTCATGCTTCACTTAAACGAAGAAGAACATGTTATTCTTAACCCAAATATCATCAAGAGTTCAGAATACAAAAAATTGAAAAACGCATACCCAGTTATTCGTGATTTCTTGATTGAAGAATCAGATGGATTGTTATTAGAAACAGATGCAGAAAAATATGAAATCAATTCATTTGAAAAACTTCAAAAACTAATTGATGATAGAGGACAAAAAGGCTTACAAATCCAACGATTCAAAGGTCTAGGTGAAATGATGCCTCAACAACTTTGGGAAACAACAATGGACCCTGCAACAAGAACATTGTTAAAGGTTAACATTGAAGATGCTATGCTTTGTGACCAATTGTTCGATGTCTTGATGGGTGATAAGGTTGAACCAAGAAGAGATTTCATCGAAACTCACGCAGTATATGCAACAAATATTGATACATAATAATATTTGGTAAAGATATTAAAATAGAAGCGGAATTTGTAATCAAATTCCGCTTTGATTATTTGTAGTATTTTTCCACTAAAAAAGAGGAGAAAAATCTCCTCTTTTTTATAAATATTTTTAAGAATCAAAAACTAGTCTTCCATAGCCTTTACTTCAACTGTTTCTTCTTCATCTTTTTCATTTTGTACATCTGTACGGATTGAAGCTTTGTCAGAACCAATATTTTTATCTTTGAATTTTGTAATTTGTCTAGCCAACTTGTCAGCTAACAAATCGATACTTGCATACATTGATTCAGCAGCTTCTTCGCATCTGATAGTACCAGTTGACATTTTGCAAGTAACTTCTGCAATATGTTTTCCTTCAGCAGCAGGATTTTTAATTACAGACAACACTACGTCAATTCCTTGAATTTGGTCATAACGAGTTGCAACTTTACCAATTTTTTCTTTAACGTAAGCTTTAATAGCTTCTGTAATTTCAATGTTTCTTCCGTTTACATGAATGTGCATTTAAAACCTCCAATTTTTCAATACTGCTTTGTCAGTATAGCACAGATTTAATAATTTTTAAAGGGTATATTAACTATTCATCTGCTAAAAATTGTGGCAATTCAACATCTGGAGTACCAATAACCCTAACAAGCTCTAAAACAGATGCTTTCATTTGACATTTTTGCGAAGAGCCACTAAAAAAATCTCTGTAAAAACAACCTTCGCAGTTGCATCCTCTTTTATAACATTCCAACGCTGTCGTAGTCCATCTTCTAACTGCAACGGCTCTTCCCATATCCCTACTTCTAAACAATTTTATATAATCTCCACTTTTCTATCTTATCAATCAATATCCCAAGAAATATACTCTTATATCTCCCCTAAAGCCATAATATCAAGGCTTCCGACTTCATATAATAATTATAGAAAATAAGAGTTTTTTTTCAAGGTCGGAACATGTTGTTATGAAGTTTTGTAACATGGGGTCGTATTTAAGGAATAACAAGGGTTTTGAGAAGTCAATATCCCGAAAAACCATGTTATTGCATGGTCTTTAGATTATTAGCCATGGAAAACCATGATATAACATGCTTTTCCATGGTTTTGAGTGGTATTAAGAATTGTAAAAAATTTTTATAAATAGCCTAACTGGGCATGCCTATTACAAAATACCTTCCATCATATCATTCAGTGCTAATTTCGCTACACGAGTAGGTGTAGAAAAAGAAGTTCCTGAAATATTGATATTTTTAGGGATATATAATTCAGCTATTGCGTCTGTATCCCCTTCATATTTAGCATTCGGGAAATGTAATTGGTTTGGATAAGCGTTATACTTTTTATATTTTTCAGATAATTCTTTGTATAAATTCTTTCCTTTCTCGTAACCATGTTTTTGAATTAACTCACTTTCTTCAGGCATACTCCAAATAAAACGTCTAATTCTACCTAACGTTTTCCCAACAAAAGGATTTTTCTCTAATACTATATCAGTCCCAGTTAAACCAGTAATATTCACACCCTCTGGTGTTTGGGTAACAGGATATTCACCTTTTTCATAATGCTGAGTATATTTTGAAGAACGACATCCTGAGAATGAAGAAATTTTACCATTTTTTGATAAAGAGCCAACACCTTCTATTTTAGAACTATTCAGAAGTTCAGCTTCAAATGTCTTTTGTCCCAAAAAATTAGACTCACCATTCCCAGAAGCTTTTAGGACTCTTACTCCTTTAGTTGCCAATTTATCCAACTCTGAAGCCTGTTTTCCACATTCTAAAGCAAAGCCTCCTTCTGAAGCAAATACAGTATGCCCAAAAGAACAATTTAGATAATCAATACCGCCATCTTTTTGAAAATCTTTAATTGCCTTTAATATTTTATTATCATCTAATCCAGAAAAGACATCCGAAGAATAACTTGCATCTATAATTTTATATCTTGCAAAAGGATTGTTCCTTTTTGCAAATAGCTCAACGGTTTTTATATGAGTCAATGCATCAATTTCGGGAATATTTGTCGGATTATTAATAACATGATCTCTAGAATCAATTATACCAATAGTTTTAGGTTTTATAGTTGCTTCTTTAACAAAAGCCCCATCTTCGTCAAGGATTCTGACAATAACATCTCCTTTTTGAGATTCACCTTGTTTCAATAAATTATAAACCTTTCCATCTTTAGGATTTGTCCAGCGAACACGAGAACTCGTTGCATCAACCGCAGAAGAGGTTAACCGCCTTAAATCCTCTGGGCTAGCTTTTGAGAAAGTAGGAATTGATGCAGTTTTAATTTCTCTAGTTGCAATTTTATTCATTTGCCTAGCTTGTGCCATTTCAACCGTTCCAAAGCGAGGCAAGTTAAAAGTCTTGCCAGATAAAGGATAAGTTAATGTTGGATTAATCCCATGAAAAATAGGCCGCTTTACCTGCAATAAATATTTATTGTACCCAGATTTCAAAAACGCCACACCGCTTTTTGCAGCATTTATTCCAATTTTTTCTAATCCCATATAATTTTCCCCTATATATTAATAAAAAAATATTTAAGGGAAAATTGCTTTTTATAAAAAGAATTTAAAGATATATAAATAAAACCCTAAAAATGACCTTCACATTGTCAAATTTAGGGTTTTATAAATTCTAACAGTTCTTAAATCTTATTAAAAAGTGCCTGCTGGTTTCTTTTGTGGAGTTGCACCAGGAATTGATTGCCAATTTGCTGCCATGATTTTTTTGAATGATTTCAAAGCTGTATCTTCTAATTCACCTAATTCTTCAGCTTCCATAATCAATTCTCTCAATGGCATCAATGCTCTTGGGTCTCTCAAAACGCCCAATGCAGCAGCTGCACCAGCTCTAACAAGTTCGTTTTCTGAACGGTTTTTCATAACATCAATCAATGCAGGAACAGCTTTTGTATCGTTCAATTTACCTAATGAAGTAACTGCATAAATTCTTACGTTAACCCATTCGTCGTATAACATATTGATAATTTTATCAACAGCTTTTTTGTTACCGATTTCACCCAAAGCTCTTGTTGCATCACATCTTACGTTAACTTTTTCGTGATCCAAAGAATCAATCAAAGCATCAGTTGCAACATCACCGATTTCAATTAAAGCATCAGTTGCAGTAATACAAACTTGAGGGTTTTCATCGTTCAAAGCTTCAACAAGTGGTTCAACAACGATTGCACCGCCTAAACGACCTAATGCACGTGCTGCACGAACTCTTACGTCAACATTTCTATCTTCACGTAAAGATTCAATCAAGTGAGTTGTTGCAGCTGAATCACCTAATTCACCTAATGCTCTTGCTGCATACAATCTTACAGAACCGTTTTTGTCGTGTTTTAAAACATCAATTAAAGGTTCAACAGCTTTTGAATCGCCCATTTCACCTAAAACACGAGCTGCATTGTATCTAACTTTTTCAGAATTACTTGTTCTTAAGTCATTCAATAACTCGTCAAATGTTTTTTTCACTTGTTTTTTCTTACTGTTCACACTAATTGTCATTATTTTCCTCCGACACTACAATAAATATTCACACCTTACTTTTATATAAAAAATTTTTTGCGAATATTATTGCCTTTTTTATAATATATTTGTTAATTTTGTTTACAATTCATAAACTACGTTTTATTTTTTCCTACTACTTGTAAGTTATAGTCAGAAATTTTATTAAGGGTAATACTGACACTTAATTAACTTGTACTACTATAATAACACATTTTTCATATCTTTTCCTCAATTAGATAAATTATTTTAAAAATTTTTATAACTGTTTTTCTAAAAATAATTCTAATTGAAGAATAATTAAATCTTTCATGTTACATTTCGTAACATATTATTACTCCCCCTTGATAGTAATAATAAATTCTGTGCCTACTCCAACTTCGCTATTTACTTGAATTTTGCCACGATGTTTATCAATTATCTTTTGACTTATAGCTAAACCCAAACCAGTACCAACCCCTACACCTTTTGTAGTATAACCAACAGTAAAAATCTTGTTCAAATTCTCTCTAGGTATGCCTTGTCCATTATCTTGAATTTTAACAATTAAATCACCATCTTTATAATCCGTCGTAATAATAATTTTACCCTTCTCGGTAATTGCCTGACACGCATTTACTAAAATATTTGTAAAAACTTGATTAAGCATATTTGGATAACATTTTATTGGAGGAATATCACCATAATGTTTTTCTATTTCAATTCTATTCTTGGTTTCATGACTAATCAAATCAAGAGTTAAATCAATTTCTTTGTTAATATTTGCCTCTTGCAACTCCGCTTCATCAAGTCTTACAAATTTCTTTAATGAAACAACAATATTACTAATCCTCGCAATAGCCTCTTTATCAATTGAATTTATCTGACTAAGCATGTCTTTCAAATCCTCTTGTTCTATTTGAGGAATAAGCTTTGAAATTATAGAATTATTAGACTTTATAGATGCAACAGGAGTATTGATTTCATGTGCAACACCCGCAACAAGTTGACCTAAAGAAGCCATTTTTTCAGAATTTATCAACTGCAATTGAGTTTCTTTCAATTCATTTAAAGCTGCTTTTAAATCCTTTACGTTTTTAGCGTTCTTTTGATAAAGTTCTGCCCTAATAATTGCGTTACCCAATTGAGAAGAAATAGCATCAAGAATCTCAATTTCTTCATTCAACTCACGTTTTTGGTAACTCAATAAAACTAAAACACCAATCATTTTATTCAAATGATAAACAGGAACAATAATTCTCAAAACAGACTGCTTAAAAGGTTCTGCACCAATATATTCTAATAGAGAATAACTTATTGAAATATTCCCAGAATTTAACTTATTCATTACATGTTCATCAAATGAAATACTTAAATCTCTAGCATAACGATTTTCTCCATAAACCTCTTTTATAGAAAAACCACCATCACAAGCCGAAGCATAATAAGCCTTAAAACACCCGAACATTATCGCAAGTTCTTTCAACGCAGAATTCAAAATCATGGAAATATCCATTGATGCTCTTATGATGTTTGAGACTTTATTAATTAACGCAATTCTAAAAGCTTGAGATTGTGCTTTTTGACGAATTTTTTGCAATTCATCATTTTCCTCTTGTAATTTTTGAAGTTTATCTTTATAAATTTCACTTTCTTTTTGATTATCTTTAAGAAGAACATCTGAGCTCACATCAACCAAAAATATAATTGTATAAAGCCCTCTTTTTACAGCCGTCATATCATAATATGAGGTTCTTCCTAACGCTGATGTATAAGAAACTCTTGCAAAGAAATTTTGCTTTGACACAATTGCCTGAAAAATTGGAGAGTACAAATCCACATTTTCACTATCCATAGGGCAAAAATCAAAATTCATTTTATGAGCAAATTTTCTTATATCCCCAAATTGAGTAAAAACACGACAAAAAGTATTGTTTTTAAAAACAACCTCCTCATAGTCCCTAATAACAATAACTGGATCTCTATATTGATTAAAAAAGTCAAACTTTTTCATAACAAAATTATAGGTCAAGCTTCAGATTTAAGCAATTTGTTACAAGAGAAACTAAATTTTCAACAAAAACTCAAAAAATTTTTACCAAATTGCTTGTATAGTTTTAAAATTTATAGTATTATTGTACCAGTAAATGGTTTTAGCGTATTCTGTACACTTTATATTTGGTAGTAGAAAGGGAGTAAATTATGACTACAAAAGAATTTTTTACCAATTCAGAAGAATTGAAACAAATGATGTCAGCAGCACGTGCAACTATTACAGCTCCATTCTTTGGCAACAATGTTGAAGAAATCAAAACTGTATCAGAAGCATACAAATTAGCAAGAACATCACCAGGAACAGTTGAATTAACTGGAATGCCTGTATATAAACCAGAGAAATTAGGTTTGCCACAAGGAGCTAATCAATTGTTATTCAACGATGGTACAGTTGTTGGACGTTGTGCAGCAGCAAGAAAAATCGTTGGTGAACCAAACTGCGATTTGAAATACTTGTTACCAATTATCCGTGAAGCTATCTACAAAACACGTGATAAATTAATGTATAGAACAGAAGTTGTTGTAGGTTTGGATAAAGATTACATGGTAAAAGCTCACTTGTTAATTCCAGAAGGCTTTGAAAATATTATGTACTCTTGGATGTTAAACTTCCAATACATCAACGAAGCATATGCAAATATGTACGCCGATTCTAAACCATATCCAGAAGGCGACATTTTCGTATTTTCTGATCCAGATTGGACACACCCAGACTTCCCATATGGTTTAACATTCTTTGACCCAGAACACAACTGTGCTTGTATCTTAGGTATGAGATACTTTGGTGAACATAAAAAAGGTACATTAACTCTTGCTTGGGGTTGTGCAGCTCGTAATGGATTTGCTTCTTGCCACGGTGGTATGAAACGTTACAACCTTGATGGCGGAAAATCTTTCCAAGTTGCAGTATTCGGTCTATCTGGCTCAGGTAAATCAACAATTACTCACGCAAAACACAATAACAAATACAATATTACAGTTCTTCATGATGACGCATTCGTTATCAATATGAAAGACAAATACACAATTGCTCTTGAACCAGCATATTTTGACAAAACAGCAGATTATCCAATCGGTTGCGAAGATAACAAATTTATCTTGACCCAACAAAACGCTGGTGCAATTGCACTTGCAGATGGGAAAGTTGTTTCTGTTACAGAAGATATTAGAAACGGTAACGGTCGTGCTGTTAAATCAAGATTATGGTCACCAAACAGAGTTGACAGAATTAACGAACCTATCAACGCTATTTTCTGGTTAATGAAAGACCCTACAATTCCTCCTGTATTGAAATTGTCAGGAGCTTCACTAGGTTCTGCAATGGGTGCAACTCTTGCAACAAAACGTTCTTCTGCTGAAAGATTAGCAGCAGGCGTTGACCCTAACGCATTAGTTGTTGAACCTTACGCTAACCCATTCAGAGTTTACCCTCTAGCAATGGATTACGAAAGATTTAAAGAATTAATTGCTGAAGGTGTTGATTGCTATATCTTGAACACTGGCGAATTTATGGGTACTAAAGTTCAACCAAAACATACTTTGGGTATCATTGAATCAATCGTTGAAGGTACTGCTAACTTCCACAAATGGGAAAACTTCTCTGACATCGAAATTATGGATGTTGAAGGATTTGATGCTTCATTTGCGAACAAAGAATATGCAGAACAATTTGTTGCTCGTATGAACGATAGAATCAACTTCGTAAAATCAAGAGAAACAGAAAAAGCAGGTATCGATAAACTTCCTGCTGATGCTCTTGAAGCTCTAGAAGCTGTAATCAAAGAAGCAAAAGCATAATCTTGGATTAACTTCAAAATAAACAAAATTGCAAGGATGAACAAATTATTCATCCTTGTTTTTGTTTTAAAGTGAAAACATCTCCCACTTGAAAACAAGTGTAAAAAGTTGTATAATTGTTTTATAAGTTTACAGCTAGAAACAGGATATTTATAAGAGTATGAGAAAAGGTCTTACTATTAGTGAATTGCTTGTAGCAATGGCAATTATTGGAGTTATTGCAGTACTTGTTATTCCAGGATTTTTGAAAGATTATCACAAAAAATTATATACAACACAGCTCAAAAAAACTTATGGAATGATATACTCCGCAATAGAAGAAGCTTGTAGCGATTATAATGTAACTGCTTTTAGCCAAACGCCTTATTTTACAGCGACTGCAAATACAGAAAAACAAGGTGAATTTTTAAATAAATATTTTAAAGTTGTTAAACCAGCAGATAATACAATAACAAATAAATTCAATCCAACATATAGATCTCTCACAAATACAGATATTGGAAAACAAATAGCAATAGAAAGTTCTGCCGCAAAAGTAACATTAAAAAGTGGCGAAGCTCTAGGACTTTATTGCTTTTCTAGCAATTCTGCACCAAAACGCAGATGCTACGTAACTGTTGATATAAACTCAACTGATGGTCCAAATATTGGCGGACGTGATATGTTTAGATTTACTATTGATGCAGACACAAATGATTTATATGGAGTAACAGGTTGGACACAATGTCAACCAGATGGAAGCAAACCAACTGGCGATGAAGGCGGTCATGGTTGTTTGGCTCGTATAATGAAAGACAATTGGGTAATGAATTATTAATTTGAAAGGACATATAATGAAAAAAGGTTTTACGCTATCAGAAGTTTTAATCACACTAGGAATTGTCGGAGTTGTCGCAGTTTTGACAGTCCCTGGAGTTATGAAAAACTATAAAAGTAGATTATATACAGCTCAACTTCAAAAAGCCTATGCCCAAATTGCCGATAGCGTTCAAGCAATGATGAACGACCAACACGTAGATAATTTCTATGAATCAACAATTGCTAACGCAAACTCTTGTACTGATGCCAATAAAGGAATTTGTGAAAAAGGTGTTGGAGTATTTTTGAACAATTATTTTAAAATTGCAAAAAGAAATTGTAAATCTGGGAATAAAACCCAAATATGTATTGCTGGAACAGGAGAAAATGCCTATACATCAATCAACAATGGAGGCACAAAAGCTATTGATGCTGAATACTGTGTCCAAAATACAAATGGTGCAGCAATCTGTGGCAAATGGGATGCAGAAAATAAAATGGTTCACTTGTTAGTTGACGTAAACGGAACAGCTTCACCAAACATGGTTGGAAGAGATTTATTTGCTATTGATATTAAATCAGATGGTTCATTAAGTGATTTCGGTTCAAACAGTCCTGACCCAACTGTTGTTGCAAGTAAAAATGTTTGTAATGACGCTAATACTGGCTCACTATACGCATACGCATCTGGTTGTTTGAACACAATCATCAATGCTGGCTGGAAAATGGAATACTAATATCCTTAATCCCTGTTAACCAACTTATAGACTTTTACTTATTATTCATGCTAAAATCAAGGCATAGTAATATTTACAAAGGGATATATAGATGTTTGACAGTTTAAGTGAAAAATTACAAAATATAATTGCAAAAACCCACTCTCAAGAGTTAACACAAGACAACATGCAAGATGCTCTTCGTGAGATTAGACGTGCTCTTTTAGAAGCAGATGTTAACCTTAGAGTTGTAAAATCTTTTATATCATCAATCAAAGATAAAGCTGAAGGTGAAAATGTTTTACAAGGAGTTAATCCTTCTCAACAGCTTGTTAAAATTGTTCACGATGAACTTGTTGAAATTTTAGGTCATGAATCAAAACCCCTTAACTTATCAGGACATCCAAGTTTAATCATGATGCTTGGGTTGCAAGGTTCAGGTAAAACAACATCATCTGCTAAACTCGCAGTTAAACTAAAAAAAGAGGGAAAAAATCCTTTGTTAGTAGCTTGTGACGTTTATCGACCTGCTGCAATTTCACAACTTCAAACACTTGGACAAGAAATTGGATGCGAAGTATTTACAATTCCAGAATCGCAAGATGTTCAAAACATTGTTCAAAAAGCACTAGAATACGCAAAAGAAAAAGGATTCAATGTTCTTATTCTAGATACCGCTGGACGTTTGCAAATTGATACTGATATGATGGCAGAATTATTGATTATTGATAGAGTTTTCAACCCTCAGGAAAAACTACTCGTAATCGATGCCATGACAGGTCAAGAAGCTGTTCACGTTGCAGAAAATTTTGATGCTCAAATCGGCTTAACTGGTTTAGTTTTAACAAAATTGGATGGTGATTCAAGAGGTGGTTCAGCACTTTCTGTTGTTCACTGTACTGGAAAACCTATCAAGTTAACAGGTACAGGCGAAAAATTAAACGCTTTAGAAGATTTTTATCCAGAACGTATGGCAACAAGAATTCTTGGAATGGGTGATATTGTTTCCCTAGTAGAAAGAGCTCAAGAAGTTTTTGATGAAAAAGAAGCTTTAAAAATGCAAGAAAAAATGAATAAAGCAGAATTTTCTTTCAACGACTTTCTTAATATGCAAAAACAAATGAAAATGTTTGGTTCGATGGATCAAATTTTGGGAATGCTTCCAGGAGTAAATTTAAAACAATCTGATAGAGAAAAAATTTCTCACGCAAGTGAAACCGAATTCAAAAAAATAGAAGTATTTATTCAAAGTATGACTCCAGAAGAACGTGATAATCCACAACTTATGAATACAAGTAGAAAAAAACGTATTGCCAAAGGTTGCGGAATGGACATGCACACTATCAACCAGTATGTAAAACAGTTTGAACAAATGCGACAAATGATGGGTGGAATGAACAAAATGAAAAAAATGTTTGGCGGTTTCAACAAGAAAAACGAAAAAAAAGCAATGGTTCAAGCAATGAAAATGATGCGAAAATTCAAATAAAAATAAATTGTATTAAAAAAGGACCGATTAGAAAATCTAATCGGTCCTTTAGTATTTTTAAACTATCGATATAATTATTCGATTTCGATAGCAGCAACTGGGCATGCATCAGCAGCTTCTTTAACTGCATCCATGTTATCAGCCACAGCAGCTTCGTTAACAACTGCTTTGTCTTCAATTGAGAATACAGCATCACAAACTGATTCGCAAGCACCACAAGCAACACAACTATCATTAACTTTAACTGTCATTTTGTTTTCTCCTTATTATTTACAACCCGTAGGTCATTAAACCTACAACAAAATTATATAACAAACAATTAAAAATTTCTACAACAAAATTAAATCCAATCACGAATGAAACTTGCAATAGAATCAAAACCTTCGATTTCACCCAAATTACCTTGAGAAGGAAGAGATTTTGAATACATCAAGAATGGAACTTTTTCTCTTGTGTGGTCAGTTCCAGGAACTGTTGGATCACAACCATGATCAGCTGTAATTATAAGTAAATCATATTCTTCCATCGCATCAATAATAGGTTTTATATATGTATCAATTTCTTCAATTGCTTTTCCATAACCTTTTGCATCATTTCTATGACCATATAACATATCAGTATCAACAAGGTTTGTAAAAATTATTTCCTGATTATTATATTTTTTACCCTTGATATAAGCAATATCTTCTAATGGAAGTTCATGTTTTACTGCTTTCAAAGTCAATTCCAAGCCTTCTTTATTTGAACCTGTATGAATTGCATGAGTAATACCAGATTTAGAGAAAATATCTTCAATTTTACCAATACCAATAACTTTACCACCATTATCTTTAACTTCATTCAACAATGTTGGAGCAATTGGCTCAATTGAATAATCTCTTCTATCTTTTGAAATTCTTGTTGGTTTGCCATCAATAACCTTGTATGGTCTTGCAATTACTCTTGAAACATAATAATTATCTTCAGTCAAAATTCGTCTAGCAATTTTGCACCATTCGTACAGAGTTTCCAAAGGAATCATGTCTGTATCAACAGCAATTTGGAATACACTATCTGCTGAAGTATAAACTATTGGGAATTTTGTTGCATGATGTTCATCATTAAGTTCTGCAATAATAGCTGTACCACTAGCAGGATAATTTGCTAAAACACCACCACATTTTGTTTGCTCAATAAACTTGTCAATAAATTCTTTTGGAAATCCATTTGGAAAAGTTGAAAAAGCTCTATCTAAAGTAATTCCAGCAATTTCCCAATGACCAGTTGTTGTGTCTTTTCCCTTTGATTTTTCAACAAGAGTTGCGTAAGTTGCGGTTGGATTTTCAACTTTTTTAATCCCCATAAAATCTTGCAAATTACCAAGACCCATTTTCTCTAAATTTGGAACATTTAACCCATTATTGAATTCGCAAACATGCTTTAAAGTATTACATTCTGGAATATCACCAAACTCCTTGCAGTCAGGCATTGCACCAATACCCATAGAATCAATAACCATTATGATTGCTCTAATATCTGACATAATAATCTCCTTTTTCTTGTATTCTAGCATAAAATGCAAAAATCAAACAACTGAAAACTCCTATAAAAAGAGGATACAAAAACAAAAAAACTTATTTTATCATTAGAAAACGGTTAGGATTAAATAATGAAAAAATTACTAATAATACTTGGAATTTTGGTTTGTATTAATTTGCTGATTATGACAATCAGCAAAGTTTTTGCCGCAACTTTGATGTAAGTTGGACATATTTTATTAAAAAACTAAACTCCGTCTTGAATTATATTTCACCAAGACTATCAATTTTGAATACACAACCAATTTCTTCTTGAGCAAGAACGGTTATATCATTGATGTACAAAGATAGCAATGTGAAAAATATCTGTCTATAATCCATTGGAACAATCAATTTTGGAGAATGAATATTTAATTTTTTAGCTTTTTTCTGAATTTTTATAGCTAATTTTTCTGCAACTTCTCCATCAATTTTAATCAATGAATCTTCTGTTTCATCACATCCAAGAACTATATCAGAATATGTTTTTTCTGAAAGTTCAAATGCACTAATAGTTTCACCATCTTCATTTGTATATTTTCTACAAATTTGTCTTGATAAAGATAACCTGATTTTATTCAAAATATCAGCCTTACTACCTTCTTCTGCAAAATCATTAATTTTTTCGAAAATATATGTGATATTTTTGATTGAAACTTTTTCTTTAATCAAACTTGTCATAATATACTTCAAATCAGAATATGTTAATAAATCTGGAACAATATTTTCTATCAAGAAATCATTTTCTTTTTCAACAACTTCTAAATATTTATCAATATCATCATAATCAAGCAAATCATCAACATACTTGATTGCAACATATTCCAGTGCTTTTGAAATATATTCAGATGAAGTTATACCTTTTTGCCAAAAATCTTTTGTTTTATCTTTTTCTACCCAAATAACTTTTCTTTCTGAAATTTCATCCACGGCAGATATAGAATTTTTAATTTTATGTTCAGTATGAAGTTCATCAGCATAAAACATCAAATACCCAGGACAAACTCCAGCTCTAAAAACTTCCATTCCTCGAATACGAATACTGAATTCGCAAGAATTTAAATTTTCATCATCTTTGAATACAACTTTTGGAATAACATATCCAACTTCTTCGGTCAATTTTAACCTTGATTTAACAGTTTCTGCAATAAGTTCTTCTCCAGAATTATCTCTTTCTGAATCAACAAAACCCAAAAGCTCTTCACTCAAATAAATAGTCAACTTTTCTTCATGAAGTTTTGAATACATCAAATCTGGTGAAGTTGCCTTGTTCAAATGTGCTTTCAAGTCATCTAATTCTTTTAAGCCAGCAGAAATCTTATCGTTCAACTTGTTTCTTGAAGCAGTTGCAGGAGCTTCATTATCTAATTCTGCCTTAATTTTATTGATTTTATCCTTTTGAGAACGAATTTTAGATTGAATTTCAAGACATTTTTCATATTCGGTTAATTTCGGAGAAAGCATTTTTTCCATTTGGCTTTTAAAATCCGAAATATTAATTATGTCACTATCAGAACTATTTTCAGATTTCGCAGGACGCATAAAAATACAATTCATCTGAGGAGTTTCTTCATCTCCAGATTCGTGCATACTATACAATTCCCAACCATTCATTGACATTTCGTTGAGCAAATTTTGTAAATCCTGAGCATTTTCTGTTAAACATGTTTTAATAACATATTCCATTCTGTTTTTCCCGAACATAAAATCTATCCTTTTATTAATACTTTAATTGCTTCAATAGCAGTTTTAATTGCTTTTTCTGTATCGTGAACAACTGGGTTTTCAAGTCCTTGTTTTTCTCTTTCTTGGTTTGCAACAACCAAAAATACAGAACCCACTCTAACTTTTAAGAAACTAGCAACAACAAATAGTGCCGCAGATTCCATTTCAGATGCCAAACATCCCAAGCGTTTCCAAGCTTCCCACTTATTTTGTAATTCATAAGATACTGGCATTATTTCAGGGTTATGTTGACCATAAAAAGCATCCTTACATTGAACTACACCTGTATGACAAGAATAATCAAGGTTTTTTGTTGCTTGCACTAAAGCATTTATTACATCTAAATTTGCAACCGCAGGGAACTCAATTGGAGCATACTCTTTAGAAGTTCCTTCCATTCTAATTGCACCAGTCGCAATGACTATATCGCCACCTTTGACGTCAACTTGCATACCACCGCAAGTACCAACACGAATAAACGTCTTAGCTCCACACTTAACAAGTTCCTCCATCGCAATAGAAGCAGAAGGACCACCAATACCAGTAGAAGTTACACTAACTTTTACCCCATCCAAATAACCAGTATATGTCACAAATTCTCTTCTATCTGCAACAAGTTGAGGATTATCAAAGTACTGTGCAATTTTTTGACATCTTTTAGGATCCCCAGGTAAAATTACATATTCACCTACATCTCCAGTTTTAATACCAACGTGATACTGTGTTCCATCTTCTGAGTATTTCATATTTCTCCTTTTAAGCTAAAAAGCGGATAAGTTAAATAGATTTTATAAAAAACAACAAACTTATCCACTTTAACAAATACTATTTCAACTGTTGAATAATTAAATCAGTAACGTCAACACCACCAACAAAAATTACTTGGTCAGACAAAATCGCATCTAATCTTTGTGAAACCATAACTGATTTTGCAGCAGCTTGAACTTGATTTAAAATTTGAGTTTCTTTATCACTTCTCATTTTATACAAAGCATCTTGTTTTGCTTTAAATTCATTAGCTGTTTGAGTTTCAAAATTTTGTTTCTTTAATGGAGTATCCAAAGTTTTGTATTGTTTTTCTTTTTCAAGCATATATTGTTGAAGTTCAAGACCTTTTGCATCAATATCTTTTACAGCTTGTTGAGCAGCAGGATAATTGTCTAAAACCTTTTGATAATCTAAATAACCAACTTCAGCGTTAGCACTTGTACCAATTGAAAAAGTTAATCCTAAAGCAGCTAATAGAGCCATCAATTTTATTTTTTTCATAGTTCCTCCTATTTATTTTTTATAATTAATATAATAAATCACCTACACCAAATGTAAAGTATCCATTTTTAGAACCATTACTACCAGGGTTAGTAAGTGGAATACCATAATCAATTGATAATGGTCCCATTCCAGGGATAAATACCTTCAAACCAACACCAGCAGATACTGCATACATCGGTCTATCATAAAGCTGGTTGGTAATTGTACCATCAAATACTTTACCAGCATCAGCCCAAACTGTGAATCTCAAATTATTTAAGAAGGCAATTCTTGTTCTATCCAAGAAAGGAATTGGAGTTGCAAATTCAGCAGAACCCATTATGAAGGCATTACCTGTACCAACACCACTCATCTTAAAACCTCTAACGGTATAAGGTCCACCTAAACGATAAGCCATAACCTCTGGAATATCACCGTGAATTGCACCGCCACCTTTAACTGTGAAAGATAAAGATGATTTCTTTGCAACAGGAATATACTGTTTAATCATACCAGTAAGTTTACCGTTAGTTTTGTCAAATCCATTCAATCCGATATTTTCATCAAATCTCAAACTTGCCATTGTACCATGTCTAGTTACAGTAGCAGAATCTCTTGTATCATACAATAATGCTGGGCTCAAGGATAAGAACAAACCGCCTTCTAACTGTTTTGCACGTTCAGAAATTGGAATATTATATCTTCTATACAATGCAGAAATACCGTTGAAATCACCTTCTTTAACATCAATATTTTCTGCACCTAAACTGAATGTCGCAGTTGCATGTCTATTGAATTTAAGCTTGTGAGCCAAAGTAACTTCTCCGCCATATCTTCTTTCAACCGCCAACGGAACTTGATATGAACCAAAATCTCTAAAGAAAATTCTAGTATTTAAAGAAGTATCAGCATTATAGAAATATGGTTTGAAATAACTCAATTCAGCTTGAATATTCATGTGGTCTTTAACAGATGAATCGTTAAGAATAACACCAGTACCAACCAAACCAGTTAATGAAAGTCTTTCACATCTGCCACGGAAATTGTTTTCTGTAATACCCATAGAACCAAACAAACCAGTAACAGTATCTAAACCACCACCAACAGAAATACTTGCTGTTCTTTGTTCTTGAATTTTGATTGTGATATCATACGCATCTGGAATTTCTTCACTCGGTTCAATTTCTCTTGTTACATCTTTGAACGCTTGAGTTGCATATAATCTTACCAAATCCTCTTTGATAAGGTTTTCATTATAAATCATTCCTGGTTCTGTCAAAATATTTCTAGCAACAATATAATCTTTTGTTTTTTCGTTGCCTTCAATCATAATTTTGTCAATGATACCTTCTTTGATACTAATATTGATAGTGCCATCAGGGTCATCAGTTACAGAATCAATTCTTGCAAGAATATAGCCTTTTTCTTGGTACAATTCTTGAATTTTGGAGATTGCAATGTTTAGTTGAGTAATATTTTGAGGTTTTCCTTTCATGCCAACCAATGTAGCCAAAATATCTTCAGTAGAAATTACTGAATTACCCTCAATAGTAAAATCTTTTACAGGAATATTTTCTTCTACAACAATTTTTACAGAAACTGTTCCATCAGGATTAGTTGTCGGAATAGCCTTCATCTTTTCGGTAAAATATCCCGTTTCATAAATTGTTTTCAAATCTGCTTGCATCTTTTCACGAGTATATTCTTCACCCGCCTTCATCTGCATTTTATCTGTAATTTCAGATTGCGGAACAGAATTCAACCCATAAAATTCAATATTTTTAATGGTTTTGTTTTCTTTACTCACAGAAGATGTTGTTGCTTGAGTAGATAAATTTGTTGGATATTGTTTTGTTGAAATATCTGGAGTTTGGTTATTTGAAGGGGTTGTATATTTTTCAAATACAGTATTTGCATAATCATTGTTATACTGTATAGAATCATCAGAAATTCCCATTCCGCCCCATACATCATCAACAGCAAAACTTGAATTTTGGGATAATAATACCAAAATAGCTGCAAATACTAACTTTTTTGTAACATTAAAGTTCAAAATATATTCCTTAACAAACTCTCACTACTCTCCACTAAAAGTCTAGCATAAATCTATAAAAAAGTACAAAAAATTTACATCTATTTACCTATTGCAAGTTTGTATATTTTATTTTTATTAAAACCATATAATTCAGATAAAATTACCGAAATATCTTTTGCACTAAAACCTTTATCCTGCAATAATTTTATCTTATTTTCAATTTCATTATCCTCCGAGTTTTTTTCACTACGGAAAATCATCACCACAAATTCACCTTTTGAAATGTTTTCTTCAAAATATTTTATTACATTTTCAATTTTATCAATAACGACTTCTTCAAAAACTTTTGTAAGCTCTCTCCCAACAGCAACTTTTGCATCTGGTCGAATGTTTTGAATTATTTTAAGTGTATTTATAATTCTATTAGGCGATTCGTAAAACACAAAATCTTCATTGATATAATCTTTTGCAATATTCTCAATTTGAATTTGCGTTTTCGGCAAAAAACCTACAAATGAAAATTTTTCATCTACCCTTGAAACTCTTGAAAGAAAAGTGACAACAGCATTTGCTCCAGGAAGAGATGTTATAGAAAAACCTTTTTCAGTCAATTCTTTAACTATGACAGAACCTGGATCACAAATCAGTGGAGTTCCAGCATCTGAAACCAATGCCATCTTTCCACCGCCTTCCAAAAATTCAACAATCTGAGAAATACGTTCTTTTTCATTATACTTGTGATAAGAAACACATTTTGTCTTGATATTAAAATGATTAAGGAGTTTCTGAGTTACTCTGCTATCTTCACAAGCAATCAAATCTACGGACTTCAATACTTCGATTGCTCGCAATGTAATATCTTCCAAATTGCCGATTGGTGTCGGAACTATATAAAAATCAAATTCTTTCATAAGTTAATTATAAGATAAAAGGAATTAAGGAACAAGGGAATAGGTTCAAATATCATACTGGGCAGAACGAGAAGTATCACAAATTGAACAAATTGCAAAAAGATACAATTTCGAAAGAGGGTTCTTCTTGTTTCTAATCAAACCCTCTCCCTTAATCCCTCTCCCTAGGAGAGGGGACAAAAAAACAGATACTTCGCTTTACTCAGTATGACGTGTACGATAGCAATCAAACAAACAACTCATTCTGAGAACTGAACTTTTATTGAACTCGTTCCCTTATTACTATTCCTTTATGTAGGTCGGCTTTACTAAGCCGACATTTTAAAACAGGTCGAAAAATTAATTCCGACCTGTTATATTTAAAACTATTTTATATGTTCTAATGAACTTTTATATCTTCTGGATCTTGCTTTTTACAATAAATATAAGCAACTAAAGCACCCGCAGAACCCAGACCTGGAACAACAGCAGGTAAAGTTGCAAGAGTTTGGTCACGTTTAATCTGTTTGATTAACTTTTTATCTTCCTTTAAATCCAAATCAAATTTTTTAGCAATTGTTTTATCTGAACGCAAAGCATAATACAAAGTGCTAAATCCTTCACCAAAAATTGACCAACCAGCAGCCTTAGCCCTTGCCTTTTGAATAATTGCTTGTTTATCAGCTTTTGTTAATTCTCTTTTACCTTCTTTATGTTGAATTTCAAAAGAATCTTCTGGCATTTCAGCTTTCATTGCAAGAATTTCTTGATTATCTGCTAATGCTTCAGTCTTTTCTGCTTTTCCTCTAAAATTTACATAATTTACTGGACTATAATTTGAAACACCAGAGACTGCAACCATATTAAAACCTTTCTATTCTTAGACTACACACTATAATAAAAACAATTATTTTGAATTTTTTGCATGAGAATAGATAAATTGCACCCCACCATATCATATCATATAGGGCATTATAACTGGATTTGAGGCAATTCGAAATTTAGATTTACATTCTGTTACAATTAAGCTTTTAATGTCGGCTTAGTAAAGCCGACCTACATAATTGACCTACATAACTTTAAAAAAGGTGAGGGAAAATATTACGTAATAAACCCACTTATTTACTCATAGACTCTAACAACACAACAGCATTAGATTCAATTGCTAATTTTTGACCAACAGCATCCAACTTTTCTTTTGTTTTCGCTTTAATTGAAAAATCATCTGGATTAGTATTTAAAATTTTACATAAAACTTCTTTCATCTTTGGAATATAAGGCATCATCTTTGGAGCTTGAGCAATGATATTACTATCGATATTTACAATCTTATAACCTTTTGATTGAATAAGCTCATAAACATGTTTAAGTAGAATTGTACTATCAATATCCTTATATTTTGGATCTGTATCTGGGAAAAGTGTTCCAATATCATCTAAAGCCAAAGCCCCTAGTAAAGCATCAATTATCGCATGAATTAACACATCAGCATCAGAATGACCTAAAAGACCTTTTTCGTGGGTAATTTTCACCCCACCAAGTATCAAATCTCTTCCTTCAACAAGTTTGTGAATATCATATCCAATACCGATTCTATACATTTTAAAACTCTCCTTTTAATAGCAAAATTATAGCATAGATTGAGTAAATATGTTATAATTAGAAAAGGAAAGGATTGCGATGAATTATCAAGCACCACCAAGTTCTGTTGTTGTATCAAGACCATCTGCTCCAGAAACATCTACTGGATGTGCCGTTTGTAGTGGAGATTTTGAATACGATTATGATTTACCATTCTATTATTCTCCTTTTGGAGTTTTCACAATGTTTGGTTATTTACTTCTTGTTCTTGTCGGAATTTTCATCGTTGCACAAGTCGTTTTATT
Source organism: Candidatus Gastranaerophilales bacterium HUM_1 (assembly GCA_002103105.1). GTDB lineage: Bacteria > Cyanobacteriota > Vampirovibrionia > Gastranaerophilales > Gastranaerophilaceae > Zag111. Next base: position 114,159 of record DAAY01000002.1, read on the forward strand.
AGGTCTTATTGGAATTATTGCATATGTTAGACAAAATATTATTAAGTGTCCAAAATGTAAAAAAGTATTTAAAAAAGAAAATAAAAATCTTACACACTGTCCTTTCTGTGGAACAGAGCTAAAACATTCAAAAGAATAATCAAAAAAAAGATAATTTACTTATAGGATGTATAAAACTAGACCAAAGAATAGAATCGAGTAAGGTTACATTTTTACAAAAGGACGAGAAATCACATGACAACTTATAACAGCAACACAGTGACAACTACAAGACAAGTTTCGGGTGATACCAGCACTTCAACTACCATCAATGTAGATAGTACTACAACTTATTCTAGGCAAATGGGTATGGTTGAATTTATGTATCTTGGGGTTGGATTACTCATTGTAATTTTTGCCATCCTTGGATTTATCAAATCTATTCGTTCAAGAAAATATTACAAATGTCCAGTTTGTGGAGAATCTTTTCGTTCTGAAAACATGAACTCAGAAACTTGCAAAGTATGTGGTGCTAATCTTGAAAGAACAGACGATGGAAATATTACAGACAAAACTAAGTAAAAATATTTTATACAAATTTTTATTTCTGAAACATTTTTATAAATTTATCTTTTTACATAAACCACTATGTGAAAGATATAAAGATAATACGCTTAAAATTTTTGGATTGTATATTTGCAGAAGCTGTTTGTTACTATATACAGGATTTTTTCTCTCATTAATTTTTTGTATTCTATCAGTAAAATCTGTTCACCTAAATAAATATTTCTACTTGTGGTTTTCTGGATTGTTATTAACAACTGCAATGTCATACCCGCCAGTTTATTACAAATTTTCTAGACTTACGAAAGATTTTATAAGATTGTATGACGGAATATTCTTAGCTTCGGCTTTTGTATTATGTTTTAAAATTCATTGGGAATTAGGTTTCCTCAGCATTTTTGCTTTTATTTTCGTGAAAAATCTATACAACTTAAAAAGAAAAGGAGATGCCTGCACAGGATGCCCTCGGTTATCAGAAGGAACAACTTGCGAAGGCTATATTTTGCAAAAAGAAGCATTATTAAAAATTGACGAAGAATACTCAGATATAATGACAAAACAGCTATTAAAAAAAGGAAGGACTAAATTTTATGATTAATCGTGAAGATTTACTTGCTGGAACAAGGCCAGAAGTAGGAAAAAGAGTTCTAGTAACAGAAAAAGAATCATTTGAAGGCTACCAAGTTATGGATTACAAAGGTGTTGTATGGGGCATTTCAATGAGGGCAAAAGATGCCGTACAAGATACAATGATGAGTTGCAAAAATATTACAGGTGGAGAACTAACTTCCTATACCGAATTGTCAGATGAAGTTCGTCAAAGAGCTTGGGACAGAATGGTTTCTTCAGCAAAAAGAATCGGAGCTAACGCAGTAATTAATTTTAGATTTGAAATTACCCCAGTTTCATACGGTGGAGCATACGGAACAGCCGAAGTTATCGCTTATGGAAACGCTGTTGTCATTAAACCAATTGTAAATTATGTTCCCCTTGGAGGTTTAGGAAATATTCTTGCAGAATTTGTTGATAGTTATTCTGGAAATCAATCTCCAGAATCAGCTCAAAAACCAACTAAACACTCTCCAGTAGCAGAACTTACAAAAATTGGAGATATAACATATGCAGTATGTCCAAACTGTAAACTTAAATACAAAGTGACAAAAGATGAAAATGGAAAAATGAAAGTTCTTGGACTAACAGATGTTGATACAAAAGAGGAGGGTTTCCAAATTTATTGTTCAAAATGTGGAGAAAAATTCACTATTCCTGAGGTTGAATAACAAATTTATTAATAGCTTTCACAAATCCGTCATTTTCAACGGTATCAGTTACGAAATCGGCACATTCTTTTAATTCGGGTGTGCCGTTTCCCATAGCAACGCCGATTCCTCCGCATTGTACAAGATCAATATCATTATTTTGATCTCCTATGGTCAAAACATCTTCAGGTTTAATGCCCCACATATGGCACAAAAATTGTACCCCTTTTGACTTTTTAGCATCCTTACTTCCTATTTCACAAAAATAAGGAGTTGATTTAACAATATATAAATCGGGATACTTTTCTCTCAACAAATTCACCCAACCAGTAACTTTTTCTGGGTCTGTCAAATCAATTGCAAGAATTTTATTTACATTTTTTATTTCTAAATCATCAAAATTACAAACAGTGTAATCAATGAATTTTCCATCTGTATAACTTTTAACAATATCGTTATCATGTTCGACAAATAATTTGTCATCTAAATACAAATTAATGTGAATGTTATTTTCTCTTGCCCATTCAATAATTTCTTTTGCATAGTCAGAATTTAGATTTTCTTGAAAAAGAGTTTCGCCATCATAAGTTTTAATAAGTCCACCTTGATATGAAATAATCGGGGTTTCAAGTCCAAGTTCTTTTGCAACAGGTAACGCTGCACAATGCATTCTTCCTGTAACTAGCACCATTTTGACTTTTGCTTCCTTCAACCTTTTTACACAACTCTTCATCGCTGGAGAAAAATCCAATCCCCATTTAAGAATTGTTCCATCAATATCAGTTGCAATCATCTTAATCATACAAAACCTCTTTTAATCTTTTAGCATATCAGCTCTTGCAATTGCGCAGATTGTTTTTGCATCATTAATTTCCCCACTCATTATCATATTTTTAACTTCATCAAGTGGAAATTCAAAACATTTTATAATTTCACCCTCATCAGGATGTTCTCCAACGAATTCCAAATCTGTCGCAAGGTACAAATACAATTTTTCAGTACAAATTCCAGGAGTTGTATTGATATAACCTAAAGATGTCCAATTATGAGCTTGATAACCTGTTTCCTCTTCTAATTCTCTTTTACAAGCATCATCTGGATTTTCACCAATTTCCAGTTTCCCAGCAGGAAGTTCATACACTGTTTCTTTCAATGGATAACGGTATTGTTTAACAAGAAGAATTGTTTTTTCATCTTTTTTCGCAAGAATTACCACCCCGCCAGAGTGCAAAATTACTTCACGAAAAGATTTATGACCGTCAGCAAGCTCTACGTCATCTCTTATAACAGTGATAACTTTTCCATCAAAAACAACCTCGGAATTTAATGTTTTTTCTTCAAAATTCATAGAAAAATAATAACATAAACCCCCAGAGGAGAAAAGTATTTTTACAAAAAATTACACCTCTGAAACATCTGGTAAATCAATACTTTTTAATCTTTGCTCAATTCGACGATACCATTTTAAATGCTGTTTGAATAAAATTTCGTAATCGTCCATATTACCTTGAGAAATATTTTTAAATTGTTCATCAGAAGTTTGAGTCAATGCAGCTTCCAAGAATTTTGTATATTCGTGTCTATTAATATTTTGGTCAGTTAATTCAATACGTTTACCAAAATCAACAATTACTTCTGGTCTATTATCACGCAAGAAGCAATAATCAATTGAAACAGGAATCAAATTAATTTTTCCATATCGTTTTACTGCGTTGTGAGCAATATAAGCTAAGCCTGTTTGAAATTTATAAGGTCTAAAATGAGGCGGTCTAATTATACCTTGTGGAAATATGCACAATATATTTCTTAAATCTCCAAGAACATCCACTGAATACTGCAACGCTTTCATTGCAGATTGTGCAGATTTTTTGTTAACAGAATAAGCACCTCCACGTCTTAATAGTGGAAATCTATTCAATTCTTCAACCATCAAACGAATTTCTTTATGACAAATTCTGTGGGTAATATTATACATAACAATACCATCCCACCAATTACAGTGAGGAGCAAAAAGAATTGTTGGAGTACCTTTTTCCCTTTCGGTATAATTTTCTAGTCCAGTGTATCTAAATGCGTAAAACCTATTTTGAAGCATATTAAAGAAAAACAAACTCGCAATAGTTAACCAAAAACGATTTGTCTTTGCTGGTTTAAATTTCTCCTCTTTATTCCTCAATTTTGTAGGCGGAATATCCGAATATAATTTTTCCTCTGTTGCCATAAATCTATTGTACCCTAACTAAATAAAAAATAAAATATTCACTTAAGAAAACTTAACCCTTACATCATACGCCCAGTAGATAAAAATTGCAAGTTGTCCAAAAGGATTAATTAAAAAAAGGTGAACAGATTTTAAATCTATCCACCTTTAATTTTTATATTTTGAAAAATTATAACAACTCTTTCAAATAATTTGGCAAAGCGAAACGAGCATTATGGTATTCTTTATTGTAAATTTTACAAGTTGGAATAATTTCATTTGCTCTTTCATCGTTATAATATTCTAATGGTTTTACATCAACTGAACAAAATGCCCAAGCCCAATATCCACCTGGATAAGTTGGAATATTTGAAGTATAAGTTGAGACAGTTGGAAATACTTTTTTCAACAAATCGTACATTTTTTTAATTTCTTCTTTGTTAGTGAAAGGTGATTCTGATTGAGCAACCATAATTCCACCTTTTTTAAGAGCATTTTTAACATTTGTGTAAAACTCTTCAGTAAACAAACCTTCACCAGGTCCCATTGGGTCAGTTGAATCAATTAGAATAATATCAAATTCATCTTTTTTATCTTTGATATATTCAATTGCATCTTGAACTAGAATTTCAACTTTAGGATTATCTAATTCACAAGCAATTGTTGGAAGATATTTTTTACAAGCATCGATAACCAATCCATCAATTTCGCATAAAACAGCTCTTTCAACGGTTTTGTGTTTCATTACTTCCCTAATTGTTCCGCCATCGCCGCCACCAATTACAAGAACAGATTTTGGACAAGGATGTTGCATCATAGGAATATGAGAAATCATTTCGTGATAATGATACTCATCACCTTCAGTTGTCATCATTAAATCATCAAGAGTTAAAACTCTACCTAATTTTGAATCTGTTTCAAAAACTTCTACCTTTTGGAATGGAGATTGTTCAGAAAACAAAACTTTCCCAGCCTTGATAGCAATTCCGTATCCTCCAGGGGTAATTTCGTGGTAATAACCATTTTCTATACCATTTTTCATTATTTTTTCCTTTCTAAGTTTGTATTTATATTAAATTATTCAGCTTTTCCCATAACGTGAATATGCAAGTGCATAACTTCTTGACCAGCTTCTTTTCCTGTATTTATTTGGACTTTATATGCCTTTAAACCAGCTTTTTTTGCAGAATCTTTAACTGTTTGCATAAGTTCAGCCATCAAATTTTTATCTTCAAGTTCAATTAAAGATTGAATATGCTTTTTAGGACATACAAGTAAATGAACTGGTGCTTTAGGATTTATGTCCCTAAAAACAACAGTATTTTCTGTTTCATAAACAAATTCTGTCCCAAAATCACCGTTGATAATCTTACAAAAAATACAATCTTCACTCATCTTGTTTTCTCCTAATTCAAATTAAATAACCAATACGGCAATCCCGTACATTATCAATAAATATAACATAAAAAGGGAATAAGGAAAACGGAAATAGGGGAATAAGTTCGTTAAAAGTAGGTCTATAAGTTGGTTACGTTTATCTGTTTTCCTCCTCAAGGAACACAGAATTTACTCTCTCCAAGGGAAGACACTAGCCGAACAGGTGAAGCGAAGCTGAACCTTGTGAGACTGCGTACCTTTAGGTTGAGAGAAATTGTCTTTGAGCTTATAGCGAAAAGTTACAATTTCGAGAGAGAGTTTTTCTTTTTTCAATAAACCCCTATCTATAATTAATATAATCAGTCCAATAGTTGTTATTACGAGTTAGAGTTTTCCTATGACCATTAGGACCAGCTGAAGTACCAGTATCTTTTTTATTTCCTAACCTATCAGCCCAATCCATTGCGGCAATATTTTCTATAGGTTCGTTGAAGTAACACCAGTCAACAGCAGAACCAGAACCTTTTCTGTAACCAGTCTGACTTGGCATTTTATTACCCCAATTATCATTAGAAATTTTATTTATATCACATAGAACAAATTGTCCTGAGTAATTAGTAACATGTGGATCATCTGGATTTTCATTGTTAATATATATAGCTACTTCTTTAGCTGTCATCGGCTTGAAAATAAAGGTATCGACATTCATTCTATTTGGAGCAGCCGTTCCGTTTATATCAACACAGACGAATTGATTTTCACCATTGAATGTCCACAAGCGACCTTTTGAATCAGTCCAAATTCCACCATTATCACAAACAATCCCTGGCGTTGAATTTGCATTAAACCATCTTGGTCCTTGAGGAGAACCTGCATCCTTATAAATATTTCGTAATGTTCCACTTATACCATTACTAGAATTGGCATCTTCATTAAATGGAGCTCCTCCTGGGAGATATGACATAAATTCAGCAGACCAGCGATTAGTACCACTATAAAGATTCTTTCCAGCTGCAGTTTGAGGTCCACATTTATGGGCTGAAAAAGATACACATTTATATGCAAATTCACCAACATCACCGTTCTCATAGTTCATTCTAGAGCCAATTTCCTTGACTTCACTATAAGTTGAACGGAATTGTTGTTCTAAAACTTTTCCACGGTAATTATATGCCAATGTCGGGATTGTCAATGCCGCAACAGAACCTAAAAGTCCAATTGCTATCAACAATTCTGCCAATGTAAAGCCAGATTTTTTATGCCAAAAACTCACGATTATAACCAATCCTCATAAACTTCAAATAACATATTTATTATAACGTATTTTTTGCTCAAAGTCTAGAGGAGGTTAGAAAATGTTGTATAGTGGAAGGTTTGATAAAAAAGAAAAACCCTCTCCCTTAATCCCTCA
>DAAY01000006.1:0-44212 GCA_002103105.1 Candidatus Gastranaerophilales bacterium HUM_1
AAATACAATTCTGACAACTATGCAACAAGCACTATCAACTGCTATTCTATTGGTTCTACAACAAAAACTAAAGAAGTTTTAAATCAAACTGGTAGAGTTGAAAAAGATTCTTCTGGTAGATACATTTCTATCACTATTTGTCAAACTGATGAAAATGGCAACATTAAATACGACGAAAACAACAACGAAATAGCTACTACTTACACTTTAACTACTAACACTTCTACTGACGAAGATGCTTATAACGATGCTATGAACAAATACCGTTATGAACAAAACCAATATGATCAAAAAATTCAAGAAATTAACTCTAAACTAGAAATTATTCAACAACAAGATAAGAGTTTAGAATTGAATTTGAAACAATTAGATACTGAAGAAAATGCCATCTCTACTGAAATGGAAGCTGTTAAAAAAGTTATTTCTAAAAACGTTGAATCTTCTTTCAAGACTTTCAATGCGTAATGTCAAAAATACAAAATAAATTAAAAGTTTTAATAAATTTCCTTTCCCTTTTTCCTATTGATTTTCCAACGACTCGTCAAACAGTCGTTTTTCTTTTATATAGCAAAAACTTTAAGAATATAAAAATTTTTACCCCCTGTACAACCTTATCCTCCAAGGATGTCAAGAGTTAAACTAACCCATCTGTCTAGTCGTATTTTTACGTAAGTAAAAATACGGATGTTTACAAAATCATAAAACATATGATATATTAGTATTGTTGGTTAAGGCTCGCACTCGAGAGAAACAAAAACTCTTAAAGGTTCCTAAAACTTTTTGATGGTAAAGCTGTTTGCCAATGAGGTAGAGTATGCCGTTGCTTTCTATTTTCTGCTGAATTGTAAAAATTTTGTAATATTTTGTGAAAAACTTAAAGTTTTTATTCGAAAAGCCGATAAATACATATATAAGAGGTTTTTCATGGGAATAAATAATTTACAATTTTTGAATTATACAGTAAATAGGAAAATGACTACGGAAGAATTTGCGAAAACTGCAAACTATGTTTCAGTGTCCGATAATGTGCCTATTTCCTTGAATTCTAAACCTATTGAAAATGAAATAAGTGTTGCATCTGTTGGGGCAACTTTGTCCGACGAAGCATTAGAAAAATTATATATGTCTGCAAAGGTAACAACTGTTGCTAATCCTGCGACTAATGGTGTAAAATTATCCACATCTTATCGCTCTTTTAGCCCTGCTGAAATCATGCAAATTAAAACTGTGATTTATAATTTGCATAATTCAGAAGAAACAGATCCTGTTCCTACCCCTGATCCTAATCCTAATCCTAATCCTAATCCTAATCCTAATCCGACTCCAGATCCTAACCCAAATCCAGATTCAGGACCATCTTCATCTTCTTTTATTAAGTCTTTTGTAGATGTAGATACAATGTTTGATTATTTGGGAAATATTAATCCAGAAATAAATAAAGAAACAGGAATTTCAAAAGCTCAGTTAGTTGCTCTTACTCAAAATGATGATTGGGAGGATGCTAACTATGACTTTTTCGGTTCTTTAAATAGAATTTTTGATTCTTTAGATACTGATAAAAATTTAACTCTTTCTTATGATGAAATCAAAATCTTTATTGGAAAAGAACTTGGTGAAGATTTTAATGCTTACCATGACAAAGTAAATAAGTTTTCAGATAAAATCCAAGCAGAATATGAAAATTTATCTGAACAAGAAAAACTAGAATTTGCAATTGAAAAAACTAGAGAATATTTAGAAGCTTCTGGTTTAACTAATCAAATTGACGCTTTGGATAGACTTTTAGCACAAGAAGATAAGTTCAATACCATTAAAGTTGGGAATATCGCAATTGCAGATTTGAATGTTGGCAATACTTCTGGTTATACAAATTTAGGTGCTTACAACTATTATGCTTATACTTATGACGATTATGTAAATAAAAATAAAGAAACTGGTATTTACAAAATATGGACAGATGACGTTGATTTTGTAACTAAGGAAGGTCAAAATGAAGATTTAGGCATAACATTGGATGTTAGTTTGCTTGATGGTAAATGGTATGAATTAGTAAATACTTTGGTTCATGAGTTAACTCACGCAACTGCTTACAAATATTATGCAGGTAATGATGGTAGCATAAGTGGTTTAGTTGTACAGGACCTTTATGATAAGAATGTTTTAACAGACGATGAATATAATTTCTATTTAGACCATTGGAGTAATATTTGTGGCGGAAACCTAACAGATGAAGAACAAGAAATGTTTCAACGATTGAAATATTTGTTATATATGCAATGGGGCGAATATGCTGCATATCAAGTAGATGCCGATTATAATGACAGTATAGGTCAAGATGTTTATAAAGGTAAATATGATAATGCTACAACGGCAGTTGATGGAAAGAACGAAAAACAAACAATAGATAATCATATTAAAAGTTCTTATGATAATGAACTTCCTCCAGATTATAAATGGTGGAGTTACGTATAAAAAGTTTATTGAGGCATAGCAATTAATCGAAAAAGCCCAACTTATTCAAATTGGGCTTTTATATTGCTTAAACTATGTAAAATTATTAGATTTGATCTAATGAAATCGCTTTAACTCCTGCATAACGAGCTTTGTCCATCAGTGTCACAACAGCTCCGTGGTTTGCTTCTCCGTCTGTTTCAATCAACAATCCGTCTGGATAATTTTTTACTTCTTGGCTTAGAACTGTTCCAAGTTTATCTACGGAAACTTCTTCATTGTTGATGTAATATTTGTTGTTTTTTGTTACCATAACGGTTAAAATTTTAGATTCTTTATCTATTTTGGATTGTTCAACATTTTCCGGTACTGTTAATCCTATACCTTGTTGGTCTAACATTGGAGCTACAACCATCATAATAATTAGAAGTACCAAGAAAATATCTGTTAACGGCGTGATATTGATTTCATTAAATGTCTTTCTCATTATTCTCCGTCCTTTGGAATATTTACATTATTTTTTTTGTTTAAATCTTTTTGAGCTTCTGCACTCAAAGGTTCACCTGCAACAATAAGTTTTTTGTATTCTGCATTTTGAGCCGCATTCATTACGTCCATAATTGTCGCACTTTTAACGGCTTTATCTGCTTTTACAACAACTTCTGCATTTTCATTTGTTCCTTTTGCTGCCAACAATTTGTCTGTCAATTGAGAGCTTGTTGTTCCTTCATCATTAACATACATTTGCCCGTCTTTAGTGATTGAAACGGTCACTTTTGCATCTTCAATTGTTGCTCCGTTATTTACTTCCGGAACTTCAACTGCTTGATCCATTGATTTGAATGAAGGGGCTATAACCATCATAATAATCAATAAAACCAAGAAAATATCTGTTAATGGTGTGATGTTAATTTCGGTGAATAATTTTTGTTTTTTCTTATTGCTAAATGCCATTTTATTTACCTATTATAAATTAACTTTTGAAGATGAATATTGTGTTCCTTGAGCTTCTTCAGCATCAACAAAGCTTAAGAATAACAATTTGATTAATTGGAAATCATCTTCGTAGTGTTTAACGATTGATTGGAATGAGTTATAGAAGATAACTGCAACGATTGCAACTCCCAAACCAAAAGCAGTAGCAATCAATGCTGAACCGATACCGGATGCAATTGCTCCAGAGTTTGCTCCTAAGTTTGGCATATCAACGAAGATTAACAAAATTCTAACAACTGTACCAAACAAACCTAAGAAAGGAGCAACACCACCGATTGTACCTAAGATTGTTAAATGACTTTCAAGTTTTCTAGTTGCCAATGCTGCTGAAATATCAAAAGATCTAGAGAATCCGTTTTTTTGTTCAGAGAAAATTCTAACAGCTTCTTCAATAACTTCTCCGATAACACCACCGCATCTGATTGCGATATTTTGTGCTGCGGATAAATCGTTTTTAGATAGTTCTCTGTTTAATTCTCTCATATAAACAGTAATATCACGTTGGTTCTTTTGGTAGAATGACCATTTGCTGATTACTACCCCTAGAACAAGGATTGAACATACCAAGATTGGTAGCAATACAGGCCAGTCCATTTTAATTGATTCTAATAATAATTCCATAGTTTTCTTATCCTCTTTTATTGTAATAACTTTCTTCTAATTAGTATTTTGTTGCTCCAAATACGTTGTAGTCAAATGTAAATTGAATATCAATGCTTTGACCTTTGTATTCTGGAGGTAGTGGTCTAAACGGTGCAGCCAAGTGTACTGCGTTTAGAGCTGCTTTATCTGCGTTTTGTAATCCAGATGATTTGAATACGCTACAAGATAATAATCTTCCATCTTTTGCAATTTTGAATAGCAGAACTACACGTTTACTTTCGTTTCCCTTTGGAGGATCCCAGTTCATTTTAATTCTACGTTGTAATTCTCTCATGTATGGTCCAAAATCTGGTTCTCTAACGGCATCAATTCCTGGACGTCCTCCGCCTCCTCCTGGATTTCCTCCGCCAGAACCTGTGCCTCTTCCGTAGCCAGAACCTGTACCAGAGCCAGTTCCTCTACCTGTTCCATGACCAGAGCCAGATGCAATTCTATTTCCAGATCCTCCTCCTACTGGAGCTAAGGATGGATTAGGTGAATAAGTTCCACTTCCTCTAGAACCTCCTTTATTTGATGTCCCAGAACCGCTAATTGGTCCTGTTGCATATTGACCAGCTCTTGTTCCTCCTGCTGGAACAGGAACTTTGAATGGTGTTGAAGAAGGTCTAGAAACTGCTTTTGGCGTCATTGGCGGTTTTATTGAAGGTCTAGCTGTTGGTGGTTGAGGTCTTGCAACAGTTGGTTTTGGAACGGCCTTCGTAACTGCTGGTGACGGTGTTACATTTTTCTGTGTTGTAGTTGCCTTTGGTGTTGTTTTAGTATGTTTAGGGGCAACACTTTGGGTAATTTTGCTCATTAAAGACTGTTTTTTAGGAGCTGGTGCTGGTGAAGATGCAGGTGAAGACGCTGCTGGTTTCGCTGCAGGTTTTGAAGATGGCATTGAAACTGGTTTTTTCGGATCGTTTATTCCCCCTGTTCTTGAGTTTCTATCAGCTCTATATTTTGTATTTTTATTTTTTGGAGTTTGTTCTTTATCAACAAGTACAAATTCAATATCGTTAACTTTTGGTTTTTCTTTTGGCATCAATGTAAGATGAATGCCAAAAATCGCAAGAATTGTTAAAATTATCCACAACGTAAACAAGGTTGCAGGGTGAATGATTGCAGAAAGAGTAATCCCTTTTTTAAGAGAAATAGATTCTGTATCTTCTCTTGTAACCGCAGGCATGGTATAATCGTTTGATTTTGCAACCTGAGTTCTATTATTATCCCTGTTATTTATATTCTCTGTGTATTTTCCTAGTATTGACATTTTATTCCCTAACAACAATAAGTTTCTGATTCTCGTAAATAATTCTATTTAAAACTTAAAATAAAATTATCACCCGAATTACTAATTTTCTGAGCTTGCAGGATTAACCGTAATAGGTTGAGTTAAGATTAGTTCAATTCCTGCGTTTGCTGGTATTGTTACATCTGTTCCTTTATCCCAAATAGACTTGACAAGTCCTCCTCCAGCTCCGACTGCGGTCATCAATGCGGCACCTCTACCAACGCTTCCTCCAGATAATGGTCCAGCGATTGTGCCAAGAACCGCTCCAGCTCCAGCTCCAATTGCAACATCTTTTCCGTATTCAGTTGCAATATCAAACTTTGTGCCGCCAACAAGAGTTCCTGTGTTGTCATCTGTTTTAACAACGGCAGAAATTGGAATTGTTTGTCCTGATGGAGTGATAATTTGAGTAAATCTTAGAGTAAGTTTGCCGTTCAATGTTCCATGTTTTGCTTTAGAAACTTCGATAACAGTTCCTGTAACAGAGCTTCCTGCTGGTGCGATTCTTTTTCCTTTGTAATAAAAATCAGAATTTAGTGCAAGTGTAATAGTTTGCCCATTATAAGCTGTTTCTGAGCTAATTGGAGCCATTAACACCGCTTTAAATGATTGTCCAGCTGGAACTGTAACTACACTACCTTTAAGGGTATTATTGTTTAACTTATAACTGTCTTCTGCGTAATAGTTTGGTTGAAAACCTGTATTTGTCGCATTTTGTTGATAGCTGAAATTTGATGCTCCAAATGCACAATTTGCACTTAATAACAATGCTGAAAGTATTATAATTCTTTTCATATACCCTTCTCCCTAAAACATAAGTCTTCTTTTTTATATTCTACCGCACTTAAGTCTTTTGTCAATTTATTAATGGTTAGTCTGTTAAGGTATGTGTAATTGAAGCTGGAGCGGTTAAAATAATTATTTGTTGGTCGCCTGCTGGAATTTTTACGTGTTGTCCCATACTTCTTTTTCCTCCAGGGCGAATTTGAAGAGTTGCGGCACGATGATTCCATGAAATTCCTTGGAATTTGCTTTGGTAATGTGGCATTTTAACCCACTCTGACGGCTGTGTTAATTCTCCCCCAAAAAGATTGTTATTCGAAGTGTATAAATATCCTTTTATTGGAATTTCAAATCCATCTTTGATTTGTAACTTAGTTATCTTAATTTTCATTGAAGCATTAGTGCCGATTACTGGTTCGTGTATTTTTTCTATATATCCAAAGAATTCTGAATCTCTTGGAATAATATTTGTTTCATACATAAATAAATCGTTTGTAGAGATGAATTTAACTTTGTATCCTTCTGGACAGGTTTCAGTTGAAATTTCTTGCAAATTTATTACAGGTATAAATGTCCCTGCAGGAAGTGTAATTTCATCGTAATCCCTCATTTCAAGTTGAATAGTTGATAATCCTTCTGCTTGAACTTGTGGGGGTATTATTCCAAATATAGATAGTATTGCAAGTGATATAACTAATGCTCTCATACGTGCTATTATAACAATTTTTTCAAAGATTTCAAGCATTTTTTCTTAAAAAACTTAATATTTTATTGTTTTTAATTTTTCTTTTTTCTAATATTCTTGTGTAAATTATTACCCCATTAGACTTGGAAAGGAAAGTGTTAAAAATGAATGTACAAAGAATTGATTCTGCAAAATCTACCCCAGCATTTGGAACATTAAAGCCAGGTATCAAAATGCCAGCCGAAACTTTCGATAAACTTATTAATATTCCTGTTGTGTCAACTTTTTCTAAAAATTTTGATGGCGATGTTTATGTAGGTAGTTTTATTGGAAGAAAATCTGAAAAAACTCAACTTTCTCTTGATATAAGAAATGTTGTTCCTCGTGGCTTTAAAGCTAAAGTTAAGAACTTTTTCTCAAGAGAAAATCGTGACATGATTGTTCTAAAAACTCATGCGACAAATTTTGAAGAGTTTCAAGTAGCTCTAAATAGAAGACCTAAAGATGCTCTTACTCGTATCTTTTTTAGCAAAGATTAGTTAAGAGCTAATTGATTTTCTTTTTTAATGTAATCAATGTATTCTAAAATTTTGTGGTAGTCCTCTTCTAAAACAAGGACTCCACGAATTTTGGAAGCATTTCTAATTCCTGCAATGTAGTATGGGTAAAATTTTCGGAAGAATTTTATTGCTACTTCTTCTCCCCTAAGTTTGATTTCCTCATCAAGATGAACTCTCATCATTTCAAGTTTTTCTTCAAGTGTTGGTTCTGGAAGTTTTTCGCCAGTTGCAAAATAATGGGCAACTCTATGGATAAGCGTTGGATCGCCTAAAACTCCTCTGCCTATTGCAACTCCGTCAGCTTCGCTGAGTTCAAGACATTCTATTGCAGAGTCGATTGAAGTTACATCTCCATTTGCAAAAACTGGAATATCAACGTTATGTTTAAGTTCTTTTATCTTTGCCCAATCTGCGTGTCCTGCGTAAAATTGCGAACGAGTTCTTGCATGTATTGTGATAAATTCAGCTCCAGCTTCTTGCATTTGTTGACCAAATTCAACATAATTCATTTCGCTTGCGGTGTAGCCTAGGCGAAATTTTACGCTGACTGGTTTATTGGTTCCCTCTTTTACTGCTTGAACAAGTTCCATTGCAAGTCTAGGGTTTCTCATTAATGCTGAGCCATCTTGACCCTTAACAACTTTATTGACAGGACAACCCATATTAATATCTATCATATCTGCGAATTGGGTTAAATATGTTGCTGCTGCTTTCATTAAATGGGGTTTATGCCCACAAATTTGGTAAACAATCGGATGGTGATTTTCGTCAAGTTTTGTTATTTCAGTTTCAACATTTTGAGCCAAAAATTCAGAGCTAATCATTTCTGTTGTCAAAAGACATTCTGGAGAATATTTTCTGACAAGTGATCTTAGTACATAATCGGTAATTCCTGCCATTGGGGCAAGTGATACTCTACTTTTTATTAAATTTTCAACTCGGTTATTTGTTTGCTGGTGTTGCATATTTTTTTAATTCTTCCGCTCTAGCTTTTGCATATTGTTTGTACTCGTCATCTTCAACATTTGAATTTGCATAGGCACTATAATATTTATAGGCATCATTGAATTTGCCTAGTGCATCGTAATCAGATGCGATGATGTAATTACAAATTGTGAAATCTTTGTTTAAGTTGTAAGCTTGTTTTAGATCTGCAATTGCTTCATTTCTCTTTTCTTTTGAATCATAAATCATTCCTCTATAATAAAGGGCGTATGAATTTTTTGCATCTCTAGATAATAATTCATTAAATTTTACTAGGCTTTCGTCGTATTTGTTTTCATCGTAAAGTGCTATTGCATCGTTTAATAGATTTGATTTTTCAGCCTCAAGAATTGATGTAAGGTATTCAGAAGCTTGTGTATTATTTTTGTTAATAGTTAGAGATTTGTTTAAGTAAATCTTTGCGTGATCTAAATCTTCTTTTTCTCCATACAATACCGCAATGTAGTATGCAATGTCAGAATCAACAGGTTTTAGTTCAAGGGCTTTTTGATAGTAAGCAATAGCATTATCTCTATCTCCAAGTTCTTGGTATGATGTTGCAACTCCAATCATTGAATCTGCTGTTGCTGGGTTTATACTTAGGTATGTATTTATAGCCTCTTTATACTGTTTGTTATTGTATAGGTCTGAAGCTTTTGTAAATAAACTATCTGTTTTCATCCCTGAAATATTTTTGATTGTACTTGTGATTGTTGAATCTTTTGGGAATTTTGATTGTGCATTTTTTAATGTTGTTAATGCTCCGTCATAATTGTTTCCTTGTGCTTGAGCTAGTGCAAGGTTTACATAAACTTCTGAATCCGTGCTATCTGCTTTAATTGATTGATTATACATAAATATTGCATCATCAATTTTCCCGTTCTTGTGAAGTTCAATTGCGTAATCGTAAAAAATTCCAGCAGGGTTTGAATTCGCTAGATTTGTATTTACGTAATCAACAAATTGTTGCGGAGAAGATGTTTTCTTTACATTTTCAACCATTTGACCTTTGATATATTCGTTGTTTGGATCTAATGCAAGAACTTTTTTATATCCATCTTGAGCAATTTTTGTTTCGCCTAATTTGTCATAGCATTGAGCTCGATAGAGGTTTGCATTTACATTATCTGGGTAAAGAATTAGAACAGATTCATATGCTTTTATTGCTGTTCTGTAATCTTCTTTTTGTTGATAAAGTGTTCCGACATTGATTCTTGTATTGATATTTGAAGGGTCTAATGCTTCTGCTTGCTTATAATATGTCAATGCTTCGTCTAGTTGTCCTTCTTTTTGTAAAACTGCACCCATGTTTGCGTTCAAGTTTCCATTGTTTGGGGTAGCTTGAAGCTTTTGGCGGAATGTTTTTTCAAGGGTATATAAAATATCTTTGTTATCAGAATTAGATTTGTCTAAGACGTAGCTATATTCTTTTAACGCATTATCTGCATCTTTTTGATTGTCAAGAATTTTGGCATATGACAATCTTAGGTTTAAATCTGTTGGGTCAACAGAAACTGCCTTTTTGTAGTAATCAGAAGCTTTTGGTTCATTCCCGAGAAGTTTCATTATATCCCCAACTTGTTCAAAGCTGTTTTTTTGCAAGCTTTTACTTCCTAATGCTTGATTGAATTCATATGCAGCTGCAGAAAAATTTCCTTCTGCTCTTAATTTTTTAGCATAGTTAAATCTGTTTTCAGGCGAGAAATCAAAGTTTGTTGCTTTAAGACAAATTTCTAAATTTTTAGTAGCCTGGTTGATTGCACTAGCCGAATTCTGAACTTGTGTAGAAGTTGGATAGTAAACCATATAAAACAATGCACTTCTAAAATCATCTGCCGCCTTAGCCCAGTTGTTATCTCTGTTGCCATATTCTGCGGCTCTTGCTAAATATGCGTTGATAAGTCCAATTCTTGCTGAATTATCAAGGTAATTTATTCTTAACGCACTCCTAAATTCTGTTATTGCTCCAGAATATTGATAGTTGGCTAAGTAATTTTGTCCAAGGTCAAAGTGTTCTCTAAAATCAGCAAAAGCTGCTCCATTGAGTAAACATACAATTAGTGCTAATTTTGCTATGCGGGCTAATGATTTTTTCATGTTTGCTCCCTTCTACTTGAAAATATTGTAGTACAACTTTGAGCTGGTGTATATATACAAGAGGTTAATTGTAAATTTCTGTATATAAAACAAAAAGAGTAAGATAATTAACTATCTTACTCTTTTTAATCTTTTTCAGGCTTTTTTAAACTGTTGCGAAATCATTTACCGAAATAAAGTTTAAACATTCATCAAATAATGTTTGAATTGGAACTGAAATATCTTGCACATCTCTTAGCACTTCATCTGATAAATCAATTTCTGCAATGTCCATAGTTCTCATCATAGATTCAGCCTGTCTTGTTTCCATACTTTGTACTCCTTATTTAATTTTCTCTTCGGTTCGGGTAAATTGTTTCTTTTAACAAAATGTATATCGGTCTTATATCAGCAAAACTTTAATTTTTTGTTAATGATTTTTCTATATGTCTGTGAAAGTGCTATTTTTATTGACGTTTCATTGATTTACATATCTTAATAATAGTTTTAAATTAGACTATGGCATATTTTGCGTTTTTGTGGTAAGATTAAACCGTAGTATAACTTTAAATATAGGAGATAAAACAATAGCTAACGATACTAGATCCGCAAGGGACAGGGACAAAACAATAATGAATGAACGTATTCGTTCAAAAGAAGTAAGATTGATTGACGAAAAAGGTACTAACCATGGTGTTGTACCAACTTCAAAAGCCTTAGCGATGGCAGAAGAAGCGGATTTAGATTTAGTATTGATTAGTCCAAACCAAGCTCCTCCAGTAGCTAAAATTTTAGACTATGGTAAATATAAATACGAATTAGCAAAAAAAGCAAAAGAAGCTAAGAAAAAACAAAAAACTGTTGAAGTTAAAGAAGTAAAAGTTCGCTATAAAATTGATACACATGACTATGAAGTTCGTATCAAGAGTGTTAGAAAATTTATTGCTCAAGGTAATAAAGTTAAGATTGTTGTTATGTTGAGAGGTCGTGAAATGCAACATTCTAATCTTGCATTTGATTTAGCAAATAGATTTTTGGCAGATTTAGCAGATGATCCAGTTCAATTGGAAAAGAAACCTCAACTAGAAGGACGTAACGTTACATTATACCTTGCTCCTCAGTCATAGTTTGAGTTTATAAACAAAAAGTTTTAAAGACCCATGTTGTATTTACACATGGGTCTTTATTTATATAGGCTTTATTCATTGTAATATATTCTTTCTTATATAAAATAAAAACTTTCTATTGACTTTAAATATTTAGCCAGTATAATAAAAAACGTAGCCGATATGAGGTTACAGAAAAGAACTAGCCGCAATAGCTCAGTTGGTAGAGCAAGGGACTGAAAATCCCTGTGTCCTTGGTTCAATTCCGAGTTGCGGCACCATTTTTAAAAGAGCCTTAGGGCTCTTTTTAAGTATTTAGACTCAATTATAATAGGGATAAAAAATGAATATTGCTCCAATAAAATATGATAATTCTCGTCGTTATAAGTCTGCTAATCCAAGTTTTCAGAATTTGAAAATTATGACTCCAGAACATTGGGATAAGGATATTTTAGATTTGGTAAAACATAATGCGGAAATAAAAAAATTAGAAAAATATCTCTGGGAAAAGAAACATTCTATTTTAGAATTAACTATCTCAAATCATGGTCGGAAGTTCCAATCATCAGAAGGTATTACTTTGGAGTGTATATACGATAGACATCGTAGGGTTGAGGGTTTAAGAGAACATATTGTGCATAATTCCCCTAAAGAAATCGTTATAGCGGAGTTGAAAAAGTTTAAAGCTTCTAAATTTATTCAAAAAATTGAGGATGATGAGCGTAAGTTTTTGCAAAGTGTAAATTATGATGCTGCGAAATTAAAAAATTTGGGTTTGAGTTTTATGCTAAAAAATCACAAAACTCCTAAAGCGAATAAAAAATCATGGTTTATGAATTTTATTGATAAGATATTTCAATTTTTCTAAATTTTATAAGTTTTTTCATATTCAGCTAAAAATTTTGAAAGTTTAATCTCTAGAGCAAATGCAATTTTTTCAAGGACATCAAGTTTTATCCCTTGCCGTAAATTTTCTATTCGGCATAATATGGCTGGGTCAATTTCGGCTTCTGTAGCGAACTTATTTAATGACAATCCCCTTTGTTGTCTTTTTTCTTTTATAAATTTTCCTAATTGTGAGTATTGCATTTATTGAGATTATGCAATATAATATCTTTAAAATCATTGAGAAATCTCAATAGGAGGATTATGAAAATATTCAAAAAGTCTTTGGCATTCACTTTGGCTGAAGTTTTAATCACTATAGGTGTTATAGGTGTTGTTGCAGCTATAACACTTCCAAGTTTGATAACTAAATCTCGGAAAGTAATGGTTGAAAATAGATTAAAGGATACTTATTCTATTCTTGCCAATGCAACAAGACTTGCGGAAGGTGAATTTGGTGCAGATATAGATCCATCTGACAAGATTTCAGGAAACGGTTTTAGTTCAGCTAAATCTAAGCTTGTTTTTGATACTTATTTTAGACCTTTTATTAAGATAAATTATGAGTATCCTCAAAATGAATGTGTTGAGTTAACAAAGACTTATGGAGCTAATAAATCGCAAAGTTCAATGTATGTTGATTCAAACGGAGCTTGTTATAATTTGTTGAATGGTGTTTCTATAATTTTCTGGGCTGGGAGAAAAGATGATACTTCTCCCTATGTAATGCCTGTTATAATGAAACTTCAACCCGCAAAGAATAAGTCTTTTGATGGTATTGATACTTTTGGACTGCAAATTGAAAGTACTGATAATGGATTAGTTGTTTCTTCTGGTTTATCTCAAATTGGTGCTGATATATCAGATGATAATTTAGTTAAACAATGCGGTTCATCTTCTGGCAGAGTTTATTTTGATGGTTATGCGTGGCCTCGTTCTATGTTTTGTTTTGAATTAATTAAAAGAAATGGTTGGAAAATTCCAGCAAATTACCCTTTAAAATTTTAGCGGCAAACACTATATCTCAGATAAAATAGTTAATTTTTCAACTGGAATTTCGGTATTATCGGTGTTTAGTTGCCCGAATTTTACTGTTTTATTCCTGCCGTGGTAGTCACTTCCGCCAGAAATTAGCATATTGTTTTTTGAGGCAAAATCCACTAAAAATTTTATTTCATCTAAGTTGTATCTAGAATAGTAGCATTCTAGCCCTTTAATCCCGAAAGATTTCATTATATCGAACTTTTTATAAAACTCATCTGGGGATAAGTGTTTCTCTCCCTCTCCGCCCAATGGGTGAGCCCAAACGGGTATTCCTCCTGATTCTTCTATGGCCTGTATTCCTTCAGCTCCATCAAACCTTGTATTTCCAGTTTGGCATCCGTCAAGGTATTTTTTCATTGCATCAATATTGTTATCAGCAAGTCCTCTGTTTACTAAGATATTTCCGATATGTATTTTAACAACACTATTTCTTGAATATAGCCAATCAAGTTCATCCTGTGTTAAATTTACATTCCAAATATCTGAAAGATACTGAATTCGCTTGTCTAATTTCTGTCTGCGGAGTTGTTTGCCTTTTAATATCAGTTGATTTAGTGTTTCGTTTTCAGGGTTGCAATTATATCCTAAAATGTGACATTTTACAGTGTCTGCAATGCAAGTTAGCTCTGTACCCGCAATAAATTTTATATCCTTTGGTAGATATTTTTTAATTTCAATACAGCCAGCAATTGTGTCGTGGTCAGTGAGTGCAAAAGCTGATAGTTCATGCTTTTTGACTTGTTCTACCAATTCTTTTGGGGAATCGCTTCCATCTGAATAATTACTGTGTAAATGTAAATCTGCTTTTTTCATTATTCGTTATAACCAATTAAATCCTTAATAACTTCTCCTGCAATAATTAACCCTACTACTGGCGGTACAAATGCGTTACTCCCTGGGATTTGGTGCTTAACCGTACCTTTTCTTGTTTCTGGAGGACAAACGCAATGTGCTTTACAGCTAATTGACATATCTTCTTGTGGAGTAATTGGTGTTTCTTTTGAGTAAACAACTTTAACCCCTTTAATTTTACGCTTTCGAAGCTCTGTTCTGATTACTCTAGCAAGGGGGCATACTGATGTTTCTGAAATGTCTGCAACTTCAAATTTCGTTGGGTCCATTTTGTTCCCTGCTCCCATTGCACAAATGATTGGGGTGTTAGCTTCTTTAGCTTTCTCAATTAGCGATAATTTTCCAACAACGGTATCAATTGCATCAATTACATAATCATATTTGCTAAAATCAAATTCTGATTCTGTTTTGGGCGTATAAAAAGTTTGGTAAGTGTTAACAACCGCATCTGGGTTGATCTCCAAAATTCGTTCTTTAGCAACATCAACTTTGTATTTACCAACAGTTTTTCTTGTTGCGTAAAGTTGTCTATTAACATTTGTTATGCAAACTTTGTCATCGTCTATAATATCAATGGTTCCAAGCCCGCTTCTAACAAGTGCTTCAACAGCATACGAACCAACGCCACCAATACCAAAAACTGCAACTCTTGAATTTGCTAGCTTTTCTAGCCCTTCTTTTCCTATGAGTAGTTCTGTTCTTGAAAATTGATTGAGCATTTTATCCTTCTTCTATTCAAAATAGTTTATTTTCATTGCTTTTCTAACGTCGTGAAGAGTTTGTTGTGCAACTTGTTTTGCTTCTTCGCTTCCAGCTTTTAAGATTTCGTAAACCTCTGGAATTTTTTGTTCCCATTCTTTACGTCTTTCTCTTATTGGTTTTAGCTCTGTTTGCATTACGTTATTTAAGAATTTTTTAACCTTAACATCTCCAAGTCCACCTCTTTGATAATGTGCTTTAAGTTCGTCAAGATTTGCGTATTCTGGTAAAAATTCTTCAAAATGTTCTTGTTTGCTAAATGCATCAAGATAAATGAATGCTGGATTGTTTTCAGTATCTCCAGGATCTTCAATTCTCAAGTGGTTAGGGTCTGTGAACATTGACATTATTTTCTTTTTAATAACTTCTGGTTCATCTGATAAATAGATGCAATTGCCTAATGATTTACTCATCTTAGCTTTTCCATCAATTCCAGGAAGTCTTAAACAAGCACTATTTCTTGGAAGAACGATTTTTGGTTCAACTAGTGCTTCTCCATAAACTTTGTTGAATTTATGTACAATTTCTCTACATTGTTCAAGCATAGGTTTTTGGTCTTCTCCAACAGGAACGTGAGTTGCTTTAAACGCTGTAATATCAGCTGCTTGGCTGATTGGATAAGTGAAAAATCCAACAGGAATATTTGCTTCAAAATTTCTCATCTTAATTTCGGTCTTAACGGTCGGATTTCTCTGCAATCTAGAAACTGTAACCAAATTCATATAGTAGAAAGTAAGTTCAGTTAATTCTGGAATCATTGATTGAATAAAAATGGTAGATTTTTCAGGGTCAATTCCGCATCCGAGATAGTCAAGAGCCACTTCTATAATGTTTTCTCTTACTTTTTGAGGATTTTCTGCGTTATCAGTCAGAGCTTGAGCATCTGCAATCATTATGAAAATTTTGTCGCAATCTCCTTCATTTTGAATTGCAACTCTTTCTCTTAGTGAGCCAACGTAGTGTCCAACGTGTAATCTTCCAGTTGGTCTATCCCCTGTTAAAATTATTTTTCCCATTCTCTTTTTATCCCTTTCAGAATTTTGAATTTATTTGATATGAACTCTCTTTGGTTATTATGTTATAGATGAATATGCTTGTCAACTTTTAATCTTATCAGCGTTGTTACGTAAATCTCTAATATAACCCATTACGTTAGTTATCCATTCTTCTTTCTCATTTTCTCCACAATAACCAGATTCTGCTAGTTCTTTAACTGTTCTGAGTCTTGATTTGTGATGATGTTTTTGGACTGTTTGAGCCATCTCATCTATACATTGCTCAAAATTTGCAAATCTTTTAA
The DNA here is from genome assembly GCA_002103105.1 of Candidatus Gastranaerophilales bacterium HUM_1. Classification (GTDB taxonomy): domain Bacteria; phylum Cyanobacteriota; class Vampirovibrionia; order Gastranaerophilales; family Gastranaerophilaceae; genus Zag111. Next base: position 16,418 of record DAAY01000006.1, read on the forward strand.
GTCCGTCTTTTTTCATTATTCCGCCAACATTATGTCTAAGTTTAGTGGCATCAGATGTTCCTCTTGCGGATTCGTGCATTGCTATACCTATCAATACGTATGGGTCAACGCCGTATTCTTTTGCTTTTTTGTCAAAAATTACGGCCTTATTATTAAGTGGATTTTTATGTTTTTCATTTTTTAATAGCAAATTGTTAAATGCTTCTTGATATTTTGGTTTTTGTGGTTCTGGATGAAAATTGATTCTTTTTATTGAACTGCAGGTTGTAATTCTTGACGGCTTTTTTACGAATATGTCTTGTCCTTCATTTACCTTTCCTGATAGTTTTGCTATTCTTGTATTCATTTGTGGCATAAGTGATGTTGCCATCATGATTGTTGACATTGCTTTATTTTTCAACCTTTCATCCATTGCCATAATTTCGGTTTGGCGGACTACTTCTTTTACTATATTTTTACCTTTTCTGATAGCTTTTACAGTCGTAATAGCTGTTTGTTTTGGGATAATTGGGGGTATTCTCATATTTAAACTTCTTTCATTTTAAATTATACATCGTATAAAGTTTCTGAACATTTTTTTTTGCTATTTATGGCAAAATTTATTTTTACGGCTTTTACATGATTGTATGAATGTTGATACCTCCAGAAGTAATGTAAATTTTAAAGCAAAAATAAAATTCATAAATAAAAGAGATTTTATGGATAAGAAGTTTTTCCCCTTTGTTGATTGTCAAAAACCGACAGAACCGTTGTCCTCGTCTTTTATCAAGGACAATGATTTTTGGACTGGTGAAGTTAGAACTTGTACCTCAGGGGGCTTGGTAGATGATAGTGGCGTTTTAGGATTCCATATTCTTGATTGTTTTGAAAATGTTAACAAAGTTGGAGATTCAATGGCTAAAATAATTGATTCAAAAAATGGTCGAAATTTTTCAGGTCTTTTAATTGGAGCAAAAGATTTTTCTACAAGGACTGATTCTGTTCCTTTATTTGATCGTATAAGAGAAGTAGTGGAAAGGTTTGTTAATCCTTCTGTTTTTAAAGTACATAATAATAACTTTGCAGAGTCTAATATTGCTTATGAAAGGGATTTAGATACTTGGTTTGTTTATACCCCATTGCCAAATTACCCTTGTTATTGTCAAAATGAGCCATTTATTGCATCTTTAGAATCTTTGCTATCTGCTTTTAGAGAAATAAAAATTGCACCGCAAGATAGTTTATTTATTGGAGAAAAACAAATCGTTAAAGAAGATTGCCCTAAAATTTTTTATGAGGGTTAAAAAAGATAATTGTAAATAATTATTACAATAGTAGCAAAAAATATTTTTACAAGTTATCTAATTGTATTAAGCTTAAATATGTTAAGGGGATAAATAAATGATAACAAAAGTGAGTTTTAAATTAGATAGGGGATTATCTACACAATTCAACAATGCAAATACTGTTACTAATCCAGTATTAAAAAAAGAGAATGAGTCTAAAAATAATAACGAAACTTCGTTTCCTAATGTGGGGATGAATTATTATGTTCCATTTACTGGAAAAGATAAAAATAAAGAAAATCCTGTAAAAGATAAATACGACGATATTATGTATGCGGCGGATACTCCGACGGTACAATTCTTGAATGAAGTTAAAGAAAAGGCTAGTGAGGATGGTTATCCAAAGGCTACGACTCTTCATATTTTGAAAGAAGGGTTGATTGAGGCTGATAAATTTATGGATGCTTTAAATAATGAGGAAGTAGATTTAGAAACGGCTATCCTTCCAAAATTCAATGGTGTTCTTCGTCAAATTCATCCAGATATTTTATCTGATGAAGAAATGAGAAAGCAAGTTCAACCTGTAATTAAGAAGTATATTGATGTTACCTCAAAGTTGATAGAAGAAAATAAACCAGAAGAGAATGTTTCTGTTGAAAATCCTAATATTAAATTGTCAGATGATGTAATTGATGCCGTTTGGGGGGCAATGGATGAGGATATGTCTATTGAACCATCGTTTATTGCTTTTTCTGTATTTATGGCTCAAGATAAAATTACTAAAAAGCTTGCAAATGATATGGAACATGATATTGATGAAGCAATTATGCTTAACAAGGAAGACAAAGATAAGTTTGCTCCTTTTAGTATGTATGAACAAAAAGCTTCAAAAATTTTGAAAAATATTGCACTAGGTTCTAGTGTAATTCTTACTTACGAACCAGAAAAAGAAAATGTTAAGAACTTTTTAGATACAGTAAAAAAAGAGAACTCTCAAGATGACAATAAATTTACCATTGTTGACTTGAATAAGAAAACAAACTTTAGTTATTTTACTAGACATGTTAAATCTCTAGGTAAAGATAAAGAAAATAATTATTTAATTATAATGAATCCATCCCTTATACTTGGAGGAAAGACAGTTATTGCTGAAGATGGTTTGCAGCTCCAATTTTCTAAAGATGCTGTTGATTTAGTTGAAAAACCTCCTAAAAATGTAAAATATTTGTTCTATACACCAAAAGATGAATATTATTCAATGTTGGAAAATTCCCCATGGGCTAAACCTGCTCTTACAGATTTTGTAGAAATGAATGTCCCAACTTTAAATTCTGAACAGAAAGTAGCTGCATTTTTAGAAAATCCTAATTTGATAAAAGATATTAACAAAAAAGAAGCTTTTTCTAAAAAAGCAATCGAAAAAATTGCAGAAGTTTCAACTCATCTTGATGGTGAATTTCCTCAAAAAACAATAAAATTGATGCAAAATATTTCAGCTTATTATGTTGACAAAAAAGAAATTACTGAAAAAGATGTTGACCTTTATATGAAACAAGCAGGGAAACTTTTGAAAAAATCTGAATCCGCCTTTGAACCAATTTTTAATACTGGTGTTACATTGAAAGATCTAACTGGTAAGGATTCTACTAAGAAAGAAGCCTCTTCTTTGGTTAGAAGAATTAAGTCTGAAACACTTGGAACAAAGGGTGTGATTGTATATTCTCAAGATGGAACAGCAGGAAGTGGTCGTAGATTTACTGCAAAGGCGATTGCTGGAGAAACTCATATCCCATATATGGAAATCAATACAATGGATTTTGGTACAAAAGATGTTGATATTTTGGTGGAGGTGCATTATCTCCAGAAGCTTCTATCAAGAAATTATTTTCTATTGTAAGAACTCAAGCTGAATCATCTCCTCATAAAGCTGCCATTTTGTTTATTGAAAACTTTGAGTTGTTCTCTTTTGGTGAACAGGTTTCAATGTATCACCAAAAAGCTATGGCTCAACTTCTTCGTGAAATGGATAAAGCTGAAGCAGATGGATTGAATATTCTTATTGTGGGTTCTGTTTCTGATCCAAGATTGATTGGAACTGCAACAATGAAATCTGCGAAATTTACAAGTATGGGAATTTCTTCTCCTGCGTTTAATGAATCAGAGCGTTATCAGGTTATCAAAAAAGTTTTACAGAATTCTAAAATTAAGATAGCAGGTTCAAAAGAAGCTCAAGAAAATACTATCGAATTTGCGGCAAAAATTTCAAATTGTTTCCCATTCATGAGTTTGAAAGGTCTTGTTTATAAAGCAAATTCAGTCGCTGAAGAACGAGGTCATAGTAAATTGACAAAAGCTGATTTTACTGAAGCTTATCTTCAATTGACAACTGGACGTCCTTCTACTGCTCATAACAACCCACATGAACAAAAGATTGTGGCATCTCATGAATGTGGGCACGCTACAAACTTAGAAGTTATGAATAATCTTGCAAAAACATTAGGAAAGCCTTGGCATATTCCTACTAAGGTAAACTTCATTACGCTTGACCCAAGAGGTATGTATGGCGGAGCTGTTTACCCAGGACGAGATAAAAATAGAGAACAATCTTTTGAAAGTTTATTTGCTTCAATTGTTCTTGGTTTTGGCGGAAATTCTGCCGAACACAGATTCTATGGAATGAATGGATCTATGGGCATTACTTGTGATATGGAACAAAATAGAAATCTCGCAGAATTCATGGTTAAGTCTGCGGGCATGGGGGCTAAAGTTGGTAAGATGTCCATTGCGGATGATGAAGTAGTTTCTGATGATTTAAGAAAAATGATTGAATCTGATGAACGTGTTATCCTAAATAATGCAAAAATTGTTTCAGATTATATTACAGAGGTTTATTCTGATTTTAATGAACAATTTACTAAACAGTACTCTCCAAAAGTTGGCTCAGGCGAATGTTTAATCGACGGTGATTTATTTAGGGAAGAACTAAATAAATGGAAAAAATCTCAAACCCCAGAAAAACAAGAAGAAATAAAAGAATGTGATATTGCTATCCAAAAGGTAATGGAAGCGACTAAAAAAGGTATAGCAGTTCGCAGAGATGGAGATGACTAATTCTTCAAGTATAATATTCAAAAAGGTATTTGGATGAAAAATCTGAATACCTTTTTATTTGCAAAGTATAATAATTATTGCTCCTACAATCATTATTGAGCTTCCTAGTAATTTTTTTAGAATTTGTTGTTCTTTAAAATAATGCCAACCAAGAAATACGCTCAAAATGGTTGAAAGTTGAAAGAGTGCAAGTCCATAGCTTACATTCATTCTTGAAAATACTATGTTTGTACAGATTTGCATTCCACCCATACATAGAATTATGAGTAGAAGTCTAGTAAATATAAATTTTTTTGTTGTTAAAATTTGATTGAGAGAAATTAAATTTGCTAGTTTTGGTAAGAGTAGTATTCCTGTAAATACCATTCCGAAAAAACTCCAAAACATAAAAGATATTTTTATATCACTGTAAAGAATTACATTTTTTACAAAAACGGCTTCAATTGCAGTAAATATCAGTGCATAGAATCTATAACGGATGTCCTTTCTTTTTAAAAGTTTGAATGAAAATCCTTCTTCTTGTGTATCAAATATAAAATAGCTTCCACAAATTATTAAAATTATTCCTACAAGACCAATGATTGATGGAATTTCGTGCAATAAAATTATTCCGAAAATCATCGCAACGACAGATTTATACGCATTGATTGGGCCTAAAATTGAAAGCTCTCCATTTTTTAGGGCTTTAACAAGGTATGAATTCCCTAAAGCGCCACACATTCCGCCAAGAATTGCATTCGTCCAAATTTGATGTGGAAAAGTTAGAAAAGTCGTTCTAATTATGATTGGGATACAACATATCGTTAAACCAAAATACATGATAAAGTTAATTAAAAATGGGTCAATTGCTTTTGCCGTCAATTGTTTTTGATATACATTTGACATTGAGTTTGAAATTATTCTTAGTAATATGGCAAAAAATGTTATTCCCATATTCCGATTATATCCTAAAAAATAAGATTTCTCTTGCAACAATCCCAAATTAGTGTTATAATCAATCTGTCTAACCCCAAGACATTGTTTTTATAGTGAAAATGATATTGTAAGAAAGATGAAAGTAGATAGCATAAGTTACCCTGTGTATTCAAATGCACAAGCACAAAGTTTTGAAACGAGAAATAATATTAAACCTAAAAGAATTCAGCCTACAAGACCCCAATCTAAAGGTCCAAAGTCTGCTATGGGTGAAGCAATTAGTACTGCAGGAGCTTGGTTTGGGTTTGGAGTTGTATTGGATTTCATTTCTCGAAGAATTACATTTTTCCATTCTCCAATGAAAAACTCTTTAGCAATGAATGGTGTCATTGGTGCTGGTGCAGGTTTGATTACTGGTGTAAAGACTGAATTTACAAAATTACACCATAAAAAAGACTCTTAATTCTGTTGGAAGGATAATAAGTTTAGTCCAGTTTTTTCGCAGAATTTTCTTTCGACAGTTCCGTTTAGTGGAGTAATAAAGATTTCTCCAGTTAGGCTTATTGTTGCGTTAATCAAGTGTCCTCCAATTGTATTATAATCGCTTCCTGATGCGTTCATATGTAAATGTAAATAGGTTTCACCGTCTTTTGTTGAAATATTTCCAAGAAGACTTGTAATTTCTCTTGGACCTTCAAATAATTTTTCGTTATATTCTTTGGTTTCTGGATTGAAAAATCCAAAAGTCGCAGTGTTAATAGCTCCAATTCCTTGTACTGTTCCAACTTTGATATTATTGGAAGTACAAAAATCTCTTATTGCAGAAATAATTTCTGCTCCTTTATTTAATCTAACAATGTAAGTATTATCTATTTTTCTGAATTCGTATTGAATTGACATTATATTCTCCTTTAGCTATACACATTCATATTTTTTATAAAACTGTTAACCCAAGTCCGAAAGTTCCAAATGCAAGGGGTAAAAGGCATATTGATTTTTTCATGATTTCTCCCAGTTTTTGGTAAAATTATACAACAAAGAATTTGAGTGGAAATGTTTTTATTTTATTTTTAAAGCTCTTAGTGAATTAAGTACTGCAATCAATGTTACGCCAACATCTGCAAATACTGCACCCCACATCGTTACAAATCCAAAAGCTCCTAGAATTAAGAATAGTACTTTTATTCCCAGTGCAAATGCAATATTTTCTTTGACAATCATTAAAGTTTGTTTTGCAATTTTGATTGCTGTTGCAACTTTTGTTGGTTTGTCGTCCATAATAACAACATCTGCGGCTTCTATTGCAGCATCAGAGCCAAGTCCACCCATTGCAATTCCAACATCTGCTCTTGTTAAAACAGGAGCATCATTAATTCCATCTCCAACAAATATTACACTTTTGTTTTTCGTTTTTTGTTCAATTATATCTTCAATTTTATCCACTTTATCAATAGGTAATAGTTGAGTGTATGCTTTATCTAAATTTAATTTTTTTGCGACTGCAAGTCCAGATTCTTCTGTGTCACCTGTAAGCATTACGGTTTGGAGTTTTAACTTCTTAAGTTCAATTATTGCTTTTTGAGCATCTTCTTTTAATTCGTCTGATATAACAATGTATCCAAGAAATTTGCTATTTTTAGCTGTATAAACGATTGTTCCTGTTTCGTTTGCTTTTTGGTAGTTAATATTATGATTTTTTAATAGGTTTTCATTCCCAACGAGGATAGAGCATCCATTTATTTCTGCTCGAACTCCATTTCCTGCGATTTCAGAAATTTCTGAAATTTTATTTTTGTCTATGCTTTTATCATACGCTTTTTTAATAGATAGTGCTATTGGATGGTTAGAATAACTTTCTGCATAGGCTGTAAGTTCAAGTAATTCTTCTTTTGTTGTACCTTCTTGTTGTACAATTTTGACAACTTTAAAACATCCTTGAGTTAGTGTACCTGTTTTGTCAAATACAATTGTTTCTGGTTTGGATAATAATTCAAGATATGAGCTTCCTTTGACTAAAATTCCACATTTAGAAGCTCCTCCGATCCCTGCAAAAAAGCCGAGCGGAACAGATATTACTAATGCACATGGACAAGATATTACTAAAAATGTTAAAGCTCTATTTATCCAAACTGAAAAATTACTACCAAAAATAAGTGGAGGTAAAATTGCAAGAAATAATGCTGCTAAAACAACTACTGGAGTGTATATTTTTGCAAATTTAGTTATAAAGTTTTCGGTTTTAGTTTTTTTAGAACTTGCATTTTCTACTAAATCCAAAATTTTAGAAACCGTAGATTGTCCATATTCTTTGGTCACTCTAATTTTAAGAAGTCCATTTGTATTGATACAGCCACTGATTGCCTCATCTCCAATTTTTACTTCTCTTGGCCTTGATTCGCCTGTTAGGGCTGAGGTGTCAAGAGTTGCAGTACCGTCAATAATAATTCCATCAAGCGGAATTTTTTCTCCTGTTTTTACAATTATGGTATCTCCAATTTTTACTTCGTAAGGAGAAATTTTAATTAAATCTCCGTCTTTTTTGATATTTGCATAATCTGGGCGGATGTCCATTAGTTCGGTTATAGAATTTTGCGATTTTTCAACGGCTTTGTCTTGAAGATATTCTCCAATTTGGTATAAAACCATTACCATAACAGCTTCTGGATATTCCTTTATTCCAATTGCTCCGAGGGTTGCTATTCCCATTAAGAAGTTTTCATCAAAGACTTGTCCTTTTATGATATTTTTCAACGCTTTGAATATAATATCGTAGCCAGCAATGAGGTATGCCATTCCAAGGACTGTGCATTTTAATATTGTAGAATGTGTGAATAACATTGCGGTTATAAATAAAAGTATTGCGAGAACTATTCTTGAAAGTATTATTCTTTCATTATTCTCTTCTTCGTGTACGTGGTGATGGTGCTCGCACATAAATACGTCCTTTCAATTGAATAATTGTTCAACTATTTATAGTATAATTGAACATGTATTCAATTGTCAATTGTGTAAACGAATATTTGTAATTAAAGTTTACACAGTTGAACAACTGTTCATTTGATGTTAAAATAATAATGTAATATATAGGAGCAAATATGACTGTAGAATTGAAAAAATCAGATTGCGAAGCAATAAATGCAGATATTGTTGAAAGTGTTAAACCTAAAATGCCAGAAATGAGTTTGCTATATGATTTGTCAGATTTTTTCAAGGTTATGGGTGATGGAACTCGTATCCAGCTTCTTTGGGCTTTAGATCAAAGTGATATGTGTGTTGGTGATTTGGCTGTTCTTTTGAATATGACAAAATCCGCCGTTTCTCATCAACTAAAAGTTTTAAAAACCGCAAAACTTGTCCGTTCTCAAAAGAAAGGTAAGAACGTTTATTATACATTGAGTGACGAACACGTTAAAACTCTATTAGAAATGGCTCTTGAACACGTTTGCGAATAAGTTATTTTTATTATGCTACGGTTTTGATTTTTGAACCAGCTTCTGGAGTTTGAGTTTGTTGAGCTTGTTGTTCTGGTTTCTTGTCATCTTTTTTGTTTTCATCAAGTCCCATTGTTCTCAAGATTGGGTGAATAAGTGGGTGAGAAATAACTGGAGCAATGACAGCCAAACCTGTTACAGAACCAACAATTGAAGTAAGCTCGGTAAGACCTTTTGCAAAATCTTCGTTAATTTTATCTTTTGTTATTTTTTCTGTTTTAAGAGTTTTATTTATTTCTTCTAATTTTGCAGCTTTTTCGGTGTCGTTCATTTTGTAATATTTCATAAAGTCGCCAGAATTTTTAAATACTTTGAATACTGGTTCGTCTTTGTACATTTTTCTTGCTAGAGCGAATGTACCTTTTCTAAGAATAGGCATTACTGCTGCTAAATAAATTCCTAAACAAGTCATTTGATATAAAAATTCTTTTGTAGATGAGAATTTTTTTGTTTGTGAGTCAATATCTTTATCTCCAAGGATGAATGCTGGTCTTCCTACGGCTTTTAGGCATGTTTCGGTTGTAATTTGTGTAACCGTGCTTTGTGTCATGTTATATAATGCTGGGCTTGTTACAAAAGATTGAATTGCACTTATCATATTAACCTACCCTCATTCCTTGATTTCTAAAACTTGCAATTGGTTGCATAGGGTAAGCTCCTGTGTGTGCAATGTTGCCTGTTTTTGGTACTTCTGGTTTATTAGGAATGTCAATTTGTTCTGTTTTAGAAGTTATGTCTAATTTTGCAGGTTGAGAATCTTTATTATCTTTTTTGCTTCCGTGGAAAATTCTATCTGTGAATGGTTTTACAAAAACAGAACATAAGCCTGGAATTACAACTAATGCTGCTATACAAACGCCTAGAAATCTCAAGTTGTGTTTAGCTTTTTTTGCTTTTTCCACATCTTTTACTAAATCTGCACCTTTGCCTGCTAAATAACCACAAGCAAGGTATGTTGGGATTGCAATTACTTCTGTAAGCCCTTCTCTCAATGCTGTGTATTTTTTGGTTTCGGGAGCTTCTTTTTTATCCATCATAGTGAACATTGGACGGCAAATTCCCTTTGCTGTTGCAATTGCGACTACCGCATATGCTGGATTATTATCTTTCCCTACTGATTCACAAACTGTTTTAAACGTACTACTTAATGACATTTTGTTTTTCCTAAATTAAAATTTTTGTGGCATGTATTTGGAAGCCATCATTTATTGTAAATCAAAAGAAAAAAAATTTTGCTAATTTAGATAAAAAATATATAAAAATTTTTATATTCGCTTTACATAAGTTAAAATAAAACACTTATAAATTAAAGATTTTGGGCATTTTTGTCGTTACTTAAAAAGTAAAAGGTAAAATACGAAAGGTTACATTCAAATTGGCAGGCGATGAATTCAGCCTAGAAAATGGCAGAAAAATAAATAAATCGCAGATAAATGGTGAAATTTTAAAATCCAAATTATCTCAAAACGATAAATATCAAAAGATATTTAGTCTTTTTGATGCTAATAATGATGGAAAATTAGATGATAAAGAGGTTGAATCTTTCTTTGAAAAAATGAAATCTTATGCTTCAAAAGGAAAATCTTCTGTTTTTGAATCTGGGGAAGCAGAAGAATTTTTGAAAGAATTTAAAGATGCAAAAGGGAAAAGCCTTTCTGATAACGGGGTTAAGGTTGGTGATTTGTTTGGTTTTGTTGCTGATATTTCAGATGTAGGCTTTGATCCCGTGAAAAAAGCTCAAACATTGGTTAATAAAGGAAAGATGAATGGAAATATCTATTCATCTGAAGAGATTAAAAACATTGCAACAACTGAATTATCTCAAGATGTTCAAGATGCAATAAAGATGTTTCAAGCTCAAAAAGATGGTCAAGGGTCTGTTAGTGACTTATATAATTTGTTGAAGGAAAAATTTGGTTCTGATGAAGCAGCTTCTAAAGTGTATGCAAAACTCTGCGAAGAAAAGTTGGGCGCAAGTTTCTTATATAAAGCAAAGAATTTTGAGTTAACAGAAAAAGATTATTGGAGTGAAAAAGCTAATTTAGCAAAAGAGTTATATGAAACAACTGGCGATGAGATATATAATTCTCAAGCTCAAGAGTTTGAAAATAGAGCAAATGCAGTTAAGGGCAAAACTGTTACAAAACAAATTCAAACAAGAGTTCAAACAGGTTTTAAGAATGATAAAGTTGCAGATAAAGCTGTAAGTGCTTCAGCTACATATAAAACAGTGACTAAAAACGTAACAGAAACAATTTATCCTCTAATGGATTTTGACAAGACATTTTTGGAAGAAAGAGGTATTAAATATAATGAAGATGCGGTAGAAAATTATGACCGCAAAAAAGCCGAAACTCAAACGTTAGTTGAAATGAATAATACTTTAGAAGAGGTAAAATCCCAAATTGCTAAGACGACCGCTTATAGTGATTCTGCCAGAGTAAAAGCTCCAAATGAACCAAATTATGAGCTTTCTCAAGGTCGTTCAACAGAATATATGATGGATTCAACAAGAGTTGATGAACTAGAATCTGGGGTTTATTTTGTATATAAAAAATTGTTCGGAAGTGATGAAAATATAAATGCTGCGTTGAAGCGTATTGGAGTTGATTCTACGGTTTCTTCAACAGGAAGAATGTCTAATGCTAATCAAGCAGGAAAAGCATTAGTAAAGTATTTGGAAAATAATTTTAAAGCTGCATGTGGAGATAAAACTTTTGAACAACACCAAAAAGAAACAACTGAAGCATATAAACAAGCTTATGGAGATAAAAATAGTACAGATATAGCAAATGCCTTTATTCAAAGTCAGCAAGAAGGCATACAAAATGTTAAAACGGCTGTATCTGGAGTTGGTATGGTTGTGATGCTTGCAGGTCAATTTGTTCCAGGGGGTAATGTTGCTACTGGTATGATTTGGGGTGGTTTAGCTACTGCCACTTTGGGAAGTTCTGCTGTTTCATTAAGTGAAGCTACGAGTAAAAAAGGTGGAATGACCCAAGAAGATAAATCTGAAATAATAAAAGAATTGAGTACAAGTGTAGCTCTTACTGCTACTGGTATGGGAATTGGTAAAGTGTCATCTGCTATGTATGGTCAATTAATTTTGAAAAATTGCCCAATGTTAGCTTCCAAAATTCTTGAAATTGGTGCTGATGCTACATTGAGTGCTGTTTCAACAGCTGTTATTACTGGCGAATTAGACCTTAAAGGCGAAGGGTTAAGCCAACTTATTCCAATATTAACAGGGTTATTGAAATCAAAAGGGAGTTTGAAAACATACTTGATGGATGATTTCAAAGCTACTTCTGCGGCTAGAGCAAATAAAAAGACTTTATCTGAACCAACAAATAAAAAAACTCAAGACTCAAATGTTCAAGAAATTAAGGAACAAGAATTATCCAGCGTAAAAGAATCTTCTTCTAAAAAAATAAATTCGGATGAGCCTCAAGGAGCATTAAAAGTTCAAGAAAAAGAAACTCCTGCCAAAACGCCAGAAGAGGTTAAGCAAGAGTTGACTGAAGTTATGAAAAGTCAAGGTTACGAAGAATGGAATATTAAGCATTTATTAAATTCTGGGAAAGCAGATTTGAATATCGTTCTTGATTTAGTTAAAAATCCAAAATTTAATAAACTAAAGCTCATGTCTGTAACTTTGGAAAAGATAAATAAAGAAAATGTTGAATTTATTAATAAACTCATAGAAACAAAATATTATAAAAAACTTGGAAAACATACAGATTATGTTACAAGTACTATTTTATCTGTAACAAATAAAAATACGATTTCACTTATAAATAAGATGGTTGATGATGGGACCTTGACTGCTGATAACAATACTGATATTTGGAAAATCGTAGGAACAGCAACAAACAATAATGCTTCTATGAAATATATTAGTGAGTTTTATGATACTGAAAAAGATTTCTTCCTTTCTCACATGGGCTTTTCTGTTGATTATCAGCTAAAAGAATTATATGCAAGCCATTTTACTAATATAACAGATAAAAATGTTGATTTTGCAATTGAACTATTACATTCAAGACGTGGCAAGCTTAATGATAGTAATCTTGACGATTATATAAATATTATAAAATCAATTGATAAACAAGGTTATTCTTTCCTTGATGCAAATGATAAACATACGTTGTTATCAGTAATAGCGGAAATGACTGACACTGATAAAGCATTATTAAAAAAACACGGATTTAATATTGATACAATTTTCAAAACCCTTTCTGGAGTTAAGCCAAATGTTAAGATTTCATCTGCTCAGCAACGAGAATTTTTAGTGACAACATTATCAAATAATAACACTAAAGCAAATAAAGTCTTTAAAGAATTTGATTTTGCTAAATATGGTACAGATGGATTGCCTTTAAAATACTCTAGAAAAGATTTTATGAATAATGTAGAAGATATTCTGAATGATTTACCGACTCAAGATAGAGTTGAAATTCTATCTCATTATGGAATTGAAAATGACAACTTTGACGGGTTGTTGAATAACAGACCATTTGAAGATTTATCTGGTTACTCTCCAGAATTTAAAAATGCAGCAAAAAAAGTTCAATCTGAAATTGACAAGTTTACAACTAAAAATGAAGTAGATATTCCAGATAAAGAAGTTAAAGAGATTCTTGATGGGTTAATCAAGGGCTTGCCAGAATTTACCTCTATTGTTGGAAAACAGCAACATGGAACTCATGCGTATTCGGTTGATATTCACATGTTGAAGGTCCTACAAGATGCAATGAATAATCCAGCGTATAGCAAATTATCTGATAAGAGTAAGACTGTTTTGAAATTTGCAGCAATTCTCCATGATGTTGGAAAGGCTGCTGGAGTAGTTGATTCAAATCATTTTAGAACAAGTGCAAATTATATGTCATCAATCTTAGATAAATTTAATTTGCCAACAGAAATGAAACATCAAATTATTGATGCGGTTGATAATCACCACTGGTTTGGAGATTTTAATACTGACAAACTTTCAGCTCAAGATGTGGCTGCAAAATGTCGTCGCTCTGGAGATTTAGATGTTTACAAAATTTTAGCTAAAGCTGATTTGGCTAATGTTAGTTCGACTTTCCATTATCGCATTACAGGGACTTCAAATAAAGCCGAATATGATGCTTTTATTGATAAGAAAATGTCTGAAGTTGATGTTGAAATAAAGAAAATGAATAGTAATGCGCCTGTTGTATTTGATTCAAAAATTCTTAATGGCGGTAAAAAATTCCCAACTAAAAAAGTTGTGAAAGATGGTGTTGAATATAATGTTAGAGTTCTTAATTTGGCAGATCTTCCAGAGGGTATGCCATTAGAAAAATATGGATTTGTCTCTGGAACGACCAAGGAGAATGCTACATTTGGTGTTCATTTTTCCGATTCTCTAAAAGAGTCTTATGATGTAATAATGTCTGATTCTCGAAGATTGGCACAAGGTCATCCGATTTTTTCTTATATGCTATTGAAATGGGGTCATGCTGGTAGAATTTCTCAAGAAGGCTTGATTTTTAACGTAGATAATTCAAATACAGTTATCGCATCCTCTGTAAATTCTGTTTCAGGTTTTAAGAAAAATTTAAGAGAGCATTCTTCTCCTTTCTTTAATGATGGTTCTATGGTTGCTAATGAAAGAGCAAAAATAAGTAATTTAATAAGAGAACATTTGAGCGAAAATGCTGGAGTTAAACTTTCTCGAGATGAATATGCAGAATTGTTTGATAAGTATTTAAAATCAAAGAAATATATTACCCAGATTAAAGAAGATGTAAAAATTGGGGACAAAGTAATTAAAGCAAATGACTTGAAATCGGCAATAGAAAAAGCTCAAGAAACACTGTTTACTTACAATAAAAGCAATGAAGTTGATGGAAGTTTTGATGGAAATAACGAGATGACAACTGTTGACCCTGTTCCAGTTGGTCTTTATTCTACAAAATTTAGAATAGAAGATTGTTCTCCTGAGTTATTAAAGATGGCTGAAGAGGAAGGTTTGCCAATTATTTTAAACCCAGCAAAAACAAACGCCTGGAGTGTTGGAGATGATGTAAAACCGATTGTTTCAGATAACCCTTCTGGTTCTGCAATGAGTTTTAGCAAAGTTAAATCTAAATTGACTTCTTTCTTTAATAAATCCTCAAAAATTTCTAAAAAGGATGCTGAAAGCTTTTTGAAACAATTTACCTTAAAGCAAGTGGGCTCAGGACGTGTTGTGCGACGTTTTGACGACGATGATATTGCCTATTTAGTTGAATATGTCCAAAAATATCCAAAAGAGGTTTATTCTCTTGCAAATGAATTAACTTTAAATGAACATGGCGATTCAGTTCCAAGATTTTCATTCTTTTCTATTAGTATCTTAGCACCAGTAATGAATAAACATCCAAAAAAGGTTTCTACTTTGCTTGGGATGACAAAAGAGAACGAAAATGGATTGGTTGTACCAAAATATTCTGCTAAAGAAATAGAGAATATAATTCTCTCAAAAACTTACAATAAAGTTATTAAATAAAATAAGTCAGAGTTAAACTTTTTCGACATCTTTTGTTGTTTGAACACCTTTGGCATCTTTCACTATAAAAGGTCTTACAAAAGCCCAAGTTCCATATAAAGAAGTTAATGCACCCAAAATACCTAAAGATTTGCTTATTTTTGAAAATTTACTCGTAAAAGAACTCAATGTTAATAACGTTGTTCCAGTCATAATTCCAAGATAACCTTTGAAAATCGTTCGAGGAACAAGGATTGAATCTGTCATATCAGCGGAATTTTTTGCCTTGTCATGAAACATTTTTAAAACATCTGTGGAGTTTTTATCTGATGTTTCTTGAGGTTTTGATGATGATGTAAAATTGTTTGTTGTGATTTTTGTTATTCTCATTTTATCCTCTTAATATTTTGATAAATCGCATTATAAATTCTGAAAAGTTCTCTTTTCAAATTGTGCTTGACTGGCATGATGTGTTCTAAAACAACTCGTCTTGTTTTTATTAAAAATTCCCGAGCTTTTAGAGTTTTTGGAAAACATTTTTCATCTATTTCTTTATCTATTTCGTCAACTAATTTTTGGATTTCTGGATTTTTGAGTACAAGATGTTTATTTCTAGAATAAGTTTGAGGGAAATTTACATTTACATCATCAATTATATTTCTAGATATTAACATTCCTGCTGCGGGGTTTTCTTTGCAATTTTGAAGGTACTTAGCGTAGGCTTTTATCCCTTCTTTATCTGGTCTATAATAACTATCCAGTACAAGTTGAGCTTTGTATGCATCATTTTTATACATATTTATTTTTGTATCATTTGGTTTTGTTAAAAAAGACATTTTTACCCCTTACTTAAACTTTAAAACTCCTAAAAATAAAATTTGCTACTTATTATCTTTTGAAGATATATCATTTTTCTTTTGTAGTTTTTCTTTTTTGTAGTGAAAGCCTGTTTGTATAATATTTTTCCCGAACTTTGATTCTAAGTTATCAAAACATTTTGCTAAATTTTTCTTTTTTGTTTCAAGAGTTGTATCTGAATATAGGCTAAGCTGTTCTGTTCCTTGTTCTCCAATTTTACCTAAATATACTCCAGTACTCCTATATAAAATATTTGGATTGTAAATTTCTTTAAGGAGTTCAACTGCGATATTGGAAATTTCTAGCTCAAAATCTGTTGGAGAAAGTAGGTCTTGGCTTGTTGAAAATACTCTAAAATCTTTTGTCCTTAACATAACTCCAATTTGAAGGCATTTGGTTTCATACTTACGTAGTTTTCTGCAGGAAGTGTGAATATGTTTATTTAGTTCATTTTTAATGAAATTGAAATCAGATGTAAAAATTCCAAAAGCTCTTGTGTTTTGGATAGATTTTGGAATTCTTTCATCGTTAACAACAGGGGAAACCATTCTTCCTGTTAGTTCGTGTTTCATTTCGAGTCCGTGTATCCCAATTTTTGAATCGAGCCATTTATCTTGTTTTTGAACTAGTTCTTCTGCTGTGATAATTCCATTTTGTTTTAATCGGGTTGTTAACCTGTGACCTATCCCCCAAATTTCTTCAATTCTTGTGTTTTTAAGTTCTTTTATAATTTTTCTTTTTCCGATTAGATAAACTCCATCTGATTTGTATTTTGCTTTATCTGAACCGAGTTTTGCGAGTGTTTTTGTTGCACTTACTCCAATTGAAACAGGAATATCAGCTTCTTCCTGAATTTTTAATTTTAAATATTTTGCGAGGCTATAATAATTCTTTTTATATAATTTTGTTAGTCCAGTGAAGTCAACAAAAGCTTCATCTATTGAATAAACTTGAACGTATGGGCTAAAGTCTTTCAGAATACTCATAACTTCATTTGAAACTTTTGCGTAATAATCGTGGTCCGCAACTATATAGATTGCTTTTTGGTGTTCTTTTTTTGCAATAAAAAAAGGCTCTCCCATTTTTATTCCCATTTTCTTTGCTTCTTTAGAACGAGAAATAACACAGCCTTCACTGTTTGAAAGAATACAAACTGGTTGTTTTTTCAGTTTTGGATTTCTTTTTTGTTCGCACGATACAAAAAACGAATCGCAATCTACTAATGCTATAACCTTTTGTTTATTCATAGTTTAAGTATTTATCATCTTTATGTCTTAGTCAAATCAATTTCAATCTTCGTAATAAAACTATATAATTTGGCAAAAAATATCTTGCTGTTTTTTTACACATAGTATATTATTAAATTTGAAAGTAGGTAGAAGAAATGAAATCTAAAAACGAAAAATATATTTATCCACAAAAGTCAAAATTAAGACAAATCAGTATTGCTGATATAGATGTGGAACTTCCAGATTTGAAAAATATCTTTGAACCAAAAGCGGTTGTTATTGCAAAGTGGATGTGTTCTTGGATTGAACAAGGTTTGAAATCTGGAAAGATTTTAGTGAATGATGTAATTCCTTCTAAGGCTGATTTTGCGTATCTTTTAGGTGTTAGTGTTGGTACAATGCAAAATTCTTTCAGACAAATAGAAGATTTGGGTTATGTCGAGTCAAAACAATGTGTAGGAACTCTTGTTCGTGATTATACAAAGCCTTCTTCAAATGTTAGAAAATTAACTTCAAAAAGAGAATTAGCCGCTGAAGCTATTAAAAGATATATTTTGTCAGATGGATTTAAAAAAGGTTCAAAAATCCCATCATCAAGAACAATTTCGACTATAATTAACTTTTCTCCAAATACAACTAGAATGGCATTGGATTACTTAGCTTATCAAGGTATTCTTGAACATATGTGCCAAAATCCAAAAGACCAAGGCTGGAGAGTTGTGACTGTTGATTTTGAACTTAAACCAGTTGTAAAACCTTCTGAAACTGAAACTTTAGTTGATATGGTTGTTAAGGACTTGGAAAAATATATCAATGGAAATTTAAAAATAGGAGATAAAATGCCTTCTCATTCCGTTTTAGCAAATGCATTGAAAACAAGTGTTAAAACTGTTCATGATGCGTTGAAAGTTTTGATTGATAGAGGAATATTACTTCCTAGAAGAGGTCGTTATGGTACATCTGTAATCAAACTTCCAAATTCTTCCGCTTCTTCATTCAAACCAGAAACGTCAATATTTGCATCTGCTCAAGAAACGGCATTTTATCATTACGAAAAAACTCAAAATCATTTGAAAAAAATGATTGCACAAGATTATGAAATTGGGGATAAATTACCTTCAATTTTAGAATTGTCAAAAAGTTTAGATTTAAGCCCAAATACAATTAGAAAAGCTTTTCATAACCTTGCAAAAGAAGGATATTTAGTTTTTTCAAGAGGTCGTTATGGTGGAACATTTGTAATTGATATTCCAGAAATTGAATCTCAAACATTCAAATGGCTTGCTGTTAACCCTGCTTTTGCGAAAGAATATCAAACAGAAAATTAAGTAAGTGTAGTATTAACAATGACAGAAATGACTTTTTACCCAGTTAATAACAATATAAATATACAATCTAGTAGTGTTTTTAATTCTTATTTACCTCGCAAAAACACGGAATTTTCATCGAAAACTAATTATAGGGTAAGATCTTATAACCGTGATATTTCTAAGGAAGATAAGACAAAAGCTCTTATTGGTTCAACAATTGGTACTATTATTCCAATTTTATTTATGATGAAAAAACAAAATGTGAAAAATCCATTAAAATTAAAATATGGAATGTGGGATATGATAAATACTGCTGCGGGTTCAATTATTGGAGGCGTAGGTCTTGGGCTAATTGGAGAGAAAAAAGAGGTTCAAAAGAATAGATTAAAAGAGGGATTGTTCCAATTTATGAATGCATCTATTCCAACTTGGATAGTTGGAGGAGTTGTTAGTCTTTGTGAAA
This sequence comes from Candidatus Gastranaerophilales bacterium HUM_1, assembly GCA_002103105.1. Taxonomy (GTDB): domain Bacteria; phylum Cyanobacteriota; class Vampirovibrionia; order Gastranaerophilales; family Gastranaerophilaceae; genus Zag111. The sequence continues at coordinate 35,559 of DAAY01000006.1, forward strand.
ACAGTGAAAAATATAACAATAAATGGAATAAAATCTTATCTGTTGCTGGTGGCCTTTTGGTCGGAATGTATGGCTCTGCTGCATTGTCAAATTTGATAACCGATCCTAAAGATAAATACCCAGATAGAAAACTTTCTGCAAAAGATGCCTTAGCTAACATTGATGATGGTATCGGTGCTCTTGCTTTGGCAAAATTCCCAATAATCGAAAAATTAAATATCGGAAGATTTTTACCAATTATTTATACTGCTTGCGGATATCGAGCTGGACAAAGTAATTAGGTTGCGAATATTTTTAATTGTAAATAATGCTCAATATTTTTGACATGCTCCTACTTGTCCTGCAATAATAGAATATACGCTATACTCGGGTAGAAATATGTACATAAAGCAGTTAGAAATAGATAATTTTAAATCATTTGCAAATAAGACAGACATCCCCCTCTTGAGAGGTTTTACGACGGTTTCTGGTCCAAATGGGTCAGGAAAAAGTAATATTATTGATAGTGTGATGTTTGCACTTGGTCTTAGGACTGGTAGTGCATTACGTATTGAAAACTTGTCAGATTTTATTACGACTTTCAATAATAAAAATGAAGCTTCTGTAAAAGTTATATTTGGAGATGTCGATGGTGCTGGCGAATTGTCTGTGATGCGTCGTATTAGAAAGACTAATCAAGGATATGCGAGTACTTATTATTTGAATGATAAGATTGATACATTGACAAATATCCGTAGTATTTTAGAAAAATATAATATTACTCCTAATAGTTATAATGTTATGATGCAAGGTGACGTTACTAGTATTGTAATGTGCTCTTCTAAAGTTCGTCGTGGCATTATTGACGAGATTGCTGGAGTTGCTGATTTTGATAGACGAATAGATCAGGCAACAAATGAATTAAAAACTGTTGAACAACGTGTTGAAGCTGCTTCGTTAATTCTTACTGAAGTTGAAAAAACTTTAGAACAATTGAAGGCAGAACGAGAAGTTGCTTTGAAGTATAAAAAGTTGCAAGAAGAAAAATCTGGGCTTGAATCTCAAGTTAGTACTGTAAAATTCTTTGACTTGAGAAGAAATTTAGAACTTGCTCATGATAACATTCTTCAATCTAATAAAAAACTTAAAGAAGAACAGTTAAACAAAAAAGATTTAGATGAAAAAATTAAACTTATAACTGAAAAATATAAAGAACTTGATGCGAAGTTAAAAGAACAAGGTGAGGATGAACGTAACAAATTAAAAGATTCTCAAAGTAATTTGTCTGCACGGATTCAAACAAAGAAAAACGCAATTGATTATTCTCAAACTCAAATTCAAAAAGGTTTGCAATCAATTGAAAACGCAAAAAATGGTATTGAATCTTACAAAAAGAAAATTGAAGATGAAAGACTTAATATAAAACTTTCGCATGACAAAATTGGTATTATTGAAACTCAATTAAAAGAGAAAAAGGCTGAATTAGCTAAAAAATTAGAAGATATTTCTGGATTGAGTTCTACGGCTGATAAATACATTCAAGAACGTAATGATGTTTCTCGTTCATTAGACTCTTTAAAAGACAAAGATAATGAACTTTTAAAGACTTCTTTACCTAAAGAAAGCGAGTTAAAAACTCTAAAAAAAGAAATAGAAGATGCAAAATTGTTCGTTGAGAATGCCGAAAAGGCAAAAGCTAATTTTGGCGATACAAAGTCTTTAAAAGAAATGCAAGTTTCTGATTTAAAAAAAGAGATGGACGAATTGAAAGAAATTCAGACCTCTACGATGAAAGAACTTGATGATGCTAAAACTTCTATCGAAGATTTCGATCACGATTTGAGGGCTGCTCTTCGCAGATTCTCAGAAATGGAAGCTCAGAGAAGAGTTATGTCGGCATCTGGTTCTTCTTTACCAATTACAACCGTTATGAATGCGAATTTAGAAGGCGTTCACGCTCCTTTAATGCAATTAGGTACAGTAGATGAAGAGTATTCTTTAGCTCTAGATGTTGCATTTGGAGGACGACTTGCTCATATTGTTGTTGATGATCCGCATGCAGCGTATATTGCAATGGAATTATTAAATTCTTCAAAATCTGGTAGAGCAACTTTCATTCCTTTGAACAAAATTAAAAAAGCTCCAACAAAACTTCAATTGCCGAAAAATAGAGGAGTTATCGATTTTGCGATAAACTTAGTTGATTTTGAAGATATTTATTTAGATGCGTTTTTCTATGCAGTTGGCGACACTTTGATTGTTGAGGATGCTGAGTCTGCTGAACCATTGATGGGTAAGTATAGAATGGTTACTTTAGATGGTAAGTTGTATGAAAAATCTTCTGCTATTACAGGTGGTTATGTTAAAAAATCAATGTTCGGCTTTGGACAAAATGATGATAAAGAGCTTGAACGTGCAAAATCTAAATTGGATGATTTGCAAAAGAAATATGATCAAGCTTGTATAAAGCGTAAAGAGTTGGAAGATAAGTTGGATAAAATTCGTGTTTCTTATTCAAATTCTTCTACTGAATATTCAAAAGCGAAGATTGAATTGTCAAATATGACCTCTCAGTTTGAAAATAGTCAAAATTTACTTGAAACAAAGAGAACTTTTATTTCTGAGAATGAACCAAAAATTGATAAGTTAAATGCTGAGCTTGATAAAATTGAGCTTAAACGAGTTGAGTTGGCTGATGAAATTCAAAAATCACAAGATAAGTTAGCCGAACTTGATAGTTTGCTTAATGACAAAGATTTAAAAGACTTGAAAGAAAAAACACAAGGTATTGAGGATGAAATTCGTCATTTGAATACAAATTTGATGAATGTAAATAGTGAAATTCAAAGTTTTGAAAACACTATCAAATTTAACGAACAATTGATTACATCAAAACAGGATGATATTAAGAATACTTTGAAGAATAACGAATCCTTAGAAAAAGATCAGGAAACTTGTAAGGCTGAAATCGTTCAATTAGAGGAACAATTAAATATCCTATCTGATAAAATTGCTGTAATTGATGAAAAAATTGGTGAACTTGTGAAACAGAAAGACGAAATTCATAATAGTCTGGTTGAATTGCAAACCAATAGTGCAGTCAAAGCATCCGAAATTGATAGAATTAATGAACAGATAGAATCCTTCAAGGCTAGACGTCGTGAACTAGAACCTCAATTGAAAGAAGCTTCTGAAGTTTTGACAAATTCTGGTGTTGATGTTGAAAAATTAGAACCTGTTCAAATATCAATTGATGAATTGAATGCAAAAATTCAACGGCTTGATAAGAGAATGCAAGAACTTGGGGATGTAAATATGCGTGCAATTGTTTCTTATGAAGAAAAGGCGGCACGTAAAGAAGAACTTGATACTCAAATTAATACTTTATCTACTGAACGTCAATCTATTTTAGATAAGATGAATGGTTTTGAGCAACAGAAAAAAGAAGCATTTATGACTACTTTTACAGCCATAAATGAAAACTTCAAAGATATTTATCACCAATTATCTGAAGGTGAAGGTCGTTTGATTTTAGAAAATGAAAAAGACCCTCTTTCTGCTGGAATGACAATTGAAGCAAAACCAAGAGATAAAACTTCTAATAACAAGTTAGGTGCTTTATCAGGCGGAGAAAAAGCGTTAACAGCTCTTGCATTAGTATTTTCTATTCAGAAATATCTTCCAGCTCCGTTTTATGCCCTAGATGAGGTTGATGCAAGTTTAGATACAATGAACGTTGAAAGAATTGCTGATATGGTAAAAAAACAATCTGCGGATACTCAGTTTATTGTAGTTAGTCACCGCCGTCCAATGATTGAAGCTGCAAGTAGAACAATTGGTGTTACTCAAAAAGAAAAAGGTAAAACAAAAGTTACAGGTGTTAAACTAAGAGAAGACAATGATGAACAATAATCTTATAAATGCTGAAGATTTAGAATCTTCTATATTAGGTGAAAATAAGGAATTCGATTCCAATGATGGTATCGGGATTCTTGTTGATATGGCAAAACAAGGTAAGATTGACCCTTGGCATATTGATATTCTTGATGTAACTGAAAAATATCTTCAACGTATGATTGAATTGAAATCTCTTAATTTAAGGGTTGCATCTAGAACTCTTTTGTTTGCTTCAATTTTGTGCCGTTTGCAATCAAATGTTCTTGCGGGGTTATCTCTAGAGGATTTTAAAGATGAACCTCAAGATGATGTTATATATGACGATGATGGGTTTATTGTTGAATACCCTGAAGATAGTGAGTTTATCCCTACAAGTAACGTTGTAAGTTTTGATGAAGCTCTTCAAAGAAGAACAAGTATTCGATTAAATCGTAACCGTGTTGTAACATTGAAGGATTTGATTAAACAGTTAGAGTTTTATGAAAAACTAGAAAAAAGGGCATCTATTAAAAGTGCACACGAAAGAGCAAAACGCCATGTTAGAAACTATTCTCGTTTAACTCCAGAAGAAATTGTTTCAATGGCTCACGAAGAATATATTGAAGAAGCTGTTTTAAAGCTAAAAGATAATTTGGAACAAATTTTTGCTCGTGAAGACAAAATTGAATTAAATGAGTTAACTATGCTCGGAATGGATAAAATTAGTGCGTATTTGGCATTACTATTCTTGAGTAGAGATACAGATTATGAGTTAGAACAAAAAGAGTTCTATTCTGATTTATATGTAGTAAAAGGCGGTAAAAAAGATGCAGAATCTGAAGTCTAGAATTGAAGCCGTTCTTTTTGTTACGGCAAAAGCTTTGTCATTAGAAGAAATTGCAACATATTTGGATGTTGAACCAGAAGAAATTGAAGAATCTATTTTGGAATTGATTATGGATTATGCTTCAAGAGATGGAGCTTTAGAAATTGATGATGAAAATGGTTATATTTTGCAGGTAAAAGAGGATTATTCTGATATTGTTGAAAAGATTTGTCCGATTGATTTGTCACCTGCGGTTTTGAGAACATTACTTGTAATTGCTTTGAAAGAACCTATTCGTCAGACAGAGTTAGTGAGATTGCGTTCTGCGGCTTATGAACATGTCGCTGAATTGGTTGAAAAGGGCTTAGTTTCAAAACATAAAGATAAAAATTGTAGAAGTATCAATGTGAAGACAACGGCTAAATTTGCTGAATATTTTAAATTGAAAGGCGATACGAGAGCTTTGGCTCAGCAGTTGGAAAAAGATTTGGCGGAAAAGAATAATGCGTAAGTTTTTGCTGTTTGTTCTATTTGTTGTTTTAGTGATTTTTATGTTATACAAATCTCCTATGGTTGGTTCATATTATTATGGGCAAGCTAAAAAGGTTTATGATAGTGGAAAATATGAACAATCAATTCCATTATTTGAAAAATCATTATTTGCTACTCCTAATAATTTAGTTGCAAGATATTATTATGTTTTAGCGTTGTCAAAAGCAAAACCTACATACTCAATTCAAAAGAAATTGTATGAAATGGGTAATTCTAAAAAGGATGATGAAGCGAAAAAATATGCTCGCTATCAAGCTGTTGCTTTAAGGCATAAATTGCTTGCAGGAGTTGAAAATAATTATATTCTAAATGCAGCTCAAGGAAATGATATTCTTCGTTGGGATATAAAATCTTTTCCTTTGAAAGTATATTTTGAAAATTCAAACTCTGTGCCAAGATATTATATTTCAAATATTCAAAGGGCAATGAATCAATGGACAGAAAGGACAAATTTTGTAAAATTTAATACTGTACAAAGTGAACAAGGTGCAGATATTGTTATTAGATTTTTGGATATTCCTTCTGATGTTTGTTCTGATGGAGTGTGCAAATATACTGTTGCTTATACCGATCCAGTTATTTCTTCTGACAACTTATTAAAAAGAATGAATTTGTCTTTCTATAAAACTAACCCACGTAATGAAAATTTTTCTGAATTAGAGGTTTATAATACTGCGTTACATGAATTAGGTCATACATTGGGTTTGATGGGGCATAGTGATAATCCTTCAGATTTGATGTTTGCATCAAATGAAAATAATCAGGGTGTGTATGCAATTCACCGTTCTGATTTTCAGTATTTGACAATGCGAGATTTAAAGACTCTTGCTTTGCTATATCGTTTGGAACCAACAATTTCTAATGTAAAGAATCTTCATAGTGAGAATTTTTATTATCCACCTTTGATTTTGGGTAGTGAAGATGCGAGGTTACAAAGAAAGCTTGCAGAGTTTGAAAAATATACTAAAGAATATCCAACATTTGCTTCTGGGTATATAAATTTAGCCTCTGTTTATGTTGATATGGGCGATTTTAATTCCGCATTAGAGAAATTAAATATTGCAAGTTCTTTAGCTAAAACTCAAGACGAAAATTATCTTATCGCATATAATCGTGCAGTAATTTATTATAATATGCAGAAAACTCAAGAAGCAATGCAATATGCAACAGAAGCTAAATCCATCAAAGATGATGAATATATCAATCAATTAATTTCTGATATTCAGAATTTGAAATAAGTTTTTTACACAACTAAAACCGTATGTGTTCCTAATTTTTCAAAAACTTTAACGATTTTAGCTGCCGTACTTTTTAGAAATGACCAAAGCATTTGATAAAGCTATACCTCCAGGTTGATATGGATGATTAACAATTTGTCCATTTACGTACATTACGGTAGAACCTCCTCCATCTAGGTTGATTGCATTTGTACAACCTAATGACTTCATAAAACTAGCAAGTTCTGTTAATGTCAAACCGATAGAACTGCCCTCTCTTCCGTCAACTGCAACAAGAATTAGGTCGTTGTCTTTGGTATAACCAATTGCCGTTCTTGGGTTTCGTCCCCCGATAGATTGAAGTTTTTGGGCAGTCATATCGATATATATTTGGTTATCCTTAACTAAGTAAGGTCCTCCGCTAATTATGTGTTTTACGTTATCCCATTTTGGATTTGTTCCCATTTGTAAATTTACAGATTTTGCTCCAAAAAGTTTTCCTAATTGTGCTTTTGGTCCAACTAAGACGTATCCATTTTCTGGAATAGGAAGAGGATTGGCGGATGCTGCCGTAATTTTATTCCCAACTATTTGAAGTTGGACACCGTACTTCGGAGAAGTTGGAGCGTATTTCCCCCAATCCCTTGTATAAGCTAAAACGTATGAGGATAACATTCTTGGTTGATTTATGTTGTCAATTTTAATAATTTCATTATTACCATAAATTTTTGCATTTAATCTAACTCTTCCAACATCGTAGCCGTTTTCAAAAATTCCAAGTGCAACTCTATCATATATCGGTCCAGTGTAGATTTTTCCATTTATCATTAATGTTCCAAGAGGTACTCCCGTTTGAGGTTTGAAAAATCCTCCGTTTATTGCAACAACAGAATTTGTTTTTTGTGCAATTGTTCTCACTGTTCTTTTGTTCGGAAGGGTTACTGATGCAATTGCAGGTTTAACTTCGTAATTTTGAGCAACTTCTTTGTTTACTTCTACAACATTAATTCTTACTGGCTTTCCATTGTAATATTTAACCATTCTGATGTGCTTAATTCCATCTGCAACGGTTGTAACTTTTAAGCCTCTATATTTTTGATTTATTCGTTTGTTAAATTTTTCTTTTTTTAATTCAGGGTTTACTCCTTCTTTCACATATTCGCTCATTTGAATTAGGGTGTTTGTATTCACTGCTTTATTTGCAATAAAATCATTTGCAAAAATTGGTGGCTGACAAATGGTATGAGTAAGGACTAAAATAGAGAATAGCGAAAGCGTTAGTACATATTCGCAAGTCCTAAACGGAATATAGTATTCAATTTTTTTGATTAGCGTATCCATAGTGTCACCCAAGATTATAAGTAACGGATACCTTTTTGTTTTTAGAGTGGGGTGGGGAATAACACTCGTCAGAGACCTATGAGGGCTAATAGGGTGTTCCTACTATTATTGTAACATATTTTTACAATTTCTTCAATCCTTTTAGTAATAAGGGTTTTACATTTCTAAATAGTGGCAAATGTACACTATTTTTATTTTTTAACCTATTAAAAACGAGCCAAATTTTTGTAAAAATCCGACTCGTTTATATATTAATTCTTCATAATGTTTAGTGAACTATTTTTAAAAATCTTTGAATAATTTGAACTAAATTTTTAGAGTTATTTCCTTCGACAGCTTCTACGATAGCTACTGGCTTATTTGTTCCCCTAGAAACATTAAAAGTTACGTGTTCGTTGTTTCTCAATACGCTTAATTGAGCTTCTTTCCCGAATTTAGTTTCTTTGAAGATGAAATTAGTTTTGCCAACTGTTCCCATGTATTCACCTAGGCTAGATGGCTTTCTGTTTTTAGCTATTTGTAAAAATGCATCCGTAACTAATGATTCTTTGCTTTTCCCGAAAGATATGCTATCAGAAGTTTTTGATGTAAACATTGAATTTTTTCTAGGTTTGCAACAATCGTTTTTTGCAAACTGATTTAAAACTGGAGTATTTGTAATTTTTTGTACTAACATATTCATATCCTCTTTATAAAAAATAATAAATGTATATTTCACACTTATTAAACGTCAAAATATTTTTGATGTCAATAAATAATTTGTAAAATATTGTTTTTCTATTTCAAATAATTTATAATAAGTGAAAAGGAGAATATGATATGACAAAACTCAATTATAGATTGAAAAACTGGGGGGGGGGGGG
>DAAY01000006.1:44262-44443 GCA_002103105.1 Candidatus Gastranaerophilales bacterium HUM_1
CGGGGGGGGGGGTAACCTTTTAAAGGCTTTAATAATCGATATTTTAGCGGGTGGTAGCCGCTTGTTCCATTGCGGAGATTTGAAATTAAGGAAGAATAATAATTTATTCCCTCGCCAAGGTGCGGTAGCGTTTGGTGGATTATGTGCTGAACTCATTGGCAATTTCCCCTCTCCAAGGGAA
>DAAY01000005.1 GCA_002103105.1 Candidatus Gastranaerophilales bacterium HUM_1
ATTATATTTATCGGCTCTTTCTCTTCAATTCTTTAACCTTTTTACCCTTTTTGTAATATTTTGTTACATTTGTGCGCTTTTAAAATATAGGGTTGAAAAAGTGCATAGATACGTTATAATAATATTACTTGTACATTAATAACACCAGTTATAAACATTCATGGGGACGTTTTGGATTTGACAGGATGTTTGGTGAAAATAGGTTGCGTGTCCGAGCGCTGTTCTCGGTTATCAACGAGCAAAACAAATTAAATGCTAACAATGTAATCAAAGCTGACTTCTCTAGAGCTAACGCTTTAGCTGCTTAGTCGCTGATTCTAGGCTCCTCATAACGTCCAGCTTGCCGATTTTATGGGGCAATTATGCAAGTTGCAGTGCGGCAATTAGTGGTAGCTGTACCAAGATTAACCACTAAGGGTTTAGAGTTTCCCTCAAATAAAACCTAGGACTAACTTGTCTGGTTCTGATATTTTCCAGAGTTAGTCGAGAAAATTAATATCTACACACGTAGAGGTTTATTTTTATCCATTTTGGACGTGGGTTCGACTCCCACCGTCTCCAGTTTTTTTCTAGTAGGACAACTGTTTGTCCGCAAATTTTACAAATAATGCCCGCAAATAGCGGGCTTTTTGAAATTTTAGAGAAATATAATTGGGAAAATAAAAGAGTTATTGTCATATTTAACCAATAACTCTTTTTGTATAAATTAGAGATGTCCACTATTGAATTACTTGAATGTAGTAACAATTGTTTGCATAAGGGGATAAATTGCTTTTTGGAGTTCATAATTCAAAAGATTTTCATAATTTTTTAGCGGCAACGTTATTGTAACATCTTGTGAAAGTGCTTTTTGGGCAAGTTTTATACCATTATTATATGTTTCTACTCTGGCATATATTGCATATGTATTTGTTTGGGTAAACCCTTTTACTTTATGTTTTTTCAAAGATATTTTGTATACTGGTCTTATTGTTAAGTTGGAATTGTTTTTTGGAATTTTTAGCTCTTTTTTGAACATCGCAGAATTATTTATCATTGAAACTTTATTAGAAATAATAGTATTATCTAATGCTAAAGGTTTTTTAAACCCGGAACCGATAATTGGTAATATAAATTTGTCTAAATTTCTTATTTCAATTTCGTTACCATCTATTGCCATGTTTTCTGTTGAAATTTGATAGAAATTAGAGCCGTTTGGCGAAACTATTATTGTAGATTTTGCAATATTTGATTTTGATGGTTTATCAGCATTGTCAAGATATGGAAAATCAAATTGACACTTTGCTAAACCTTTAGAAACCTCTATAACGTTATATTTATACATTGGAATTAAATATTCACTATTATTAGTTTTAATTTTTTTGTAAAGTGTAATAGCGTTTCCTTCTCTTAAATTTTCGGACTTATCTTCTAATGTTATTTCATCTTTATTTACTTCTTTTATTTTGAACTCAAAATCTTTGAAATTTATTTGTTCATTGATTTTTTCAGAAAGTTTACCGATTAAATTTTTTGATAAAATTTCGACCCTGTCTGTGTCAGACGCACCGTATTGACTATCGCTGGCTCTACCGTCGGAAGTTTCGTCTGTACATTGTGAAAATACTATTTTCCCTGATTTATCAAAAATAGTACCGCAAGCCATCATTTGAAAATATTCATTTTTTAAACCTGCTCTATTTAATGTTATGCTTGTTTTAATTGGTTTTGTAAACGTAAAATACAAGAAATAATCCGGTAAATTTCGCTGAAGCTGTTCCATTTCAACTGATGTCAGATTATTTAGTTTAAATACAGTACTACGCATTGTATTAAATGTTGGGTTGACTGTAACTAAGTTTATTTTTGAATCCTCACCAAGACTTGTCGATAACAAATCATAGATTGATTCATTAGCAACATCATTTATCAATAAAACTTTTGGTTTCTTTATTTGATTAACACCGCCATTATTTGATTGTTTTATAAATGTAGTGTTTGGTGCAATATCATAACCAAACTCATTTTTTCCTATAGAATATCCGGTGGTTGAATATATGATTGATAATTGGTTTGAATTTTCATCAAATAATTCGTCATCTTCTGCAATTCCTGATTCTGTTCCTTTGTTTAATATAAATAAATTTTTATAGTTGTCGATTACTTTAACAGGAATTTCAAACGGATGAAATTTTTCTTTTGATTCTATAATTAAACCATCAATTGCTTTATTGTAGTTTTCTGTATAAATATTACTTATCGTTTGAAAATCATCATTTGAGGTTGCCCCATATATTGTTTTAGAGTTTGAGTAAATTGTTTCACCTGTAATAATATTGACAAAACTCAGGCTCATTGTTAACGGCAAATAAATGATATCACCATTTGGTTTTTTATCAACATATTTTGATACTCTTGGAATACTGATATAACTTACAAGTGTTTTATATTTATTTAAGTCATTGATTTCATCTATAGAATTTACAAAATTATTTTTGTATTCTTTGATAAATTTAGCAATGAACATATCTTTAGTTGTTTTATTTTCATAAAAGTTTTTAAATTCATCACTTGTAGCACCATTAGATAAGAATATTCCTTTAACAGGATATGTTTTTATTGCATTTGATTCGCTTCCATAAGAGAAAGGGGGGCATAGAATAAATGCCCCCAATAAAAAAATTATTAGTTTTTTCATAAGTTTTCATGTCCTTTAAGTGGTTCAAAAATAATTTGCCCACGATTAATTGTATAATTATAATTATTGAATTTCGCTGAGGTTTCAACTAATTGCATAAATATAGTGTCGCCAACAGGCTCTGAACCGCTATAATTAACGGTATATTCCAGTTTAACATTATCAGATGATTTTAGTGCTACATGTTGAATTCCATCAACGGTTTTTAGGGCTTTAGTAATATTAACTCTCTCGATTGGTAAGAAGTTTCCTTTAACTTCCAATGTGTATTCTGTACCATACATTGTGCGATCTTTATAATCATCCTGAATTTGTTTTGCTAACTCATTACCAAGTCCTGGTCCAAGTTTTGCAGCAACTGCCCGACGTGCAGTATCTGCGGTATCACCAATAGCTGAAGCTTGAAATGTTCCACTGGCTATAACTTTTCCATCTTGAGTTGAGTAAATTACCATATTTACATGTCCGCTGCTTGCTCTCATTCCTGTGCTGGCATCAACCCCATTATCTGTAATGTACGAATTACCGATTGCAAAGAAATCTGCTTTGGCTTCATCTTGTGCATATTTAACATATTTTACCAATTCTTCTGAGTTAGATAATTGGTCTGAAGATATCGGTTTAGTTTTAAAATACTTGCTTTTAAACATTGAATTATTAATTACTGTAATCCCTGAATTCTTAAATGCTTTTTCTAATTCAGGTAAGGTTAGATTACTGTTTTGAGCTACAGGATTTTTCGGTGCATATTCTTTTATGTTTTGGAAAAATTCGCTTTGATTTTTTGAATAATCTACATAGTTACCGTAATTTGCACTAGTTGAGCTGCTATCAGAAGATTTTCCGTAGCCTGCTCCGTACCAATTACCATAACCAGCAGAACTATTAGATTTACTTGAATCTTTATAAGATGCTTTTACGGTTTCTTTATCTTTCTCATTATATTTGTAATCATATGTTGTAACTTCTTTGGTTAAAACATTGGTATGCATATCACTTGGTGTAGTAAAAAACTCATCCATTACAATAAGGATATTTTGAGCTTTGACATCATGCGTGTGTAATGCAATTCCCAAATTCGAAATTCTTTTTCTAAAAGCTGTTTCATCCACTGTTATAATTACGTTTGAAACATAATTGTTATCAATAACTTCGCCTTTGTAAGATTTATTTATAGCAAAAACGTCTACTTGAGAATATATATCATTTAATCTCGCCACAACTTGTGGATTTTTAATAGCATCTGCTCCTAAAATGTCATTAATCAAATTATCAATAGCATTTTTATCAGCTCTTTCTCTTGCCAATGTCACAACGGCGGTTCTAACAGTGCCGGATAATCGTTTGTCTTCTTTTTTTCTTTTTTCAGCTTGCCGGCTGGCTTCTTTAATTTGTTGTGCATGCATAAATTCTGTTTTCGCATTGTTAGCTTTGCCGTGCATATAAATATTTTCTTGCGTTCTTGTTGCTTCAATATCATAACCGGTTAGAGGTGCAATTCCGCGTCCTTGCGTGGTTACTTCAAGAGCCGATGCATTTATAAAAAAAGAATTTATAACAAACCCTATTCCTAAAATACTTGATAAAATCTTTCTCATACCTTCTCCTTAATTAAAAAGAGCAATATAAGAAATATATTGCTCTTTTCTGTTACAATTTAATTATTTTTTCAATAGGCTTACAGGTTTTATTTTGCTTGTGGAAGCTGTAGTCGGAGCTTCTATTGTAATACCAACAGCTTTGTTGATTTTTTTTATTTGACTGATAGATTTTGTTAAATCACCTGCACTTGCTTTTACTAAAGATGCAGTATCTTTTAACGCCCCAACTTCAAATACTAGTGGCGCAGCAATCAGTGGATTTCTTGAAATATTAAATCCAAGTTTTGTACAAGCAAGAGCTACACTTGTATAAGATGCGGCTCCATCCATAACAGTTTGTACAGCATCAGTATATTCTTTTTTCTGAGCCGGAGTCATTTTATCAAAACGTTCTTTTAAACTACCATCAGCCAAAGATGTTTCAATCATTTCTTTTCCTAATTTACCACCTTCAGCTTTTATTTCTGCAGCAGATAAATCTTTATTATTTTGTATTGATTTCAATGAATCCAACTGTTCTTTTGTATATAGAATATTTGCTAACTTAGAACTTGCTCCTTTTACAGAATGGTCAATATCTTCAAGTTGTTTATTAATACTGCCGACAACACCAGTTTCAGGATAAATAACTCTTTCATTTTCCGGAATTGTTACTACAACTTCGTTTAGTTTGTTTGCTTTATTTACAGCTTTTCTAACAGTAGCGTTTGTACCTAAATTCTTTTTAACACCAAGAATCATACCTGCAGCATTTTTTAATTCATCTTTTGCCGAAATTGCACTAACATTACCGTCAACAATTGCTTTTAATGGTGCAGTAATTTCGTTTGATACATTTTTATATCTATTGTCAGCAATTTGAATTTTTTGTACTGCATCATAATATGCTTTTCTTTGAGCGTCATTATAATCAGCGTAGGTTTGGACAAATGTTTCATCACTAAGTGTTGCAGCTAGAGCTTCATTAAGTTTCACATCTTGTTCCTCACCTGATAAACCTTTAATTTCCGTAATTTGTTCAGATGTTAAAATAACATTAGCCAATTCTAGTCTTGCTGCCTTATCATAAGATTTTACAGCTTCTAATTTTTTTGATTGTTCTGCTAATTTAGCTTGATATTCTTTTTGATATTTTTCATTAGTAGCAGATTTTGCAGATGAATTTGATGTTGCTGTAGGTACAACTTTTAATCCTGCAACCCCCGGAGCCTTAAGTTCAATAGCATTTGCTGTAGAAATCCCGATAAGTGCCATTGTAGATGCAATACAGCTTGTGATTAATAACTTTTTCATAATCTTTCTCCTTTTAAATAACTATTTTAGTTATATATAATTACTAATTTAAAAAGTAATATATGTGATTACAATAAACTTAAAACAAAATAAAACTATAGTCAATATATATGATTATAGTTTTTGAAATTCGCCACCTTTGATAATTTTATTAAGGTCAAAAATCTCTGCGAGCTTATTCCATTCCTTGCAATTCAAAACTTCATCTTTTACTTCTTTTCGAATTTTCTTTTCAAAGTATTCGTTGCCAAAATAATGCGTATTATGTAATTCATCATACAATCTATAAAAACCTTCTCCGGGAAGTTGAGTTAAATCGTTAACTACAACAACTGAGAGCATCGGTAATCCAAGTTGATGACAAATTCTTGAAATTAAACCAATACGGTGAGGTAATACTGTATGTGGATTGACTTCTACATTATGCTTTTTTTAAATTGCATCTGATAATTCACCATAAGATATTTTCAACTCCCCGATTGAAACTTTTTCAAGTAAATACTTTACTATAAATCTATGCTCATCCGTAATTTTTTCTAAGAGTTCACTATCTACCATTTTAATTTCCTTTCCTTTAGTTTATTTTGTTTCATCAGTTTATCTTTGAGTTATTAAATTCATTACTTTTAAAATAAGTCTATCCATGTGATTATTATCCGGGGTAAACCACTACAGTCAATACATGTAACTACTTAGGATATAACCGTTATATGTAATGTTCAGAACTTATTATAAGTAGTTTATTTTATAAAAAGGTAACAGGTGTATTGATATGGAACTGGACAAAAAATACATAGCACAAATTCTTCAAAATGCCCGTAAAAAGAAAGGTCTAAAACAAGCTCAACTGGCTGAAATGATTGGTATCAGCGAAAAACATTTGAGTAAAATTGAAACCGGTAAAAATTATCCGGCATTGGATAATTTTTTAAAAATGGTTGAAATTTTAGAGCTTTCAATGAAAGATTTTGGATTAAAGAATGAAAATAAGGTATCTGAACAAAAAGTTTATCTGCAAAAAATTATCAATACTTCATCTGAAAAACAACTTGGTATATATATTGATATGATTAATGCTTTACAAAAGTATATTTAACCCACCATTGCACATAATTTTTCTACTGTTAAATCTTTTGACTGTGTTCCTAACATGATTTGTTCAATTAATTTTGGAGGTAAAAATCTCAGTTTTCTCAGCCTTCGAGCATTCCGAGTTTGAAGCTCTGCTGTAGTTTTACCTTCAAGTATCAACTTATTATAATAAAACCCTTTAACAATAGCATCTATTAATGTTTTGTTGCAATTACTACTATTATTTATCACCATTGAACGCCCTTTTCTTGAACTCTGAATAAGTTTTACATTATACTCAAGGTGCAATATTTGCATATTGGTTTTATTTTCTAACCCTGTAATTAATTTATATAGTTCGGATTCTGATAGCAAAATTTCAATATTTTTTTCTGAAATAGTAACTTTGTTTATTAATGGTCGTAATAAGTTTTGGTCTAGCTGTTTAAGTTGCAATGTATTCAAAAATTGTTCTTGCTCATTTAATGATAAGTTTTTTATTAGTGGCAAAGTATTTTTATCTTCTGAGATAAATTCCGTTATTTTATCTTGAACAAATTTTTCAATTTCATAAGTAGGAATTCTTGAAAGAGTTTCTTTATTAGAAAATTTGCCTTGTTTTACTCCTTGATTTATATAATAAAAATACTTTTTCCCCCCACGTCCTGTGCTACATGCTGGACTAAAATAATTTCCAAAACTGTCAAATAATTTTCCTTGTAAAAAAGCATTTGAAGCCTTGCGTTCCTTGCCGGTTTTGTTAAAATTATTTTCATATAAAATTGCCTGTACTTCATTAAAAATATCTGTGGAAATCAGTTGTTCATGTTGACCGTTGTATGTGTTTTCTTTTCTGACTATTTTTCCCAAATAAACTTTATTTGATAAAATATGATATAAATTACCTTTTGAAAAAACTTTACCTGAACGAGTACAAATATTTTCCTCATCTAAATAATTCTTTAGTTTGGTTACTGATTTTAATTCAAGGTATTTTTCGAAAATAGTTATAATTTTCCATGATTGTTCTTGATCAACAATCAATTTATCATCAGATTTTTTATACCCGAGTGGAGTTGCACCGGTAATCCACAACCCTTTTTTAGCTGAAGCTGCAAATTTATCTCTAATTCTTTCACCGGTAACTTCACGTTCAAATTGGGCAAAAGAAAGTAGGATGTTTAAAGTTAATCTCCCCATGCTTGTTGTTGTATTGAAATGCTGTGTAATAGAAACAAAAGAAGTGTTATGTTTGTCGAATACATCAACAATTTTTGAAAAATCCATTAATGATCGAGTCAAACGGTCAACTTTATAAACTACTACAATATCTATTTTATCCTGTTCAATATCTTTCAATAACTCTTGAAATGCGGGTCTATTCATTGTACCGCCTGAATATCCCCCATCATCATAGTGTTTAGTTAATATTTTCCAACCTTCATGAGTTTGCGATTTTATATATGCTTCGCAAGAATCTCTTTGTGCATCAAGTGAATTAAAACTTTGTTCAAGTCCTTCTTCTGTTGATTTTCTTGTATAAATGGCACAACGAATTTGTTTCTTTTCCATTACGCTACTCCAAAAAATCTTTTACCGTTACAATGAGTTCCGGTAATTTCGTTAGCAATTGCAGACAAACTTCTATAAACCT
This sequence comes from Candidatus Gastranaerophilales bacterium HUM_1, assembly GCA_002103105.1. GTDB lineage: Bacteria > Cyanobacteriota > Vampirovibrionia > Gastranaerophilales > Gastranaerophilaceae > Zag111. The sequence goes on from DAAY01000005.1 coordinate 8,297, forward strand.
TATTATTATAAGAAAAACCTTTGGTAAGAACTTCAACCGTAAATATTTTACCCTGATATTCTCTAACAATAGTTGAGCCATTGATATTGACAGAATTTATCCGATAAGTTCTTTTTTCGTACTGATTTACTAAATTATCAATACGTGACTGAATTTCATAAGGTAAGTTTCCGTATTTTTTAGTCCATTGTTCAATTTGAAGTCGAGTTTTATTTTTTAAGTCCATAACACTTATATCTATCGCTCTGTTTTAAGTGAATATCAAGTCTTATGACACAATTCTTATCTGTATTTATCGAGGATTTCATCCCAGCGGTTTGAGAGCTGTTTAGCTAATTCCGAAAGCTCTATACAAATTATTTCTGGGTAAACTTTTATAATTTTAATTCCATTTTTATCAGAACAAACAACCAACTTTATATTTTTCAGCTCGTTTAAATCAATTTGATTTTTTTGTAGTTCCAAACTTAACTTACCTATATTACGAACTTCTTTATTACACTCTGAAGTAATCTTTTTAAGATTGTCACCTTCAGAACATTGGTAGTTAATCAAATTATATAACAGTGAAAACAGCCGTTTTTCTGTGCGAGTTAATGCTTCCTGTTTTTGTACAAAAGTTCTTTTGCAGTTCGTACATTTAAAACGTTGCTTCAATTTACGGTCATGTCCGTTTTTTACAATTATTGAACTCTTGCAATATGGGCATTTTGGTCTTTCTGTCATAGCTATAATTAAAACATAAAAACTTATCAACTACAACTTGTCCTAAAAAGTATGATAATCTCTAAAAACCCAGCTCTGCCTTGTTTTTGGAAATCCAAAAAATTTTTTAACTTTTTTGCAAAAACTTTTCATTAAGTTAAAAAAAGGAGAACTATTTTATGGAAAATTTTAAAGAAATGAAGGTAACTTACGTCAACCCGAATGGTTTAAAAGGATTAAACATCAAAAACTACTCATCAAAGGAAATAGAAATCGCAACAACGGTTCTCAAACGTTTTGGGTTTCAATGTCCTATTGTTACGGATAACAATGAGAATGTAGTTTTCGGAGACCTGTTACTGCGTGCGGCACAAAAGTTAGGGATCAAAACTGTTCCGACTGTAGAAATTAACAATCTCAGCAAAAAAGAAATAAAAGCCTTTTCTGTAGCAATTAATAAAATATCTGAGATGGGTGATTTTGATTTAAGTACCTTAAAAACAGAAATTCAAGATCTACTATCCGATATGGAGATAAAAATTTCGCCGGAAGAACTTGGATTTTCAAGTATTGAACTTGACAACTTACTATTTGATTGTAGCTTGGATAACAAACAAAGTCTTGAACCTGAGCAAGAAGAAATTTTACCTGATGAAATAATTTCGACAGTTAAAACAGGCGATTTGATAAGATTAGGCAATCACATGTTGCTGTGTGGCAGTGCACTCAAAACCGAAAGTTTTGTTAATTTACTTGGTGCAGACAAAGCCAAAATTGTAATTACAGATCCGCCGTATAATGTTAAAATTTCAGACAATGTGACTAAACAAAAACATCATAAAGAATTCGTCAACGCTTCAGGTGAAATGTCTGAAGATGAATTTGAAAATTTTCTTACAGAAAGTTTTAACAACCTGAAAGTTTTTTCTGTTGACAACTCCATTCATTATATATTCATGGATTGGCGTCACATAGGGGAAATACAATCCGCCGGGAAAAAGGTTTATCCAAAGCACCTGAATCTTTGTATATGGAATAAACTTACCGGTGGCATGGGGAGTTTTTACAGATCACAACATGAGCTTTGTTTTGTTTATCAAAATGGCACAGGGCGGCATATAAATAATATTGAGCTTGGTAAAAATGGTAGAAATCGTACCAATGTCTGGGATTACAAAGGGATGAACGTAAGTACAAGACAAGCAAAAACGTTAAGAAAATTGCATCCAACTGTCAAACCTACCGCAATGCTTATGGATATCATGCTTGATTCTTCTGAATATGACGATATTGTATTGGATTGTTTCGGCGGAAGCGGTTCAACATTAATTGCAGCAGAACAATGTGGCAGACAAGCCAGATTAATTGAGATTTCCCCACATTATTGTGATGTGATTATATCCCGATGGGAAAAACTTACTGGCAAAAAACATGAAATTATATCAAATGGGGAGGTTATAAATGGCTAAGAATCCAAAGAAAAAAGGTAAGAAACAAAACTATGAGGTTGGTTACGGTAAACCTCCAGAACAGTTCAAGTGGCAAAAAGGCTGTCCCAGTCCAAATCCAAAAGGGAGACCTAAAAAAATACGCACTCTCAAAGAGGCATTACAGGTTTCATTAAATACAGAAATCAATACAAAGACTGAAACCGGAGAAATAAAGAAAATATCTTGCGTAGAAGCACTTGCCAGACGCACCTTAGCAGATGCGATTTCAAATGATGGTCCGACTCGTAGAATGTTATATCGTTGCGACATTTTTAATCTGGTTTCAAAGGAGCCTGAGATTGAATACGACAAAAACGAAACCGAATTGCTACAAGTTCAAGAAGAATACGGGAACCTTCTCAAACAATGGGCTGAAATGCCGGTAACGGTGAGAGAAACGTTGAGAAAAATTCTTACAGAAGCATTACGTGATATATTAAACAACAAATTTCAAAAGGAGAATTAAGATGACATTAAAACAAAATGAAAAACGTAAACAATGGCTAACAAGAGGTCCCCTACAACGAGCAATTGACCATGCAAAACTTAGGGCAAAAATTTTTTCCAAAGCTCAAAATCTTGATAAAGATACAATACTTGTCAGTAAGATTAAAGTTGATGAAATTTACGATTACTCGTTCGCAAGTATTATTGACTTCCCACTTGCAGACATAGAATGTTTTTACAAAACACCTGTTCTTATCGGGATTGATAACGATTTGTTATTTGGTATTAACCAGATAAATTATGCCAAAGAAAAAGGACTTAAAACTGTTAATTGTGTTTACATTGATGCCCTGCAATTTAAGACAATTGATCTTTGCTCATTAGAAGCTCAATTTAGTACAAAGCAACAATCATGGCTATATTTTGCCTACGAATTATACAATGTATTTATTGATAATTCAGGAGGTATTTCTTTTGAGGAATTTTGCAACGAGCCACGTGAATATTTCAACAAACCTGACAAATTTTCAACAGGTTTATACCGGCTACTTGAAGAAGCAAATCAGTACTGAGCTGAAGCCGTATATTTAATACGGCTTCTCTTTTAACATTTTTCATTAAATGCTCTCAATATTTTGCGAAAACCTTTCTTTTAACTTTGCAATAGCATCAGGATGATAGCAATCACAAGATTCTACAACATCATCCCATTTGTTAAATGTTTGTATATTTTTTAACAACAATTCAAAAATTTCTGAATTGTACCAGTCTTTGTACATGCCCTCAATGATAATTTCGTCAGTATCAAATTTTGTTATATTAACTTTATTCAAGATATTTTCAACAAAAGATAAATTCTTACGTTGAATTTGGGGTATTAAGATATTGCCGTTATCGCTTAAATAAGGATTGGCAAACCTGTCAACCAGGGTATTAAAATCCTTACTGTATTTTAAATTTGCTTGTCTTACAACTGTATTTTTACCAACTTCAAAACTTACAAATAAGGTAAATAAGCATAACTCAAACGTAAAAACAGGACCGATTTCTGAAAAATCAGCATCAATCGCAAGTGTAAAACTGTGTCTTGGATGAATTTCTATCTGAACTAGTGAATAAATTAAAAACGGAAACCACGCAAAATCAACTAGCTATACTGTTATATTGGACTCAAGAAGAGATAGGTTATATGGAAATTCTTAAATATATTCATCCAATAGATAAAAATGAAGATAAAATTAAATGAAATTGACTGAACAAAAACATAAACCATTGAATAATTATTCTAATACTCATCGCCTTATGGCAATTGGCGACATACATGGTGACGTTTTTAAACTCAATAGACTACTTGAACAAATTAACCCTACTCCAAATGACACTTTAGTTTTTCTCGGAGATTATATTGATAGAGGCGAAAATTCAAAAGAGGTTATTGAGTTGCTTTTAAATCTTTCACAAAATTCAAAATGTATTTTTTTGAAAGGTAATCATGAGAATATGCTTCTTAATATAAAGAATACTAAGTCAAAAGAGGCTTATGCTCATTGGTATTTATCCGGTGGTGATAGAACACTAAACTCCTATCAACACTTTGAAAAAATTTTTGAATTGCATGGCAAATTTTTTGAAAACTTACAAAATTATTATCAAACAGAGGATTATTTGTTTGTGCATGCTGGGATTAGAAATGGTAAAGTTTTAGAAGAACAAACCATAGATGATTTCTTATGGATACGGGATGATTTTATTTATGAGACTAGTAAATTAAAACAAAAAATAATTTTTGGTCATACACCATTTTATGATCCTTATATTGCAGAAGATAAAATAGGAATTGATACAGGATGTGGGTATGATAACGGATACTTAACTTCTATTATTTGTGGGGAAGAAAATTTTATAACCAGTGAATAAATTTTTAATGAGTTTTAATTATAGTTTTTTAGATCTTCTATTTATTAATGCTCCCATGTTGGCACTCCTAAATTTGCAGAAATTCCAACACCTACGAATACTACGAGAGTTTTTATTTTATCGATATCAACTAATTAATTTCCCAGGTTCTTATGATATTAAAAATGTGAAACATGAGCAAATATAATACTTGCAATTATCTTATTTTATAACAATAATAATTATTATTATAAAATATCATTTAAATCTTAGGAAGTTAATTAAATATGAATATAGATGTTGAACCATTAAGTTTTTATCTAGAAAAGAATGATGAACCTCTACTTTTTCATTTATTAAGTGTAGGGCAGGGTTTGATGTCATTAATTGTATTTCCCAATAACACGACATTTATTTACGATTGTAATATTACAGAAGATAATAAAGATAATATCCTTGAATATTTACGTGAAAACATTCCTTTAAGATGGAATAATGATACGAACCAATATGAACAATGGATTGATATATTTGTTTGTTCTCATAGAGACATTGACCACTTAAGAGGGTTGGATATATTAAATAATAATTTCCTAATTCATTCTATCTGGGATTCTGAACAATGTGGAGCTTCTACCTCATCTAACGATTATCAATATTATATGGAATTACGAAGAAAAATAAAAGAAAAATTTGGAGAAGATAATCTTGTAACTCCAAAAGCAACAGAAATTTTTAAAATAGGAAATGCAGAAATACATTGTTTATCACCATTCGAAAATTGTGATATAGAAGAAGAAACTAAAAAGCAACATACAAAATGTATTGTTTTATCAATAAAATATGCTAATAAATCTATATTATTAACAGGTGATTCTGACTGGTATATTTGGAAAAATAAAATAGTTCCCACATTTAAAAATTCTGGATTATTAAGTTCAGAAATATTAATAGCAAGTCATCATGGTTCAAGATCTTTCTTTACAGAAACAAGTGGAGATAATGATGGTATAGATATTGAAAAGTATCCGGATGCTACGTATTTAGATGCTTTAGATTATATTCAGCCAATAGTTACATTAATTTCATGTTCTGAGTGTAAACCACCTCATAACCTACCAAATTCAGAAGCCATTAAAATTTATAAAAATAAAACAGGGTTAGGCAATGACATGCAGGTATTGACTACACATGAAAAAGGTACATTAGTAGGATTTATAAAACTAAATGGGAACTGGGGAATAATTCCATGTCGTTTTAGTAACCAAAATAATTCAAGTTTGAATTTTAAAATTCTATGTAAAACAGATAAGCATCAAAATGTAGAACATAAATCTACATTAAATAAAGGTGAAAAATTAAAATACTCTTTAAAAACAGAAGGTGGTTTACTTGACCCTGTTAATAAATTAGAGGTATATTGGGAAGTTTCAAATTGTGGAATAAATGAAGATGAAATTCACCAAGAAGTTTACCATAAAAGTAAGAAAGAATTAGATGAAAAATTGTATTTTTCAAGAGATTTACAATATTCAGGTAGACATTTACTTCGATGCAGAGTCATAAATAAAAATAAAAATGTTGATATAACTAAAATATTTATAATTAATTGCATATAAACAGATTTATTTACCGTCCTGAAATCTTCTACTCTGTAAATATGCTCTAAAAATCCCAACTACGTGATATTGTGCAAATCTATTTACTCTTCTATACATAAGTAATGTTAAAATAAATAATATTATTGCAATCAATATATAATTTATACCTGATTCATTGTTAAATGAAAACACTAAAAACAATACTGTATAAAATAAAAATATTGCAAACAAATTACGAGCTAATCCATAATATATGTTATAAAGTTCTGCTTCAATAAACTCTGGTTTGTTTGAAGATTCTTTTAATGCACTTCTAAATAAACAATATATATTATGACTATCTTTAGGTTTTATTTCTTCAAATTTAAGTTTGAAAAAATCTCTAGCTTCTTGACAACTAAATTCTATTTCTTCACTAGTTAGTAAATGACAATCTTGCAGTAAGATTTTTTCTGAGGGTTTTTGAACTATAAATTTTTCAAATATATTACTAAATTCATGAAATATAATTCCGGCAACAAATGAAATTGGAATAATTGCTATAATAGTAAGTGGAGAATTCAAAATATTTGAAATATTTGAAATGTTAAAAATATTACCTAAGAATAATAACATTAGACAAATGGCAATAAATCCGGGAATTAGATAACTTAATACATCGTATACATTAAATTGATTTGGTAAATTTTGCATATAATATGTCCTTTTTATTTATTATAACAAAATATTGAGATAAATAATATTATATATTTTAATAAATTAACATATAGTCATTAACATATTTTTTACAAATTATCTAATATATTATTTAGGAAATTCGGGTGAAATTTATTAATAAATCTGAAATATAAGAATTGATTCTTATAAAATTCTTGTGAAAAATTTCTAATATTCTAGAAAAAATAATATGAGCAATTTTCTCTTTGCTAGAGATCTGGTTTAAAATTGTACTTAAAATCCTTAATATTTATTAATAATTATTTTGAAATTTAGGGTAATATTCTTCCACAAAACTTATAAGGCTATTTTGATATTTTTCTTTGTTTTGTAATAATATGTTATCAATTTCTGCAATCTCTGCCTTGTATGTTTCTAATGTATTTTTTAAATTATTTAAGCATTCTTTAATTGATTGTTTTCTAATTAAAGAATCTGTAATTATACTTGCTACAATTTTAGATAATATTCTTAAGATACAAAAATTATGCAAATAATAGTTATAAGAATACAGCCTCATACCAATTTTGGACATTTCTATCATTTGGTCTTCATATAAATACTTAAAATCTTGGTGTTTTTTCATTAATGCTACAAATTCGGCATTAAAATTGTTAACATAATCTTGCTGCCCCATAAAATTGTACTTAATAACTTTACTATAGCATTCCTCCAGTACTGGAATGACTTCATTTCCATCAAATTTTCTTTGTGTCAAAAAAGACATAAATAAATTGATCTTATTTTTAAAATTTTCTACTAAATTTTCAGGTAAAGTAGTTAAAATATTTTTAATTTCCGATTTTGTTAAATTTATGGACTTTTCAAATTTAATTTCTTTGTGATTTCTTAAATCATAAAAATAACTTTTCTCAAAAGAATCGCCATTATAGTTATCGTTCAATAATATAATACAATTTATACAACCATATATTGATACTAAACTATACAATACTTGATTTTGTTTATCACCTTTAAGATAGATTGAATGATATATACTATCCTCTTTATAAAAATCATTAGGAAAAAAGTAATAACAATGTTCTCTTGCTAGTTTTATGTCTTTATTTTTTATTATGTTTATTGAATCATTTAAATAATTTATATCATACTCATTGCTTAAATAATAACCGATGCTTATTTTTAACATAGACAAAAAAAGTTTATCATCTTGATTTAAAGCAATTTGTCCAGTGAATGTCGGAATATCTTCAGTATCAACAACTTTTCTTGAAATTGCTTCAATTAACTTTCTTTTTTCTTCATTGATTTTCTCTGCACTCCATTTATAATTTTGAGCCAAACTATCTAATGCTTTAATTGCAGGCTTTATAGCTTTTTCTCTTGCGCCATTATCAGAACTATAAAAAGCATTTAAATGAAGGTGAAAACCTTTTTCTGTTTTTTCTATTTTAAATTGAGATGAATAATATTTACCATCTGCCTCTCGAACGAACTCTCTATTATTAAATTTAAATTTTATTGGCAAATTAGATTTAGTTTTATTATCTCTTTTGGGATTTAATAAATTAGTCAAGAAATAAACAGAATTAGAAAGGCTTTGATCTAATTCTGCTAACTTATTATTGCAATCATTGCACAAAATATTTTTTGAGGTTAATCTTCCCCCAACAGCATTTGGAATGATATGTTCTGGTTTTACTTTTTGATTATTTAAATCTTTTCCACAATAATAACATTTTTTCATAATTTAAAATATTAAAATTATCCCTACAAAAAAAATAATTAATGCTGCAAATATTCCTGTTATAACACTTATCCAAAAGGTTGGATAATAAAATTTATTATATGGTTTAAATAATTTATTATTATATTTATTAATATTTGCTTCTAACTGTTCTAAATTAATTCCACCATTAAATTGCCTATCCCATTGATCATCTACAAATTTATTAAAACTAATTCCTAGGTACATTTTCCAGATTTCATTTGTTATAAATATGCCTAATGAAATAAATAAACAGATAATAAATAATCCTTTTGTCCAATTATACATATATTTATGAATTGTTGAAAAAATGGTAACCATTGTTACATATCCAAGAGAAAATACAAAGGAAGTATATTTTGAAGATTCATCCGCAGATTCTTTGTAATAAGAGAATAATTTATTCATTTTTTTTATACAATATGAACAATTCGTTTCATTTGGATTATTTATCATTTAATTACTCCTTATCTCCAATATTTATATTAAAATTACATTTTTTGGCAAGTGCATTTAAGATCTTAGTCACTTCTTTTGGTAATAACACACAATCATTAGGTTTATTCCCAAACTGATGATCAAAAAATGCTTTTGTAAGTTCTAACTTAACTTTATCTTTGTTGATAGCATCATTTGAATTTGATTCATTTTCTAATTTCATATTTTCCATAAATGGTTCAAGAGCTGCCGTTTTTAATTCAAAATCACGTAATAGAAATTCTCGATCTCTTTGCCTTTTAGAAATATTTGCACAATATAGTGCAGGAATTAGTATTATTGCAGAAGTAATTACTTTCCAAACAAAATCCGTATAAACATATTGTCCTTGAAATAATTTCCAAGTTGCAATCCCAATGTACACTAAACCTATACACATAAGAAGAACAGTTACTCCCATCATAATATTTGCAAAATTCTTTGCTTCATTCGCATGAAATGAAGCATTTCCCACAGTAGCCGATTTTCCAATAATACCCCAAAGTTTCTCAATATCATTTTTTCTTGTATTAATATGTTCTAATGTATCATCAGTTTCTTCTTCTTTAGCATTTAACATATTTTTAAATAAATCTTTATACTCATTTAATTTTGTTTGAAATGCATAATCATAATCTTGAAGGTGTCGTCTAAAATCATGCTCATAAGTAGAAACTATGTTAGATAATCGCTCATCTTGTTTTGTAATATTCTTTTTAAAAGCATCAATCTCTTTTTTCAACATAACATTTTCTTGCTTCAATTCTTCTAACTCATTTGTTAAAATAACTTTTTCTTCATTCCATTTATTAATAGAAGCATTTTGTTTATCTTGAAAATTTGATAATTCTTCATCAATAGAATATTTAATATTTTCTTGTTGTTTTATAAAATTCGAAATTAAAGTATTAAAACTTTCTTTTACTTCACTCTTTTTTTCGAAACGAGGCAAACGATTAAAATGATCTATTAAATTTTGATATTGAGAGTAATAACTATTAATATCAAACATTGCATTTCTGGATAAATTTTCAATTGACGAATTTAGGTTATCAAGTATGATTTTCGGAACTATAGGTAATGATTTAGCATTTAATGTTACTTTTATATTTTGTAATAATAATTGATATGCTAAAACCGACTCCTCTTGAAGTTCATTTAGTTCATATTCCGATAATAAAATTTCTATTTCACGTAACTTATTAGTTAAAGTCTGATTTATTATATGTCCTTTAAATTGTTCTAATAAATTTGTCACACATACTTCTCCTAAATTGCTATAATATATAGATTGTAAACCAATAACAAATTTATATTTAAATTCTTAATTAAATTTTAATTATTTAGACAAATTTCCAATTTGAAAAGTTTAAAGTAATACTTTTAAACTTGTACATTTAAAAACTTCCCTGTTAATTCAGTGTAATTTCAGTGTTATAAAATTTTTCAATCGCGTATAAGGCTTTTATTGAGCGTATTTTCAGGAATTTTTTATATTATTTTTTAGAGATTGGTGCTTGTGATACTAAGAACACCAGTTTATGACTTTTAAGACAATTTAATAGATTTGAAAAGTTCCAAAGTGACCTTTTTAACAGCCTTTGAGGTCTTTATTATTTTATAATGAGTGCGGGATGTTCTCTATTTTGTTGACATTATTTTCAAGTCTATTTTTGTTGTTCTTTATAAATTTTTTCTAGGATATTCAGCTTTTCAATTATTTGTGGTTGCGTTATTAGAGTATTTAATTGTGAACGAATTAATTCAGTTTGATTATAACTGTATGAGCTTAGATTTTTAGATGTTTGACCTTCAAGCATTTCACAAAGAACATTTGTTAACATTGTTGGAAAAGATTCGGCTTTTAATTTATTTGTATGAATAAATACTCCATCCAAATTTTTTGAATTTACTGCGGCATAATAACCAGTGGAACTTTCAATATTTGAAGTTTCGTCAAATGCGTATAGTTGTGTCCCTTCCTCAGGGAAAAGTCCCATTTTATCATTGCTCGTTATCAAATTAACGGCTTCATTAAGAATTTGTAATTGTTTTGCTTGTTGTTCTGTTGGTTTTATAGAATGAGGTCTATGCAATTTTGCATACAAACTTTCGGCATCTTCTATGCCAAGTTCTGTTCCCATATTCGCAAAGATATAGCCTTCTTTATTGAAAAATGCTTCTTCTTTTGATGAAAGGTTTGTTCTCCATTCTGAGCTTTCTTTTACATAAACAATTTTCTTATTCTCAAAGTCTAATTTTATTCCTCGGCTTGCGGCTTCATGTATTATACTTTGAGCAAATTGGTATGATAAATTATTAGCTTTGTTTTCTCTTCTGAATTTTTCAGAGTTGCAGTTGTCACTTGTGAAAATAGGTTCAAGAGCCGAGATAGCTTTTACAAGGTCTGCATCTGGTAGTGTTTTTGCGTATGCTCTTGTTAGTTCAGACATTTGTTCTGCTTCAATTGCCATTCTATCTCTAGTTGTATTCAAATCAATAGTATAGCCACCTTGATTTTGGAAGTTTTCACCAAAAGCTGCTTGTTTGAATATAAGGGTCATATTTTGTAAACCATTGTCCATTTTCTTATCTGGGGTTTGGAATCTTTGAATATAATATAAGTTGCCGTTTTTGTCAGGAGTAACTTTAAAACCAAAGAACTCATTTTCAATATCTAAATCTCTAAAATCAGGGTTGTTTGGACTATAGAAATAATTCTTGGAGTCCATAATTTTTTCTACAAGTTCTTTATCGTTTGTGTCAAATTCAACGTAGTTACCATCTAGTTGGGCTTCATTCTTAGTTAAAGTCCTCATTACTCCTTCTTCATGGGTTCTGACATTTTCTGCTGTTGTGAAGTCCATTTGCCAATCTTTGCACGCAAATCTAACTCTGTTAGTACCTTTTGCAAGCAAACTCCCTGCAATAATTCTACTACCTTCTCCAAAACCGCCAGCATCTTTTGGGTTATCTTTATCAGAACCGCCAAGACGTTTTAGATGTTCATAGTTATAGATACCTTTACCATCAATTCTGATAGTGTATGTCCCGTTATCATTTTGTTTAACTTTTAAGTCAACACCTTCTAAGGTATGACCATTTCCATCGTAGAAATTCTGCATTAAATCACGTGCAATTTTTTCATTGCTCCAATTCCTTTTTTTAGCGTAAGATAAGGTCATTTGGGCTGAAACAGTTTTGTTAAAGTCGTTATCTTTTTCTACGTTTGGAGTTTCTGATATTTTTGGCTTTAGTCCGCCAGCATTTGGAATGCTCAATGCAACAGAACCTTTTTCTTCTAGTTCTTTCATCATTGAGTCAGAAGATTTTAGGGTTGTGTAGCTTTCGTGTCTTGATGGTATAAACTCTTCATATTTATAGTGCTTTTCTTCTTTAGCTGGTTTTTGATCTTTAGCTATAGGTTTATCAAAATGTGCTACTCCAGCATCAATTGTGAAGCTTGCGAAATCATCATCTCCTAATATTATTCCGCCATCTTCTTCGACTTTTGAAGGTTTATGTCTTAGAATTTTGTTAATGAAAGATTTAGCAAATCTTTTGATACCTGCAATATTAAATCTTGAAGTTAATCTTCTGTTTTCTTCAAAAGATTTAATTTTAATTTTGCCCAATTCTCCAGAATTACCAGTGGATACAATTCTATTTTCATCTCCAGTGTATTCTATTGGGTCAGGTTCTTTTGGAGGTTCTGGTTCAACATATTCTCGGTATTCTGGAGTAACTGATAATAAATTATCGATATGTTGTTTATATCGTTCTGGCGTGAATGATTTATCTTGGATTACTTCTGTTGTTGGAATTTGTTTGTTAAATTCTTGCGATCTTACTTCATCAAACATTTTTGATAATGTTTGAATCTTTTTGAACGCATTAGGATTGTGCATTATAGCATTTGTGATGTGAGATTGCAATTTCGTAAGTTGCATAGAAAAGACTTCCGATTCATCTCCGCCAGATTTGTGTGAAATTTCGTGTAAGAATGTTGCCAAATTTCCAACATAATTTTGCAGTAATAAATGGCTATCACGCATCCAGTGACCTTGGTATTCTCCACCTTCAATTATTGCCTCTGCTCCTGTGCCATGATCGCCTTCAGAGAACATATATGTTGGCTTAGTTACTTCATCACTATTTAGCAAGTCTTTAGTTGACAAGTCTGTACATTCTTGGATAATACGGACACCTTCTTCAAGCAACCTGATTTCTTTTGATTGTTCTTCGGTTGGTTGGTGTGGAAGTTTAGATTCGTCTTTAGCATTAAAACTTTGCATTCCAACATCTTTCATACTCTTATCGGCAATTTTATAGCCTAGATTTTTTGCCATATCATAAGAAGATATTGATGGCTTATCCAAATATACATAATGTGAATCTTTGAAATCTATTCCAAGTCCTCTTCTGTGTGCTTCTCTGACAAATGGAACATACATGTCATTTAGTCTATCTTTTTCTGTGCCACTTTCACCCCAGAATTTTTCCATTGAAGAAATTGTTTGGGTTAATTCTTCATCTGTCATTGTTTTGATATATCTAGAAAGGATTCTATTTACGTCATAAGAAGGGATTTGTGCTCTATCAACACCTGTGCCAAGTTCAAACTGTTCTCCTCCACTTTTTTCAACAAGTGTTGGGTGGTTCGGTTGGGTTTTAAAGACAATAGTTGCTCCTCTTAAGCCGTTATTTGATTCTCCATCTGTTTCATAGCGTTGGATTAAGTATATGTTTCCCTTTGCACCATCATCTTTTAGCTTAAAGCCAAAGAATTCATTTTCAAAATCAAGATTTTTGAAATCAAGGTTGTGCGGATGGTTGAAGTAATCTTTTGCTTCTAATAATTTATGTGCAATATCAGCATTTTCAGTTTCAAATTCTACAGTTGAACCTTTTACTTTTTCGCTGTTTTTAGAAAGAGTTTGAGTCATATAAGCAGATTTTAAATCGTCAGAAGAACGTCCATATGTCATCGCCCAATCTCCAGAAGCGTATTTGACGTTTGTAATATCTGCTTTAGATAACAAACTTACGGCAACGGCTCTTGTTCCTTCTCCGTACCCCCCAGCGTCTAGCGGGTCATGTTTTGTTGAAGAACCCATTTGGTCAAGATGTGAATAATCCCAACTGCTTTCTCCAGAAATTTTTATCTTGTATTTTCCATCTGCTGTTTTATTTACTTCAATATTCACCCCTTCAAGAGTGTGTCCGTGACCGTCATAATAGTTTTGCAAAAGGTCACGAGCAATTTTGAAGTTGCTCCATTGTAATTTTGTCCCATAACGAATTTTTATTCCAGCATCTTGTGTAACATTTAATCTATAGTCATCTTCTGGATGAATTACTGCATCGTAAGGTTTTACTTTTACTCCGCCTTCATTAGGTATAGACAATTTTACATGTCCAGTGTTTCTCAATTCTCTCATAAGTTTACCTGCCGCAGGTAGAGGTGTAACTGCTACAGGGGCTTTTTTATGTAATTTTTCAAATGCGTTGATTTTGTCTGGTACATAGTCATTGCCAAACATTTCATTTCTTAAAGATTGTTTCTTTTCTGCTCTTTCAATAAGTTCGGCAGCTTCAATTGGATCGTAAGTTATACGATTAGCCATTTTTTCTCGCATTTGAGCTTCATAAGCTTTTATATCAACAGGAGTTTCTGTTCTCAATTCAAATGGAGTTTTTAGTTTGTTGAACTCAGCTTCTGGCATGTTGAGAATGCGTTTCCATTCACTGAACTTATATTCGTTGCGTAGTTCTTGTCTTCTTGTTTCTAGGTTATGTTTTTTCTGTTTAAATTCCGCATCGCTACAATTTAAAAATTCCAAGGCTTTTTCTATTGCATAAGCATCATAATTTTGAGTGCCTTTTAATAGCGGAATAATTTCTCTTTTTGCGATTAGAGAATAGTCAATATTTAGACGTTCTTTTGGGGGAAGTTGAAAATATATATTTTTGATGGTTGCAAGTTCGCTTTTACTTAGTCGAGGATATAAATCATTAAATTTAGCCAAAGTTTGTTGTTTAGTAGCCTCATCTTTGTATTGAGCGTTTTCAAGAGCATCGTTCATGTCCCTAATCGTTCTATCTCTGTCGCCAAAGTATTTTTCTAACCCTGATTTTACTCCATATAGAACTGTTGTTCCTATGCTAAGAGGAGGGGAGATACGGGTAATATCATTTACTACTACTTCTTCTGCTGGGCTTAATTCAACACCTTTCAATTTGAATGCTTGTTGAAGCAACATGTCTTCAAATGTTTCTTTATCATTTGAAAATTTGCGTTCTAATTCTTGTAGTCTTTCTGGAGGAAGATGTTTTTTTATGAGTTCAATAAAATCCATTCTAAGCTGATTCATAACCTCAAATTCTGAAAGTTTAGTATATCCGTTATCGAGGTTATCGATTAGTTTTTGAGTTCTTTCTTTATCCGTTGCATAATTCAACATCATATCAACTTGGTATGATGAAATTTCTTTGTTTTCTGAAATTTTGCTCGCAAGTTCAAGGTTGGTTTCGGTGGTTTTTCTAATGCAAGTTCCATCAAGATGAAGAAGAGCTTCAGCATTTTTCTCTACAAATTCTTTGCTATATACTCCTCTAGTTAATTTATTTAGGATTATAACAACATTGTATTTTTCGGCTTTTTCATCACCATTTGCAAAAGCTTTTTGAACAAGGTCTTTTGCGATATCTAAATTGTCTTTATTTGTTTTATTCAAGATTTCGCAAATTTCTTCATTAGTTGCTTTTGCAGATTTCAAGGTATTTATAATTTCTATTTTGGCTGGAATATCTTCAGATTTTAGGTTTCTAAACATAATCCAACTCATGTCAGAATTGTTATCTAGCAAATCTTTGGTTTGAGAATATAGCTGTTTAATTGCGTTAACGTCACTATCTTCAAGTCCTTCTTGGATTTTCGCAAAGCATTCTTTAGAGATGTTTTCGCCCGCAAACGTATCATAAAGAGATTTTGTTTTTTCAACACTATAACCAACTGATAGAACATGTTTAAAGATATTATCATCTTTAATTATACTATCGTATTTGCCAGTTTTGATTTCTTTGTAAAAATCAAGTTTTGCTTTTTGTTCCGTGCTTGAACCAGATAGCATAGTTCTATCAAAAGTTTCCAACTCATTTAATTTAGCTACATCAGAAGGTTCAATCCCTTGGATAAATTCTTTTGTTTCTTTAAGGCTTTCTTCTGCAATTGTTCCATAAAGTAGGTCTGATTTTATGTCATCTGATAAATCTTTTTGAGCTTTCATTGTTTCTACTAGGTCTTTGAAATCAGCAATATTTTTTGCATTTATTTTATCGATTATGTCATAACTAATATTACTAAACTTGCCTTCTTCGGAATTAGTCCATTCCCAAAATTCTTTTACGGCAGCTAAATCTTCTGGAGTTGAGATGTTTTCAATTTTCTTTACGTCGTCTTGAGCATATTCCCCAAATTTTTCATTAAAATCTTTAATGAAATCAGCTTTTTGCTGTTCAAAGTTTTCAGAAGTAATTTCGGATTGCACAATTCCTTTTGGAATATTGTCAATAGGATTATTCCCAAGTTTTTTATTACGTAAGTTGTGTGCATCTTTTTCAGTTGCTTGATTTGTTCTTTCAATAAAGACGTCTAGTAAATCACTTGGCACAATTAATGCATTTTTATCTGGTACAATTGTTTTTAATTCAATCTCATGTGGTAATCTTCCAGATTTTTCTAATTCTTTAAAGAATTTATCCGCATTTCCGCCTTTTGAGATGTGTTTTTGAAATTCTTTTGCAATTTGGGCTAACTCTGGTTTTTGTGTTAAAATCCCTTCTGCTATTTGATTGTATGGACATATATTATCAGATTCAATTCTATGGTTTGCTTCTGTTAATCCATTTACTGCTTTATTAAATTCAGTTTCAGAAGAATATTGCTGTCCTGTTAATAAATGTACTAAAAGTGCAGAATTTATTTTGACAGTTTCATTTCCAAGTTCTACATTATGATTTTTTGAATCATATATCGTTGATTTTACAAGATTTGGAAATTCTGGTTTATCAATAGTATCAATAATTTTTTGAAGATTATCGCTTGTAATAAATTTGACAAAGTTAAATTTATCAGGGCCTAAATCTTGGAAATTATCATTCAAAATTATTTTATCATATATAGTCTTGTAATTATCCAGTATAAATCCAGCATTTTCCATGTTTTTATTCAAGAAATCTTGTAAATATCTAGGATTTGCTTCATTTATTATATTTAATCTTTTTGTAATAACATTTATATCATCATTTGTTCCACTGGCAATATTAGAGATTAAAAACTCTAATTCTTCTGGAGTTTTATTTTTATACCTTTCTGACAAATTAGATAAGATATAATCTTTAACTTTGTTACTAATATTGCTATCTGATTGAATAACGCCTTTTTGAGTATTTACACGACTATTTATTGTCTGTGTATTTGTCTTGGTATCTGCAAAATAAATGCTTCCTTTTAAATTAAGACCTAATTGTCCGTTTCCTAAGTAATATGCTTCATTTTCAATGACTTGATTGTAATATTCAGGAGAATTTACATCAGTTTTCATATTTTCATATTCATTCTGATAAATTCTTGACAAATATTCATTCAAAGAACCTTTTGAGATTGGATTTTTTTGAGCAAAGTCAACTAAGCCCTTATTTGCTTCCATAACCTCATCTGCAAGCATTTCAGAACAAGCTTCTTTATATATTTGTTGCTCTTCAACTGGAAGAGATTTATAATCAGCACCATTATTTTTTGCAAGTTCTATTGCTTTTGCGGTTATAAATTTCTCATCGTTCATAAGAAGTCTTGATACTGCTTCGGTTCCCCTATTAGCAATCATATCTTTAAATTGCATAACATGGACAAATTCATGAGCTATCATTGTTTGAATATCTTTTGAGTTATTTAATTTGCTGTTTACAGCTAATTCCCCAGTTGACCAGTCGAAAAATCCATCGGCATCACCAGTATCTCTTAGAACAATTTTAGGCTCAATGCCTTTAACGCCTAATTTATCTGCTAAAAATTCTGTGAATTTTTCTGCAAATAATTTTTTATCATTGCCATATTGTTTTTCAAGTTGGTCAAGTTCCGATGAGTATTTTTTAGCAATATCTTTAAATACATTGCTTGCATTGTCATATTGAGCCTTTAAAACATTTCCAATATTACCATTAATAATAAGATTAAAAGCTTCCATGTTATCAACTGGAGCATTTGGATTTTGTTCAGCCTCTGCAAGTTCGGCATCTAATGATTCAGGTGTATTTAATCGCATACCTTCATCTTTTATCTCTTTTGCAACTTCTGATATTACTTTATTTTTAACATTTTCAGTAGGGTTTGTGTTTTGTGCTTTTTCTATTAATTCCTTTGTTGATTTTACGTTGTTTTCTTCTACTGCTAGTTTTCCCTTTGGAATAGCTTCTGTTGCGGTAGTTTTACTATTCATAGCCATATCCATCAACATAAGGTTATTACAATACGCAACGATTTCTTCTGGTGTGTGTGCAACTTTTCTATTTCCGTTTGGCATTGTGACTTCATAAACTTCTCTGCCATTTACTTCTGCTTTTTGAACTTTTACATTGCTAAGCATTTCGCATTTTGAAAGGTTTTCATTCATCATACGTTCACGTTCAGCAATTGCCCCTTTATGCATGAAGATTAATTTTGAAATAGCTTTGATTTCACCTAAATTAGCTGCTTGACCTTTCAAGTGCTTCCAAAGATAATTTGTTAATCCTTCTTCTGTCAAATCTTTTGGCAAATGTCTTTGACCGTTCGCATCTGTTTTCAAAAGTTCTTTTGTAATTTCGTTAGCAGTTTCATACATTGTAAACCCTGCAACTTCTGCTACTGTTCCAGCTGTTTTAGCAAGCATCCCTGGGGCTTGCTTCGCTATGAATGTTTTCATAACTTCTGTACCAGTTACAGCTTCTCCTTTTTCAAGAGTTTTCGCAACTCCTTGAACTGCTTTGGCTACTGGCTTTTCAAAGAGTTTCATTGTGCCTGACACAACCTTTCCAACAACGGTTGAATTTAATAGACCTGCAAAAGCACCAAATTTGCCTGATTCAACATTACCTTCTTTATATGCTTGCCATTCTTTGACTGCATCTTCTCCAGAATATTGAATGTCTTTTGTTTTTAAATTGATATAATTTTTACTCGCATCCCAAGTTGTAAATGTAGCGGCAGATGTTACCATTGAACCTGCTACTCTGCTTACGGTTACAGAGTTTCCGCCAACATTCATTACGGTTGTTGCACCAATTTTTGATAATACTTTCGGAACATAAGGAGCTAATTTTGTTGCTACTTTGCTTCCTGCCCACGCAACGCCTTTGCCGATGGCTTCAGTACCAAGCAACATTAGAACAATATCTCCTGCTCCATCTACATATTGTTGGAAATTAACTTTATCTGTGGCACGCTTTACAACCCCTATCTCCAAATGCTTTGTCGTAAGCCTTTGTCCAATCTCCGCCTTTTTGGGCTTGTGCGATGAAGTTTTTTACAGAATTTTCATTGTAATCCTTGCCTGTTAAATCTTTGAATGCTTGTCTAAATTCACTTTCATTAGCAGATGCTGTTTTTAACCTGGAAACTGCGTATTGTTTCTCTTTTTCAAGTCGTTTG
The DNA here is from genome assembly GCA_002103105.1 of Candidatus Gastranaerophilales bacterium HUM_1. Lineage (GTDB taxonomy): Bacteria > Cyanobacteriota > Vampirovibrionia > Gastranaerophilales > Gastranaerophilaceae > Zag111. The sequence continues at coordinate 28,049 of DAAY01000005.1, forward strand.
ATTACCGCATCAAAGCAAGTTGCAACGTCTGTTGGATTAACCTTGTCTAATAATTGTCCAAGTTTTTCTCTATAAAAGCCAACGTTTATCCAACCTTGGTTGCCTTGGTAATTCTTAATAACGTTGATTGCATTGTCATAAGCAAGAGCGATGTTCTCAGCGGCAGCTATTCTAACTGCACGTTTCCCTTTTTCGGCTTTTGCTCTTGGAGTATTATTTTTTACATTAATTTCTGCTTGAGTTCTAATTTGAACACCGACTGTTTCAAGCATACTTGCAACACTATCAAGAGTTTTGTTATTAAAGCCTTTGAAATCTTTTGCAGAAATTTTGTTTAATTGGGTTTGGTCAACTTGTGAAAGCCTTTCAAGTACAGTTTTACCAAGTTCAGACTTAATATCTAGCTTTAGATGGTCTTTTACAAAAGATTCTATTGAAATAGGCTTACTATTTCTTTGATAAGCCATAACTCCATAATTGTTATCCGCAACCATTGGAACAGTTTTATTGCTATCAAATAAATTAATTCCTAATGTTTCGAGAACTTTGGCTTTTATATCGCTAGGATTAGTTATTTTTTGAGATTTGCAGTATTGAATAGCACTCAAAACATTTTGTTTTTGTTGCGAATTTAAGTTATTAAATTTTTGGAAGAAAATCCTATTCCCAGCAGATGCTTTAAATCCGTATTTTGTAAGCTCTTGAGCTGGTTTTGATTCAGTAAGACTTTTTGCAATTTTAACGGTTTTCCCTGCTTTATATGAAAATTTTTCTCCATTTAATAAAATTAATTTATTCGCTTCTTCATTAATTTGGTTATTGTCGGGATTTTTAATTCCAGATTTTAATAATTTATCTTTGGCAAATTCATACACATTGTTATAGCTTTTAGCTAGTTTTATATTTTGAACTTCGCCCGAATTAATCTCTTTGGTAAGTCTTCTAGTTTCAAATTGATTATATTTATTAATAGATTCTTTTTTTGACTTTCTTACACGCATAGGATAAGAATCCGCATTGAATTCCCCAGGAATAAGAATATCTGCACCAACTTGAGTAATAGCATCTTTACCTTTCTTCGGGTTTAGACGACGTAAAGTGTTTTCTTTAACTTTGAATTTTTGTGCAATTAGTGCTGGAGATTCTCCATTCTGAACAGTAGTTTTTGTATTACCTTTACCATCGTATAATGCGTATCTTTTTATCCCTTTTTCTTCTGTTTCTTGGACTAAGCGGTGTAATTTATTTGCATCATAGTTTTTGAGGTCTTTACCATTATACATTGTGGTAACTTTTTTACCGTCAAATTTAACTTTTTGTTCTAAAAGGTTTCCATCTTGAATATAGATACTAGTTACTGTTCCATCTTTTGAAATAGTTGTTCTATCAAGAAAATCTTCTTGGTCAACATTGCCGTCTTTATCTGTTTCAAGTGCAGTTGTAATTACTTTGGTATTATCTGATTTTGTCGTTTCTAGAGTTACGTATGCGAGTTTGTTTTCTTCGCTTGCATCGTGGTATTTATAAGTTGTAACAGTATCAATATTCCCATTCTTTTTCTTTGTTTGTTTAATTGGTTTCCCATCTTGGTAGTTAACAACGGTTTCAATATTGTTTCCTTTTTCATCTGTAGATGAGATTGTTTGCTCTATTATGTCATCGCCATCTTTGATTGTTGTTATGGTATTTCCATTTTCATCTGTAGTAACTTCCTTACCTTCAGAGGACAAGTTGTCAGAAGTTTCAGTTGTTGAACTCTTTTCGACACTTATGCCTTTGTTTTCATCGAATTTGTTCGACGTATCGAAAATTTGTCCATTTGCAGTTGAAGAAGCAGAAGTGTTTGGGTTTGCAAGATGTTCAAATCCAGGATATACAACGCCATTTGTTTGCATATCTTTTTGAATGAACAGCATAATTTGCTCATCAGTCTGATTGGTTAGTTTGTGCTGAGCTTTGTATTCTTGAATAAATTGTTTTTGTTGTACGTTATATTCTGTCATTATCTACCATTGTTATTGTTAGAATTTTTTTACGTAACAAAATGCCAGTTTCGCTTTTCAATTATGAATAGCAAAACTGCACAGCCTTAGGCTGCTATTATATATAACGTAATTTTCTTATCTTAATTTACATATTTCTTGAAAAATCGTTACAATGGAGGATATTTGTTACAAATATTTATTCAAAAATAATTGGTTTTTGTTTAACAACTTGTCTTACGTAGTCGTAATAATCATTGTTTTTGTATTGCTTGCAGTTTTCTAAAACTTTATCTGCTGCTATAAATCCGTGATTAACGGCAATTTCTTCCAGACAAGAAATTTTTACCCCCTTATTAAGTTCCATTGATTGAACAAAGTTACTTGCTTGGAGCATAGAATCGTGGGTTCCTGTATCAAGCCAAGCGAAACCTCTACCAAGAATTTCGACGTTTAGTTTCCCTTTTTCTAGATAAATTTTGTTTAAATCTGTAATTTCTAATTCCCCTCTAGCTGACGGTTTTAGCATTTTTGCATATTCGCAAACATTTTCATCATAAAAATACAGTCCTGTCACTGCATAATTTGATTTTGGATGTTTTGGTTTTTCTTCTAGGGATAAAACTTTTTTATGTTCGTCAAATTCTACAACCCCAAATCTTTCAGGATCTTTAACTGTATATCCAAATACTGTCGCTCCCGTGTTGTTGTTTACAACGTTTTTCAATATTGTTGAAAATCCGTGTCCGTGGTAGATGTTATCCCCTAAAATGAGTGCAACTTTTTCTTTGTTAATCCAGTCTTCTGCGATAAGAAATGCATCAGCAATTCCTTTTTGTACATACTGAATCCTATATTCAATGTGTAAACCCCAGCGAGAACCATCACCAAGAAGTTTAACGAAATTGTCATAATCAGCTTCATTGGTAATGATTAAAATATCTTTTATCCCAGCAAGCATAAGAGTTGATAATGGATAATAAATCATTGGTTTATCATAAATTGGTAATAGTATTTTTGATATATGATGAGAAGCTGGATATAATCTGCTTCCTGCTCCTGCTGCTAGTATTATGCCTTTCATTATTCTCTCCTTTAGTTTTTAGTTAGGTCTTGTTATTTAATCCCTGCCAATAATTTATTTTGCAATTTTTCTTCCCAAGTATATGCACTTTGGATGCTTTCTTCTAGAGTATGTTTTGGGTTCCAGTTTAAATTTTCTTTTGCTTTATTGTTATCTGCAACCAAGCTTGCGGGATCTCCAGCTCTTCGAGGTTTCATTTCAACAGGTATATCTTTTTGTGTAACTTTTTCACAAGCTGCAAATACCTCTTTAACTGTATTTCCGTCATTCGTTCCAAGATTGAAGAAGTTTGTTTCTCCTCCTTCATCTAAGTATTTTAGGGCTAAAAGGTGTGCTTGAGCTAAATCTTCAACATTGATATAATCTCTTACGCAAGTTCCATCTTTTGTATCATAATCATCACCAAACATTTGGAATGTTTTACTATTATTGAATGTTGATTTTAGAATATTTGGAATAAGGTGGGTTTCAGGGTCGTGCCATTCTCCAATTCTTGATTTTAAATCTGCCCCAGCAACGTTGAAGTATCTCAATCTTACTGATTTCAATCCATATGCTTTGTTATAGTCATCCATAATTTTTTCAATCATTAGTTTTGATTGTCCGTATGGATTGATTGGGTTTTGCGGATGTTTTTCATCTATTGGAATATAAACAGGTTCTCCATAAGTTGCAGCTGTTGAAGAAAATACAATCTTTTTAACGTTGTTTTCAAGCATTGCTCTTAGTAAATTTATTGTTCCGCAAACATTATTAATATAATATTTTTGCGGGTTCACAACTGATTCCCCAACTTGAGAGAATGCTGCAAAATGTACAACTTTCTCAATATTAAAATTTTTAAATACCGAATTTATGTCGTCAAAATTTGTCAAATCGCCTTGTTGAAATTTAACATTTCCGTATTTTTGTAAAGTTTGAACTGTTTCAATATGACCAGTTGAAAGATTATCAAAAATTACGACATCGTTATTTTTTTCTAATAATGCCATAACACAATGGCTTCCTATATATCCTGCTCCCCCTGTGACGAGTATCATTATTTGCAAACCTCCTCAAATAATATCCTTCTGTTTATAGTTTATCATCTTTTAGATATTTTGCATAGTATGTATAAATTTTTTCAATTTTAACTGGGTGCAAATTTTCTCATAGCTTAAATTCCGAATGAAACCTTGAACTCAAATCTATATTTACGTCTATATATTTTAAAGTTTCTTCTACTCTTCCTTGGTTAAATTTCCATTGTAAAAAAGTCAAATCCCCATATTGTTTGTAATAATGATACCCAAAAGTTTTTCTCCATGATGTTGCGGAATATTTTTCTCCTAAGTTTAAATCCATGCAAATTTCTTTGAAATTTCTGTAAACTTGAATTCGGTCCAAAAACTTTCCATTTATTGTCTTAAATAATGGTTCATTGTCTTTTCTTCCGTTCGTGAGTGTTTCAATAAGACTTTTGATTTCTTTATTAACACTCCTAGAATTTGCATTTTTTGAAATGAATGGTTTACCTTTTTTTATATCTGCAACTGTTAATTTTAACAATTCAACAAGTTTTGCTCCAGTATTTATAGATAATAAGAAAACCAACAAATCCCTATAGTTGTTATTCTCTCGGTATCGTTGTTTAATCCTCTCAATATCTTCTCTACTTTTAATCGGTAAGCTTTTCATTTCTTTAAAGCTAAAATCCTTTTCCCATTGTACTAATCACACATTCTCTTTGCAACAATATATTAAAAATGTTGCAACTATTCTTAACCTAAATATAGTTCAATATTGTCTTAATAATAAATAACCCATGTGGCTATAAATTAGCCTTTTATTCTTAACCTTTACCTATCGGGATTAGTTATGCTATAATATATTTACCGTAGGAAAGGAAGTTTTTTATATGAATAAGACATTGGTCAAATATCCGTTTTTAACTAAAGAAGTTGAAATTTATGAAAGAGATAATGGGCATAAAATTATATTTGCTCATAAAGAAGGTGAAATGGTGAATGTTTCATCTTGGGTTAAAACTGGTTCAATAAATGAAGATGACGATAACAATGGTATTTCTCATTTCCTTGAACATTTAATGTTTAAAGGAACTCATGCTCATAAAGTTGGAGAATTTGATAGAATGTTAGAATCCAAGGGTGCAATTGTTAATGCTGCTACTTGGAAAGATTATACTTTCTTTTATGTAACGCTACCAAAAGGTATTGATGATAAGGATTTTGAACTAGCGATTGATTTACATTCTGATATGATGATGGATCCTGTATTCCCAGCAGAAGAACTTGGTGCTCCATTTGATATAAATGACAATACCGTTACGGATAAAAGAGAACGCCATGTTGTTATTGAAGAAATCAGAATGCGTAAAGATCAACCATGGACTAAAGTTTATAATATCTGTAATAAAAATTTGTATTCTTCTCATCCTTACAAACGTGATGTTATTGGAACTCCAGAAATTATTTCTCGTTTGACTAGAGAAGATATTGATAATTATTATAGAAAATTTTACACTCCGAAAAATGTTACGACTATTGTTGTTGGTGATTTTAATCACGATTCGGTGTTGAATACTCTTTGTGAAAAATTTGATTTCCCTAATCGTATTGAAAATGAAAATAGGGTAAATAATATCGATGCTCCTGTATCAGAAACAAAATATATCGAAACAAAATCAAATGTTCAAACTGGTTATATGATGTTTGGTTGGCTTGGTCCTAGAGCGGCAGAGCTTAAAGATTCTATCTGTTTGGATTTAATTAGTATTATTTTTGGAGATGGTTCAAGTTCAAGATTACAACAAAACTTGATTGAAAAACTTCCAGAACAAATCTTTAATATGATTGGTTCAGAACATTACCAATTTAAAGATGGTAATAATTTCTTTATTCAAGCAAATTTTAAACCAGAATATAAAGAAAAAGCATTGGAGTTAGTTAAGCAAGAATTGGAAAATTTATTAACAAATAGAATCACAGAAGAAGAACTTGCAAAAGCTAAGAAAAGGACAAAATCTCGTTTTGCATATGCTGCTGAAACTGTTTCAGAAATTGGAGAAACCATTGGTTATTACGTGACAGTTTGTGATGACTTGAAGCTAATTGAAGATTATTTGGCTTATTTGGATAGCATTACTGTTGAGGATTTAGAAAATGCAATAAAAAAATATTTGTCATTAAATAATTCTGTGATTTCTGTTTTAATGCCAGAATAAAGAAAGGTTATATTAGTTGACTAATAATTTTGAAGAACAATTGGAAAACGTAAGGTTAAAGTGTTTGCATTGTGAAAAATGCTCATTATGCAAAACTCGTACAAATTCAGTCTTTTCTGGAGGAATTCCAAATTCAAAATTAATGTTGATAGGAGAAGCTCCTGGTTATTATGAAGATATGAAAGGAGAACCTTTTGTTGGAAAAGCAGGTCAATTATTAGACCAAATTTTAGGTTGTGTTGGCTTTTCTCGTAAAAAAGATATTTATATTTGCAATACCTTAAAATGCCGACCTCCAGAAAATAGAGATCCATTGCCAGAAGAAAAATTGGCTTGTAAGGAATATTTAGATGCTCAAGTAAATATTCTGAAACCAAGAATAATTTTGCTATGTGGTAGGGTTGCGGTAAATTCTTTTTTAGACACAAAATTAGGGATAACAAAGCTTAGAGGTAAGTGGTTTGAAGGTCCTAATTTTTCTAAAATGATGCCTATATTCCACCCATCTTATCTTTTAAGAAACGATTCAAAGGCAAAAGGCTCTCCGAAATGGTTGATGTGGCAAGATATAAAAGAAGTTCGTAGAGTTTATGATCAAATGAATTAAAAAAGACCTAACTTTTAGCTAGGTCTTTTTTTGTTTAGATTTATAATTTTATTTAATATTTTTTACCGCTTCAATAACTTTTGTCGCAGCTTCTTCTGGTTTCATCGGAACTTTTTCACCTGTTGCACGGGTTACAAATTCTACATTGCCTTCTGCGATTGTTTTCCCAACGGTTATTCTGAATGGGAAGCCAATAAGATCGGCATCTTTGAATTTAACCCCTGGTCTTTCATCTCTATCATCAAGAACTACTTCAACACCGTTTGCAAGTAATTCTTCATAGAGTTTTGTTGCAACTGACATTTGAAGTTCATCTTTAGTACTTACAGGAACAATAACAACATGATATGGAGCAATTGCTAAAGGCCATTTGATACCCCAATCATCATGGTGAGCTTCTACTGCTGCGGCAGCTGTTCTTGTAACCCCGATTCCATAGCATCCCATAATATATGGTTTAGCTTTTCCATCAGTGTCTAAGTAAGTAGCATTCATTGGTTTAGAGTACTTTGTTCCTAATTGGAAGATATTTCCAACTTCAATTCCTCTTGTAACTTTTAATGGCTTCCCGCATTCTGGGCAAAGTTCACCAGCTTCAACAAGTCTAATGTCAGCATATTTGATTTCGTCTATTCCAAGGTCGCTCAAATTTGCTCCAACTTGGTGTGCATCTGTTTTATTGATTCCAACAACAAAATTTTTCATTTCTTTAACGGTTTCATCTGCAATGATTGTTACATCTTTCATTCCTTTAGGACCAATAAACCCAGGAACGGCATTAAATCCTTGTTTATCCATTAATTCTTGAATTTCTGCTGATGTTGCAATTCTTATATCCATTCCTCCAACAGCGTTCATTAGTTTTGTTTCTTCAACTGTTTTATCCGCCCTTATTAGTGCGATAACAGGTTCTTTATCAACAATGTAAACTAATGATTTTAAAATTAAAGTTGAAGGAATTTTTAAGAATTCTGATAAATCCTCAATTGTGAGAGTGTTTGGAGTATCAACGATTTCACATTTTGAGAAATATTCTTTTCCGTCAACAGTTGTTGCTGGAAGTTTTGACACTGCGTGGTTTGAATTAGCAGAATAATCGCAATCTTCGCAATAGAATACATCATTTTCTCCTGCATCTGTGTCTGTGATTACCATGAATTCGTGAGAAACACTTCCTCCAATTGCTCCAGAGTCAGATTGAACCATTTTGGTATCAAGTCCGCATCTATTGAAAATATTTCTGTATGCTTGTGCCATATTTTCGTATTCTTTTTCAAGTTCTTCTTGAGAAGTTCCGAAGCTATAAGCATCTTTCATTATAAATTCTCTGCCTCTTAAAAGTCCAAAACGAGGTCTAACTTCATCTCTGAATTTTGATTGAATTTGATACAAATTAGTTGGTAGTTGTTTATATGATTTTAAAACATCTCTAGCTAGAGCTGTAATAATTTCTTCGTGTGTTGGTCCAAGACACATTTCTCTATTGTGTCTATCTTTTAATCTCATAAGCTCTTTTCCATAAGCTTCCCATCTTCCAGATTCAATCCAAAGTTCTTTTGGTTGAACAAATGGCATTAAAAGCTCTTGAGCTCCAGCTTTGTCCATTTCATCTCTGATAATATTTTCAACTTTTTTCAAAACTCTCCACATTAAAGGCATATAATTATAAACCCCAGATGTAAGTTTTTTGATATATCCTGCACGTGCAAGCATTTTGTGAGAAACAACTTCTGCATCAGATGGAAATTCTCTCATCGTTTGCACAAATAATTTTGACATTTTCATAATTTTTTTCCTCTCATAATATATTTTATGAGTTAATTTTAGCACAAAAATATTATGACTGTTCGTTTTTGATATTACGTAATTCTGTTTTGATTTTTTCTATTGGAATAGAAAGAGTTTGTGAATTTCTGATTGCATTTTGAAGAGCGTTTCCGTAGTCATCTATTAGCCCCATTGATTTGTAGGTTTGTGCTAACAAATAGTCTGCATCACCTGTTTCTGAACAGTATTCAATTCTCATTTTTGCATATTTGTTTGCATCTTCATATTCTTCATTTTTGAGTAAAATTTTTATGAGAATTTTATAGGCTTCTTCATCCATTTTGTTAAGGTCAATTGTTTTCTTTAAATTCTCTTCAGCTTCTTCAATTTTTCCATCTTCATAATCTATTACTGCAATATTAAAATACGCCCAGCTGTAATCTGGAGAAAGGTTGATAACTTTTTCAAATTCATCCTTTGCAGAGTCCTTATCTCCTAATTCCTTATAAATATTCCCTATGTAAAAGTGAGCATATATATCTTCGTCGTTTATGTCAATTGTTTTTTGAAAATATTCTATGGCATTTAGATAATCTTTTTGTTTGAAATAAATGAGACCAAGGTTGAAATATGAATTGGAATCCATATTGTCGGATTCAATTACTTGTTTAAAGCAATCGACAGCTTTATCGTATTCTTTAAGTTCTGTATAAACCAATCCTAAATTGTATATTGCATCCATAGACTCGGGTTCAATGTCTATGGCTTTTTCGTAAGCTTCTCGAGCTTTAGAGAATTGTTTCATTTTTTCGTAAACAATCCCTAAGTTGTAAAAAATCCCCTCATCAAAACTGAACATTTTAGATAGATAAAGTAAATGTTGAAGAGCTTCTTCATTAAACCCACAATCCATAAGCAAGACGGCTAGTTCCCGTCTTGCTTGGAAATTGGATGAATCTTCTTTTATTAATCCTTGTAGTTCTTCTATTTTATCAAGTTTTGACATAATTAACGTTTGTTATTAGATTACAGGAACATCAATTGGTTCAACAAGAATAACGTTTAATACTTCGTTAGAATTAATTTGAACTTGTTTACCTGTTCTGATTAAATCTGCAATACTATCATATACAAAGTACCCAGCTGTTCCAAAAGCTCCGCCAAAAGCTGTAACAGGAACAATTACATATTGCCAGCCAGTATCAGTTACGTCTTTACCCCATTCGATAGATTTTGTTGTAATTTGACCAGATTTTTTGCAAGTTTGTTTCCACGCATCTGCATAACCTTTAGTTGTGGTAATTCCTCCATCATTTGTCATATCCGCTCTTCCAATTATTGAAAGTGATAATGGAACTTGTCTGCCGTTTGGAGTTACAACGTGATCAAAATCTAGATAAAGAATTGCTCCTTTCGACATTCTTTTTGCTGGAGTAATTTCTTTGATGTTTCCACGAATAATTGAACCCATTGGTAAAATTACATCATCAGATGCTTTTTGGTCTGTCATAAGCATTGCTGTGAATCCTGTACCTTTTGAGTTGTAGCCTGTATTTATTGGTGTAAGCATTTGCAATGATAGTTTTGTTCCCGCAGGAATTCTTTTTGTTTTTGCGTTTGCGTTGAATGGTGCAGCAAGTGTGATTTGAGCTGATAATAACATTGCTAATGCTGTTGCTATAATTTTATTTTTCATAAAGTATCCCTCTTCATTCTACTTCGTTTGCATTTTATCATATTTTTTTTATTTTGTTAAGTCAAGTAATCATAAATTTTTATTAAAGAAAAAGAGCCAGTAATTGGCTCTTAGAATTAAGAATAGCTGGAAGTATGAAAAAGATTAATTATATTAAACGTAAAGAATTAGAACTTTTATATTCTCTGGTTGGAGGTACTTGTATTACTCAATTAGGCTAAATCTATATGAAGTTTTCTTTCTTATTTGAAAAAATATTATTTATATTATAATATTTCTATATTATGTAATAAAAGTAATTTGTAAGGGAAAGGTGTATATGGAAATTTTAAATAAAGCGGATATTGGTGTATTTGGTGGTTCAGGCTTTTATAGCTTTCTAAAAGATATTGAAGAAGTGAAAGTTGAAACTCCATATGGCGAAACAAGTGATAGCGTATTTTTAGGGAAAATAGGTAATCATACTGTTGCATTTATGCCTCGTCATGGAAGAAACCATTCAATTCCGCCTCATTTAGTAAACTTTAGAGCTAACGTTTGGGCTATGAAGCATTTAGGATGTAAAAGAGTAATTTCTCCTTGTGCTGCTGGTAGTTTGCAAAAAGAAGTTAAACCAGGAGATTTTGTAATTTGTGATCAATTTGTTGATTGGACAGATGGAAGAAAAACAACATTCTATGAAGGGCCTGTTGTTCAACACCCATCTCCAGCAGATCCTTATTGCCCAGAGTTAAGAGAATTAGCAATAAAAACAGGTAAAGATTTAGGTATTACAATTCATAATCACGGAACTGTTGTTGTAATCAATGGTCCAAGATTCTCTACAAAATCAGAATCTGCGTTCTTTACTCGCCAAGGATGGGAAGTTATCAATATGACAGCATTCCCTGAAGCTTATTTGGTTAAAGAATTGAATATGTGCCCATTAAATATTTCATTGATTACTGATTATGATGCTGGTTTAGTTGGAGATGTTCCTCCTGTTTCTCACGAAGCGGTAATGGAAGTATTCAATAATAATGTTGCGAATTTAAAATCATTACTATTTACAATGATTGAAAATATTCCAGCAGATGCAAATTGTGAATGTGCTAATTCAACAAAAATGGACATCTAAGAGGATAAAATGGCAAATTTTATAAAGTTTTTGTATAGGCTTGTAATGTTGTATATGTATTATGTACTCGGGGCATGTATGTTGTCGTGGGTGCCTAATATAAATCCAGATTACCCGCTATTTAATTTTATATTCAAATCCTCAGGCTTTTATTTAATCCCGCCAATTCTTGGGTTATCAATTTCGCCTGCTGTGATAATGCTATTATGTGGTTTGATATTACTCGGTTTGGATAAAGTTTATGCAAAATACTTTGCTAAAAATGAGCCAAAAATTCTCGTAATGTCACCTGAAGAATTTTTTGAAAAGATGAAAGAACAACAAAACAAAGAGGATAAAAAAGATGGCGATTAAAATTGTTGTCGCAATAGCAAATTGCTTTTACATATATTTAATGATGATATTTATTAGATGCTTTTTGACTTGGTTCCCAGGTTTGAATTGGAATAATCCTATACTAAAGGCTTTAGCATCATCTGTTGATTTGTATTTAGATTTATTCAGAAAATTTATTCCGCCATTAGGACCTTTCGATTTATCCCCAATTGTAGCAACATTTGTTCTCATCTTTTTGAGAAATGCTGTTGTGTATGGTGCATTATTTTTGTTTAACGCATTGGGAGTGTTAGGGTAAGTAGCTATGAAAATTGTAATTTATGGTGCAACAGAAGTTGGATGTTTGCTTGCAACGGAATTTTTTGAAGATCATGACATTACGGTTATTGATAAAGAGGAAAATCGTACCGAAGAATTTGATAAGCTTGATATTAGCTTTGTACAAGGAAATGCGACTGATATTAATGTTTTAAAGTCCGCTGATATTATAAATTCGGATGTATTTATTGCTTGTACTCCGTTAGATGAAGCAAATATAGTTGCTTGTCTTTCAGCGAAAAAGGTTAGTGGCATTCGTACTATTTGTTTCGTTTCAAAGGCTGAGTACCAAAATACTATGGAACTAGACAACTCAAATGATTATTTGGGTGATTTCTTTATTGATTATGTAATCTGGCCAGAAGCCCTTTTGACTCAAGAATTATTTAGAATTGTAACTGTTGCACATGCACTTGATGTTGAAAATTTTGCTGATGGTAGAGCAAGACTTTTGGAATATAAAGTTCGTCCAGGGTCTTCTATTGTTGGTAAAATGGTAAAAGATTGCGGTTTTACTCGTGATACCATTATTGTTGGGATAAAAAGGGATGACTTGTTATTTATTCCGAATGGTTTAACTGAGATTAACGAAAACGACAAGCTTATTTTTATGGGAACATCCCACTCTTTAGATATTTTAGCAGGTACATTTTTCCACGAAAAAGAACAGGTTAAATCTGTTGCTGTTATTGGTGGGGGAAATGTTGGATATATGCTTGCGAAAAGTCTTGAGGACATGAAGATTAAAACTAAGATTATAGAAAAAGACTATGACAGATGTGAATTTCTCGCTCAAGAACTTCATAAAACCTTGGTTATTAATGGAGATGGAACGAATTTAAAAATTCTTGATGAAGAAGAGATTGGCTCTAGTGATGTTGTAATTTCTGTAACAAATAATGATGAAAAGAATCTTCTATGCTCTCTTTTGGTAAAACAATTGGGGGTTAAAAGAGTTATCTCAAGAGTTTCAAAAGTTTTGAATGTCCCGTTGTTTGAAAAAGTAGGTATAGATATTGCTGTATCTCCAAAAACATCTGCTATAAATGAAGTTAGAAATGACTTGGATGAAAATGATGTTGATATTTTGGCAACTGTTGAACAAGGTCAAGCTGAGGTTTTGGAAATCCTTGTTAAAGATGAGTTTAATGGCAAAAAGATTATGGATTTACGATTCCCTGCTCCTGCCATTATCGGAGTTGTACAACGTAGAAATCAGGTTATTATTCCAAAAGGTGATACTCAACTTAGGGAACATGATATTTTGATTATCTTTACAAAGGCAGATACTGCACAACAGATTAAATCTTATTTTAAGGTAGCGTAGGAAGTTATGAGATTAAACTATATTTCAAATTCAGTAGGTTTAATGTTAATGGATATTGGTTTGGTGACCTTTATCCCTATTGCTGTTGCGATATATTATTGTGAATGGGGGTCAATTTTACCTTTTTTCACTGCGGGTATTTTTTCTCTTTTTGTAGGGGATATTCTTTGTCGCTCGTTTAAGCGGGGCAGTGATGCTTTAAATGATATTAAACGTTCGGAAGCGTTGATGACTGTTTCTTTGAGTTGGCTCGCATTCGGGGTTGTGTGTGCAATTCCGTATTTGTTTTACGGTTTAAGTCCTGTTGATTCCTTGTTTGAATCCGTATCTGGTATCACAACAACTGGTGCGACAATTCTTGAAAATTTTGATTACCCTAAAACAATTATGTTTTGGCGTTCATTTACTCAATGGCTAGGTGGTATGGGAATTATTGTATTATTTGTTGCAATTTTACCTCAATTTGCTGTTGCAGGGCGTCAAATGTTTTTTGCTGAAACTCCAGGGCCAACTGAGGATAAATTTACTCCAAGAATTAAAAATACCGCCTCTGCTTTGTGGATTGTTTATGCGGGTTTAACTGTTATTTGTACAATTTGTTTATGGCTTGCAGGCATGCCTGTTTATGATTCAATTTGTAACTCAATGTCCACAATGTCTGCTGGTGGCTTTTCTCCTCACCCTCAAAGTATAGGAGGGTATAATTCTAATGTAATCAATTGGATTATTATAATTTTTATGTTTATTGCGGGTACTAGTTATACTTTGCAATCAAGAGTATTGACTAAACGACGCTTATCCTTATTTTGGAAAAGTGAAGAATTTAGAACTTATGCAACAATAGTTTTGTTTGTTTCTTTGGCATTATCTGGAATTTTGTATTTTGAGCATCATTATTCGCTAATCCATTCTCTTACTGCTGGTTTTTATCAGATGTTATCTATTTCTTCTTCTACTGGTAGTGCGAGTGAAGATTTTCAGTTGTGGAATTTTGATGCCCATGTAATATTATTCTTCTGTTTATTTATTTCATCTTGTTCTGGATCAGCTGGTGGTGGTTTGAAATTAACAAGATGGATTCTTATTTTTAAATTTATAAAGAATGAAATATACAAAATTCTTCATCCTAACGCTGTTGTTCCTGTCAAAATTGATGGAAAGGTTGTATCTACGGATGTTGTAAGACAAACAATATTTTTTATTTTTGCATTCTTTGGATTGTGGGCTATATCAGCTACATTCTTAACTGTTATAGAGCAGAATTTAGAGCTTGGCTTAACGTCTGCAATTACATCAATTGGTGACATCGGCCCAGGGTTGGGGAACGTAATTGGACCTATGGGAAATTATTCTTCTCTTCATTCGTTTTCAAAAATTATTTTTATATTTAATATGTTGGTTGGTCGTTTGGAAATAATTCCATTTTTAGTATTGTTCCACAAAGATTTTTGGACCATAAAACGTTAAATTTATTTTTGAAAAAAGATAATAATTAGAAGCTCCAAGAAATTTTTTTCTTGGAGCTTCTAATCTATGAAATGTAAATTTCAATTATTTATTTTCTTTTAATCCTTTAGCAAATGAATCATTTGCTCTTGATTTGATTTCAGCTTTGATAATATCAATGAATTCATCAACTTTGAATGTGCCGACTTGACCAATTGCTCTAGCTCTAACAGCTACTGAGTTAGCTTCAATTTCTTTGTCGCCGATTACACAAACATAAGGAATCTTCTTATCTTGAAGTGATTCTCTAATTTTGTAGTTCATGCTTTCAGATCTATCATCAAGGTTTACTCTGATACCAGCATCACGCATTTTTCTGTAAACTTCTTCAGCAAAATCAATATGTTTTTCATTAGAGATTGGAACAATGTTTACTTGAGTTGGAGCTAACCAAGTTGGGAATGCTCCTGCGTAGTGTTCAATCAAGATTCCGTGGAATCTTTCCATAGAACCAAAGATTACTCTGTGCAACATCAATGGAGTTTTCAATTGTCCATCTTTGTCTTGATATTTGATATCAAATCTAGCTGGCAAGTTGAAATCTAATTGAATTGTAGCACATTGCCAAGTTCTACCGATAGCATCTTTGATTTTGAAGTCGATTTTTGGCCCGTAGAATGCACCATCACCTTCATTGATGTCATATTTCATTCCACGTCTATCCATAGCTTCTTTTAGACCAGCTTCAGCTTTGTCCCAGTTTTCGATTTCTCCGATGAAACTTTCTGGTCTTGTTGATAATTCGACTTCAAATTTCATATTGAAGATAGCAAGAGTGTCTGCAACAAAATCAATGATTCTGTTGATTTCATCAACTAATTGTTCTGGAGTACAGAAGATGTGAGCATCATCTTGAGTGAAACCTTGAACACGAGTCAAACCAGACAATGCACCTGATTTTTCTTTACGATAAACAGTACCAAGTTCTGCCATTCTTAGTGGTAATGAACGGTATGAATATCTGTTTGCTTGATAAATCAAGATGTGGAAAGGACAGTTCATTGGCTTTAAGATAAATTGTTCATCTGAATCTTCATCTTTTTGAATAAAGAACATGTTTTCTCTGTAATGGTCTGCGTGACCAGAAATTTCCCACAATTTAGATTTTGCAATGTGTGGAGTGTTTACGATTACGTAACCACGTTTTCTGTGTTCTTCTCTCCAGTAATTTTCGATTTCTTCTCTAACAACAGCTAAGTTTGGATGCCACAAAACAAGTCCACCACCTAATTCTTCTCTTGTTGAGAATAGGTCTAGTTTTGTTCCTAATTTTCTGTGGTCACGTTTTTCAGCTTCTTCCAAGAATGTTAAATAGCTTTGTAAATCTTCTTTATTCCAGTATGCTGTTGCGTAAATTCTTTGAAGCATTTTGTTATTTTCGTTGCCTCTCCAGTATGCTCCTGCAACTTTTAATAATTTGAATGCATTTGTTTTAATATATGACGTGTTTGGAAGGTGAGGACCAGCACATAGGTCATTGAATAAAGCATTTCCATCTTTGTCTTTTGTAATGTACAAAGTCGGGTTGTCGTTTTTGTGTTCTTCAAGAAGTTCTGCTTTGTAAATTTCACCTTCTTTTTTGAATTCTTCAATTTGTTTTTCAACATCAGGAATCACATATTTTTCAAAAGTAAGATTTTGTTTGATGATTTCTTTCATTTTTTCTTCGATTTTTGCTAAATCTTCATGAGTGAAAGCATGACCATCGGTTAAATCAAAGTCGTAGTAAAAACCATCAGCTGTTGCTGGTCCTATTGCTAACTTTGCAGATGGGAACAGGCTCTGAACGGCTTGTGCCATGATGTGTGATGTTGAGTGTCTTAAAATAGACAAAGTTTCGTTGTTCTTTTCCATTTTCTTCTTTCTATCCTTTTAGGGGTAAATTGAATTTATATATAAAAACCCTTATATATCAAATTTACCCTCGAGGTGGATCCCTCTAACTACTTACAATTACAATTATAGTACGGAGGTAAATAATTACAAGTTAAAAAGAAAGATACTTACTTGATAGAGTTGATGATGCTTTTTGCTGCGACAAAACCTGTTGACCAGCAATTTTGGAGATTAAAACCTCCGCAAAATCCGTCAACATCCATAACTTCTCCACAGAAATATAACCCCTCATTCTTTCGAGATTCCATTGAGGTTGGATTTATTTCTTTTAAGTTTATTCCACCACAAGTTACAACTTCTCCATCTGGAACATTGCCTGTTATAGTAATTTCAAAATTGGTCAATTTGTTTAATATGTTATCTCGCATTTTTCCATTTATTTTGTGACAAGGAGTATCTTCTTGAATATTAAGGTTATTTAATAGCCAATTAGCAAAAGATTTTGGCACAAATTGCCCAAGAAGATTTTTGATTTCCTTATGTGGATTTTTATCTAGTAACTCTTGCAAGTTTAAATTTTCAAGGATTCTGATGTTTATTTTATAAGGTTTTTCTTTCCTTGCATAAATTGATGAAATTTTATAAATCAACGGTCCAGAAATCCCCTTGTGGGTGAAAATTATATCGCCAATCCCGAGGTTTTTGAAATCTTTCCCATTTACTTTTACATTTTTTATTGAAACTCCTGAAATATCTGAAAAATCTTCTTTTGTTACTAGTCCAACAAGAGCTTGCACTGGGGTTTCAATTTTGATGTCTAGAGGTGTAAGTATTTTAAAATCTGAGTGTCCCCCGATTGCAAGAACAACTATATCAAAGGCATATTTGCCTTTGTTTGTTGTTATTTTGTAACAGTTTGGGAGTTTTTCGATTTGTTCAACTTCTTCTTTTATAAAATCAGATTTTTGTATAACTTTTAATAACTTTTCTTGAACTTCTTTTGCAGAGTTTGAAGTTGGAAAAATTCTATTATCCTCTTGAGTATAAGTGTCAATTCCGATTGAATTAAAAAAATCGAGTGTGTCTTGAGTTCCAAATTTTGAAAAGGCAGAATATAAAAATTTTTCACCTCTTGGGTAATTTTTTGCAAGCTCTTTAAAATCAAATTCTGAGTGTGCAAGATTACACCTTCCTCCTCCTGTTGGGAGAATTGTCCTCAAATATTTTCCTTTATCAAAAATGGTTGGGATAATTCCGCTATCAATAAGAAATTTCGCACAAATACACCCTGCTGGTCCAGCTCCAATAATTGCGACAGATTTATTAAAAGTCAACTCTTGTGCCATACAAAAATACCATTTCAGGGTTCTCTAGGTCATTGTGCATTTCTTCAATAGTTTTGTGCAATACAGGATGAACAAAATCCGCATTTAATTCCATCATTGGAACAAGGATAAATGCCCTCAAATGTAAAAATTTATGAGGAATTGTCAAATTATCTTCTTCAAGAATGTCTTTATTGTAGAACAAAATATCAATATCAATTGTTCTATCTTCATAAGTGTTAGGATCTTTTCTATCTCTTCCTAATTGTGTTTCAATTCTTTGACAAGCTTTTAATAGTTCTTGTGGAGTATATTTTGTTTTAACTTCAATCACGGCATTTACGAACCAAGTTTTGGTATCCATCCCCCAAGGTTCTGTTTCGTAAAAAGAAGAAGATCTAACAATAGTAATACCCTCGTCTGCTCCCAACAAGCTTGCAGCTTGTTGTACGTAGCCGATTCGGTCACCTTTATTTGATCCTAAACTTAAATATGCTATTGCCATAATCAAATTTTATAAATTTTTATGTATATTGTCAACATGTAACCGTATTTGTTGTATAATTTAGCTATTATGATTACGTATTCTATTATTTTAATTTTGTTGGTATTGATTGTTGTATCTATGTTCAGCGAATTGTTTTTGTATGGACTTTTATCAACAATTGTATTTATTATTCTGTTACCATTTTATTATGTCGTAAGAGTTTTTAATGGTAAATTCTTATATGGCTGGAAAGAGAAACTGGGCTTTTTTAAAAATCCTAATCTCGGTGATAAGGTTATAATGTATCACGGTGTTTCTGTTGGTGAAGTTATTGCATTAGAAAATTTAATAAAAAAAACAAAAGAGGTTTTTCCTGAATATAAAATTGTCGTAACAACTGGAACAAAAACAGGACAAGAGATTGCTCATAAAAAATATGATAAAATTGCCGATTTTATTACATATTTCCCTTTTGATATTCCATATTGTGTGGATTCTTTTTTGATGAAGATAAAACCAACAGTTGTATTAATTGCGGAAACTGAGTTATGGCCAGTGTTTTCTTTTGCTTGCAATTCAAAGGGGATAAAGTTGTATTGCATCAATGGAAGAATGTCCGATTCTACATACAAGTTGTATAAGCTTTTAGGGTATTTTTTTAAACGTGTTTTGAATAAATATACAAAAATTCTTACTCAGAGTGAGATTGATATGAATAAATTAGTATCAATTGGAGCTCCAATCGAACGTACTTCAGTTATGAAAAACTTGAAATTTGATATCAAAAAAGTTGATGAAAAAATTGATATTGGACAAGATGGTTATAGAGTAATAATTGCGGGTAGTACTCATAAGGGTGAAGATGAAATTGTTTTAGATATTTTTAAAAACAAATTGCAGAAGTATTCCGATATAAAACTTTTACTTGTTCCTCGACATACAACAAGACTTCCACAAATTATTCAAATTCTGGATACTCTTGGCTTGAACTATGGATTTAGGTCAAAGGGGGATACATTTAAAGATAAAGATGTTATTGTCCTTGATACAATGGGAGAATTAAGTAAAATGTACGCAATTTGTCATTTTGCATTTATTGGTGGAAGTTTTAACAAAACTGGGGGACATAATCCTCTTGAAGCCACAGTATATTCAAAACCAACAATAACTGGGCCATCTATTCATAATTTTAGAGATATTTATTGGTTACTTTCTCGTTCTAAAGCTGGAAAAATTGTGAAAACTCCATTAGAACTATCTGATTATATGGACAAATTGCTTTCAGATAATGAGTTTTACCAACAAGCTTGTGAAGATTGCTCTACGGTATTTAATGACCAACAAGGAGCATTGGATGTTGTAATAAAGGAACTAAAAGAAATCTTGTAACAATTTGTTACATAACGGCTTCAATAATTAAAGTTTTCCCACATGGATTCCGATATATTGAGTAAGGAAATTTAATGAAAGGAAATCCATCATGGGTATGAGTGCTTCACAGGCTAGATTTTTAAGCCTTACAGCTCGAAAAACAAATGTTGAATATTAAGGACAACAAATAAACCAACAAAGAACAACATTGTCTAATGAGTCTTCAAGCTATTATAGCCGTTTGACAAATATGGATGTTCCTACTCCACCTTCAAGTTCAGATTATACAAAAATTTCATATACTTTTACAGATGGTTCAGAAACTAACACTATCAATTCATTAATTGCAACAAAAGATGGTTCTTACATTTTGAACTATACTCGTGAAACGTTAGAAGAATCAGTTGTATCAAATGGTTCAGTAATGGTTACAAGACAAATTGCTGATGATGGCTCAAAAACATATTATGTTGGAGCTTCTAAATTGAGAACATTAGGTCAAGATGTTACAGATGATCCATATTTAAAAACATTATCTGATTCAGATAGAGCTGATGCTTTGGTTGTTGAAAATCAATATTTGGCAATGTTGCAAGATAAATACAAAGATAAAGAATGGTTTGTAAAATATCAATATAATTCAACTACTAAAGGCTATTCTCCTGTATTTTATTCAGCTCAACAAGTTGAAAATGCTGACTATTCAGAAAAAACAGGTTCTTCTTTATCTTCAATCAAGTCATACACTTATGGTCAATCAACTGAATCTGTTGAGGTTAGAAACCAAAAAGCTAGAGTTGAGCAAGATAGTACTGGTAGATACAAAAGTATTTATATTTATCAAACAGATAGCGAGGGTAATATTCAAACTGATGATGACGGAAACCCTCTAGGTTATGAATATTCTCTAGATGCTTCTACTGCAAGTGATGATGCTGCATACAATGATGCAATGAACAAATATCATTATGATAAATCATTATATGAACAAGAAGTTCAAGCAATCAATTCTAAAATTCAAATTATTCAACAACAAGATAAAGATCTTGAACTAAGATTGAAACAACTTGATACTGAAGAAAATGCTATTTCAACAGAAATGGAAGCAGTAAAAAAAGTTATTTCTAAAAACGTTGAATCAACTTTCAAAACATTCAATGCGTAAATCTTAATGATACTAAGTATTGTGAAAATAAAAGATACTAAAAAGATTTAAATAAATTTCCTTTCCTTTTTCCTATTTATTTCCCAACGACTCATAAAAAAGTCGTTTTTTTTTGCTTATTTTGACAAAATATAGTCATTTAGTATTAATGACCTTTTAGAAAGTTTATTATATAATTTTTATATAGTAGAAGAGGTTTTATATGTCAATTGATGATGCATTAGTAATGATTTTAGCAGGAGGAGAGGGTAAAAGATTATATCCTTTAACAAAAGATAGAGCAAAACCTGCTGTACCGTTTGGCGGACGTTATAGAATTATTGATTTTGTTTTGAATAATTTTATTAACTCTGGTTTTTACAAAATTAAAGTTTTGACTCAGTACAAGTCAGACTCGTTGAACAAGCATATTACTCGAGGATGGGCTTTATCTCCATTTTTGAATCAATATGTGGATTTGTGTCCTGCTCAGATGAGGACTGGTAATGATTGGTATCGTGGTACTGCGGATGCTATATATCAAAATATTTTTCACATAACTGATGAAGATCCTCGTTATGTGTGTATTTTTGGTGGAGACCATATTTATAAAATGAAAGTTTCTCAAATGCTTGATTTTCACAAAGAAAAAAAAGCAGACTTATCAATTTCCGCTATTCCTATTCCTATTGAAGAAGCTTCAGAATTTGGAATTATGGAAGTTGATGATGATTGGAGATTAGTTAATTTTGTTGAAAAACCTCAGACTAAACCAAAATCTATTCCTGGTCATCCAGAATTGTGTTTGGCGTCTATGGGAAATTATATTTTTGATAAAGAAATTTTGTTAGATTCTTTAAACAAAGATGCAAATATTGAATCTTCTCATCATGACTTTGGAAAAGATGTTATTCCTATGATGTTGAGTGAAGGTAAAAATATTTACGTCTATAATTTTTCTTCAAATTCATTCCCTGGAATGGCACCAGCGGAACAAGGTTATTGGAGAGATGTTGGAAGTATTGATGCTTATTGGCAGGCTAATATGGATTTATTGGCTTATTCTCCAGAATTGAACTTATATTCAAAGGAATGGCCTTTAAGAACGTTTAATTATAATTACCCTCCAGCTAAATTTGTATGGGAAGAGGGTGATAGAGTTGGTATGGCAACTAATTCCATGGTTTCAGAGGGCTGTATTATCTCTGGTGGTGGATTATCACATTGTGTGTTATCACCAAAAGTTAGAATTAACAGCTATTCTAGCGTGACAGATAGTATTCTGATGGAACAAGTTGAAGTTGGTCGTTATTCTCAAATTAGAAAGGCGATTATTGATAAAAATGTTGTAATTCCTCCTCATACCAAAATTGGTTTTGACCGTGAAGAAGATTTGAAACGTGGATTTCATGTTTCTGCGGGAGGTGTTACAGTTGTTCCTAAAGGTGCGATTTTGTAATACATTTGTAACAATTTAACGATTTTTTATTTTTTGAGGTACAATGTGAATTGTGCCTCAATTATTTGTAAATTTTTATGAATATACTAGCAAAAAAGGGCAATTCTGATGCTTTATAATCTTTATTGATTTGGGTAGGTAAAATTGTGAATATTAGTAGAATACCAGGTAGAATAGTTTCATATGTTGTTAGTAAAGCCCCACAAATGACGATTAGTGGTGAGCGTGCTAACAAAGCTGTTGCTTGGGTTGGGAAACATATTTCATCACCTGAAAATAGATTTATTTTGGGTGCAACTGCCTTAATGAGTCAACCTTTTATTGATTTGCATAATAGAAAAGTTGATGAAGATACAAGAAAAGTTTCTGCTGCTAGAACTGTTGCAAAAATTATTGCTGGAACTTTGACTGGTGTTCTTATACGTTCTGCTTGCATTCACTCTGTTAATGCTTTCACTAAGCTTCCTCATGAAATAAGCCCTAATATGAAATTCAAGTCTTTGAGGAATTTATTCACTCCTAGTGAGGGAATTTGTAAAAACTTGAATGAATATAAAAATGCGATGGGTACAATTTTGGCAACTGTTGTGATGATGTTTACAAACTTTTTGATTGATGCTCCATTAACTAAATTTTTAACTAACAAATTTGTTGATAAAATTCACAACAATGCTTCAAACCCTCAAAATTCTCAGCCTGCAAAAATGGCAACTGAAACCAAGGAGGTAAAGCATGATTAAGCCTGCTTGGATGCAAAAAACTTGGGATTATGTTGCAAGTCGTTATGGCGAAGATGTTGGTAAAATGCTTGTTCATACAGGCGTAATTGGTTGGATTTTGTCTTCTGCTGCTCAAGTGACTGCAATCCTAATTAACGAAAAAATTCCAAAAGAACAAAAAATGTATATGGTTCCTCAGGAATTGGCGGATGCTGCTGTTAATATCGTTTCTTTCTATGCAGTTACAAGAACTTTTAAAGCTGTTGCTAACAAGTTGGTATCAACTGGTAAATTATTGCCCAAAACAATTAGTACCGTATTGAAAAATAGTTCTGTTGCAGAAAAAATTGGGAAAAAAGGTTTTGATGTCGCAAAACATGGGCATTTATCAACTGAATTATTAAATGAATATGGTAAATTCTATTCTGGTATTGATATTGTAGGAACTACATTAGGTTCTGTTATTTCTTGTAACTTATTAACCCCTGTTATTCGTAATGAAATTGCTGCAAGTAGGCAGAAAAAAGGTATTGCTAAAATAAATTCAAAATCAGATGGCTCTCCTGCAAATATAAAAGCTCCAAATTCAAAAACGGCATATTTTAAAGCTCCAACAATGCAAACTTTTCAAGTGTCTTCAATGAATAAGCCTTATTCTGGAAATTTAAAGGTATAAATAAACAAACCCTCCAATTATTGCCATAATGAGTGCCAAAAATCCAATGGAAAGCTTCAAGAAATAGTTAGTTGTGTAATCTAGTGGTTCTTGAATTTTAGACACGATGGTTTTTGAATAGTCAAACTTGGAATCATTTTTTGTTTTTTGATATGCCGAATGAAGTAATTTCTGGTATTTATATATTGATTCAAGCTCTTTTCTTGCATTAGGATTTGCAATTGTCATTTTTTTTATTTTAATATTTTCGTTGGAATTTAGTTCATTATCAACATAAGCAGATAAATTATGTATAAATTTTGTTTGCAATTCTTCTTTGGGTTCTTCGTTTTCTGTATGGTTAAATTTACTCATTATTTTTTTTAACTCTTCAACTTTTTTTCTACAAGTTATACATTTTGCCAAATGGTTATCAAAATCTTGTTTTAATCTCGGATTAAGTCGCCCATTGAGGTAAAAATTTATTAGTGCAGAAACTTGGTTGCAGGTTAATTCTTTATTCATTGTCTTTCTCCTTAGTTTAGATATAGTTTTTTAATGCTTCTTGGAGTTTAATTCGTCCTCTTGCGATTCGAGATTTGACTGTTCCTATGTTGGAGTGAGTTGTTTTTGCTATTTCTTCATAGCTTAGTCCTTGAAACTCTCTTAAAATTATTGCAATTCGAAAAGCTTCTGGTAATTCTCTAATTGCCGATTTTATAACCCTTTCGCATTCAGAGGTTATACATTTGTCAAATGGCTTACTCTTTTTGTCTGGAATTTCGATTTTTACAGTTAGATTTAATGGTTCACATTCATAGTCAAGAGAGATAGTGTCAAGATTTTTTTTATTCTTTCTTAAATTATCATAGTACGTATTTGTGATAATTTGATTTAGCCAACCGTTGAAACATCTGGGGCTTTTTAAATTATGGATATTTTTTGCAATTTTAAGAAGTACTTCTTGAGTTAAGTCGTGAATGTTATTGTTGTTTTGGGACATATATGCCAATGTCGCAAAAATGTCATGCTGTATTCTTTTCAGTAAGGTTTCAAGTGCTTTAAAATCCTCCTGCTGTGATAGGACAACAAGTTCCTCTATTTGCATTTTTTTATAGAGTAACCTTTTTTCTTGCATAACAAAATCTCCTTAACTAAATGTTAAAGAGATTTATTGTTTATTTATATCAACTTATTATTAAGGATTTGAGGTATTGTTCTTTTTTATAAAATAATAATACCTTTATTTATTCAATTTATAACGAATTACTGAATTGCTACCTTGAGATGAAACGAATAGTAAATCCCCAGTAATATACATACAATAAGGTTTTTGGATGTTAGAAATAAGCTCTGTTATTGCACCATTACTATCAACTTTAAGTACATTGTCTTTGTTGTAATTTGCAATGTAGATATTTCCAGCATTATCGTTAGCTAAACCTATTGGTCCGTCAATTTTTTGGCTTTTTAGATAAATAAGTTTTTTGTTATCTGGCCCAATTTTATAAATTGTATTATCGGAAAAGCCAGCAACGTATAGGTTCCCATTTTTATCAGCAATTACACCAGTTGGGCTTATAATGTCTTCATAAACACCGTTGCTGTCGTTTGCAGGTACTGCATCTTGATATGTTTCTGGGGCCGTTTGTTCTGCTTTTGCTGTTGGAAGGTCTGTTCCAATTGAATCAGCTAATTGTTTTGCTTTTTGTCCAATAAGTGTATCTGTTGGAATCAGAGTTAAATACATCTTTGCTTTTTCTGGTTCCCCAAGTTTTTTACTTAATTGTGCAGCTTTATAAACTGATTCGTAATCATCAGGTTTTCTTAAAATAATCTGTTTGAATACTGCAAGTGCCGCTTCATCTTGTTTTAAATACTCAAGGATAGAACCTAAATTGTAGTATGCATCAATATAATTTGGGTCAAGCTCAATCGCATTTTTGAAACATTGTGCAGATTCTTCAAATTGCCCAAGTTGATAATAATCAATTCCTTTGTTATATTGAAGTTTTGCATCTGTTGCAATTGTCGCATTACTTGTTAAAGTCGTACAAAGTAACACTGCTAAAACTAAAAAGGGTTTGATAATTTTACTGTATTTCATCTAGTTCCTCAATTAATTCTTTGTTTGCATTCGCAAATTCGCTTCCTCTTGCAATTATAGCCTTTTTAAGAATTAGTGGCAAATTAATTGTTTGCATTTCTTCAAAATTGTTAGGAAGTCTAAGACTCCAGTTTTTATCTCCAGAAGTTCCTGGTACATTGTAAGTTTCAGTCATATTGAAGAAATCAGTGAAGAATATTTGAATGTTTTCAGCTTTGCAAGCAAAAAGTTCTACTAATTTTGTTTCCTTAAGAAATTCTACGTCATTAGTCATTCTAACAATAATTTCGTCTTTGTTATTAGCTTCTTGGAACAAATCATCTACAAGGTTTTTAACATGCAAATAGCCTTCGTGAGTATTGATTAAAGATTTTGCCCAAACGCTAACTGGTCTATTATCGTGTGTTCCAATCATAGCCCAACATTTTTCTGTAATATTTTTACATCTATATGGATCATCTTCTTCTGTTGGAACAGTAAATTGAGTTAATCTCATACCAAGTAATTCATATTCTTCCATTACTTTTGCGACTGGATTTGTTAATGTTCCTAAATCTTCGCATACAATAGAATCTTTTGTTAAACCTTCTTCTTTAGCGGCTGCGATAACAATTTTTTCGATTAGTCTTCCGTATAGTTTAACTTGTTCTTCTGTTAAAGTTTTTACTCTTTTTTCTTTATCTGAAGTTAGAGTTTCGTCTAAATCTTCTAATTTTGCAATTGCATATTTTGAAAGTTCTGGATGTTCAGGAGATGAATACAATCTGCCTGCGCCTTGACTTGGCATAGGCTTTTTACCAGATTTATATACCCATGGGTCTATTAAACCTACAATGTGGTCAATTCTTACACCGCCAGGGTTTTCCCTAAACATTTTTTTGAATAGGTTTTTCATTAGAATTCCTGCTTCGCCTAAAGAACCATCTTCGTTATATAGTTTCTCTGGGTTGATAACTGGGAATCCCCATGCTTGACCGTCTTTTGAAAAATAATCTGGAGGACAGCCTAAGCACCAGCCTTCAAGGAATAATGATTGATAAGCCCAGCAATCACGGTCAGAGAATGCAACTTGTCTATCTGCAATCATTTTTATTCCTTTTGAATCTGCTAATTTTTTAGTTTCTAAATTTTGTTTATTAAGAACAAATTGGATGAATTTGTATTTTTCAATTTCTTTAGCATATGTTTTTGAAGTTTCTTCAATTCTTTTAGCGAATGCTTTTTCTTCTTCTTTAGTCTTTGGATTGAAAAGATTTTTGTCTGTTTTATCTTTCCAGTTTGGCCAGAAATCTGTGCCATTTTTGATAGAAAGAGCTTCGTATAAGCTATCTTTTGACAACCAAGAGTCGTTTTCTTTTTTATATGCTTCAAATTCTTTATTTAATTCTTTATTATTTAATTTTTCAAAGTTATTAAAAGCTTCTGTTAAAGCTTCATCTTGTCTTTTAGTTATATAAGTGTAACTTGTTCTATTTTTGTCTTTATTAGGATTGTTTTCTACAATATCATTGAATGTTTTTTCTGATAGAATTTTAAACCATTTATCAGTTGTTAACTCTTTTAAATCAATAAAAAGAGGGTTATTAGAAAAGATTGTACCTGTATAGGGTGAAGAGTCAGAACTTTTAGTCTTTCCTGCTGGACCCATTTGAATAGCATCAAATAAGCCTTGAGCATAATTTAAGAAATTTTTTCCTCCATTAGAATTTATTGTTCCAAATCCTGTATTTTCACCTTCCGCAGCTGGAAAACTTCCATTGTGCATAATAAATACAAAATTCTTCTTATCTAAAGCTTTTAAAGCCTTTCTAATTGTACTCACTCTATTTTTATCTAGTGTACAAACCATTTCTACCCCTTCTTATTTATAATTAAACTAAAAACACTCTCAAATAAAAAATAAAAATGGGCTCAGTGGGACTCGAACCCACGACCAATTGATTAAGAGTCAACTGCTCTACCAACTGAGCTATAAGCCCATTTACATGTAAAAGAATATCATAAAAATTTTGAGTGTAAAGTATTTTTGAATGGTGAAAATTATTTTCTAATCCATTCCCAAAATCCATTTCTATCCTGACAAGGTTTGAATCCATTTCCTTCATAAAATTTTGCCGTATTACGAGAATTTGGGCTTAAGACAATTCTGTCTGCCATAGATTTTATAGAGTCAAGGATTCTTGTTCCAACTCTTTTAAATTTTGGTGTTATCGAATATACATTTCTTGGATCAACTTGAATGTAAGAGATATAGAAATCTCTTGGTTTTTTCTCTGTAACCTCGGTTAACCCTAAGATATGTTCATCATTTAGTTTTTCGAATTTATCTTTTTGTTTTGTAATGGCAAAAATTTTAAAAGAGTCATACCAATCTGGATTATAATATCTTTCTAATGCTGTTGTATAGATGTTGCAAGCATATTGGTCATTTTCTCCCCAGTAATGGCATACATTTTTTAATGCTTTAATATCGTTTTTGTTTGTATTTTCAATTTCAACAAATGACGCTACTTGGGGTTTGTAAGAACCAAGTGCATCTTTTGTTAGAATTTGTACTGGATTTTTAAATTTAGCTCTAAAATTAATTTGAGTATTGTTGTTAACTATGTTCATTTCAAAAACAACTAAAACCCCTAAATCAAATTTTTTGCTATTGTATTGAAGAGATTTATAATCCTATTTTCGTATCAAGTTTGAAATAGTCGATAATGTCATATATTGCTGAAATTTCATCGTAAAAAACTTTTGTTTGTTTCGGATCTTTTAATGAACAAAAAATCCCTTCAGATAGTTCAAATAAGTTTTTATGAGTTGATAAGGCAAACATTATTTTATCCCCAATGAAAGCACATTTAGCTTTTGTTGTCCCAAATGCTGTATGAAGGTTTTTAAATCTCTCCATAAAACTCGTTGTAATTAAGTATCGTCCTTCAATTTGATCTTGAGAGTACGCATTATATTTTTTATTGAACTCAGGGTCTTCAAGTTCCATACTACTCATTTCTTTTTCATTGTCAATTTTTTGACAAAGGACAAGGAGGCTAAAGACAATTAACAAAAATATCCCAATTCCGATTTTAAATGTGTCTTCTAATAAACATCCAAGAACTATGATTATAACAGAACTGAATATCGTAGCAATTGTTCCAGTTGCATTGTTTCTAATATTTTGATCCCCTTTAGTGGCAATAATTGTTTTTGAATTTGTTATTTTGTTGGAATCAATTAGAATAATAACCCCATTAAATACTCTATCAACTCTCCTGTTTCTTCCCGAACCAGAAACTTGCGTTAAGTTGGTTTCTGATATCTTAAAAGATAGCCCGTTGTATTCTCCTTCAAATGTGTCGTCATTGATTCTTGTGTTGTAAGTGCTAAATAATTCACTTTGTCTTAGCATTTCGTTATCAATGAGGTTTTTTTCTGGAATCCAGTTTATATTTCCAAGAGAACAAATCAATTTTTGCAATACTTCTTTTTTTATTTTGTTTTGTAACCCTCTGGTTATAAATCGATATGAGATTAACATAACAATAGCATATAAGGCTAACCCTACCACTATTAAAGGGAAAAATAAAAGATGATAAATATAGGTTGCCAAAAAGCATGTTGCAAATATCGCAATAACTGTAAAGATTACAACACGTATTTTTCTTTCTCCTTCGTATTTTTCAATGAGAGGGCTGATTTCTTTTTCATAATATCTGTAAAAGTCTAACATTCTCTCATTTTTTATTTGTCTTGATGTTTTGTTCTTAAGCATATTTATTATAATCCTGTTTTTTCGTCTAGTTTAAAATAATCAATTATATCGTAAATTGCGGTTGTTTCTTCGTAAAAAGATTTTACCCGTTTCGGGTGTTTCAAAGAGTGAAATAATCCACCTGATAATTCAAAAAAATCTTTATTGGTATGTAGGGCAAACATAATTTTGTTATCAAAAAATGCACATTTTATATTTTTTGTCCCAAATGCTGTTTGTAGGTTTTTAAATCTATCCATAAATCCTGTTGTAATTAAGTATCTTCCCTCTATTTGGTCTTCAGTTGTAACAATATATTTTTTATTAAAATCCGAGTCTTCAAGTTTCATACTCATCATTTGATTCTTAGGGAATATAAATAATATTATAACAAGTGGAAGAACTATTCCAACTACTAATGCAGTTATATTATTTGAATGAATGCCATTCCCAATTGAAAGTATTGAAAACCAAAGAATCAATACTGAAAGACTTATTTTTTTGATTATTTTTTGGATAGCTTTTACCTTAGTTTCGATAATAGTATGAGCTTTAGTTTCTTTATTTGAGTCAATTAAAATAATAATTCCATTAAATACGGTTGAAACCGTACGCTTATCTCCAGAACCTGACTCATAAGATAAGTTAGTTTCTGAAACTTTGAATTCTATTCCGTTATATTTCCCTTCAAAAGTATCATCGTTTGATCTTATATTATAATCTCCAAATAGTTTACTTTTTTCAAGGATTGTATCGCTGATAATTGTATTACCTGTGTTCCAGTGAATTTCTCCTATGGTTTGAATAATTTTTGGAATAAATGTTTGTTTGATTTTATTTTTCAATTTAAAATTTAGTTTATTATAAATGATGCATATAACACAAAAGTCGAATAGCCCCATACTTATTATAGTTCCAAGTGAGAAGTCTAAAAGAGTAATCCTCTCGAATAATACCGTCGAAAGTATTGCTAGAATTGTAAATAATATTGCATATATGATTCTAGTTTTTTCATATTTCCCAATATAAGGAGTTATTTCTTTTTCGTACCTTTTGTAGAAATTCAAAAATTTTTCATTTTTGTATTTATTTAGGTTATCTGTATTCTTAATCATGATTCTAATTATAACAAATTTTTACAAGAGTTTCAATTCTTTGTTTTTGGAGTATAATTATTTTTGTAAATGGAAGTGTATAACTTAAAGGCGTTAGATAGAACGCAGAAAGAAAAGGTAAATTTATGAAACCTGAAACAAAAAGCTTTCAATTAGAAATCGGTGGTAAAACCGTAACTATTGAAACTGGAAAGTATGCACAATCAACTAATGGTTCTGTTACAGTAAGATGCGGTGATACAATGTTATTTGTTCATTGCGTTGTTTCAAAAGAACCACGTGTTGGGATAGATTTCTTCCCATTGTTGATTGATTATGAAGAAAGAATGTCTTCAATTGGTCGTATTCCTGGCGGATACAATCGTTCAGAAGGAAAAGCAAGTGATAAAGCTATCCTTGTTTCAAGATTGATTGATAGACCAATCAGACCTTTATTCCCTAAAGGATATAGAAATGATATTCAAATCGTAGCTCAATTGTTTAGTTATGACCAAGAAAATCAACCTGATACATTGGCAATGTTAGGTGCTTCTTGTGCCTTGATGTTGTCAGGAGCTCCATTTGAAGGACCTATCGGTGCTGTTAGAGTTTCTCGTGATGGCGAAGGTAATTTAATTGCTAACCCTACTCACCAACAAGCTAAAGCATCAGACCTAGACATTGTTGTTGCTGGTACTCATGATTCAGTAATTATGGTTGAAGCTGGATGTAAATTCGTTTCAGAAGATGACATTATGGCAGCAGTTGAATTTGCTCAAGGCGAAATCAAAAAACAATGTGAAGCTCAAGTTGAATTTGCTAAAGCTTGTGGTGTTGAAAAACAAGAATTCGTTAATCCATATGATACAACAGGTATCAAAAAGATTATTGAAGAAACAGCTCACGATATGATTTTTGATGCTTATCACAACTTTGATAGAGCATATAGACAAACTAAATTGGAAGAAGCTAAGAAATTAGTTAAAGAAAAAATTGATGCTCTTCCTGATGATGATTATATTAAACAAATTATTGAAGAAACTGGAATCGATTTTGTTGCTGAAGAATTTAAAAATGCAGAAAAACATATTATGCGTACAATGATTCTTGACGAAGGCGTTAGAGCTGATGGAAGAAAACCAACCGAAGTAAGACCTATTTGGTGTGAAGTTGGTGTTATTCCTAGAGCTCATGGTTCTGCGGTATTTACAAGAGGTCAAACTCAAGTATTATCAGTTGCAACATTAGCTGGTCCTGCTATGAAGCAAGAACTAGATGGTGTTGATCCAGAAACTGAAAAAACTTATATGCACAAATATATTTTCCCAGGATTCTCTGTTGGTGAAGTAAAACCTTTGAGAGGCCCAGGAAGAAGAGAAGTTGGACATGGTCACTTGGCTGAAAGAGCTAATATCCCAGCTTTACCTTCTCAAGAAGAATTTGGTTACACTATCAGAGTAACTTCTGATGTATTGGAATCTAATGGTTCAACTTCAATGGCTTCAACTTGTGGTTCATCAATGGCATTGATGAATGCAGGTGTTCCAGTTAAGTGCATGATTGGTGGTGTTGCAATGGGTATGATTACTGAAGAAGGAAAAGAACCTGTTGTATTAACTGATATTCAAGGTATTGAAGATTTCTTGGGTGATATGGACTTTAAAGTTACTGGTAATGATACTGGAATTACAGCTCTTCAAATGGATATGAAGGCTAAAGGTATTGCTAATGATACTTTGAGAAGAGCATTAGCTCAAGCTAAAGAAGGTAGATTGCATATCTTAGGTAAAATGAGAGAAGCAATTACTGAACCTGGACCAATGTCACCATTTGCTCCAAGTATCAGCACTATGACTATTCCAACTGAAGATATTGGAACAGTTATCGGACCTGGCGGAAAACAAATTCGTGCAATTATTGATGCTTCAGGTGCTGAAATTGATATTCAAGATTCAGGTGTTGTTACTATTACTTCTAATGACCAAGAAGGTGCTAAAATCGCTATGAAGATGATTAGAGATTTAACTTTCAAACCAGAAGTAGGAATGGTTATCAAAGGTAAAG
The DNA here is from genome assembly GCA_002103105.1 of Candidatus Gastranaerophilales bacterium HUM_1. Taxonomy (GTDB): domain Bacteria; phylum Cyanobacteriota; class Vampirovibrionia; order Gastranaerophilales; family Gastranaerophilaceae; genus Zag111. The sequence continues at coordinate 61,015 of DAAY01000005.1, forward strand.
TTGTAAGAATTATTCCTATCGGTGCATTCGTTGAATTAGGCGGTGGCAAAGATGGTATGGTTCACATTTCTCAAGTTTGCAACGAAAGAATTGAATCAATTGAACCTCATTTGACTATTGGTCAAGAAGTTATCGTAAAAGTTATTAAAATTGATGAAAAAGGTCGTGTAAACCTTACAATCAAAGGTGTAACTGAAGAAGATAAAGCTAAAGTTATTCAATAGTAATTTTTATAAAAAAGAAAAATCCCTTTTGAAATATTTCAAGAGGGATTTTTTTTATCAAGTTTTAGTGTTTGTTCAAGGTTGGAAGAGTAACTGTTTCGCAAAAATATCCTGTTTTGATTTTGTCATTGGAAGCATTGTAAAATTCTCTTCCTGCTGGAGGTAAAGTTTCTTCCATTCTTCTAATCAGATCTTTGTCAAATGAATCCATAAGTAGAGCATATTTCTCTACTATTTCTTTATTTACAAGAAATGGCAAGTATTGCTGATTGAATACACATTCATCTATTATGCCATTCATAAAAGATGTGAATTGGTTAAATTTATCGTTTTTGTTTGATTTTTTATTTAAAATTATTTTTGTTGAATCTGGAATTACTTCATTTATAAAGTCTTTGATTTTTTTTCGTTGGTTTTTGTTAAGTTTTGAAATGTCTTTGAACATCAAAAGAACTGCATTTGTTCGAGGGTCAACATTTTTGTCGTTTTCGTATTTGTCAATTTCACTCATGAATGCAAGTGTTACGAGATTTCGTTCTCTATCAGTCATCGGAGCTAGAAGTTTTGAATATAAGGTATTAAACTCTTGTTTGTGAGTTGAAATAAATTTTTGAAATTCTTTATCTTCCTCATTGATTTCATTTGAGTCTGCGGAAATATTTACGTTTTTAAGTTGTTGGTTGTCGTACGTGATTGCGAGTTCCCTTATTGCACAATTTGTTGTCTGCACTTCTTTTTCATATTCCATAAAAAATCGAGAGTTAAGGTCGTCAATGTAGTCTGGTGAGCCATCAGTTCTCCAGATTTTTTGAATATCCTTGACCGTACAATCTTTTGGAAGATTTGCAACTTGTATTTTGAATGCAAGATCGGCATTGTCATTCATAAATTTACAATATTCTTTTAAAAGAGGACTTGGGAGAATAATTCCTTCTTTTTTTATTCGTTCTTCAAATTTTTCATTAATATCGTTTATAGAAAGTTTGTTTTCATCAAATTCTGCTTCTTCTGTTGTTGGGGTAATTTCATCTGTTAGATAGTTAGCTTCATCTGTGTTTTGTAGGTTGTTTTCTTTTTCAATGTTTCCATATTTCTTTTCAAAATAATTATCCCATTTGACTTGTTCTTCATCGTGTTTTGCATATCTTGCTTCTCTATTTGGGTATATTGTTTGGGTGTAGTCTAAAAGCTCCTTGTATTCTTGTGAAACATGATCAACAACTTTTTGATTTTTAGACTCTGGGGTGATTTCTTTTAAATCTGAATTTATTGCAATAAAACCCCCTTCACCATAAATATCTTCGAACATATCGATAGTATCAATGATTGCGTGTGAGAAAATGTTTTTCATCATTGGGTTTTTATTCCAATAACGTTGGAGCATAATATCTTCGTTTCCAATTTTTCCGTTACGACGTTCTGCATCAATAAAAGATTTCAAATCTTCTGAAAGATGTGCTCTATCTGTTGCAACTGTCATAATTGGGCTTAAATATTTGACGATAAATGATGCTTCTGGGTCATCTTTGGCAAATCTTTTTCTGATTTTTTTCTCAACATCCGTGCTTGTCATTGTTGAGGATTTTAAATCATCAGTTAGTTGTTTCTTTTTATATGTTGGGAGTAAATATTTTCTAGTTGCTCTTTTTCTTTCAATAGGTGTATTGCTTTCTGTTTCTTTAGTTTCTTCTTTTTTAGGCAAACGAGCTGCTGGATTTACTGAATTTTTAGGTAAAGTAACAAAGAATTTCTTATATTCTTCTCTTGTTGCAATGAAAGAGTTCCAGAAACTTTGTTTTGGGAATTTGATACCATAAGCTGTTGTGTCATCGTTTGATAATGGTTTTGAGATTATTCCTCTATATTCCTCGTTCATGTCTTTTTCATAAAAATCTTTGTTTATTTCTTTTAGGGTTTTCCCTTCAAGATAAATCTTTTTTAGTAAATACATCCCAAAATTATTATTCCCGTCTTTTAATAGTGGGGTATCGCTCATCTCTTTTGCCATTTTTATTTCGGCAAGAATGCTTGTTTTGTTCTTCATTTTGTTTTCGTGAAGGTTGCTAAATAACTCTTCGTCGGGATAAATATTTTTTACATCTTCAAAATTGTCCGCCAATTCTATGTACTTAAATACTTCTCTCATCATTTGTTCTGGAGGAATATGTTGTCTTTCTTCGTAGTCAAAGTCTAAATATTCCTTCATTGATGATGGCATATTATTTCGGTTGAAGTCTTGAGCATAAAAGTTTTCTGGGGTTCTACCAGTAAACATTATATTAAAATCTTTATAAGCATGAATATTTTTATATGTGATTTGAGAATTTGTTGTGTGATTTTTATCTTGTCGTATTTTGTTGTTGTTTTGTGTGTTATTAAAGCTAATAATCTTGGGTGTAATTGTTAAGTTCATGAATATATCCTTTACTCTTTTGTTATAGTAGTAAGGATTGAACAAAATTTTTTTTGCTTATTTAACTCTTTTTTATATCCTTTCATTGTGTTAAAATATAGTCAATCGGAACACATGAAATGGAGAGTTAATAATGGCTGATATAGTTACTATTGGAAGTGCGACAATGGATGTATTTGTTGAATGTGACGATGCAAATATTGTTTCTGTTCGCTCACTAAAGAAAAAATCCGAATTTATGAGTTATTCATATGGTGCAAAGATTGAAATTACTGATTTCGCATCTCAAGTAGGAGGGGGCGGAGTTAATACTGCGACAAACTTTGCTAATCTTGGACTTTCAACTGCTGCAATTTTTAAAGTTGGTGATGATATTTATTCAAAAGGTTTGTTTGAGTTTTTCAAAGATAGAGATGTTGATTTGTCGTATGTAATTCAAAATAAGGAAGAATCAACAGGTTTTTCAATTATTTTAACAAGTTTTGAAGGTGATAGAACTGTTTTGGCTCATAGAGGTGCTAATGCTCATATTAAAAAGTCTGAAATCAATTATGATGCTATTAAAAATGCAAAACTCCTTTATATTGCACCTTTGAATGGTGATAGTAACAAAGTTCTTGATGATATTGTTAAATTCGCTAAAGAAAATGATACTGCAATTTGTTTTAATGCAGGTACAACAGGAATTAAAAAAGGTTTCAATTATTTGAAGAAGATTTTAGAATCTGCTCAAATTGTTGTTATGAATAAAGAAGAAGCTTCTATGGCAACTGGAATTCAGCTTCGCTCTGATACAAAAGAAGAAAAGTTCTCAACAATGCTTATTCACCCTGATTTGAAGGCAATGTTTAACAAATTAAAAGTTTCAGATTACCAAATTATCGTAATTACAGATGGTGGGGCTGGTGCTTATGCATATGATGGTAAAAAGTATTACTATTGCCCTTGTTTTGAAGGTCCTGTGACATCTACTTTAGGTGCTGGGGATGCATTTGCTTCTACTTTCTGTGCTTCATTGATGAGAGAAAATAAAGATATTGAAAAAGCGTTGAAGATGGCTTCAATTAATTCTGCGGGTGTTGTTTCAGAATTTGGTGCAACAAGAGGTCTTTTGACTTTTGATGAAATCGAAAAAAGACTTTCAAATTCTCCAGATTATGAATGTAAAATTGAAGAAGAATAAAATTTTTTTTTAGTATTTTAAGTTTATAGATAAAATCCTGCCAAGAGTCCTTTTGGCGGGATTTTTTTAATTGATTTTTCTAATAGCCCAACTCGGTAATTTTATTGCTTTTGAATGTTGTGTTAAATAATAATACAAATCAGAAAGGCTGAGGGATAAATATATAATGGAAAAGGTCAAAAAAGTGATAATAGTAGATGATTTTGCACTTAGTCGAGCAATTTTGAAAAAAATGATTGCTTTTCGTTCTGATTTTGTTGTTTGTGGAGAGTTCGAAAATGCTGAAGATTGTATAGAGTATTTGAAAAACAATGATGCTGATTTGGTTATTATGGATTTTTGTTTGCCAAAAATGAATGGTACTAACGCATCAAATATAATCAAGACTTTTTCTCCTAGAATAAAAATTATTTTGCTAGTTTCTATAAATACTCGTTCGGAAATTTTGATGTCATTATTTGCAAATGTGGATGCTTATGCACTAAAAGACGTTAGTCAAGACCAGTTGTTGAGTATTGCGGATAAAGTCTTTTCAAGTAATATTTGGGTTGATTTCCGAATTCAACATACAATTTTTAATTTGATAAAATATTTACCATCATCTGATTATTTATATTTTAAAAATCTTTTGACTTCAAATGAAGGAATTTTGATTGATATGATTTTGAAAGGTTTTGATAAAGGTGATATAGCAAAATCTTTAAATGTTCAGTTGCCAGATTTAGCGGTTGCTGTTCGTTCAATATTTAAAAAGTTGTCAAAAACAAAACGGGTAATTCAGTTGGTAGAGGATTTCAAGTATGGCCTTGTTTAAGAATAATACAATTTTTAATTTCAGATTTAGAACATATTTTATTCCTTTATTCTTTTATCTTTTGACTGTTTTTTTCTTTTGCAGTCCATTTTTAGGGTTGAAGTTTTTACCTCCCAAGATGTCAGTTCTTATTGCCATAATTATTTTGACTCTAAAGCAATTATTTAATATCTTTTTATTTAATTGCAAATTAAATGTAAAAGATGATGAATTTTTAAGATATAGATATTGTATTTCAGGAACAAAATCTCTTTCGCCAGCTTGTAATTCTTGCCATGTGGAATCTCTTTTAGATATAATTTTTTCTAATTCGCCAGATATTATTACTTTCAAGGATTCAAAGCTAAAATATGCAATGTGTTCTAAGAAATTTGCTTGTCTTGCTGGGAAAAAGGATTCCTCTGAAATTATTGGAAAAACTATAAAAGATTTTCTTTCGGATAAAAACCAAGCTAATATTTTGAAATCAAATGACAGATATGTAATGAAAAAACGAGTTTCTCGGACTTGTTTTTATACGGATTATTCTTCCAGTCCAGAATTAAAATATGAAGTTGTTTCGACCCCAATTATCAGTAATAACGAGGTCGTAGGTGTTTTAACTTTGAGTCGTGATGTTACTGATACTTGTAACTTAAAAGATTCATTAGAGCTTTCAAATTCTCAATTAGTAACTTTGTTGAATAATACTCCGATGTTTGCTTATATCGTTGATACTTCGGGAAATTATATTTTAGGAAATGATAAAGCTAATCGTCTATTCGTAGATGGAGTTGATTATCTTCTAACTGGTGAAAATATTCAAGTTAATCCCGAAATTTTTAAAGAAGAAGTTATGGCTGAGGATGTTATTATAAAAGCTAATAAGCAAAATTTACAGTTTGAAAAGCGATTTACAACGCTTGATGGTGATAGGCATTGGTATAGCATCTGTAAGACTCCATTATTTGATGATAAAGGAAATTTATATGCTATCTCCACTTTTGGTCGAAGTATTGAACAAGAAAAACGAATTTTAGAACAACGAGAAACTTATATTGCTACCCTTAGCCATGATTTGAAAACTCCGACAATTGCTCAAGTTCGAGCTTTGGAGCTAATGTTGAGTGGACAGTTTGGAGAATTTAATCAAGAACAAAAAAATATGTTAAAGTTAACTCTAGACTCTTGTAATTATATGTATGATATGGTTTATACTCTTTTATCTACTTATAAATTTGAAAATGGAGATATTTCGTTAAACTTTTCATCTTTAAATTTTACAAAAGTTGTAAAAGAGTCCATAAAAGAAGTTTTAAATCTGGCACAAGAAAATTCTGTGACTGTAGATTTTTCTGAAAAATCGGTATATAAAATTGTCGCAGACAAAATTGAGATGAAACGTGTCGTAATAAATTTGTTATCTAATGCAATAAACTATGCTTTCCAAAATTCAAGAGTTTCTATTTCGGTTAAAATATCTGGTAAAAATCTAGAATTTTATGTAAAAAATTCTAGCCCATATATTGAACCGAGTGCTATGAATGGCTTGTTTAGAAAGTATGTTTCTCATTCTGATAAATTCAACAAAGTTGGAGTTGGACTTGGCTTGTATTTATCAAAGAAGATTGTTGAAGCACATGGAGGCAAAATAATTGCAAAAAGCTTCAAAAACCAAAGTAATATCTTCGGGTTTTCAATTCCGTTAGATTGTTCTTTTGATTCAAAACCAGAATACCTTGTAGGAATTATAAATTAGTGCTTGGTTTAGTATAATCTTGTCCACCTGTAGCTTTGTACAAGTTTATAGAAGAAATAACTTTATTTATATTATTAGTAACCATATCTTCTTCCATAATCAATATTGCTTGATTATCTTTCATATTATCAAGTTTTGACCTTGCTCCAATTTTAAATTGGTTATTAGCTAATTCTAATTTTTCTTTTTCTAAATTAAATCTTTCAAGGCTATTTTGATAATTTTTGTTTGACGTTTTAACACTCATCATCGCATCATTTAACTCTTGAATAGAAGTAAGAATTGTTTTTTGATAAATCTGGAGAGCTTTTTCATATTCTAACTTGTTATAACGAAGTTTTGCTTTTTTGTATCCTCCAGTGAATAAATCAAGAGAAGGTGCTACTCCAATATTTGAAATGAATGTATGAGGAGCAAAAATTCTACACCAGTCATATGCATTAAATCCTGCTTGACCATATATTGTAAATTTTGGTAAGAAATCTCTTCTTGCTATTTTTACGTCAATTCCAGTTTTTTGAATGTATTCTTCAGCTTTTTTCATATCGGGTCTGTATTGGATGTATTCTGTTGAAATTTCTTCTGGAATATCTATATTTGAGATAGTGTTATAGTCACTTCTATTTATATCTTTTATAAATCTATCTCCAAGTTGGGTAATCATTTGATTTATTATGATATCTTGTCTTTCTTTTAGAGAATTATAGCGTTCATTCATTTTTGCAAGGGTTTGTTGCTCAGATAATAACTCATATACTGGGCATAAACCGCTTTTATATTTTTCTTTTTCTAAATTAACAATATTTTCTTCAATTGCTATTAAATCTTTTTGGTTTTTAATAAGTTTATCTATTCCTATCAAGGTGTAATAATTTGCAGCGAAATCTGATGAAATCGAGATATAAGAAGCTCTTTCATCTTCTTTAACCATTTCTGCTTGTTTTTTTGCACTTTTTGTTTTTAGATAATTTTCACCCCAAATATCAACTTCATAATTCATTGTTAATGGTAAATAGTATCGAGATTGGTTGTAGTCTGGAATTACAACATCCCCAAATCTTGTTGTTGCGGATGTAAATTCTCTTTGGATATTTCCGTTGAAATATAATTGAGGCAATTGATTGGCGAATGCTTGTTTTATTGCCTCTTTTGACTGTTTCGCTTTAATTGTTGCGATTTTTAAATCTGGATTGTTTTTGTAAACTTCTCCAAGATAGTTATTTAAGTTTTCATCGTTAAATTTGTCCCACCATTGCAAATTCATATATTGTAAATTTGCATTTGAGTTTTGTGCTTCTTTAGCTTGTGCTTGTGGGGTAATAGTGAGTAAACTTATTAAAATAATTAATATTTGTAATTTTTTCATGCTACTTATATCCTTTTTGTGTTATCATAATAACACAAAGTAAAAACATGGACAAGAATAGATTATTAAAATATAAAGTAGGTATGAATTTGACTGGCACAGGGAATTTGTCTAAGATATTTGCTTGCCAAGCTTTTTCAAACAATAATTTCCCCATTACTCCTGAACAGTTTTCTGTTCTAGCTGTTTTGTATGAAAATAATAATCTGTATCAACGTCAAATTTCAGCCTTAACCCTTAAAGATAGACCCAATATTTCAAGAATAGTTTGTATTTTGGAAGAGATGGGTTGTGTCACAAAAACTCCAGATGTTAGTGGCCGAAAAGTTTTTAAAATTGCAATTACTCAAAAAGGAATTGATTTGTATAAGCATGTTCTTCCTGAGATTTTGCGAGTATGGTTAGAAACCGTAGAAGGTGTTGAAGAAGGAAATTTGGATATCTTTTACAATGTTCTTTCAATGATTAGAGAAAATTTAATATCAAAAGTAAATATACAAATATAAAGAGGTAAATTTTTATGACGGAAAACAAAGATAAAATTAATGTTGCCCCTCGTTTTCCAAAGGGTAAAAAAAGAAAAAAAGAAGAAATTGAGATTTTAGCAAAAGCAAGATTAAAAAAGAGAAGACCTAAATTAACTAAAAAACGTGTATTTATTCCTGCAATTGCTGCTGTTTTATTAATTATGTTGGGCTTTTATGCTGCAATTATGTCCACTCATTATCAATCAACAGATGATGCTTTTGTAGAGGGAAGAATTATTTCTGTTGCTCCACGTGTAGCGGGACCAGTTGTTAACTTGTTAGTTGACGATAACCAACCAGTTAAAAAAGGTGATTTACTTTTAGAAATTGACCCCAATGATTATCAAGTAAAATTAGACCAAGCAGAAGCAAAACTAGCAGAAGCGAAAGCTCGTTTGAATGTGTCAAATCATGATGTTTCAAAAAATACTTCTGATATGCATCAAGCTTCTGATGATAGAGTTTCCGCAATGTCAAAACTTGATTTCGCTCAAAAAGATTATAAACGCTATAATGATATGTACAAAACTGGAGTTGTTTCTAAACAAGATTACGATAGAAGTTCTAAAGATTTAGATGTATCAAAAGCAAATTACCAGTCTGCAAGCAATAGAACAAAAGCAATGAAATCCGAACTTGATTCATCAATAGCAAAAACTCAAACGGTACAAGCTGAAATTCAAAGGTTAGAAGCTGAAGTTGAACAAGCTAAACTAAATTTAAGTTACACCAAGATTTATGCCCCTTCTGATGGATTGATTGCATCTCGTAGTGTCGAACAAGGTAATTATGTTCAAACAGGTCAACCATTGTTGGCGGTTGTTCCTCGCAGAGTTTGGGTTGTTGCAAACTTTAAAGAAGGTCAATTAACTCATATGCACCCAGGGCAAAGAGTTTGGGTAAAAGTTGATACTTATCCAAATAAGAAATTCAAAGCTCATGTTGATAGTATTCAAAGAGCAACTGGTGCAAAATCTAGTTTGTTCCCTCCAGAAAATGCTGTTGGTAGTTATGTAAAAATCGTTCAACGTGTCCCAGTAAAAATTGTATTTGATGAAGATTATTCAAAATTTAATATTGTTCCTGGAATGTCTGTTGTTCCGACTGTAAAAATAAAATAGCGTTCAATATTGTTTATAAATAAGAAAAGCGTAAGGAAATTATTAACCTTACGCTTTTTTATTGAAAAATATGTTTGTTAAATCTTTTTCAAAATGCAATAAGAAATTGCAATAATTATTGATGCAAAAAATCCGCTCAAATAATTATCCATATGAAATTGTGGGATAAAGTAGGCAATTCCATACAACATTGCAAAGTTAATAACAAGATTAAACAACCCAAAAGTAAATAGATTTATTGGGAAAGTTAATAATTTAACAACTGGTTTAATGAAAATATTGATTAGTGTAATTACCGCAGCAATAAGCATTGCAAACCAGAAGCTGTCAACTTTTAACCCAGGGAAATAGCATATCCCCATTATTATTAGAGCGAAAATAATCCATTTAATGATTAGTTTTTTCATTGTTATTTAATCCCTTGAATTCTAATTTGTCCATTTTCATCTTTAGAAAATTCCATCGGTTTTTGCAATGGTAAATCTTCTTTCTGTTTTAGATTGAAAGATGTTGGTTTGTAATAAGGATTTACGTTTGGGTTAACTTTCCCTTCTTCGTAATCAAGTTGAGCATCTTTTTTAGCTCTTTTTTCTTTGTATTCTTCTGGATGATTTACAAAATCAAGTGTTTCTTGTTGTTCCATTTGTCTTTGCATCATTGGGTAGAAACTCATATTCCCAGCATTCGGTGCTTGGTAATAGTATCCTGCAAATGCTCCATTTGTAGATAACCCGATGAAACTTAAAATTGCTAATCCAAGTAATGTTTTTTTCATAAAAACTCCTTATTCTATTTTCTAAAACATTTTATCACGTTTGTTCGGTAAAAATCAAATAATTTTGTCCCATTAGGTAATATTTTCAGAAAGATTTAGCTATTTTGCATAATGAAAGTTCTTTAGAATATTTATATCATCTAAATATAATCCTCAACTCTTCTGATTGCTCAGCTGCCCTTATTTTTTTCAAATGAGGGCTTTTCTTTTTTATTTCTTAACATTATGCCTGATTTATTTTATTAGTGTATAATCAAAGTACATTTATATATTATTTGAAAGGATACAGATGAGAGAATTAGTTGTTGAAAATCAAGAAGTATTGTTAATTCCACAAGACTATAAATTTGCAAATAGAGGTAAGGTTACAGCTGTTAGAGCTGGTGATTTTACCCTTGAACTTGAATATGAACCAGAAAATATTATGGTAAATACTTATTGCGAATTTTATACACAAACACCTCATGGAAAATTGTATTTTGATTCTTATGCAAAAGAAATCAATGGCAAAACATTGATTATTGCAAGTCCTGCAAAACATAAATTCTTGCAAAGACGTCAATATACACGTATAAAATTCCTTAATAATTTGCAATTGCATTTGGATGGAAATGATTACGATATTTCAACTCTTGATATTTCTGCTGGTGGTATGAAATTCAAAACTAATTCTAACTTAAATATTGATGGTTCTTATGCCGTTTCTGTTCCGCTTTCTGATTCTTTGAGTGTTGATTGTGAATTTCAGCCAATAAGAATTGAAAAACGTATGGAAGAGGGTGGTTATGCTGTGTCTGGTCAATTTGTTTACAAATCTAGCCATGACAAAATGATTTTGACTCAGTTCTGTGCAAAACGTAGTGTTGAAATTAAGAATAAATAGGAACATTATGAGCTTAGTAAGATTACTTGAAACTAAAACTGTCAAAACTCTTTTTACAACTCCTTCTCATTCTCAAAAAGGAGGGATTTATCAACCGTTGAAAGATATGTATAAAATAGACATATCTGAAACTGAGTGTCAAGATCCTCAAGAAGCTTTGAGAATGTCACAATTGTGGGCAAGATCTATTTACCATACTTATTCTACAACTTTTTTAACAAATGGTTCAACGAGTGGTATTATTGCTGCCGTTTTATCTTGTACTCAAGTAGGTGATAAGGTGCTAATTGCTTCAAATTCTCACCCTTGCCATTTTAACGCTGTAAGATTGGCAGGCGCTAGAGCTTTAACTTATGACCTAGAGATAGATCCAGAATGGGGTGTACCACTAGAAACTAAACCCGAAGTTATTGAATATTATTTGAATAGATATAATATTCGTACTGTAATTATTACTTCTCCTACTTATGAGGGTATAATTTCTGATATAGAAGAAATTAAAGCGGTTTGTGAAAGACATGATGCCTTTTTAATTGTCGATGAAGCTCATGGGGCGTTGTATCCATTCTCAGATAAGCTTCCTCTATCCGCAGTCAATGTTGCCGATTTTACAGTTCAATCTTTGCATAAAACTGCGGGTGGGTTAAATCCTACGGCTTTGTTGCATTGCAATTGTGAAATTGACGTAGAGCCCGCATTGAGTATGTTCATGACAACATCTCCATCATATCCTTTACTTGCCTCAATTGAAGCTAATATTGAATATTTGGATTCAAGAGATGGAAGAAAAGAAATTGATAATTTGATTACACGTTTAGACAAAATGAGAGAAAAATGTCGTGGTTGCGAGTTCTTTGGAGATGATCCAACAAAAGTATTGATTAAAGTTCCTGGGATTTCTGGGTATGAATTATCTGAAATGCTTTATGAAGATTTTGATATTGAGGATGAAAAAACAAATGAAAAATCAACAATGTTGCTTTGCGGAATAGGTACAGATAATAGGAAACTTGATAGATTGCAACATGTTTTGTCAAAATTGTAAACTTTTAAATTCCAAAGAGTAAAAAGAGGTCTTACATCTAAGACCTCTTTTTGTTTAGTATTCCGAAACTTACAATTATAAATAATTTGCTAAGATGTTTTTAACGTAATTTTGAGTTTCTTTATATGGTGGAACTCCAGAGTATTTGTCAACAGCATTAGGTCCTGCATTGTATGCTGCAAGTGCTAAAATTACATTCCCATTATATTTATTTAACATTGATTTTAAATATTTAACTCCGCCTTCAACATTTTGAGTTGCATTATACGGGTCTTTAACTCCTAGTGATTTAGCAGTTGAGGGCATAAGTTGCATCAAGCCCATAGCTCCTGTTTTAGATGTTGCGTTTGGATTAAACCCAGATTCTTGCTTAATAAGGGCTTGTACAAGTTTTTCATCAACACCATGTCGTTGTGCTACTTGGTTTATCATGCCTAGAAGCTGAGTTTTATTTGTTATGTTAGAACTTGTTTTAGAATAATCTCTTCTTGCTTCATTGACTTCATTGATTGCATTCATTAGAACTCTATTGTTCATTAAATTACTTGTATCAATGTCATCAGTGCCAGAATAAATATTCCCATTAACATTCATTGATTGTGGGTTAAGAAGTAAAGAACCAAAATTTGCTTGGGTTGTGCTAGATAAAACCTTTTCAAAAGATTGTACATTATTTGCTCCAGGTGGGTAAATCGTATCCAATGGACTATTATTTACACTTTGATTAGGATTCAACTGACGGTTCATACTGTTTACGTACTTATTTATTTGTGTTGTACGTTGCATTGCTGCTTGTTTACCGCCAGAGTTTAACAAATTTTGTATCATTTCAGAGAACATACTCTTATACTACCTCCCATATACATTATTATTCTACTTAATATGTGAAAATAATGTATCCTCCACATGATTTAATGATAGGATAAAATTTGTCAATTTTTATTAATTGGAGTGGGTTCTATTTAATAAACATGCAATCGCCGTATGAGAAAAATCTATATTTATTTTTAATAGCTTCTGCATATGCTTTGAAAATAAAATCTTTCCCAGCTAATGCACTAACAAGCATCAATAATGTTGATTTTGGTAAGTGGAAATTAGTTATCAAATTATCAATAACTTTAAATTCATATGGTGGGTAGATGAATAACTCTGAATGGTCGTGACATGCTTTTATGCAGCCATATTTTTGATAAGCTGTTTCTAGCGTTCTAACTGTTGTTGTTCCTACTGCTACAATTTTTTTGCCTAGAGCTTTTGCTTCGTTAATTTTTTTAGCCGTATCTTCACTTATTGAAAATGTTTCAGAGTGCATTTTGTGTTCTAGAATATTTTCACATTTTACAGGTCTAAATGTTCCAAGTCCGACATTTAGTGTCACATACGCAATATCTACACCTTTTTCCCTTAGCTTTTGAAGAATTTCTTTTGTAAAATGTAATCCTGCTGTTGGGGCCGCAACAGAGCCTTCATCTCTTGCATAAACTGTTTGGTATCTTTCTTTATCAAATTGTTTTAGTTCTTCACTTGTTAATTTTCTTTCTATGTATGGAGGTAGTGGAATGTTACCAATTTTGTGTAATATCTCAATCAAATCTCCGTCATAGATAAGTTCGACTAACCATTCTCCAGCATCTTCAAGTCTTTTTATAGGTTTTATACTTAATTCGTCACTGATTTTGATTAAGGTATCTGGTTTAACTCTTTTTGAAGGCTTAATTAGTGCAGCCCAAGTTTTGACGTCTGTTGTAACATCTTTGCAATCCGATGCAATAGTGTTATCATCTTGAGCTTTGTTTAACAAAAATACTTCAATTTTTGCTCCAGTATCTTTATGTCCATAAAGTCTGGCTGGTAAAACTTTTGTGTCGTTCAAAACTAGTAAGCTATTTTCGTCAATATAATCAACAATGTCGAAAAAGTGTTTGTGTTCTATTGTTTGATTTCCTCTATTTAGTACCAACATTTTTGAATTTTCTCTTTTGTCTGCTGGCATTTGTGCTATTAATTCTTCTGGTAATTCGTAATCGAATTCGGATATATTCATCTTTTTCTCTTTTCCTTTAAATTTTATCTATAAATCTATTATACATAAAACAACTCCAATTATCTTTCAAATCGGAGTTGTTTTGTTCTTTTTGTATTTATTTAGTTATTTTTTATCGGTTACTTTTTTAGCATTTTTAAGTTCTAAATCAGAAACACCATTTTTTCTTTTTTCTTCTTCAATTTCAAGTTGTTTGTTGATAAGAATTGTTTGAAGAATTTGAATAACGTTACTTGTAATCAAGTATAACAATACACCAGCAGGGATTGGGATGATTACGAAAGTTGCGATAATCATTAGTGGCATGAATGTCCCCATTGATTTTTGCAATGCTTGTTGTGTTGGGTCTGAAGAGTCTGTTTTGTTCATAGACATCATAATCTTTTGAGAAATGAACATTGTAACAGCAAACAATACTATCAATAAAATTACATCCCAGTGAAGAGTTTTGTTAACAGGAACTGTTGGAACTGTGGCTTTTAAAACTCCGCCATCTCTAACAAATGAAATTGTTTCATTTTCTCTAATATTGCTGTTTGTAACTGTCAAATCAGCTTTTTCAATTTTATCTTGTTGGCTGAATTTTAGTTTCACATGATCAAGACTAACAGCTAAATCAAGAGCTTTCCCTGGCTCAATCTCTCCTTGAACTTCTACCCCTTGAGTTGGGTCTGTGATTTTTACGTTTTTAATAACTTCTCCAGGAAGATATACTGTTGCAGTATTTCCTAATACAAGCTTATCGTTTTTATCAATTCCAAGAATTCCATTATTAGAAATTCCAGCAGTTGCTCTCATTGTTGTAGCTAAACTCTTGATGAATAAGAAATGTTGGTCGCCTGCAACTTGTATAAATTGAGGGCTAATTAATGCTGAATATAACAAAATGAATATTGGCATTTGGATTAGTAATGGTAAGCATCCACCCATTGGATTGAATTTGTGTTCCTTATAGAACTCCATCATTTTTTGTTGCATAACTTGCGGATTGCTTTGATATCTATCTTGAATAGCTTTCATTTTTGGTTGTAATGATTGCATCATCTTCATTGAACGTTGTTGTTGAACGTTCAAATGCCACATTGCAAGTCTAACTATAATCGTCAATAAAATGATTGCTAAACCGTAGTTCCCTACAAAATGAGCTAACAAGCTCAAAAATTTTATTGTGTATGAAATAAAATCCACTTTCTCTATCCCTCATCTAATTTAATAACAAGTCTGGTAATCAGACCTCTCAATGCTATCATAAAAAAACTTAATTCGCAAATTGAGGTGAATATTTTTAGAAACCAAATATCTTTTTAAGTTCTGAAACTTTTTTTAAGGTATCTTTGGCGTATTGTTCCATTTCTCTTTTTGTGATGATAATTGGTTCCCACTTGTCATTTGGGGCTGGTGCATTGGGCTTTTTGGTTGTAAAAACTCTAGAAGAAATATTTTTATTATTTCTGATATCCTTTAATGTTAATCTTATTTTATTCACTTTCATAATATAATCCCCAAATTTTAAACAAAAAAAGAACCCTCAAGGGGTTCTTTTTATAAATGGTCGGGATGACACGATTTGAACGTGCGACCCCCTCGTCCCAAGCGAGGTGCGCTACCAAGCTGCGCTACATCCCGATGCTATTCTATTATCAAGCTAAAGAATAAATATCTTTCGGCTACGTCTTTTATTCTAAGATAAAAATTTTTTATTGTCAACCATATTTTCTGATTTTAATTTTTATGACTTATTTTTCTTTTCTAAATTTCTATGCTATCATTGTTTTATTATGGTTAGGCTGATAAATCAAGACAATTTAAAACAAGTAACAAATATTGTTTATGCGATGATGAAAGTTCAAGAGTTTTTCACATATGCTGAGGAGTTCAATAATCCTGGGATTAGTCCTTGCATTTATGCAATGTGGCATGAAAATCAATTTGGTATTCATGGTTTATCTAATAGAGAAAAGTTACATGTATTAATAAGCAATTCGTTAGATGGACAAATTATTTCAGGTGTTTGCGAACGTTTAGGCTTTAATGTATGCAGGGGATCTTCTAATAGAAAAGGTGCTGTTTCGGGAACATTGAAGTTGCTTTCTAAATTAAAAGAAGGCGAGAATATTGCAATTATGGTTGATGGTCCTAGGGGTCCATTGCATGAGGTTAAGTCTGGTGCTATTGTTCTTGCTCGAGAAGCAAATGTTCCTATTGTCCCTGTTCATTGGTATTCTCCAGAGTTTACGTTTGTAAGATTCCCTTCTTGGGATAAGATGACATCTCCTGTTGGTCCATGTCATTTGTTAAATATTTTTGGAGATCCAATTTATACAGATGGTAAAACTGATGAACAGGTTGCAGCTGAATTAAAACAATCATTATTTCATTTGGAAGAAATTGCTCCAGAAAAATATAAAGAGGCTAAAAAGTTAAAATTATGGAAGAAAAAAAGAAAATAAAAGTTACAATGCTTCAGATGTCATCTGTTATTGGGGATGTAGAAGCGAATTGTAAAAAAGTTGAAGATATTTTAAATAATAACTTGAAAGAACAGACAGATGTTCTTGTTCTTCCAGAAGTTTGGACTGTCGGATGGTCTTGTTCTCATTTTCAAGAAACTGCTCAAGATTTAAACGATAGTTCTGTTATTCGTTTTTTATCAAGGATTGCCAAGGAGTATAATATCAATATTATTGGTGGAAGTTTTATTACAAAATCAGAAGGAAAATATTACAATACTTGTCCTGTAATTGATAGAAATGGGAAACTTCTTGCAACTTATTCAAAAAATCATCTATATTCATATTACGGTTGTGATGAAGGTAAGTTTATTACAACAGGAGATTCACCAGTTATGGTCGAATTAGATGGAGTAAAGTTTGGGCTGACAATTTGTTATGATATAAGATTCCCTGAAATTTATAGAGCTTATAGAAAAGTAGGTGCGGATGTTTTAGTTAATTGTGCTGCTTGGGGTTCAAAAAAGCCGATTCCTTGGGAAGTTATGACAAAATGCAGAGCGGTAGAAAATCAATGTTATATGGTTGCGCTTACTCAAAGTGGCTATATTGAAGATGGAGAATATAATCTCGGAGAATCTAGAATTATTGATTATAAAGGTGAGGAGTTGTCTTCAATTATGGAAGGTGAAGGTTTAGCTTCTGCGGTTCTTCAATTTGACGAAATGTATGATTTTCGTGATAAATGCACGGTTTTAAATGATATCAAACCTAGTTATGAGGTAAAAATGTTATGCGTAAAATAATTAGTTTATTCTTTGCTATTTTTTTGACATTATCTTCTGTTCAAGCGGAAAATGTTACAAAAACGATTAATTCATTAATAAATAAAGATGCTGTATCTGTCAGTGTAAAAGATATTTCTAACAACAAGGAAGTATATTTATTGAATAAAAAAGCTCCAATGATTCCAGCTTCTACATTGAAATTGGTTACTTCTTCTGCTGCATTGAATACTTTAGGCTCAGATTACGAATTTTCAACAAAGCTGTATAAAAGCTCAAATAATGATTTATACCTAAAATTAGGTGCGGATCCATTTTTGACTTCTTCTGATTTGAAAAAAATGATGACTGTTGCAAAGGAAAAAAATATTTTAGAGCCTAAAAATATTTATATTGATTCTTCAATATTTGATAATGTTGAATGGGGTGAAGGTTGGCAATGGGATGATGAGATGAATCCTTTAATGCCTAAATTCAGTGCATACAATATAGATGAAAATTTATTAAATATAGAGATTACTCCGAGCATGCAAAATATGCCACCTTCAATTGTTGTGAAACCTTTCTATCCATTGACGTTTATGAATCTTATTACAACAGATATAACTCTATCTAAAAATGATATTTCTATTGTCAAAAATTTAAATTTTGCTCAAAATGTTTATGATGCAAAAGGTGAAATTACAAAGATTGAAAATATTAAAATGCCTATTCCAAACCTTCAACGCTATTTTAAATTGAGGCTGGATGATGTTATTAATGCTCAAAAGATAGATTATAATAAGGGTTACCCTAACGCTATTTTGCCGACTAAAAATATATACCTTGTTACAAGCGTTGCTCACAAAATGCCTGATGCTATGGAATCAATCTTAAAAACAAGTAATAATTTAGTTGCTGAAACAGTTTTTAAATTGGCAGGTGCGAAATGGGCAGAAGAAAAAGGCTCTATTTCAAATTCTTTAGGAATGCTCAAATTCTATATCAGTTCATTAAATATTCCAACTGATGATGTTAAAATTGTCGATGGTAGTGGAGTTTCAAAAAATAATATAATGACTGCTGATTTTATGACAGATTTTCTTGTCGCAAGATCAAAATTAGCTGATTTTGATGAATTTAAAGAATTTATTCCTTCTCCAGGGGAAGGAACTTTAAAAAATAGAATGTTGTATTTTAAAGATAATTTAAAGGCAAAAACAGGCACATTGTCTGATACAAGTGCAATTGCTGGATATATCACTTCAAGAAAAGGTAATACTTATGCCTTTGATATTATGATAAATGATGCCAAAACATCTTCTTCTGATAAGAAAAATATAGAAGAACAAATTTTACGTCAAATATACGCAAATTACTAATAAAAGGATATAAAATAATATGTACGAACCAGAATTTACGGTCATAACACCAACATCAAATATTGTAGATGCAGGATTAACAGATGATTTTTCTTTGTTAGTAAATCTTCTTGATAGACAGACTTACCCATATATTGAGCATATTATTATTGATAATGCTTCTTCTGATGAAACTATAACTCTTTTGAAAGATTATAAAAATAATGGATTTTTGAATTTTTATTCTGAGCCTGATAGAGGGAAGTTTGATGCAATGAATAAAGGTATTATGCATGCCAAGGGTAAGTATATCGCATTTTTAAGTTGTGATGATTTTTACCATGATGTAGTTGCTGTTGCGGATATCGTTGATGCAATGGAAAGAGAAAATGCGGATTATTGTTTCTTCCCTGCGTATTGTTGCCACCCAGAAGGGTTTGTATTTTTGTTTCCTCCATCAATGTTGAGTACTTTTCAAGTTAATCCTTGTGCTAGACAAGCAATGGTTTTCAAGCGTAGTGTGTTAGACCAGTTAAGGATGTTTGATGATAAATTCAAATTGATGGCTGATTATGATTTGATGATTAGACTTGTTATGGGGAAATATAAAGGTTTGTACTTTGAAAGAAATGTTTTGACTTATAAACTTGGTCAAGAAGCTATAAAGCATTCCACTCAAATGGAAGCAGAATGTCGTCACATTTTCTATAAAAATTACAAATCCCTTTATCCAATGACAGATGAAGTTTTAGATAGAATGGTTAAAATTTCAGAAGTGCCAAAACCATTGTTAGATAAATTAGTAACCTATTTCACTCCAGAAGATAGAGATAATTTCTATCAAGTTGCTCAAAATTTGTATGATATGCGTGTTCGAGCTGTAAATGAAATGGGAAATCAAAATAGATAGGCGTAAATGACTTGTTAAGAATTTGCAAAAAATCTTTTCAGGTTTATAATTAGAATAAGATAGTTAGAATATAAGAAGGTTAGGGAAAATATGACTGAACAGAAAATAGCAGTATTAGGCTGTGGGTTGTGGGGACGTAATATCGTTCGTAATTTCTACAACTTGAACGCTTTGGGTATGGTTTGTGATTTGGATGATGATAATATCGCAAAAGTAAAAGAACAATATCCAGGGATAAAAACAACAAAGGATTTTAATGATATTTTAAATTCAAAAGAAATAACAGGTGTGGTTGTTGTTACACCTAGTCACACTCACTTCAAGTTTGTTAAGGCCATGCTTGAGGCTGGGAAAAATGTTTATGTAGAAAAACCTATTTCAACAGTTGCTCAAGAAGCTAGAGATTTAGCAGATTTAGCTGATAGCAAAGGTTTGGTTCTTATGGTTGGTCACTTGTTGTTGTACCATCCAGCAGTAAACAGATTAAAAATGTTAGTAGAAGAAGGTGCTTTGGGTGAAATTGTTTATGCTCAAAGTGACAGATTGAATATTAACTATTTCAAAAATGATAGAAGTGTAATGTGGGATTTGGCTCCTCATGATGTTTCAATGATTAGTTATGTATTAGGTAAAAATCCAGAAAGAGTTCTTTCAGCTATTGGCTGTTCTTCTGATGGTAATGATATTATGGATATTACTCATATTGGAATTAAAATGGAAGGCGGGGCAATTGCTCACATTACGGATAGTTGGATTACTCCGAAAAAGCATGTTCAATTATTGGTAAGAGGAACTAAAAAGACTGCAATTTTAGATGATACCGTAGCAGAACATAAACTAACAATTTATGATAACTTTAAAGCTGGAAGCAGTGAAAATGTTCAACTTGATTATCTTGAAATTGAACCTTTGAAGCTTGAATGCCAACACTTTATTAGCTGTTGTGAAACTGGCAAAAAAGCTAGATCAGATGGTGAAAATGGCTTTATTGTTGTAAGTATTTTGGAAGAAGCAGAAAAGATTATGCTAGGGGATAGAGCAAAAAATCTTGATAGTGTAGATTTTGCTCTTTCAAGAACTAAAAAGTAGGAGAGATTTATAATGAATATTAAAGATAACGCAGCAAATATTGTTTCAATTAGCAGAATTTTTGTTGCATTTGTAGCGATCGCATTGTTATTTAAACATACAACCTGTGCTTATGTTTGGGCTGTAATTCTAACAATTATTGCTTTTATTATGGACGGTGTTGATGGATATGTTGCAAGAAAATTCAACCAATCTTCAGAATGGGGATCTGTTCTAGATATTATGGGTGATAGAATTGTAGAACTTTCTTATTGGATTGTTTTTGCAATTTTAGGTTATCTTGCAGATGGTAATATGGCTTTGAATGCAATGTTCCCAATTGTATGCGTTGCAAGAGCATTTACTACGGATGGAATTAGAAGTGTTGCTCTTTCAAAGGGAATGACTGCATTTGGTGATAAGTCAATGCAATCAACAGCTTGGGGTAAATTTATTTGTGCATCAAGATTTATGAGAATTAGCTATGCAGTTGCAAAAGTTGCGGCTTTTGTATTGTTAATTGTTGCTGCAATTCCAGCGTTACCTGTTGCAATTGCTCAATCAATTCATTTGATTGCAGTTATTTTAGCTTGGGTTGCAATTATTTTCTGTGTTGTTCGTGCAATTCCAGTTGTTGCAGAAAGCGGAAAGTTGTTTAATGATGTCAAGTAAGTTAAATATTGTCTTATACGAGCCAGAAATTCCTCAAAATACAGGGAATATTGCAAGACTGTGTGCTTGTTGTGGTGCAAGTTTGTATTTGGTAGGGAAATTGGGTTTTTCTCTTTCAAGTAAATATACAAAACGTGCTGGACTTGATTACTGGGATAGTGTTGATTTGCATAAACTAGAGTCTATGGACGAGTTGTATAATGAATTCCCTAATGGAACGTTTTATTATTTAACAACCAAAGCAGACAAATTATATACGGAAATAGAGTTTAAGGACGGCGATTTTATTGTCTTTGGTCCTGAAACAAGAGGTTTGCCTGATGAATATGTAAAGGATTCTCATGCCAGAACTATTCCAATGAAAGAGGGGCAAAGAAGCTTGAATTTGTCTAATTCCGTAGCAATTGTTGCGTATGAGGCAATCAGACAAAATGGACTATAAACTTCCAAAAAGGATACAAAATTCTAATAAATCGACTTTCGGTCGAGTTTTAAATATTGCAGGCTCTGATTATATGCCAGGGGCTGCATATTTGTCGTCTGTTTCGGCTTTAAAAATAGGTTGTGGATATTGTTTTTTATCTTCAACGGAGAGAGTTATTGATGCTGTTGCAGCTCAAACTCAGAATGTTGTATTTGTACCGGTAGAACAAGTGAAAAATTATTTGAATAACACTACTTCTGTTGTCTCAATTGGTTGTGGATTATCGCAAGATGAAGTTGCTAAGAGCTTATTCGATTTTGTAATAGAAAACTCTTTGCAAGATTGCCCATTGGTAATTGATGCAGATGGCTTAAATTTGCTTGCAAAAGATAGTTCAAAATATTTGGAAAGAAAGTTTGATAAAGTTATTCTTACCCCACATCCTAAGGAAGCAGCAAGACTGTTGGGTTGTACTTTGGATGATGTGTTAACAAATTTTGATAAATCCGCAATAAGAATCTCTGAAAAATATAATGCTACGGTTGTATTGAAGTCTCACAACACCGTTGTAGTGTCGCCAGATGGTAGAAAATATGTGAATAATACGGGTAATAGTTCTATGGCAAAGGCTGGTTCTGGAGATGTTTTGACGGGCATGATTTCTGGATTACTCGCTCAAGGAATGGATTTATTTGAGGCTTCAGTAATGGCTGTTTATTTGCATGGGCTTTGTGGAGATTTTGCAAAAGAAAAGCTTACCGAATATTCAGTCATGGCTGATGATTTGATAAGCTTTATTCCTTTTGCTATAAAAACTGTTTTATAAAAACTATGCAATAAACATTTTAGTTGCTTGTTGAGCAGGTACTCCGTGAGCAATTGCATATTGAATATTTGCGTTTTGTGTTGTGTTTTCAGCTTTGATTGAACGAGCTGTTGTTCCTGTCAAACCGAATGGGCTAGTGTATGTTTTTGCGTTAATAGCTGTTGTGTTAGATCTGATAAATCTTTTAGCTGCGTTTATTTCTTCTGCAGAGTATATTTTTCCTGCATTTAAGTATTCATAGCTTTTTTTTGATAGGTTAAATAATTTGTCAACTTTCATTTTTTTCTCCTTTTTTATTTCTCTATTTTAGTAAACTACCTTAATTAATTTTATAAATAGCCCACCTAGATAATTTTAAGTTTTAGTCTTAATTATAATCTCTCTAGTTAGGCTATTTAAACGTTTTTATCTTAATTAAAATTTTGATATTTGGGGTTTTTATTAGCTTTCAATTTGTTCCATAATTTCAAAAGGTTTTTCAACAACTTTCATTGTGTCTTTTGTAATTATGCCTCTTTTTAATTCAGTAAAACTTGCTTTTTTAGAGCTGAATTTCTTTTTCAAAAATTCGTATGCAACTTTTGGGTCGCATTTTGAACCACAAGTAAATAAATCTACTGCGGCATAGCCAAGTTCAGGCCAAGTGTGAATAGCCAAGTGGCTTTCTGAAATAATTACAACTCCAGAAACTCCATATGGACTAAACATGTGGAAACATTTTTGAACGATTGTAGCTCCACATTCTAGTGCTGAATCTATCATGTATTTTTCAACCTTGTCAATACTGTTCAAAATATTAGGGTCACATTCAAAAAATTCGGCTAAAACATGTTGTCCTAAATGTATTTCGTCTAGTTCAGAATTTTTTTGAAACATGTCTAAAGGTGAATCTGTCAATTTATTTGCTCCTTATATAACTTAAATAAATGTATATTTCGTACATTACAATAATACTCTAAAAAAAATATTTTATCCTATATTAGACTATTTATTATTTTTTGTTAAAATTAATAATCGTTATAAATACACTTATACGCTACTTTTTGGCTATATTTGTATATTAAGTTTTATTAATCGTATTTTCAATTTTTCTCTTTTATTATAGAATCTCGGTATGAATAATAAGATTTTAGTAGTAGATGATGATGTTGCAATTAACGAATTAATTAAGGTTAATTTGGAGCTTGCAGGATATAAAGTTATACAAGCGAATGATGGCATTAAGGGCTTTGCGTTAGCTAAACAAGAAGCTCCATCTTTAGTTATTTTAGATGTAATGATGCCCGATGTCGATGGGTTTACGGTTGCAAAGAGAATTCGTCAAAATGAAGAAACAAAAGATACCCCAATTCTAATGTTGACGGCTCTTTCTCAAATCAATGATAAGGTAAAGGGGTTTAATATTGGTGTTGATGATTATTTAGTCAAGCCTTTTGAACTTGAAGAGTTATTGGTCAGAGTTCGTGCGTTGTTAAAACGGACTAACCAAATTCCAATTTCTGCTTCAACGAGAGATTTGCTTACTCTTGGTGAGATTACTCTTTTGCCTGAGCAATATAGTGTAAAAATTGGAGAAAAACAGGCAAAGTTAACTCCTATTGAATTTGATATATTTAATTTGTTATTTCAAAATCATGGCAATATGGTTTCGTCTGCAAAATTGTTAAAAGATATTTGGGGATACTCTCCTGATGATGATATTGAAACTATCAGAGTTCATATTAGACATTTGAGAAGCAAAATTGATAAAATTGCTGATGGTAAAAAATATATTGAAACCATTTATGGTGGTGGTTACAAATTAAATGTTTAGACAAATAATAAAAAGTTAGTAAAAAAAAAGAGTCCTTGATAAAAGGACTCTTTTTCGTATATCTCAAAAATATAACTATGCTTGAGCTTCTTCTGCTGGAGCTTCTGCTTCTGCAGCTGCTTTAGCTGCTTCTTCTTCAGCTTGTTTTTTAGCTAAAGCTTTTTTAGAAAGTTTAACAGTTTCTTTTTTAACATAGTTCAAAGTGCCATCTTCGTTGCAATTTTTGATAAGGTAAGCAACTGTTTCTGTTGGTTGAGCGCCTTTAGAAATCCATTCAAGAGCTGCTGCTTTGTCTAATTTCATAACTTTAGTTTTAGGGTTGTAGTGACCTAATTCTTGGATTGGTCTGCCTTCACGTTTAGTTGTTGAATTGATAACAATAACTCTGTATGTAGGGTTTTTCTTAGCACCTAATCTTTTTAATCTGATTTTTAACATTTTAATTTTCCTTCTTTATTTTTTTTGTGTAATTTGTCGGTAATTCAACCGCCGCTTGTTGTTTTACCTCAATTGGGTTAAAGAGGAATTACCCTAATTGTAATTAAATTCAATCACAAATACATTTTTAGTGCAAGTGTTTGTAAAAAAATGTGAGGGAACTGGCTTAAAGTGTGCTAGTTCTTTTGTACGAGTTGATTTTATTATTTTTTGCGGTAAAATCGGATAAGATGCATGTATAGTATAAATAAGGATATTAAGAAATGAAATCAACATTAACAAAAGAACAAGACAACTTGGTTAGTATAAGTATGGTTATCCCTGCAAAAGAAGCTGCTTCTGCATATAACACAGCTGCTAATCGTATTTCTCAATATGTAAATATTGATGGTTTTAGAAAAGGTAAAGCTCCTCGTGCAGTTATTGAAAGACACGTTGGGGTTGATAGAATTAGACAAGAAGCTTTGGATATTATTCTTCCAAAATATTTAGGTCAAGCTGTTTACGATAACAAATTGGATGTTATTTCTCAACCAGCAATTACTGATTACAAATTTGAAACTGGTAAAGATTTAGAAGTAACTTTCGAAGTTGAAACAAGACCAGAAGTTAAATTGGGTGAATACAAAAATCTAGAAGTTAAAGCAGAAGTTCCTTCAGAAGATGATGGTGCTTTTGACAAAGCATTAGAAGGATTTTTAACTCAACACGCTTCTATGGAACTAGTTTTGGATAGACCTTCAAACGAAACAGACACAGTTGTTTTTGATTTTGATGGAACTTGCAATGGTGAAGCTATTCAAGGCGGATCTGCAAAAGGTTACGCTCTAGATTTAGCTCACTCAAACTTTATTCCAGGATTTGCTGAACAATTAGTTGGTCACAACATCAAGGATGAGTTTGATATTCAAGTTACATTCCCAGAAGATTATCATGATGAAAAACTAAAAGGTCAACCAGCTACTTTTGCTATTAAAATCAATGAAATCAAGCAAAGAGTTATGCCAGAATTGACTGATGAATTAGTGAAAAAATCAACAAGATTTTCAACTGTTGATGAGTTAAAAGCTGATATTAAGGATTACATTGAAAAACAAAGAGAAAGTTTGAAAAAATCAGCAGCAGAAAACGCTGTATTCAAACAAGTAATTGAATCTTCTTCTGTTGAAATTCCTCAACGAATGATTGATAGAGAAGTTGAATCATTGAAAGCTGATTATAAACAAAGATTATCTTACCAAGGTATTGATTGGGATACATTCATGAAATCTCAAGGTAATGAAGAAGAATTCAATAATACATTGGTCGAAGATGCTAAAACAAGAATTAAAAATTCTTTAATAATTGATAAAATCGCTAAAGAAGAAAAAGTATCTGTTGAACAATCTGATTTTGCTGGAAAGTTAGATCAATTGGCTGCAGCATACGGTATGGGTGCTCAGGATATGTTGAAACAATTCGGACAAAATCCTGACTTCTTACAAACATTATCTCAACAAATTGTTAATGAAAAAGTTAGAACATTCTTAGTTGACAATAACAAAGTTGAATATGTAGAAGTTAAACCTAACAAAGAATCAGTTGAAGCTTAGTAGAGAATAAGTATAATATTAGAATAAGAAAGGGAATTAAATCATGAGTTTTGTACCTGTTGTTGTAGAACAATCAAGTCGTGGTGAAAGATCATTCGATATTTTCTCAAGACTATTAAGAGAAAGAATTATTTTCTTGGGAACTGCTATTGATGATATGGTAGCTAATTTGGTTGTTGCACAGTTATTATTGTTGGATAGTGAAAATCCTGAAAAAGATATTATGTTATATATCAACTCTCCAGGTGGTAGTGTAACAGCAGGTTTTGCAATTTATGATACAATGCAACACATTAGAGCAGATGTTTCTACAATTTGTTTAGGACAAGCTGCTTCTATGGGTGCATTCTTACTTTCTTCTGGTACTAAAGGTAAGAGAATGGCTCTTCCTCATTCAAGAGTTCTTATTCACCAACCTTTAGGTGGTGCTCAAGGTCAGGCTACTGATATTGAAATCCAAGCAGCTGAAATTATAAGAATTAAAAAATCATTGAACGAAATTTTAGCTTCTAATACTGGACAATCTCTTAAGAAGATTGAAAAGGATACTGATAGAGATTATATCATGACTCCTCAAGAAGCTCTTGAATATGGTATGATTGATAAAGTTATTTCTCGTGACGCTATTAAATAATCGATTGGAGATAAAATAAAAAATGCCAAAGCACGATGATGATAAATTAAAATGTTCTTTTTGTGGAAAAACTCAAGACCAAGTAAAAAAACTAATTGCTGGTCCTGAAGTTTATATCTGTGATGAGTGTGTTGAGCTTTGTAATGAAATTTTGGATGAAGAATTTTTTGACCAAAAAGACAAAGAAGGTGCTGCTGATGGAGAAAATCCAGAAAAAGCTGAAAAACCTATTCCAAAGCCACATGAAATTAAAGAATATTTGGATCAATATATTGTTGGACAGGATGATGCGAAGAAAGTTTTGTCTGTTGCTGTTTACAACCATTATAAACGTTTAAAACACAACAAAGATAACAAAAAAGACTCTGTTGAAATCCAAAAATCTAACATTTTATTAGTTGGTCCAACAGGTTCAGGTAAAACATTATTAGCACAAACTTTAGCAAAGATGTTGGATGTTCCATTTGCGGTTGCAGATGCTACTACTTTGACAGAAGCTGGTTATGTTGGTGATGATGTAGAAAATATTCTTCTTCGTTTGTACCAAAACGCTGAATTTGATTCTACAAAAGCTGAACGTGGAATTATTTACATCGATGAAATTGATAAAATTTCTAGAAAAAGTGAAAATACTTCTATAACAAGAGATGTTTCTGGTGAAGGTGTACAACAAGCATTGTTAAAAATGATTGAAGGTACAGTTGCTCATGTTCCGCCACAAGGTGGAAGAAAACATCCTCATCAAGAGTTTATCGAAATCGATACAAGCAATATCTTATTTATTGTTGGTGGTGCTTTTGTTGGTTTGGAAAAAATTGTTGATGCAAGAGCAGGTGAAGGTAATTCTGTTGGCTTTGGTGCTAAAGCTCCGATGTCACAAGCTGAAAAGGATGCAAATGCTGTTAAGTTGTTGAAAAAATTACAACCAGAAGATTTGTTGAAATTTGGTTTGATTCCAGAATTTATCGGTCGTGTTCCTGTTTATGCTGTTTTGGATCAGTTAAATGAAAAAACTTTGAAAATGATTTTGACTGAGCCTAAGAATGCTGTTCTAAAACAATATCAAGCCTTATTAAAAATGGATGGTGTTGATTTGGAATTTGAGCCAGAAGCAGTTGATTTGATTGCAAAAGAAGCAATTAAGCGTAAAACAGGTGCCAGAGCGTTACGTTCAATTGTTGAAGAAATTATGCTTGATGTAATGTATGATGTTCCAACAAAAGAAAATATTGATAAATTCGTTGTAACGGCTGAAATGGTAAAAAATAGAAAAAATGCTGAGGTTGTAAAACTTCCGACTAAAACAGATAAGGAAAATGAAATTATAGCTTAGTATTTATCATAATAATTTAAAAGAGTCTGCGAGTTTTGCAGGCTCTTTTTTAGATATTGTAATAGATTGTCAAAGCCCCTTTTTTATGCGAAAATTAAGTAAAGGGAGATTAGTCGATGGGAGAGTCTAAAACTTTAATTTTAATTGATGGTCATGCACTTGCGTTTCGCCAGTATTATGCTTTAGAACGTACAAATATGAAAACCAAGGATGGTACTCCAACTTGGGCAGTTTATGGTTTTTTTAAAGCAATTTTTGATTTATTAAAAAATGAAAATTTGGCCCCTGATTCCATAGGGGTAGCGTTTGATGTTTCTCATCATACTTTCAGAACTGAAAAATATGTTGAATATAAGGCTAATCGAGAGGCAATGCCAGACCCAATGCGTGTTCAAATGGGATTGATTTATGAGGGCTTAAAGGCATTTAATATCCCAATCTATACCAAAGAAGGCTTTGAAGCTGATGATGTTATTGGTACAATTTCTCGCAGAGCCTGTGAACTTGGACATAAAGTTTATATTTTGACTGGGGATCAAGATTCATTCCAATTAATAAGACAAAATGGTTGTATCAAAGTTATTATTCCTTCTAAAGGCGAGCTTATTGAGTATGATTGGAATAAAGTTTATGAAAAATTAGGGGTTTATCCAGACCAAGTAATTGATTATAAAGCTTTGAGAGGCGATACTTCGGATAATATTCCTGGAATTCGTGGCATTGGTGAAAAAACTGCGGTAAAACTTTTGGCAGAATTTAAAACAGTTGATAATGTTCTTAATTCTGCTGATAAAATTTCTGGAAAATCTGTTAGGGAAAAGATTGAAAATGGCCGTGAACAGGCGGAGCTAAGTAAATATCTAGCTACTATTGTTCAAGATGTTGATATTCCTTTTGATTTTGAAAAAACTAATATTGAACTCCCAGATATTGCGACCGTAACTGATTTTTTACGCAGTATGCAATTTTATAGCTTTTTGAAAAATATTGAGTTTATTTTAAAATCTTTTGATAAAACGGGTACTATTACTATTCCTGAGGAAGTAAAAAATTCCACTCAAATAATTACTCCTTCATCAAATAATGGGCAGTTGGGGTTATTTGCTCAAGCTGTTCAAGCAGAAGTGAACAAAGAAGAAATTAGTTATGAAGCAAAGTTGATAACGGATGAAATCGATTTTAATCAAATGATTACTGAATTGTCAAAGAAATCAGTATTTGCTTTTAGGTTTAGTGCAGATGTTGAGAATGCCTTAAATTCTACTGTTTATGGGCTATCAATTGCTTATAATAATAATTTTGCATTTAAAGATGGAGCGTTTAATATTACAGAATCTGATGCTCCAACTAAAACTTATTATATTCCGTTAAATCATCATTTAGAAAAACAATTAGCTCCTGATTTTGTGATGGCGGGGCTAAAGGTTATCTTGGAAAACTCTGATATTAAAAAGATTACGCATGATTTGAAACAAGAATATAATATTTGTAAGTCTTTTGGAATAAACATGGCTGGAATCGTTTTTGATACGGTGTTAGCTAGTTATATCAAAGATTCTAATGCTTCAACAGAATTCGATATCCAATGTATGGAACGCATAAATCATATTTTGCCGACAATGGTTTCTGAAAATAAAAAAGCAAAATTTAATGATTTTGATATTGATACAGTTAAGAATTTTACATCTGATTCTATTGCAAGTTTGTTTAAGCTTGTTCAATATTGGAATAACGAATTAGACGAAAAAGAACATAGTATTTTGTCAGAGATAGAAATTCCTCTAGCTCATGTTTTGGCTGATATGGAATATACTGGAGTTGCGGTAGATGAGGCTTACTTAGCTAAATTGACTGAAGAATTTAATAATAAACTTCACCGATTAGAAACTAAGATTTATAATTTGGCAGATGAAGGTTTCAATATAAATTCACCAAAACAAGTTGGGGCAATTTTATTTGATAAACTTCAATTAAAATCTCCTAAAAAGAGGGGTAAAGCAAAAAATTCAACTAGTGCTGAGGTTTTGACTGCTCTTGCTGAAGAATATGAAATAGCTCGTTTAATTTTGGAATATCGTAAATATGCAAAATTAAAATCAACTTATACAGAAGCTCTTCCTATGTTGATTGATAAAAAAGATTCTCGTATTCACACTACTTATAATCAAACAACAACTACAACAGGTCGGCTTTCTTCTTCTAATCCAAATTTACAAAATATTCCTGTTCGTTCGGAGGAAGGGAATAAAATTCGTCAAGCATTTGTACCTCAAGATAGACAAAATTATCTGATTATGTCTGCTGATTATTCTCAAATAGAATTGAGATTGTTGGCTCATGTTTCTGAAGATAAGCATTTGATAGATGCTTTTTGTTCGGGGGTTGATGTTCATACCCTTACGGCTTCTAAAGTTTTTGAGGTACCAGTAGAAGAAGTTACAAAAGAAATGAGATACAAAGCAAAAGCCGTAAACTTTGGAATTGTTTATGGGCAGAGTAAATATGGTTTGGCAAAAGCGTTAAAGATTACTCCTGCTGAAGCTGAAAGTTTTATTGCAAAGTATTTTGAAACTTATCCTTCAATTCAAGCATATATGCTAAATATGGTAGAATTGGTTGAAGAACAGGGGTATGTAGAAACTATTTTTGGTCGTCGTAGATATTTGAAAAATGAAATAAATAGTTCAAATGCAATGGTGAGGGAATTTGCAAAACGTGCAGCAATTAATCACCCAATGCAGGGTTCAGCCTCTGATTTAATAAAGATTGCGATGATTGATTTTTCGAAAAAATTAAAAGACAATAATTTGAAATCAAAGTTAATTATTCAAGTTCATGATGAACTTGTTGTTGAAGTTGAAAAATCAGAGTTGGAATTGGTAAAAAGTTTGGTATTAGAATCAATGGAACTTAACCAACCATTGAGAGTTCCGTTGTTGGTAGATATAAATGTAGGTGAATCATGGAAAGAATCATAAAATTTTTAGTTGTTTTGAGTTTTGTATTTAGTATTTCTTGTTCTCCGAGTTTTGCGGTGGAACAGATGAATTTGAGTACATTGATAACGGCACAAAATGTTAAGTATGAAACGTGTACAAAAGTGTTCAATACTGACCATGTTTCTTTATTCCATTTAGCAATAGCAGCGATAAATGCTAATCGTTTTACTATTGATGAAATTCAATCAAAGTCTGGTTATATTTTGTTTACCGCTGTTAACAAACAGTTTTTGGCAACTGTTGTGAATGTTAATACTAATCAAGGAATGCTAAAGATTACTCCAGTTGATAATAATTATTTCTTTCAACCTGGAATAGTATTGAATGTATTCAAATATATAGAGTTAAATTTGAATAAAAAGCCAGAAATTGTAAAATTTAATTAGAATTCAATATTCTTGAATATTTTCTTCGCATTTTCTGTTGAAGTTTTTGCAACTTCTTCTGGTGTAATTCCTCTCAAGTTTGCAATTTCTTCGGCAACATATTTCACGTACATGGGTTGATTTTCTTTTCCTCTAAATGGAACAGGGGCTAAATATGGATCGTCTGTTTCTAGTAGCAAGTACTCAAGAGGAATGTTCTTCGCTACTTCCTTTGTTTTCTTCGCATTTTTAAACGTTACAACCCCGCCAAGTGCAATGTAAATTCCTTCTTTTATACATTCTCTCGCAAATTCTAAACTTCCCGAAAAGCAGTGCATAATTGCGGTGGAATTTTTATTGTATTTTTTTAGAATTTCTAAAGTATCAAGATGTGCTTCTCTTGAGTGAATGTTTAGAGGCAAGTTCATTTGATTTGCAAACTCAATTTGCTTGATAAAAACTTCTTTTTGAAGTTCTTTGAACGATTTGTCCCAATAATAATCAAGCCCGATTTCCCCAATCCCAATAATTTTAGGGTTACTCTTTATTATTTCTTCCATATCTGAGAGGGTTTTATCTGAAAAATCCTTAACTTCTTCTGGAAAAACTCCAACATAACCATAGACATCGTTATATTTTTTTATAAATTTGTCAGTATCAAAAATGTCTTGAACGGAGCTAGATGGCACAATTGTTACGATTTTATTGTCGATTGCATTCTGTATTGCTTCGTCAATATTAGTTTCTCTCAACATATTTACGTGAGAGTGTGTGTTAATTATATAAATGTCGTTCATAATAAATCCTGTCTAATTTGAACTTTTTGCCATAATACAGCTATCAAGATAACTTGTCATTACGGTTTTAAATCTTTCTGCTTCTTCTTTTGTTTTTGCTTCAAATCTCAAAGTGAATACAGGTTCTGTGTTACTTTGTCTAATTAGAGCAAATCCACCGTCAAAAACAATTCTCATTCCGTCTAGAGTTACGATTTCCTTAATCGTAGAACCAAACATATCTGGTTTTTCTTGAACTTCTTTTTTCATTGATTCAAGAACTTCTTTTTTCAAGTGGTTTGGACAAGGAAAACGAACTTCATCACTTGTAAATACTTGATTAAATGGTTCTAACATATTTTCAAGTTTGAAATTAGGATTTTGTTTTTTATTTTTTGCGACAATTTCAATCATTCTGCATCCTGCGTAAATAGCATCATCAAATCCATAATATCTATCCTTGAAGAATGTATGACCACTCATTTCCCCTCCTAAGATAGCGTGAGTTTCTTTCATTTTTTCTTTGATATAGCCGTGTCCTGTTTTACACATAATAGCATTCCCGCCTGCATTGTTTATCGTATCAAATAATACTTGAGAACACTTTACCTCAGATACTACGGTTGGATGTTGGTCAATAATATCCATCGCATAAATTAGGAGTAATTTGTCCCCTGTTAAAGGTTGCCCTTTAGAATCAACAACTCCAATTCTATCACTATCTCCATCATACGCAATTCCTAAATCTGCATTATTTTCTACAACAGTTTTAGAAAGAGTTTCTAGGGTAGATAAAACGCTTGGATTTGGGTGGTGATTAGGGAACGTTCCATCAGGTTCCGAAAATAATTCAATTACTTCACAGCCTAAATCTTTATATAGTTGAGGACCAACAATCCCACCTGTTGCATTTGCACTATCAACAACAACTTTAATTCCTTCGCCGATTCTTCCAAATTTTTGCTTCATTTCTGCGATGTATTCAGGAATAATTTCTGTTGAAAAATCTTTTTCCTCAATATTTGATGGCAATTCTTTCCAAATTGAGAAAGTTTCTTCTTTAACTTCTTTAATTTGAGATTCATTAAGGGTTTGACGATTGTATGTCATTTTTAACCCATTGTATTCTTTAGGGTTGTGACTTGCAGTGATAATCATTGCTCCATCTAGGTTGTGTGCAACTTCTGAGTAATATCCAATTGGAGTTGGAGCAAGTCCTAAGTCCTCAATATGACCAACATTTGAATCTACAAGACCTGCGATAAGTGCTTTTTTAAGGCTTGGAGAATGTAATCTTGCATCCATACAAACACTAATTTTTAAGTCTGTTGCATTTTTTGAGCTTTTATCTTTTAGCCATTTTGTATAACCTAGTCCGATATTATAAAATAGTTCTTCTGTAATATCGTCACCGTAAATTCCTCTTATATCATTTTTACCAAATGCGTGTTCATATTGTTTCATATTTCACATCTCCCAATCTTTAGTCTATAATTAAATCATACCATGAAAAATGTTTTCTCAAAAATTGTAAATAATCAAAATTGTGCGGGGTGGATATTTATTTTGCCTGCAATTTTAGGCACATTAATTTTCATTTTAATTCCAGTTATATGTTCTTTTGGTTTGAGTTTTGCAAAGTGGGATTTGTTAAATCCTATTCAATTTGTTGGTTTGCAAAATTATATAGATATTTTTCATAGTTCTGTTTTTTACAAAATATTTACCAATACTGTTGTTTTTGCTCTTTCTGTTTCTGTATTAGGGGTAATTTTACCATTAGTTTTGGCATCAATTTTAAATTCTAAAATTAGGGGAAGTGAGTTTTTTAAAACAGCATATTTTCTACCTTTTATTACTCCAATGATTGTTATTGGAATTGTTTGGGCATGGATTTTTGATCCTAATATTGGATTGTTAAGTCAGGTTTTGCATATTCATATAAATTGGTTATATGATTCAAAATTCGCCATGCCTGCACTAATAATAGTTTCGGTGTGGAAGTTAATTGGTTATAATATGATAATTTTCCTATCAGCATTATCATCTGTTTCTCAAAGTTTATTTGAAGCTGCGAAGATTGATGGTGCAAATTCTTATCAAATTTTTAAAAATGTAACTATTCCAGTTCTATCTCCAACAATATTTTTTGTTGTAATAATAACAGCAATTAGTTCGTTCCAAGTGTTTGATTTGATATATCTAATGACTCAAGGCGGACCTTTTGATAGTACAAATGTTTTAGTTTATGCAATTTATAAAGACGCTTTTGAATATTTTAATGTTGGGCATGCTAGTGCGATTGCTTATGTTTTGTTTGTTGTTATTTTAATTTTGACTCTAATTCAGTGGAGTTTGCGTAAGAAATTAGTTTATAATGAAAAATAAAATTTTAGCAAAAAATATTATTTTTGTTTTTATATAGTGTAAATAAATTTTTTAAGGAGGTTAATATTGAAAATACAAGGTTTAATGTATAGTCCAATTGTAAAACCTCAAGCATTCACTTCTGATGTTGATAAAGATATTGATAAAATTCGTGAAAAGAGAGATTCTTTAAAAAATTCTTTGTCGCAAAATAGAGATTCTCAATCTTCTGTTAAAGATAGGATTTCTAGTGTTGAATCGGATATTTCAAGACAAAATTCTAATATAAATACTGAACAATCTGAAATTAGTCTTGAACAAGAAAAACTTGCTCGTTCAAGAGAAAAATTACAATCTGATAGAGAAAAGTTAGAACGTTTGCAATCTCGAATGTCACAACTTCGAGACCAATATCAAAATATTTCAACCGAAGTTTCAAAGTTAAATGATATTTATTAGTAAGTTTTAAATATTTAGATATGAAAAAAGAGGTATCGTTTCCGATACCTCTTTTCAAGCGTTTTATCTAAAGTTTAACTACTTCATCAATTCGCCAACTGCTTTGTAAACGTTCATACGTTTTGCAGCATCGCTTTCAGCTTGTTGATATAGAGCTTCAGCATGTTCAGGGTTAGTCTTCATAAGTGATTTATAACGACCTTCTGATCTGATGAAGTCTTGGTAGCTTCCTTTTGGATCTTTAGCATCCCAAGTGAACGGTTGTTCAGGGTTAGCAGGGTTGTATCTGTATAATGGGAAGTATCCTGCTTCTACTGCACGTTTTTGTTCAGTTTGAGTTTTGCTCATGTCGATACCGTGTGCGATACATGGAGCATATGCGAAGATGATTGATGGTCCGTTGTAAGCTTCAGCTTCTTGGAATGCTTTTAGAGTTTGAGCTCTATCAGCACCTAAAGCTACTGATGCTACATATACATAACCATATGACATGCTCATCAAGCCCATGTTTTTCTTGTATGTTTGTTTACCGCCAGTAGCAAATTTAGCAACTGCACCTGTTGGAGTTGATTTAGAAGCTTGACCACCAGTGTTAGAGTAAACTTCTGTATCAAGAACAAGAACGTTAACGTTTTTGTTTTGAGCAAGAACGTGGTCAATACCGCCGTAACCGATATCGTTAGCCCATCCGTCACCACCGATAATCCATACAGATTTATCTGTGAAGTAATCTTCAAGTTCTTTAACTTTAGCTAAGTCTGTGCAATCATATTCAGCAGCGTATTTGTTGATGATAGCTTTAGCAGCTTCTTGATCTTTAACAGCTTCTTCAGTTTTTGAATCATCCCAGTGAGATAATGCTTTTTCTAAAGCTGCTTTCAAATCAGCAGGAGCTTTTTCGCTAGCCATAACTTTTTCTGCATATGATTTCAATGTTGCTCTGTTTTGGTCAACAGCCAATCTCATACCATAACCAAATTCAGCGTTGTCTTCAAACAATGAGTTAGCCCAAGCTGGACCTCTGCCGTCTTTGTTAGTTGTGTATGGGATTGTTGGGAATGTACCAGAGTAAATTGAAGAACAACCTGTTGCGTTAGCTACAATTGCGTTTTCACCGAACAATTGAGATACTAATTTAACATAAGGTGTTTCACCACAACCAGCACAAGCACCTGAGAATTCGAATAATGGTTTTCTCAACATAGCACCTTTAATTGTCTTAGTTGTGTTTTTACCCATAACATTGTCAGGTAAAGCGTCGAAGTATTTTTCGTTTTCTAATTCACAAGCTTCAACTTCTTTTTCAATTGATGACCAAGTTAAAGCTTTTTTACCTTCAAATTTAGACATTGGACATTGGTCTAAACATACACCACAACCTGTACAATCTTCGCAGTAAACTTGAACTTTGAATTGTTCACCATTCAAGTTTGGTTTAGCATCAACAGTGTTGAATGAAGCTGGAGCATCTTTCAAGCTGTCTTTTTCTGCTAATTTAGTTCTGATTGCAGCGTGTGGACATGCAGAAGCACAAATACCACATTGAATACAGAATTCTGAATTCCAGTGAGGAACTCTTGGTGCAATACCACGTTTTTCTAAACAAGCTGTTCCTGTTGGGACAACACCATCAATACTCATAGCTGATACTGGGATGTCATCACCTTTCAATTTCATTGAAGGTTCAATGATTTTCTTAGCAAATTCGCTAGCGTTATCTGGAATGAATTTAGCATCATCAACACATCCAACTCCATCTAATGTAGCTGGAACTGGAACTTCTTCAGTTGCGTTGATAGCAGCATCAATCAATGCTAAGTTCATGTTAACAACATCGTCACCTTTTTTCTTGAATGTCTTAGTTGTCATAGCTCTCATACCTTCATAAGCTTGTTCAAATGGAATGATTCCAGAAACTTTGAAGTATGCAACCATCATAACTGTGTTAGCACCTTTACCTCTTAAGCCAGGTTGTTGTTTGATTAGAGATTCAGCATCTACGTTGTAGAATTTGATTTTCTTATCAATAATAGTTTTTTGCATATCTCTAGTTAAGTGAGCAAATGCTTCGTCCTTAGAGTATGGGCTGTTTAGTAAGAATGTGCCGCCTTCTTTAATACCTTTTAATAGGTCATATCTACCAACATAAGAATGAGCTGAACATGATACGAAATCAGGTGCAGTGATTAAATATGTTGATTTGATTTGTTTGTCACCAAATCTCAAGTGAGAAACTGTAACACCAAATGATTTTTTAGAGTCATAAGCAAAGTATGCTTGAGCATCTTTGTTTGTATATTGACCGATAATTTTGATTGAGTTTTTGTTAGCACCAACTGTACCGTCTGAACCCAAGCCCCAGAACATACAATTTGTAGTTCCAGCTGGTTCTGTAACGATATGTTCAGTAACTTTTAATGAAGTGTTAGTAACGTCATCATCAATACCAACTGTAAATCCGTGGAAGCCATTGTTTTCAGCGTGTTTGTAAACAGCTAGAACCATTGAAGGTGTGAATTCTTTTGAAGACAAACCATAACGTCCGCCGATTACTCTGATGTCTTTGTTTTCTAATGCTGCAACAACATCCAAGTATAATGGTTCACCGATTGAACCAGGTTCTTTAGTTCTATCCAAAACTGTGATACGTTTAACTGATTTTGGAAGAGCTTCGTTAAATCTTTTAACGTCGAATGGTCTGTACAATCTAACTTTAACCAAACCATATTTTGTACCACGGTTAGCGTTCAAGTAATCGATAGTTTCTTCGATTGTTTCACAACCAGAACCGATAGCTACGATAACGTCAGTTGCATCTTCAGCACCAACATAATCGAATGGGTGATATTGTCTTCCAGTAACAGCTGCAACTTTGTCCATATATTCTTGAACGATATCAGGAACAGCATTGTAGTATTTGTTAACTGTTTCACGACCTTGGAAATATACGTCAGAGTTTTGAGCACCAACTTTACATTTTGGAGCTTCTGGACGTAATGCTCTTTGTCTAAATTCTTCAATATATTTAGGTTCTACTAATTTAGCAATATCTTCGTAAGAAATTTCTTCAATTTTGTGAATTTCGTGAGAAGTTCTGAAACCATCGAAGAATTGTAAGAATGGAACTTTAGATTTGTAAGTTGCTAAGTGTGCAACTAAAGCTAAATCCATTTCTTCTTGTACAGAGTTAGCTGCTAACATAGCATAACCTGTGTTACGACAACCCATAACGTCTGTGTGGTCGCCGAAAATTGCTAATGATTGAGCTGCTAAAGCACGAGCTGCAACGTGAATTACGTGAGGAAGCATTTCCCCAGCTACTTTGTGCATTACAGGAATCATCAACAATAAACCTTGAGAAGCTGTATAAGTTGAAGTTAATGAACCAGCTGCTAAAGAACCATGAACAGCACCTGCTGCACCTGCTTCTGATTGCATTTCGGCTACTCTAACTTCTTCGCCCCAGATATTTTTCTTGTGTTGTGAAGCCCATTCATCAATCCATTCACCCATAGTAGATGAAGGAGTGATTGGGTAAATTGCTGATACTTCGCTTAACGCATAAGCAATATGCGCTGCAGCGTAGTTACCATCAACGGTTATTGTTTTTCCTGGCATAATAATAAACCCTCCTTATTTAATATGCGCTATTCTTATATAACTGTACATATAACATGATAATACAAACAAAAACTTTGAAGAAATTAGATTGTTGTAAATTTATGTTACAATTTGGCGAATTTAATCCTTTAGACTATTAAATTTATTCTTTGACGTGATTTACTACTCTTCGGAGGAATTTTTACTAAATGAATATACAATCAATAACCCCAAATTTATTTGTTAATAACAATAGAAATTTAAAAACACAAAAGAATATAAATAATAACTATTATGCAACAAAGCCAATGTTAAATACATTAGCTCAAGATACGGTATCTTTTTCTGGAACTGCGGATAAAGTGTCTAAAACTGTTAATAAGGCTGTAAGAACGGTTGCGAAGAAAACATCTCCTTCTCGTATTGAACAAACGATTGCTGATGGTTACGAAGCTAAGATGGAAAAATATGTTGCGAGAGGCAATAGATTTTTAGATACATTGACTGTTATTACTAGTGAATTACAGAGTAAGGGTTATAATATATCTCTTGATATAGTAGATAGTAAAGCTCATATGGTTAAGGGTAAAGATTCTTTTGTATCTAAATTGAAACGTAGTGGTGAATCCCCAATGGATAGAATTCGTTTTACGTCATATTCTGAGGATGTTTATGATATGAAATTCGTTAGTGATTTAATTTCTGCGTTCAAGGCTCGTTCTTGGGATATTTACATGGCTCCAGATAAAGTTTCTGGGAGAAAAGTTTTATCAAGAAAACCAGATTTTGATATTAGATTAGATCACGTTAAGCAAGATACAGTTAAGCATTTGCCTGAATATTTGAGAGGATGTATTGGAAAACCTCAAAAATCTGGTTATGAAGATATTCAAATGCGATTAGTTGATACATTAGATGGAAGTAAAGATGTAACTCCTATTGAATTGCTGATTGTGTTTGGTAAGAATTATTCAAAAGCAAAACACGATGAATCATATTATGTATATGACATTTCAAGAGCATTAAGGAATGAAATGCACATTTCAAAAGTTGATGCTTCTGACCCAAGATCTCCAGAATACAGAGTAAAAAATAATATTGGGGTGATTGTAGATTGCTTAAATACAAACATTTCAAAACCATTATTTATCAATGGTAAAAGTGTTGATTTCTATCATGAAGAGCCAACAATCCCTGTTGACTTGAATCCATCAGATTGTGTGAAGATAAGAGGTTTGTTAAACGGTATTCGTGACAAAATCGGTATTTATTATAGAGCAGAAGGTGTAAAAGCCTCTTCTGAAAGAGAAGCAGTTAAACATATCAAAGCTACTGCTGAATATAAATCTCGTGAAGATAAGACAATAACTCCAGAAGAAATCGAAGCTAAAAAGCGTGA
The DNA here is from genome assembly GCA_002103105.1 of Candidatus Gastranaerophilales bacterium HUM_1. Classification (GTDB taxonomy): domain Bacteria; phylum Cyanobacteriota; class Vampirovibrionia; order Gastranaerophilales; family Gastranaerophilaceae; genus Zag111. Next base: position 101,401 of record DAAY01000005.1, read on the forward strand.
ACTTATTTCAAAAGTTTACGAGCATAAAAAAGAAGATTTGGACGTAATTTGTGCAGTACAAGCTCGTTTTGAAGAAACCGCTGAAAAATATGGCATAGGTCTTGCCAAAGACTCTTCAAAATAATTGAGCGAGTTTTAAACATTAATGATTGCAACATTTTCAATATGGTATGTATGACAGAACATATCGAAAGGTTGTATTGATTCGATTGTTGCACCTTTTTCTTCTTTAAGATATTTCAAATCTCTAGCAAGAGTTGCAGGATTGCAAGATACGTAGAGGATTTTACCTTTAGAAAGTCTGCAAGCTTCGTCTAGAGATTCTTTTGTGCATCCTTTTCTTGGAGGGTCAAGGATAATTGCATCAAATTTTCTTTTTTCTTTTTCAAAGAATTTTGCAGCATCTTGATTGTGAATTTCTACATTCTCAATGTTGTTAACCTTTGCGGTTTCTCTAGCAAGTTCCGTTGCTTCTTTGTTTTCTTCTACGCTGACAACTTTTTTGCAAATATCAGAGATACAAATTCCAAACGATGTAATCCCTGCATAAGCATCTAAAATAATTGGGTTTTCAAAATTGTTTTGAATATATTCTTTAACGTATCGGAATATATTTTCAGCACTTTTCGGATTAACTTGGAAAAATGTGTTTGGACCGATTCGGAAAGTTTTATCCAAAATTCTTTCTTTGACAAAATCTTTTCCTGCAAGACATTCTGTTTTGTTTCCTAGGATAACATTTGTTTTTTTAGAATTGAAGTTTACACAAACTCCAGCAACTTCGTAAAACTCTTCAAATATACATTTTGCAAAGTCGTTAAGTCTATCAAAAGTTTTGGTTGCATTAACAACTAAAATTACTAGATTTTTCCCAGTCGCAAGTGAACTTCTGATAACAATATGTCGTAAATCTCCAGAATGTTTCTTTTCGTTAAATCCTGAAATTCCATAATCAAAGGCTTTTTCTCTTATAAATTCTATTATTCTGTCACAAATTTCTGGTTGAATTGGGCAGTATTTGATATTAACGATTTCATGAGTTCCTGGCTTGTAGTAGCCTGCTAAAATTCTTTTAGAATTTTTTGTTTCCGTAACTGGATATTGAATTTTGTGTCTGTAATTTTTGATTTCTGGACTTGGAATTGGACGTGGAATTTCAATATCCAAATTTCCGATTGTTTTCATCGCATCTTGAACTATTTGTTGTTTAAGTTCAAGTTGATAATCATAATCTATGAATTGTAGCTGGCATGCTCCACAGACTTTTTGCATAGGACAAAATGGTGTTACTCTATGTTTTGAAGGTTCAATTAGCTCAATAATTTCTCCATTTGCAAAGTTTTTATTTACTTTTGTAATCTTAATTTTAGCAGTATCTTCTGGACAAGCATCTTTTACAAATACGACAAAACCGTCTATTTTAGCTAGCCCAAAACCTAAGTTTGTTATTTTTTCAATTTTAACCGTATATTCATCATTAATTTTCATATTTTTATTATAGCTTAAACATTCTTTATATTTTAGCCTTTGCTTAAAAATATGTTATTATATTCATATATTTTATTAAGATTTGAGGAGAGTATTTTATGAAAAAGATTATCATATCGTTGTTATTGTTAACCCCATTCTTAGCAGGGTGTACAAATATTGATTCTCAGCTTACTTTGAATGATGATAAATCTGCTTCAATCGTTACTTCTTTAGCTTATGAGGGTAATCTTTTGAATCAAGCTGATAAAGTTGCTCAAACAGTAACGAATAATTATGAAAAGTTTTTAGACCCAATTTATAACGTTGAAACAGTATATAGCGATAAATTATCAACAATTACCGCTACAAAGTCTGTTAAAAATGTTCAGCACGCAGATTTAGACTTATCTTCGTTAGGATTTAAGTCTAATTTACCAGATGGGAAATTTGTTGAGGTTAAAAAGAATTTCTTAGTTACTTCATTCAATATTGATTTAACCTATGATTATCCAGCACAAGTTTCAAAAATTCAAAAAGTAGAACAAAAAGTTGACGCAGCTAAAGGTACAAAAGGTTTGCAACCAGAATATTTGCAAAAATATGGTGATGCTTCAGAAATTCAACCAGCAGATGTTGATGCAAGGGAAGATTTTAGTGAACATCTTGACCCTTCAGCTAAAGTGCTGATTAAAGAAGATGATGCAGATGCAGTTGCTGAAACTGATAATTCTAAAAAACAAGAGGATAAAATGAATATGTCATTCTCTGTAAAAGTGCCATCATTTGCTTCTTATAACAACGCTGATAGTATGAATTTGAATGTTTATACTTGGAATATCTTACGAGACAAACCAACAGTAATTAAGTTGCAATATGTTCAATATAGTGGTTTTGCAATTGGGTTTGTAATTGTTTTAGGTATTGCACTTTTGGTTTTACTTGCAAGAAAAATCAAAAAACACGATGCACAAAGAAGAATAGATAATCAAATAATTTAATAGGCATAAGAAGCTTGATAAAAAGGGTTGTGACAATTGAGTTACAACCCTTTTTGTTGCAAACTTTCAAAAAATCAGTTATAATAGATACTATATATTATAGGAGTTTATATGAATAAGATTATTTTAGTGTTGGTTGTTGTTATTTTTTCTTCTTGTTTGAGTGCAAATGCTGCTGGATATTGCCCATCTAGCCAAGAAGTTCATAATAAATCTGTATCTTGGATGACTCGTTCAACGGGTGCATCCCTTGACCAGTTGAATGCTTTGATAAAAGAACAAGATTCATATATGAATAATTTGCTCCCAAATTGTTTAAATTACTTTAAGTCAACCCCAAATGCTAATTGTGATAGATTGTCAACTGTTTCAGCTGCGTATATGATGACCCCAAAAGATAAGCAGAATTTAGCCAAATTGCAAATTTTGACTGCAACTGCTCCCCATAAAGCTAGATGCCAATACCAATTTCAAGCACTTCAACTTATGTTGAAATAGTTCCAATTTATAGTTGGAATTTGTCATTTTCAATAATTGTCTTAGTTTCTCCCGTTTCTGGATTTATGGCAGTGATTTTAACATTATTTCCTCCGACCATAAAATCTTTGTGGATTGGAGAACTGTTGATGTTTAGTGCTTTTAGGTATTCTTGTGCTTCTTTAAAGCTTTTGCAATTGTCGATTCCTTCAATGCAATCACTATAAGCGTTACCTAACGCTAAGTGACAAGTTGCATTTTCATCAACTAAAGTTGTGTTGAAAAATCTTCCAGTTTTCGCAATTGGTGAATCCGCAACAAATGCAACTTCTCCAAGTCTGTTTGCATTTTCGTTTGATTGAATATATTTTCTCAAAATTTCTGCATTTTCATCTGCTTTTACGTCAACAACTTTTCCATTTTTAAATTTTAAAACAATACCTTTTACAAGTTTGTTATTTACCAATAATGGCTTTGTTACAGAGATTATTCCCTCTGCTGAATTTGCGACTGGTGCAGAAAAACTTTCCTCTGTTGGAATATTTGGAATTGTACTGTGATTGTTCTTTTTGTACTCTAAAAGAGGTCCCATAAATTTTGATTTTGGAGATATTTCTATTTGAAAATCTGTTTTCCCATCAGGTTTACCTGTTTTAAGGTCATAACTTATGTAATGGTATTTTCGAAATCCCTGTTTTGCAAGTTCGTTCATTTTATTTGTTCTATGAATTAATGCTTCTCTGTGTTCTTTTAGTGCACCTATTCTGTTGATTTTGTTTGCATCAATGTATGCTTGTTCAATTGCTTTTATAGGATTTTCTTTTAATTCTGGATAAGCAGAGATACAAGTTTTTGTTGTCGGAACGTAATAGATTAGCCATGGAGTTTCAGCAAAACGTGCATTACTGCTTTCGGCTAGGGCTTTCGCTCTGATTTTGTTTAAATAATTCAATCTATCTGTGTCAACACCTTCCATTGAGTTTTGAAATCCAGCGTTGAGATTTAAGTAGGCGGTATCTTTGGCAAGATATTCCTCATTAGCAAGTTTTGCAAACGTTGGAAATTCGTCAAGAACTTCATTTTTAGCATATTTTAGCATGCTTACTTTTTCATCTTCAGAAATATGTACTTTTATAAGTTTAGTATTATTTTTTGAATATAAGTAATCCATAAGCTTAGTGATAAAAGGAATATGTTCCCGTTCTGCAAGAATTACAACGGATTGACCTTTTTTGAGATCTAACCCTTCTTTGAATATTTCTTCTGGGCTAATTTTGAACTTATCATAAACCTTTTGAGGAATAATTGATTTTACTTTTTCAATTTCTTTTGCTTCTTCTAGGGGTGTTAATCCTGAAAATTTGTAAGGATTGTTTTTATCAGAAAAATTGAGGAATATTGCATTTTCTTTTTTTAAGGCTTCTTTTTCAGTTTGTTCAAAATCAAAGCTTTCTGTAATATTATATTTAGATTTTAATGCTTCAAACTCTGGTTCTATAATTTTATATTGAACTTTACCAGAACCTTTTTTGTAAGCTGTTTCAGATAAAATATTCATAAATGGCAAGTATTTAGAGTCTGCTGTAATGTGTACTTTTTGATTTTCGTGCAAATTATTTAATATTTTTTCTGCATACATTTTCATCTTTGTTGGTGGTGTAATTTTTGCAAGAGCCGTAAATGCCACTTCATAGGATGGCAATACCGTAATATTGTTTGAATTATGTGTGTTTTTGCTCCTGATTTGTTGTGAATTCCCTGTATTAAAAAGAAGTTCTGTTTTTGCAGAATTAATTCTGGTTATTTGCATAATATTTTACCCCCGTTTGTAGTATTAAAACCCCTAAATATATTTTTTGCTAGTAAGCTAGTAAAAAATATACAACAAAAAAAGAAACCCATTAAGGTTTCTTCTAAAATGGTGGGTGTTGAGGGACTTGAACCCCCGACCCTCTCCTTGTAAGGGAGACGCTCTACCAACTGAGCTAAACACCCATTCTATTTGATTTTCAGTTGAGAGCTCTCTCGCTCCCGACAAGATTTATAATAACAAGAACAAATTTTAATGTCAAGAGATTTGTTGAAACTTTTTTGAATTATTTTCGTCTTTCTTTTTAGTAGGTCAGATTAAATAAAATAGTGTGGAGGATGAAATGAGTTTGTCAGTTGATGTAATTGATAAAATAACCTGTTCTCCGTCATTGGAGGATGATATGGCAATAAAAACATTTAATTCTATTGCAGATGAAGATGATATTTTGCAGATTTATTTAAAGGAAATTGCGAGAGTTAAATTATTAAAATCCCAAGAGGAAAAGGTTTTAGGACGTCAAATTAGGGAAGAAAAAAGTGAAATTGCTAAAAGGAAACTGGTGCAGGCTAATCTACGTTTGGTTGTAAGTATTGCAAAACGGTATGCTGGACAAGGTGTTTTATTCATGGATTTGGTCCAAGAGGGTTCTATTGGGTTAATCAGGGCAGCTGAGAAATTTGATTATAGGAAGAATTTTAAATTTTCAACATATGCAACATGGTGGATTAAGCAGTCAATAATTCGAGCAATCGCAAATCATTCCCGCTCTATAAGAATTCCTGTGCACATGGCAGATAAAATCCGAAAATATAAGCATGCGTATTCTTTATTATCTTGTAAATTCAAAAGAGAACCAACGGAGTCTGAGCTCGCAACATATATGAATCTTCCATTGGCAAAACTACGCAAAATTAAGCAATCAATTATTTTAGAGCCAATCAGTTTAGAAACTTCTGTAACGGATGATTTGTGTATTGGAGATTATTTGGTTGATAAATCACTCAATACTCCCGAGGAACAAACAAAAAATCTTTTAATGAAAAAGAACATGCCTAAGCTTTTCCAGATTTTAACCGACCGAGAAAAACGAGTTATTCTTTCACGGTTTGGAATGGATTCAGAAAAACCAAAAACGTTAGCTGAATTGGGTTTAGCCATGGGATATTCAAAAGAACGCATTCGACAAATTGAAGAAGGTGCAATTCTAAAAATGAGAAACAATATCAAAACTCGACATATGCGAGATTTTATTTCTAACTAAACGTAATCCATAAATTAATTATTTCTCATCGAGCGGTAAATTATTCTTTAGTAAGTTTGCCGTTTTTCTTTTTGTTTTTATTCAAAAACTAGGAGAATGGGATAATAAAGCTTTTTTCTGTATGAGATACTTCGCTTTGCTCAGTATGACGTAATCCGAGATATGTTTCCTCTCCGAGGGAGAGGATTAAGGAGAGGGGTTAATAGAATCTTGTCTAGTTAGAGATACTTTACTTCGCTTAGTATCTCGTAGTCTGTAAGACTTTTACTCTTTAGGAAATGCCCCAAATAAATATAAAAATATTTCTTTACTGAGCTAAAAGTGATTTTGCAAATTCTATTGATTGTTCGTTGATTTCTCCACCTGCTAATTCTGCTAATGCTTTAACTCGATTGTCGCCGATAAGAACATATACTTCAACTTTTGTTTCATCTTCTTGTGATTTTCTTACGTAGAAATGTTTATCTGCTTTTGAGGCAATAATAGCTTGGTGGGTAATGATTATAATTTGGTGCGATTTACTCAATTCAACAATCTCATCTGCTACGCTTTGAGAAGCTTTTCCCGAAATACCAGTGTCGATTTCATCAAAAATAACTGTATCAATATCGTCGTTTGTTGCAAAAATGGATTTTATTGCAAGCATTACTCTAGAAATTTCACCGCCAGATGCAACTTTGGCAAGAGGTTTCAAATCCTCTGATACGTTTGTTGAAATCATAAATTCAACATTATCTGCTCCATTTACACCAAGCTCTTTGGGAGTTATTTTTATTTCAAATTTTGCTTTAGGAAGTTCTAAAACAGTTAATTTGTCTTGAATTAAAACAGATAGGACTTGTGCATAATTTTCTCTACTTTCAGTGATTTTTGCAGCAAGCTCTTTTAATTCTTTTTCTTGTTTTGAGATTTCTAGTTCCAGATTTTCAATATTTTGGGTTGAAAATTCAATATTTGAAAGTTCTTCAGAAAAATTCTGATAACTTTTCAACACTTCTTCAAGAGTTCCACCATATTTGCGTTTTAATTTATCGAAAGTAAATAATCTTTCTTGTATTTCGTCTAATCGTTGAGTGTCATTGTCTAAATTTTGGCTATAATCTCTTAGATTAGATGAGATGTCTTTCAAATTTTCAACAGCATCCAAAAATTGAGAATATGTATCTTCTAAAGAATTGTCAAAATCAACAGCTTTTGAAATATCCATTTTGATTTTAGCTAAAGCTTCTAAAATTGAGCCGTCATCACCATTTATAGCCCAATAAGAACTTCCTGTTAGTTCTTTCAATTTTTCCGCATTGGCTAAGATTTCAAGTTCTTTTGAAAGTTCATCTTCTTCCGTTTCTGATTGGATATTGGCTTCTTCAATTTCATTTATCTGAAATTTTAAGAATTCAATTTGAGATTCTGTTGCACTTGCAGAATTTTTTGCGGTTTCAAGCTGTTTTTTAAGCTCTTCATATTTTTTGAATTTATCTTTGTATTCATTCAGAATTGTGCCATAATCATCTCGCCCATAGGCATCTAAGAGATTAATATGGTATTGAGGTTGTAAAAATGTATAGGTTTGGTGTTGAGAATGAATATCTACAAATAATGTTCTCAAACTCTTTAGCAACTCCTGATTAACAAGAGTTCCATTGATTCTTGAACGTACTGAACTTTGGGTAATTTCTTTTGTTATTATTATTTCTGAGCCAAGATTGTCAATTCCATTTTCATCAAAGAGTTTTGACAGGTTGTGCTTTGTATTTTCAATTGTTATTTCAATTGTTGCCTTATCACAACCTGTTTTTATAACATCTTTTGAAACTCTAGCTGAAAAAACTAAATCAATTGCACTTAAAAGAATACTTTTCCCCGCCCCAGTTTCTCCAGTAATTATATTTAATCGATTGTCGAAATTGGCACATAATTCATCTATTAAAATGTAATTTTTTAGTTTTAACTGTTTAATCATTGGCTTTAGTGTATTAAATAATTAATTATAAATTAGCTCCGCAACATTTTTTATATTTTTTGCCGCTTCCACAAGGGCAAGGATCATTTCTTCCGATTTTTTTAGAAGTATCAATTTCTGGTTTGTTTTCGTTGTCCTCAATGATTCCTAATGTTCCAGAAAAAGCGTTAGAACGGTATAAAACTGTTGTAGAAGAAATGATTTTGTTATCTACATATCTTCGTTTGTATTTTTTTAATAAATCTTCTAATGTATAGTTTTTTGCAAGAACTGCGTTAACAATTTCCATGAAGTTTTTGTGTTTTGCTGCAACCATTCTGATTAAATTTGCAGAATATTTGTCATTAGTTAAGAAATATTTGATACAAGAATCAAAATTCAAAACTTTTGTATAATCAGGAACTTCAAAGATTTTGTTAAACGTTCCATAGAATGGCACTGCATAAAGACCCAATTCTTCATCATAAATAATACCTACATCGTATGTTTCTTTGTGAGAAGAAAATCCGCCCAAAGAATTTTCTAAGAAGTTATCATAAGAGTTGTTGAACTCTGTAACATTGAAAAATTTGTACTCTTCAGGTTCTTTGATAAGGTCTTTAAAATCACCTTTTTTGCCTTCTTCTGCATAATCATTGAACATTCCGATTAAATCATCTGCGAATTTATTTGTAGTGATGATTTCTGTTGTTCCGAAGAAATCTACGAATTTTTTATAAACATCTGCGACATCTTGTTCAATTTCTTTTTGTTTTTCTGGGTTATCAAGATATACGAGTTCTGGGTTTTGGATAATTTTTGCAACTGCAAATCTATAAGCATCATCTTTTCTAGATGCTGGCAATACTCCAGAAATTTCTAATAAGTAATAATCTCCATTTAAGTTAACAATTCTTGCGATTACATAATCTCCAGAGCCTAAACCTCTGAATGCTGTCATTTTCATTAGAGAAATAACCATGTATTTGCGTTCATTGACAATATTAAGTAAGTCAAAACCAGTTTTAGTTACTTTTTTAATTTCAAATACTGATGAAATTGACTTGTCGATTGCATTTACAATGTCTTTTGTTTCTTTATCTAAATTTTTATTATTTTCAAGATATAGTTCAGGGATACTTTTCAAATCTTCTCCCAAGTTACGTTCAAGAATGTAGCTAAAACAAGCTGTTTGAAGCGGAACACCTGTTTTTGAAGAAGCTCCAATAGTTCTAAGGTATTCGTTAAAGTCTGTTTTTATTTCGTCATGTGTCTGTATAAATTCCGCAATATTTTTGATTACGTTATTTATGCTTTCCATTCTATCTTGTAAAATCATGTTTTCTCCCCTTGTGTGTATTGTCTAAGAATATAATTAATTTAGTTAAAACTCAAAAATATTAAGAAGTTTATAACTTAGTCGGTTAGTTTGAAATCTCCATTTTTCTTAATATGCTCAACTAATCCTCCATCTTGCAATAGTTTAATCATTACTGGAGGTAGTGGTTCAATTTGAATAATAGTACCGTTTGTGTGGTTGGTAATTATTCCTTTTTCTATATCAAGTTCTAATTCATCACCATCATCAATAGAATCTGTGTCGCACTCAATCGCCAATAGCCCAATATTGATTGCATTTCTGTAAAAAATTCTTGCAAAAGATTTTGCTAAAACAGCTCCAACTCCTGCTATTTTCATAATCAAAGGAGCGTGTTCTCTTGAAGAGCCAAGTCCAAAGTTACTGCCTGCAACTACAAAATCTCCTTTTTTCATTCTTTGAGCAAAAGTTTCATCTGCATCTTCTAAAACGTGTTTAGCGAATTCGTTTAAGTCTGAACGTAGGTGATAAAGTCTTCCAGGTGCAATGTGGTCAGTTGAAATGTTATCTCCAAATTTGAATGCTTTTCCCTTCATGTAATCTCTCCTTATAATTTACACCTTTTATACTACCGCAAAAACAAAATCTATGCTATAATGTAAATATATTAAGAAGAATAAGGTTATAAGTATTATGTATTTTAATAGAAGATGTAAAATAACGTTTGTTTGTCATGGGGCAACAATTTACTCTGAAGAAGGTCGTTTTTCAGATGCTGAAAACTATCCACCACTTTCAGAATTAGGTGTGGAAGAGATGCAAAATTTGACTAAATATTTAAAAGCAAGAGGAGTTAAAAATGATGCAATTTATACTTCTCCGTCCATTCGTACAGTACAATCTGCAATGATGATTGCAAAGCTTTTCAAAAAAGAATATGAAATTATTGATGAATTAAAAACTAGAGATTGCGGAAGCTGGAATGGTTTAACTTTTGGTCAAATTATGGATAAATGCCCAGAAGGTTTAGACCGCATTCTTAAATATCCAGAAGAAAAAACTATGGCTGGAGCAGAAGGTTCAGTTGAATTTATTGCTCGTATTAAAAAAGTCATAGATTCTCTTGTTGCAAAAAATATCGGTAACAGAATTATTATTGTAACTCATCCAGAGGTTATTCAAGCTGCAATTTGTGGAGCTTTAGATATTCCTGCTGATAAATTGCCTAAAATATTTATTAGAACAGGAAGTGCAACTCAGATTAGTTATTATGAAAACTGGGCAAGTTTAGTTTATTCAGATTACGTTCCTATTTAAGTAATCGTTGACTTTCAGATATTAAAAATTCTTTTCCAGGTTTGATTTCAATGAAATCCCATGGAAAAGTTTTTTTATAGTCATAATTCTCTATTGCGTAATAATCGGTGTTGATTTTTAAATCTTTGGCTGCTTTTTTGAAGGCTCCAATTTTGCCTCCTTGATTGTAAATTTCTATGAGATAGTCTGTTAAATTCCCATCCCCTCTTGAAAGTACTGCTTGGTAATAATCCCATTTGGGGCTAGAAATGCTAGATTGAACTCCAATTTTGTGCAGTTCTTTTTTGAGGTAATTTGATTTCTTTTCTAATGATTTTCCATCCTCTCTTCCAAACCATTGGAGTGGGGTGTTTGCCTTTGGTACAAAAGTTGAAAAACCGAAAGATATATCAAAACCTTTGTAATTCTTTTTGATATTTTTTGCTAACTTGATAATCTCATCAATATCTTCCATTGTTTCAGTTGGAATACCGAGCATACCATAGAATTTAATACCTTTAAGGCCACATGATTTTGCAACTTCAATGGCTTTATAAATTTGTTCTTCATTGAGGTTTTTGTTGATAAGTTTTCTTAGCCTTTCGCTTCCTGCTTCAATTGCAAGTGTTAGATTTTTTTGTCCTGCGTCAACAAGAGTTTGAACAACTTCTGGAGTGAAAGAATCTACTCGTAGGGAAGACACACTCATTTCAATATTTTCACCTTGTTTAATTTTATTATCAATATATTTGCATATTTCTTTAAATTTCGGGTGTGCTGTAACTTGAGCTCCAAGTAATGCAAGTTTATTGGTGTGTTTTAGTCCTAAATCTATGGCATCGATAATTTGTTGATATTCAACAAATCGAATTGGTAAATTTATATATGAAGCAATACAAAATGCACATCTGTTCGCACATCCTCGTTCAACTTCAATGATAAAAGTGTTTGGGAAGAACGAATTTTCACTTAAAATAGGTGTATAAATACATTCTGTGGGTTTTTTTGTTGCCTTTTTGACTTTTTGTGGGTTTAGCGAAGGAACATAAACACCTTCAATTTCGCTCAAGAGTTTTAATATTTCCGATTTCGGTTTATCTTTGTTTTCTTTGCATAGTTGAATTGCTTGGAAATTTGGTTCTTCTCCATCTCCAATAATCATAAAATCAAAGATTTCTTTATATGGTTCTGGGTTTGATGTTATAACTGGACCTCCTACGAAAATGAGTGGGTCAGATTCTTTTCTATCTTTGGCTTTTAGGGCTAGTTTATTGTTTTCTAAAATTTGAAAAATTGATAGAAAATCCATGTCAAATGAAAATGAAAATCCAATAAGATTAATGTTTTCTCTATAAATTCGAGTTGTTTTTGTGTCTGCATAAATCCTTTCAATATCTATGTCTGGGAGCATGTCTATTGCTCTAAATAACCACAAATACCCTAAAGAAGCCATTGCAAAAGATTCTGGTCCAGGAAAGGCAAACCACATATTGTAGTCAAAATCTTTTTTTATTGTTCTATCATAAAGGAAAATTTCATTAGTGTTGTTCAATGTTATTTTCCTGTTCTTTGGCATTTATTGGAGCTAAATATAGTTCATCAACTAGCACGCATAATGTCGCTGCAATTGCAGGAGATAGAATTACGCCCCAAATCCCTAAAAATTCTTCTGCTACGAATAATGCAACTAAAATGGTTATTGGATGAAGTTTCATGAATTTTCCAAATAAGAACGGTCTTATTACGTAGTTTGAAACTTGTTGGATTGTAATAAACAAAACTATTGCTAGAATGATTTTTACTATTCCTAAAGGAAAGGCAATCATAACAATTACTGTAACTGCAATTGTTGGTCCTAATACTGGAATTATCTCGCAAATACCAGCAATTAAGCCAAGTAATATTGGATATTCAATACCTAGTATTGCAATCATAACTGTTACCATAATGCCTACTGTTACCATTGATAACACTTGGGCTCTTACATAATTACCTACTCTAGATGTTATATTATATAATATGCATCCTGCTTTTTCTTTTAGGTTTGGAGGGAAAAATTCTATAAATTTATCTCTCAAGTACTTTTTATCTACTAAAATATAATAAGTGAACATTGTTAGAGCTAAAGTGATAAATACGGCCTGGGCAAATCCCATTGTGATATTTAACGATTGGTTGAATACGTTTTGTGCTATATCTGAGGATGCACTTGCTAAGTTGTTTGTAGGTATTAGGTTTGCGATAGTATGTCCGTATAGTTTTGTGCTAGTGAAGAAATTGTATAAATTAGTGGCTTTTTGTGGCAAAATCGATACAAATAATTCGATTTCTTTGTAGCACATAATTAAAATTGGTAAAATAAGTGCAAATAATGCGACAATCGCTGTTAATACAATGATTGAAGCTGATAATGCTCTGTTGTTAAGCTTTTCTTGGACTTTGTTTACAAAAGGATTCAATGCTGCTGCAAAAACAAATGATGCGAATAATATCATAAACAAGCTACATAGTTTTGGCATGAGTAATAACAAAACAACGGTTAGAATTGTAAAAATTATTGTTTTTACATTAAAAAATTTTTTTACCATTAATTTATTCTCCCTACAAATTAGTCTGATTATTATTTATGTTACAAAAAATGATTATTATTTTCAACTGCTAATAATGCGGTATTTACTGAATATTAGGCTAAATTCCTAACTTAGTTTATTTGGATGAAAATTCTTATTTGTAACATAACTTAACATGATTATTCAAAAAAGGCAATTATCAAATGGATAAATACTTTATATAATTACGAGGACACTAAACTAACACAAGGATCGAGGACAATGGGTTTCTTATTAGGAGCATTTGGAAAATTATCAGCTGGGCGTCGAATGAGACAGCTCCAAGCTCGCATGATGCGCGTCCAATCTCGTGCTAGACGAGTGACCCGCGATGTCGAGAAAATGGAGAAACTTCTTCAACGACAAGAAAAATCTGAATTAAATAGTTTAACTCTTTACAGTAATTCTATATATTTTGCAGCTCAACAGAGTTTGTTAGCTACTACTGGTCTTGGTGCAATTCAACAAAAATGGGCACAAGGTGGTATGGATGCATTGTCAGATGATGAAAAAGCTAAATTGAGTCAAGAACAAACTCAAATGTCTCAAAATTTATCTCAAATGAAGGCCCAAAACGATATGCTGGTTGCCTCAATGAAGCAGCAAATCGAAGACAAATACGAGCTGATGAGAGAACAAATGCTAGAACCTCTCAAAGACGAAGAAGAAGAACTACAAACAGAAAAGGATTCTTTGGAAAGTCAATACGAAATTGCGAAAAACGATTACGAGGCTTGCAAGAAAATGGAAGCAGCAGATGCCAAGAACCTTGCTCCAAACTACACAGGTCAAGGTTAATCCAAAACAATATAGATTTAACAACCGCTCTAGGGACAATCCCAAGGGCGGTTTTGTTATGAATAACAATTCCACGGCTTGAAATGAAATAGTATTAGCAAACAACTTTACCATCAAAAAGTTCTAACAACTTTTAAGAGTTTTTATTTCTCTCGGGTGTGAGTCTTAACCAACTATATTATTATACCAATTTGTTTAAATTCTGTAAACATCCGTATTTTTACGTAAGTAAAAATACGACTAGCCACTTGGGTTAGTTTGATACTTGACATCCTTGGGGCATAAGTCATACAGCACCCAATTTCACAAGACTCAATGACTAAAAATTACGCAAAATATTCTCTAATTAAACCTTCAATAATTTTAGCAGAATCGCCTTTACCATAAGGATTTGCGGCTTGTAATCTAGAATCTTGTCTTGTTTTATCTAAAATTTCAGAACTTAGAGAAACTATTTTGTCATATTCAGCACCAACAAGGACTGAAACTCCAGCATTGATACCTTCTTGACGTTCGGTTTCATATCTCATAACAAGAGTTGGACAACCAAAAGAAGGTGCTTCTTCTTGAATTCCGCCAGAATCTGTCAAAATAAGTTTCGCATGTTTCATCAAATATACTAAATATGGATAATCTAATGGTTTCAGAAGATACACATTTGAATATTTTTCTAATCTGCAATGAACCTTATCTTTTACATTTGGATTTGGATGGACAGGCAAAACAAAGTGATGATTAGAATACTTTTTAACCAATGTTTCGATGGCATCTAAGATTCTATCTAATCTTTCGCCATGATTTTCCCTTCTATGAACAGTAATTAAAACGACATTGTCATCAACTGGGATATTTTTATCTTGATAAAATTCTTTAGCAGAATTCATTGCATCTTCTGACAAGCAGAACAAAGCATCAATCACAGTATTACCTGTTACATGAATTTTTTCTTCCGCAATATCTTCTTTCAACAACGCATTTCTATTTTTTTCTGTTGGAGCAAAGTGAAGTTCTGCAACACGAGAGGTCATCTGACGCATAACTTCTTCAGGAAATGGTTCATAAATATCATAGGAACGAAGTCCTGCTTCAACGTGAAAAACAGGAATTTTTCTATAAAAACTAGTTAATGCACCACATAAAACGGTCATTGTATCACCTTGAACAATGGTAGCATCAACTTTATTAGTTTCAAAAACTTTATCTAACGAGGTTAAAATCCTTGATTGTACTTCAACAAGTGTTTGATTTGGACGCATACAATCTAAATTAACATCGGCTTTTAAATTAAAATAACTCAATGTCTGATTTGATAACTCTTTTTGTTGTTCAGTGTTGCAAATAATAACATTGTATCTCTCTGTATACTTTTTAAGCTCCAAAATAACTGGAGCTAATTTAATAACTTCTGGTCTTGTTCCAAAAACAAATAATATATTCTTCTTATTCATAATAGATACAGATTAATACAAACATCATATTTTTTCAATTAGTAAACTTTAAAACCAAGATTGCTCAATTAGCGGATTTAAAAATTTTAAAGTTCGCTTAACTTTACTTGGGAGGAAATAACATGCTTGATTTATACATATTAGAAACATGTCCATATTGCAAAAAGGTTATGAACTACATGAAAGAAAATGGAATTAAGTTCCATAAATTTGACACAATTAATAACGATAATGCACTTAAATTGTTATCAATAGGAGGAAAAGACCAAGTTCCATTTTTATACAACGAAGACACTGACGACAAAATATACGACTCAGAAAGAATAATTGAATACTTGAAAAATTTAAAACAGGACTAAAGAAAATGAACAACGATAACTTAGAGAATTTTAACGAAGAAATAAATGAATGCACTGCAAGAGGAGCATGCTCAATTGCCCCAAATATCGCCGCATTACAAGAATTGGTGATGTATTTTCTAAAGCAATCAGCATTTTATTTATTAAAACTTGAAAAATTCGGAGCTAACAACCCTTCAATTAAAGCTGAGATAATTAATGACTTATCCGCTCTGATTTTTGTGAATGAATTTAATGAAGAACAAATATTCACAATCGCAATGAAAGGATATTTTCTACTACAAAACACAAAACAAACTTACAAAAAGCTCAATAATTCTGCAAATTCATTAGAATTAAAGAACAAAATAAACTTTAACAATAATGCAAATTTAGCAAAAGCAATTTCATACGGAGAAAACTTACTCCGACAAAAATATAACAATATTCAAAAAGAGAAAAAGCACTTAATAGATATACTAGAAATCGTTATAAAAAGTACTTGCTTACACTTGGCAAAACTTAATGATATCGGAATTTTTGAAGATTTTACATTCTATATAATTTTAAAAGCACTCAATGAATTTAATCACAATAGAATTACCGCAAAAATTGTGGAAAAATATACATCTAAACTTGCAGAATTAGACAATGATTTAATCCTCAAAATAAGTAAAATTCTAACAGATAAATACGGGAATATTGAAAAAACAGCCGTATCTTATTCAACTGAAAAAGGAAAAGCCATATTAGTATCTGGAAGTAATTTTACCGAACTAGAAGGGCTTTTAAAACAATCCAGAAATCAAAATGTAGATGTTTATACTCATTCTGAATTATTACTCGCTAATACACTACCAGAGTTAAAAAAATACCAACAACTCAAAGGACATTACGGAGATAAAACCGAAAATAATATTTTAGACTTTGCAACCTTTCCTGGGGCAATCCTCTTAACCAAAAACTCCAAAAGAAATAGCGAATATCTTTATCGAGGCAGATTATTTTCAAGCGGATATATTGTTCCTAAAGGGGTAATAAAAATTGAAAACAATGATTATTCTGAAGTTATTAAATCTGCAAAATCCGCAAAAGGTTTTAAAACTGGGAAAAATAAACCCGCCGTTGATTTAGGTTATAACAAAGAAAATATTATCAAAAAATTTGATATCCTTAAACTCAAAATGCAAACTAAAGAAATAAAACGCTTATTCATAATAGGGATGAACACATATTCAGAATATCAAAAAGAATACTTTAAAACCTTCTTCAAATTGATTAATGAAGACGAATTTGTAATAAGTTTCATGGATACAAAAGAAAAAACAAATATATTACCGATAAATCTTGGGAATTTTACACCTTTTGTCACAGAAGTTTTACACGGTTTGTTTGAAAAAATACCTATTACTCAAGATAACATCTACATCTTTTTTACAAATTGCGATGTGATGACGATTTCAAATACAATAACATTGAAAAGCCATCATGCTAAAAATATTTATATGGCAGATTGCCCGCCAACATCAATAAATCCAGCGGTTTTAAAAACTTTGAAACAAGAATACGACATAAAAACCACAACAACTCCAGAAGAGGACATAAAAAGGATTCGTCAAATATAAAAATAAAACCACCCTAAAAATAAGGGTGGTTTTATTCTAAAAACTAGAACCAACAAATTAGTATCTGTAATGAGCGAATGCTTTGTTAGCTTCAGCCATTTTGTGGGTGTCTTCACGTTTTTTACATGCAGAACCTTGACCATTTGAAGCGTCAATTAATTCGTTAGTTAATTTATCAATAAATGATTTTCCGCCTCTTTTCTTAGCTGATTCAATCAACCAAGAAGAAGAAAGTGCAAATCCTCTGTCAGCTTTAACTTCGATAGGTACTTGGTAAGTAGAACCACCGATACGACGAGCTTTAACTTCTAATAAAGGAGTAGCATTTGTCATAGCCTTTTGGAAGATTTCGATTGGATCTTCATTTGTTCTTTCTTTAATTCTTTCCATTGTAGCGTAGAAAATTCTTTCAGCAAGAGATTTTTTACCACGTCTCATAATTCTGTTGATGAATTTTGAAATATCAACACTATTATAAACTGGATCAGCTAATGGAACTCTTTTTGCAGGTTTAGAACGTCTAGACATTACTTCTTACCTCCCTTTTTATCTCTTTTTGCACCGTATTTAGATCTGCTTTGAGCTCTGTTAGCAACACCTGCAGTATCTAATGTACCACGAACGATGTGATAACGAACCCCTGGTAAATCCTTAACACGACCGCCACGAATAAGAACTACACTGTGTTCTTGTAAATTGTGACCGATACCTGGGATATATGAAGTAACTTCAAATCCGTTAGTTAATCTAACTCTGGCAACTTTTCTAAGTGCTGAGTTTGGTTTTTTAGGGGTAGTAGTATAAACCCTTGTACAAACTCCACGTCTTTGAGGACAATTCATCAAAGCTGGAGATTTAGTTTTTGCTTTTAGCTTTTGACGTTCAGAACGTACTAGCTGGTTAATAGTTGGCATAATTTCTCCTTTTAATTTTACCAAATTTGCCCTACTCTAAGCTATTTAGGGTGCTTGGGCGTCACATCCCTGCTTATACAAAGATATCAACCGTCAAATCCAGCACGAAAATTTCGGCTAATATACTACTATCAAACATCAAGCAAGCCCAAATGTCAACTGAATTTTAAGGATGTTAAGAAATGGCAATAAGAAAACGCTTCAAAGAATATCAACCTATCTAACAGATTTATCAATAATTCTTGAAACCCAATATACTCTAGGAAATTTGCCCATCAATGCCATTATAGACATATAAATATACAAACCAGTAACTAATGATTGAATTGCAGAATATTCAAAAATAATTGGCCTATTAAATAACAAGATAAACCAAGAAACCAGTGCATTTATCAAAGGAATTTGTAATAAAATATTAGAAATAAAACCGAAAATCATACACAATAAAAAGTAAAAGAATGATATAAAAATTGACTGAAAAATATTATATCTTAAGAATAATGAAGCGGGCTTTCTCACAAAATATAAAATCACCATATAGATTAGCCCAACCCACCCCGCAGTAACATAGGAAATAACCGAAATTATTCTGTCACCAATACTTACTGGGGTCTGTGATTTGTACATTCTAAACTTCTCCTCTTACAGACTTAACATAATCATCCATAACTTGGCTGTAAATAAGTCTATATTCATCATTTTCTGGAGCTAATGAAATTGAAGCTCTATAAGATTGAATTGCTTGCTCCATGTCATTATCAAGATAATGAGCATTACCCAATAGAGTGTATGTTTCTGGATTATTTGGCTCAACGTGAAGAGCTTTTCTATAATAATCAATTGCTTCTTTTTGCTTACCTTGATTAGAGTACAAATTAGCTAAAAGAATGTAAGCATTTGATTTTTTAGGGTCAAATTCAATAGCTGTTTTGTAAATTTGCTCAGCTTTATCAAATTCTTTGAATTCTGTTTTTGAAATTGCATAACAAATATAAATAGAATACTTGTCTTCTGTCATAGAAAGAGCTTGTTCAAAATATTTGTAAGCCTCGTCTTTTTCTTTCATCAGAGTTAAGGCATTCGCAATACAAACAGCAACCAACTCGTTATCTGGATTAAGAACAAAAACTTTTTTGAACAATTTCAAAGCTGTTTCATAATCGTAAAGCTTGAAACAAACATTACCCATATCAATCATAGCTCCAACATTATCAGGATCTAGAGATAGGGCTTTTTCGTAATACGCTTTAGCTTCAACATAATCTTCAATATCTTGGTACAACAAAGCAATTGCATTATATATTTCTGGATTAGAAGAATTCAAATCAATTGCACGGTTGTAATAAAACAAAGCCTTTGAGAAGTTTTTCCATTCTGCAAAAACATTACCAATATTATAATAAATCAAGAAATTCTTAGGATTTACATCCAAAGCACGGTTATAATATGACAATGATTTTCTAAAATCACGTTCATAAAACCACATTGTTCCCATACCAACAAGTGCTTGAACATCATCTGGTTTGATAGCAAGCAAACTGTCTAGTACAGACATCACCTTGTCATAATTTTGCTCTTGCATATAAAGTTCAGACAAAGCATGGTAATTTTCTACATTTTCAGGCTCTTTAGCCATTTTAACGACTAATTCGTTAATCTTCTCATTTAAACTCATATTTTCCATAACCTAATTCTATCTCATAAAGTTATTTTTGTAAATTAGTTAAAGAAAAGTTAATGAAATTATAAATAAAAATCCATCACATAATAAAAAAGCAAGTTAGAAACTTGCTTATACATAAAATGTTTTAGGGATATATTTAAGTTTTTCGAGGTTTAATCTCTTTATAGAATAGATGATGTTAAGCGTTCATCTATTTTTCTATCTATTTTTTTGAGCATACGCTTCATTCTCATATCTTGACGATTATTAATTGATGGGTTAGTAACCATTTCATTTCTATAACGTCTGTATAGCTCAATTTCTCTATCTTTGATATCTTTTTTAATAAGAATTCTGTCATCTTCTTCGGTTAATTTTTTAGATACTTTGACAATTACGGCAAGTAACGCCATTACAAAGCCTATCCATAAAACTTTATCAACTGGCAAGGATTCTCCAACAATTGCGCTTTGTCCATTTATTGGGTTAATTATAACTGTTGAATTTTTGATATTTTCAGCATTAACTGTTATTTTTAACTTGTTAGAATCAATATTTTCAACCACAAGTCCATCAATACTATTTGTTCCTTTGTATAAAGCATTTACTGTGTCTGAAGAAGTAATACCGCTCAACTCTAATACTAATTCATTGTCTGACGGGGTCTTTTTCATGACTTTCGCCATGCTATCAGAACCAAGAATTACATTATATCCAGTATTACTTTTTTCTAATGTAATTGTGTGCAGGTAATTCCCGCTAGCAAATGCTGCTAAACCAGAAAGTATAAATGTAATTAAGAATCCAAATAAGATAAATCCTTTTTTCATTTCTTCTTCCTCCCTAATCTACACATTTATACTATATCTATTTGATTTAAAGCACATCAACCCATGGATTTAGATGGGTAGTTCAAAAGTTTTAAATAATTCATTAAGAATTGTAACGAAAATAACCCATGCTGAATTTTGAGAGTTTTTAAATCCTTTATATAAGTGTAAAGAATATGAGATATTAGGAGAGACAATATGATATTACTATTCGGTGATAAGGCAACAAAGACAGCAGCTACAAGAAAAAATTCTAATATTAATAACCATCCAGTAGAAAATTCAGGAATTTTAGCAATGAGTTTAAGTGATGCAAAAAGTTTGTTGACTATGGGCGAATATGATACATATGTTTCTTCAAATCCAGTAGCTGTTGATTATTCAGCTTATTCAGATTTTACAGATGGTTCTGTTGAGTCTGGTTTTATGGCAAGTTTTTCTGAAGCAACTGCGTTTTTAGGTGGTGATTCTGGAATGGGCGGTTATTCTTCAGCCGCATCATTCTCTGGTGCTTCTACGGGATCTTCTTGTGGCGGATCATTCGCTTCAGTATGTTAGTTAATAATAAAATTTAATATATGATGGATGAGATAATGACGGTCAGAAAAATTTCTGACCGTTTATTTTTATTTTTTTTTGATAATTGTTACAAAATGTTAACAATATCCTTCAAAATCCTAAAGTTTTAGGGAAAAGTGCCGATTATTATAATAAGAAAAAGTTATAAGGAAATGAAAGGACACGTTAACTATGGGAATGGCAGCATCTCAAGCAAGATTATTAACAATAACTGCTCGTTTAGCTGATAATGAGTTGAAATCTCAATCCATTAACAACGCTAAAATGCGTTTGGCAACTCAAAGTTCTCAAGCTAGCGAAAAATATATCAATGCTTTGAATCAAGCAAATTTGATGTTCTCTAACTATGATTCAACTGGTTCTGAACAATCTCAATTGTTAACTTTCAACGCTTTGACTGCTTTCAGTTCTTATAATAACCAATATGGTTTGGTAAATGCTGCTGGTCAATTATTAGTAAGTGAATCTGAAGCTAAGATTTTTGAAGCTGCTGGTGGTAATTTGAATGATTACTTACAAGCTCATGGTTTAGTTTACGATACAACTTATTTTAAACAATTACAAGATATTGACAATAAAGGTATTTATCCAGAACCATTCAATAATATTTCTACTGATACTTTGAAAACTTGGTATGAAGCTTATGGCAGTCTTGAAAACTCTCAAGAGCAAGAAGATTACAAACAAAAATACAATGATTATTCTACTGATACAAATACCTTCAAGGCTTCATTAAAAACAAGTTTCAGAAGCTTTGCAAATGATTCAACAAAAGATGTTGTATCTAGTACTGATGATGGAAAATCTGTAAGATTCAAACGCCAATTACCTAATGCTAGTTTGTTTAAAGAAAAAACTACATTTGTTGCTAAATATGCCGAAAGTCTTGAATCAGATTTGAAAAATTATCCTAGCAAAACAAGTAAACTTTGGGGATACTTAACAACTGATGCTCAAAATGAAATTACAAGTATTAAAGATTCTGTGCTTATCAAGGACAATACTTTAACTATTTCTTCTGGTAAAAATATTGGAAGTATTAAAGCGGATGATAAAACGATTACCATCAAGGGTGAAACTTGGGGTTATCAATATGATGAAACGACTAAAAAATACTCTTTTTCTACATATCCCGAAGATGAAACTGATGAGAAAGGTCATAAAGTAACTGAATATGAATATGTTACCCCAAAAGATGGCTGTTCAAGTTTAGCTGAATTGATTAGTGGTATTAAAATCAAAGGTACTGAATATGATGAGAATGGAGTAGTAAAATCAACTGATATTACAAATATCAAGGCTACTCAAGCTGCGGATGGTTCTTATAGTATTACTTCATATAAAAACTATGATTTATCAGACTATGATGATACGAATAAAGCTGCATTAGGCATAACTAATGCTGTAAATGTAAAAAATGCTATGAACGATTTAGCAGCAAGAATTTATGCTGTATTGACAGATACAAATAGCATAAACCTTGATGCTATCATCTTAGATTATGACAAGGGTATTGATACTGGTATTGATTTTACTCAAGAATATGAAGGTAAAACAATTTCTGAGTACGCAAAAAAATATTCTGATAGTAAAGATGCTTATTTGAAATTTATTTATGACGAAGAATCTTATGATCAAGTTAATGAAAAATTGATTAAAGGTGAAATCACTGCTAAGGATTTAACTGATCCAGATTTTGTTTTGAAACTAGCAAAAAGTGATGGTTTGGTTTTAGCATCTTCATATCATACAATTATCGAAGATATGTTTGTATCTAAAATGATTGAAGAAACAGGTGAACCAAAGTATTCTTGGATTGATGAAAACGATACTGCCAACACTGGCAATGCTGATGCAAAAGCTCAATGGTACACTAACTTGTTCAACAGAATGAAACAAGGATATAAACAATTAGAAAACGGTTTAGCTTCTTCTTCTCAATGGATTGAATATGCCCTAGAAAGCGGAATTGTTTCTATGGAACAAGTTGATAAAAATTACACTTGGAAATCTTTAGATTATAAAACTTGTACAAAAATTACAGAAGAAACTGATAACAGTGCAGCAGTTACAAAGGCTGAAGCTGAATACAATAGAGCAATGAATGATATCAATTCTAAGGATAGCATGTATGATATTCAATTGAAAAACATCGATACTGAACATTCAGCTCTTCAAACTGAATATGATTCAATCAAGAATGCTTTAACTAAAAACATTGAAAGAACTTTCAAATTTAGTTCTAATGGTTAATAAATAAGATAATATTAGAGTCAGAGAGGAATGCTTTTTAATTAAGTATTCCTCTTTTTATTGTCTATTCTATGTTTGAGATTATACAAAACTTTATCTTAACTTGTAATTTGTTTTTGACTATATACAATAAGAATATAAGGTTTTTATGAGAGAGGTTTAGGGATGATTAAATTCGATTATAGAAGTGCGGATTCGGCTGTTGTTGGTTCTGCAGATGGACTTAACTTGTCTGAAGAATTTGCAGCATACAAAGATAGAATTGCTGAAATTATAGCTGATTTGAATAAACGCAAAGATAAACCTGGACAATGGCTTCAATGGATGAATTTAGGCTACAGTGAA
Source organism: Candidatus Gastranaerophilales bacterium HUM_1 (assembly GCA_002103105.1). Classification (GTDB taxonomy): domain Bacteria; phylum Cyanobacteriota; class Vampirovibrionia; order Gastranaerophilales; family Gastranaerophilaceae; genus Zag111. The sequence goes on from DAAY01000005.1 coordinate 125,375, forward strand.
GAAACCGCTTGGTATGTAAAAGAATATGCCGCTCTTGTAAGAAATAGATTTGATAATATTTTAGTTCTTGGTATTGGTGGTTCTGCTCTTGGCGGAATTGCTGTTACAGAAGCTCTTTTAAAGCCTTATTGGAATTTATTAACCCCCGAACAAAGAGATAATTATCCTAGAATTTTCTTCCTTGATAATATCGACCCAGATACAATGACAGCTCTATTTGATATGCTTGATTGGAAGAAAACATTAGTTAACGTTATTACTAAATCGGGTGATACGGCAGAAACAATGTCCCAATTTTTGATTGTAAAAGACCGTTTGGAAAAAGAATTGGGTGATGATTACAGAAAAAATATTGTTGCAACAACAGACCAAAGAACTGGGATTTTACGTCAAATTTCTGAACAAGAAGGGTATAAAACTTTTGTTGTTCCAGATGACGTTGGTGGTAGATTTTCTGTGTTCTCAGCAGTTGGATTGTTGCCATTTGCTTTAGTTGGTTTAGATATTGACGAAATTACAAATGGTATTAAGGATATGGATTTGGCATTGAAAAATACTGATATCCATGAAAATATTGCAGCTCAAAATGCACTAATTCATTACTTGATGGATACAAAATTAAATAAGAATTTATCTGTTATGATGCCTTATTCTAGCCGTTTAAAATATGTTTCAGATTGGTATGTACAGTTGTGGGCTGAATCTTTAGGGAAAAATGAAAAATTAAATGGCGAACATGTTCATATTGGTCCTACTCCAATTAAAGCCCTTGGTGCAACTGATCAACACTCTCAAATTCAGCTTTATAATGAAGGTCCGAATGATAAAATAATTACGTTTATTAGAGTTGGAGAATTTGATAATACTTTAGAAATTCCAAAAATATTTGAATATACAGGAATTGGATACTTGGGCGGAAAAACAATTAACAATTTGATGAATGCAGAAGCTGATTCAACTAAAGTATCTTTATCAGATTATGCAAGACCAACAGTTACTATTACTTTGCCTAAGGTGGATGGTTATAATATAGCCCAACTTCTTTATATGTTAGAAGTTCAAACTGCAATTGCGGGCGAGTTGTATAATATTAATACATTTATTCAGCCAGGAGTTGAACAAGCTAAAAATTATACTTACGCTTTGATGGGGCGTGTAGGATATGAAGATTCTGCAAAATCTCTTCAAGCTAGAGTTGCATCAGTTTAGTTTGATATTTTTTTAATTTCTGTTATAAATTAACTATGAGAAAGTTAATAATATTTTCAATTTGTTTTATTTTTCTATTAGGACTTGGATTTGTCCCTAGAAATTTGTATGCAGAAGTTTTGACAGGAAGTGTGACTGCTGTTCCTGATAGTTTTTTCGGGACATGGAGGGTTGTTTCTAAACTTGTGGATACCGATTCTGTAATTTTTAAAGAAAATAACTTAGATTTATGGAACTTATCTCGTCTTGGTGACGTCATTACATTATGTAACCCTTTTAATGGGGCTGAAGCGAATATAACCGTTAATAGTGTAAATGGAAGTTATATTGTTTTCAGAAAAACAGGAAAATACTCTGGGAAGGATTTAACTGATGTAGTTGAGATTAAGCTAAATGGTGATTCTTTTTCTGGCACAGATACTTTAAAATTAGATACGTATTCAGATGTTACAGGTAAAATCATCAAGACCGAAACGGCTAAATATTCTATCAAAGGGGAAAAAATTTCTGGAGAAGTCGGTAGTTTAAAGTAATTTGAGGATTTATAAAATGCTAGAAAAAGAATTTGATGTGGTTATTTTAGGTGGTGGACCTGCTGGGTTTTCTGCTGGAATTTATACAGCAAGGGGAAATGTTTCAACAGCAATTCTTGATGTTAGTATGCTTGGAGGTCAACCTTCTAATTATTTAGAATTGGAAAATTATCCTGCGTTTATGAAAATTGGTGGTTTTGAGTTAATGGAAAAATTTGAAGAGCATGCAGATATGTTTGGAGTTCAGAAATTCCCAATGCAAGAAATTGAGGATATTGATTTGGTGTCTTCGCCTAAAATTATAAGGACTAAAGATGTTGAATTTAGAGCTAAATCTGTTATTATTGCAACTGGAGCAAAACCTATGAAGTTAGGTGTTAAAGGGGAAGAAGAATTTGTTGGACGAGGGGTTAGCTATTGTGCGGTTTGTGATGGAGCTTTTTATAAAGATAAAGTTGTTGCAGTTGTAGGCGGAGGAAATTCCGCAGTTGAAGAAGCTATTTATCTTACAAAATTTGCATCTAAAGTCTATATTATTCACCGAAGAGATGAATTACGAGCAGATAAAATTATTCAAGATAGAGCAGCAAATAATGAAAAAATTGAATTTGTCCTAAATAGTGTCGTATGTGAGATCCAAGGGCAGGATTTAGTTAATAATTTGATTCTTAAAAATACAAAAACGGATGAAATGTTTAATTTAGCTGTCGATGGTGTTTTCCCCTATATTGGAATAACTCCAAATGTCGAAAATATCTCTGGTCAAATAACTCAAGATAAGGCAGGTTTTATAATAACAGATGAAACAATGAAAACGTCGATTGATGGTGTGTTTGCGATAGGAGATGTCCGTAATACTCCTCTTAGACAAGTTATTACAGCGGCATCAGATGGTGCTATTGCGGGTGTCTATGCAGTAAAATATATCGAATCTTTAAAAGAAATTACTGTTTGATTTTAACGGTCTTTCAGTTCGGTTTCAATAAGGATGTAAAGAAGTTATTAATATTGCGTTCTGGATATAAAGATTATGTAAGGAAATCGCCGTTCGTATTAATTTTAATTTATAATAATAATGTAAATACAAATAGATGGAGATTTTAAACATGCAATCATTAAATGAAATTCTTACAGAATTAGAAAATGTTGATAATACTACAAAAAATAAAGTTGAAAATGAATTAGTAAGCATTGGTGAAGCAGTTGTTCCTGAATTGGTTAACAAATTGCAAGTTGTAAGAGGTATTAAAAGAGGTGTTGTTGCAATGACTCTTATTCGTTTAGGTGATGCTTCTGTTAAATATTTAGAAAAAGCTGCACATGATAACAAAGACTTTGAATGGGTTGCTGAATATCTAATCAGAGAAATCAAAGGCATGGCTGCATAAGTTTAATAATAAAAAATAACTTTTTAGAAAGATTGGTTGTATATGCCAATCTTTTTTTATGCTAATATTCTCTTATTATGAGAGAATATAACGATTTTAAATATGCGTGTTTATTTGGAGGAGGAGCGATTAGAGGTGCTGCTCATGCCGGTGTTTTGAAAGCTTTGCATAAACTTGGTATAGAGCCAACTCTATTGGCTGGTTCTTCTGTTGGCTCAATGGTTGCAGCTTTGTATGCTGTTGGTTTTACTGATGAAGAACTTGCTCAAGTGTTCTTGTCTGTTAATTTTGAACTGTTTAGGGATATTTCTCTTGGTTTTAACAATAAGTTTGCTCTTAGTAAAGGTAACGTGTTTTTAGAGTGGTTTAGAGATTTGATTGAAAGAAAATATTATGGGGTAGCTTATTTAAAAGGACAATGCCGTCCTGTAACATTTAAAGATTTAAAGAAAAATTTAGTAATCATTACAACCAATATGAACAATTTTTCATGCCGAGAATTTTCAAGTTTTGAAACACCTGATTTTGAGGTCGCTTTAGCTGTAAGAATTTCATGTTGCATGCCTGGGCTTATGAGAGCTTATAATTTCAATGACGAATTGTTAGTTGATGGTGATTTAATGAAGGGTAAACCAATGTGGTATTTATCCAAAAATATTCAAAATTCTGTCGATAGAATTCTAGAAATTCGTTTAGAAGGGACTTTTTCTGGTTCAGACCAAAAACCTTTAGAATATGTAAATGGCATGTACACCTGCATGACTTCTTCTGAAACATCTTTTATTAAAGATTTGTACGGTAAATGTGATAATTACGATTATTTGGTTGTTGATACTGGTGATGTTGTAGTTGTTGATTTCAATTATCCATTAGATAAACGTCAAGCTATTATTGATAATGGTTACAAACAAACAATAGATTATTTTACACAGTATTTGCCTATAAAAAAACAAAGAATTTCTGACATATATTTGAATATTTTGGATGAATTACGAAAAATTCAAGGCTTCATGCTTCGAAAAAAATACACAGCTGCAAAAAATTGTATTCAAGAATTATTTATTTTGCTTTTACCAGAAAAAGATATTATTGATAGTGAATTATTGAATGCGTTATTGGCTTTTCAGAAGTTATTATCATCAAATGTTAAGGCGGGGCTTTTAGGGCGTTCAAAGTGCCTAAATGTAAGTACAACTACTGAGGTGTTAAATAATCTTATTTCTGATTTAACAGGTAGAATATCATCTTTAGAAAAATATATTGAGAAATTTTCTAATTGACAATGAAGTTTTTTTATTATATCATTTATTCATAGCCGAAAACTGATATGCTCCAGTGGCGGAATCGGTAGACGCGTTGGACTTAAAATCCAATTGGGCGTATAACCCAGTGCCAGTTCAAGTCTGGCCTGGAGCATTTTTAAAAGACCTGTTATTAACAGGTCTTTTTTTATTATAGCGTTTATTACCAAAATAAAAAGACCGTAAAAACGGTCTTTCAGCATTATAGTTAAATTATATTCTTCTTATTTAGTTAAAAAGCTTTTCTCCTGTAAAATTCTTTTGAGTGTTCAAAAATTGAATATTTTCAGGTTTCAACATAGTATTATCTTGTTGTTTTGGTTGTTCTTCTTGGACTTGAGCGGTTTTTTGTTCTGCTGGTGCTTCTTTTACTTCTTGAGTGTTTTGATTTTGTTGAGTTGCTTTTTCTGCTGCAAGTTTTTGAGCCTTTTTAGCTTCACGTCTGTTTGTTAAATAGATGTTTAATTTTGGAATACCCATACCAAGAACAATACCAGAGTATAAGTAACCTGCTAATTGTGATTTTTTAAGTACGCTCAATTTTTTCAATGTTGCAGGATCTGCAAGTTTTACCATTTCGCTATAACTTAGGGCTTTTCCATCCTTGAATGCTTTTGCTCCAAGTCCAGCATGTAACACTTCATCTCTTGTTTTTAGGGCTGAACTTGTAATCCAATTAAGAACACCTTTGCCTTCTCGTTTGATTAGAGAAGCATCAAGTTTTTGAGCAACTAGTTTTTGTACAAAGTTTCCTAATAATAACCAGTTTGCGAATCCTAAAGTATCTTTAATTGAGCTTTCAGTTAACTCGTTATCATTTCTTGCTGATAAAAATCTAGACATAATTGTTACGCCATAGATAAACTTGAATTGGTTTAGAGTTGGTGTGAATCCTTTGAACTGTAAGTTTTTGATTAGGTTTTTAGGGTTTCCTATTGTTGCAAGAACACCACCACCAAATACAGCTGCTGCAAGTGCTTTTTTGATTTTGAATTTAGAAGAATCATCTTTTTCTCCGCCACCAACAAACTTATCACTACCTGTTTTTAATTTTGTTAGGTACATATTTAATGGTTGAGCTGAAATACCAACTGCAGAAGCTATACCAATACCTAATAAAGAACGTTTAACATTCATAGATTTCATTGCTTTTAAGAATGCGTTTTCAGCAATTTCTCTAGAATTCATAAATGCTTCTTTAACTTTATCGTTAGTAAATACTTTTCCTAATTTATAAGTGTTTCCTAGGATATAATCCACAGTGTAACGAGAAGAATGAACTTTTTCTCCTTCACCTGCGATAATTCTAATATTATTTTCAACTCCGTTAGAAGAAATAAGGATATTTTTAGCATTTGAAAATGCTTCTTTTGACATTCCACCTTTTTTATCACTCTTGATTTCTTGTTCAAGGATATCAACGGTTTTGTTAATATCATCTTCTTTGAATTTTACCCATTGTCCATCAACAAGAGCTTCATAGTTTCGGAATGTATCTCCAAGCCATTCCCTTAGAGGATTAGCGTTTGGATTTCCTGTTGCCGCTTTCAATTTTGTATCCCAAATTTTACCCTGCATATCAAGGGTTTCAGAATCTGCAAAAATTGAATGAGCTTTGACACCATTTTTGTCCCCAAGTTTGTATGTATGGTTAAGACCCATTGCAAGAGCTAGACCAGCCAAGGTGCCGTAAACGCCGACTAATGAGTGGTTCATTGTACCCATACCTTCACGTCTAGCTGTTTCCATACCAGCTTCTGGGTTACGGCTCATATCAATTGCTGTTCTTGGAATTACCATTGAACCAAGGTCAACTGCACAAGCTCCCCAAGCTTGGTTTGTGTCTAAAAATCTTAAGAACAAATCAAAACCACCAGTAAAGTTTGGATTGTTTTGTTGTTTGTATTGTTGGTTTGTTGTGAATCCTTTGTTTCCTGCTTTAGGTTTAATCTGTGCTATATTTGGTTGTCTATAATTTTGTTCTACTTTCATATTTCTATATTTCTTTCGCCTTTTCCTTATTGTACACTAACTAAAAAATGATTTGAACGTCGGAGAATTGTCTTTAATTAAATTTTCCGAAAACTTCGAGGAGGAAGTTGGGGTCGAAGTCGCCGTTAGTGTCGTATTCTGGTCATGACGCATTTTTTCTTTCTTGTTTGATTGTGTTCTAGTATAAATTGGGATAAATACTCCAAGTGATAGTAATGAGAATCCGATATTGCCTAATTGACATAAACCTCTCATATTACGAGCTTTTAGTCTTAGAGCCTCATCTCCAATTGAACCAAGAAGTTCATCTGTTGATTTCATCTTAGTATGTTTTGCCCAGTTCCAGAATTTTTGAAGGATGTTTGCTCCTTCTGCTGGTTCTTTTAATCTGTTAATTAATTTAATGCCATCTTTGTTATGTTTTTCTATGAATGTTGCAATTGCTTTAGCGGCATAATCTCCTAAGAAATAGAAGCTAGAGAATGTTGCAATATCTCTTATAGTGTTTTCTTTTAATTCGTTAGAATCCTCTGCTGCGGCAAGACGGCTAGAGAATGTTGCAGCTGAAATAATTCTTGCTTGATCCATTGTAGGGAAGATGTTTTTGAATTGGAACATTTTCAAACTTGGTTTATCCATTAGCATAGATAAACCTGTTACAGCCCACATCAATGGAACAGCGATAAATTTATCTCTAATAAGTTGTTTCTTTTCTTCTGGTGTAAGTACTCGTTCTTTGTCATCGTTATAAATTGGAGCACCTTTTTTGCCAGAAAGTTTGTGAGTAATCCATCTGTTAATTGGTTGAGCTGCAATTGCAAGAGGAATAATCATTCCTAAACCTGCAATACTTTTAGCGTTAACTAATTTTTTAGCTTTGCCAAAATATTTAGACAATTCTTCAACTTCTTTGGATACAAGTTTTTCAACATTTTTACCTTGAGTTGCATCTGCGGAGTAATCCTTAATAATTCCTTCTTGATATGCCCCGTGTAAAATATCGCTTGCACTTTCGCATAAATGACCTAAAGAGCTAGAGAAATAACCTTTATCTCCTGCAAATTTGATGTTTTCTGCAATACCAGATTTTTTAACAAGGAAGTTATACATATCATCAGCGAAATCTTTTTCTGGTTTATCACTGATAATATTTTTCGCGAATTTTCTCAAATGTTCTTTGTATTCAGGGTCGTTTGCAAAGAGTTCTTTGAATTTCTTCAAACCATCTTTTTCAGCGTTTCCATTTACACCTTCAATATCATCAAACATTGATTTTAATGTTGAGTAAACTCTATCTTCCTTAGTTAAACCTTGAGCGTTGTTGTAGTATTTTTGAATACAGCTGATTGTGTCGCTATTAGCCCAAGATTTTACTAAGCTTGAGTTTTTAAATTGCCCCATTATAGGTTTATTCAACAATCCTGCTGCGAATTTAACAATATACCCTGGGATAAGGCAGTTGATTACAAGCCCAGAACCTTCACGTCTAAGAGCTTCAAATCCGCCCATAATATTCAATTTTCTATGGTGTGTATCGTTCCCATCTTCATCCTTTGTCTTTGAACCAATAAAGGTTTCAAAGAATGTTCTAGGAATAATAGCTGTTGATAAATCTAACACAGCGACATTCACCATAGGCTTTTCTTCACACTTTTGTATTCCTTTGAGTGCAAGACTTCCAAGCCCTGTGAAATTTGGTTGCCCCATGTTGTTATTTTTAATAACAATTCTGTTAGGGGTCTTACTATTATTTTTTACACTACCTAATTCAACTTTATTTATCATAATTTAACTATCTACTGCCGAATGTAATCTTATTATAACTAAGATACATGTATAAGAAAAGCCGTGAAAAATAAAAATTGCCCCCAATTGTCCAAATGTAAAATTAATGTAAAGATGGATTTTTGAATATTTAATTAAAAATTGCATTTTTAATATGAAATTTTTGCTAAAAATGTAAAAATCACACTCGAAAATTGAAAAATATCACCTTTTTTATAAAAATTTTAGTTAAAATTTTTTGTAAAATTTTGTAAAGTTATGGAACATTTGCACCATTTTCCTTCATAATTACAAAAGAAAAAATGAAATTAGCACTTTTACCATGCTTTTTTATTTAAGAGAAATTTTTATAAAATACACAGTTTATTGTATATTATTTTAATTCATTTATTATATTATTAATACAAGAAGCACAAGGTAATAAGAAATATAGAGAAATGACATATATGAAAGAAAGAAGAAGACCCACTAATAATGGGAAGGTAAAACAAAGAAGACAAAGAAGATATTCAAACGGTTCAGCAGATAATCCGTTTCAAGAAAATAATTTAAATAGAAGGGGATCTCAATCTTCATTCCGTAAGATTTTGACAGTAATGATTATTCTATTTTTTACTGCAATTTTAGCAATTTTTTTGTTTGCAGATAACAAAGACTTTTTAAATGGCAAATTTGGAGAACATTCTTTTATTTCAACCCTATTATCTAAATTATCTTTAAGTAACAGTTCAAAAGATAAACCTGAGTTTGTTTTCCCTTTTGGACCGAGAAGACAAAATATTTTGTTATTAGGTGTAGATTCAAATGGTGCAGATTCTGATTTATGGGTTGGAACTCGTACTGATACTATAATATTGTTAAATATAGACCCAAGAACCAAAACTGTTAATGCTCTTTCTATTCCTAGAGATAGTAAAGTTTATCTACCAAAAGGAATGGGAATACAAAAAATCAATGCTGCTCATGCTATTGGCGGAATTGATATGACAATAAAAACTGTTGAAGATACTTTAGGTGTTCATGTTGATAAATACATCATGTTCCACGATGAAGGCGTTAGAGAAATTGTTAAAGCTCTAGGAGGGGTGGATATTTATGTAGAAAAGAATATGCACTATAACGATAACGCAGGACATTTACATATTAACTTAACTAAAGGTCCACATCATTTGACAGATAAAGATGTTGTTGAATATTTAAGATTTAGACATGATGCTATGGGTGATATTGGTAGAACTAAAAGACAACAATGGTTCTTGAGAGGTTTGTTAGCTGATTTACAAAAACCTGAAACAATTACAAAAATCCCTCACTTGATTGCTGTTACAAGTAAATATGTTAAGACTGATATGTCCCCATATGAAATGACTCAATATGCTGGGTTAGCTAAGCATTTTGATATGGATAATATTGAAATTGCAATGCTTCCAGGTGCTCCGAATAAACACGGATATACAAGTTATTGGATTTTAGACCCAGAGAAAACTCAAGAAGTTGTTGATAGATTGATTTATAGAGAAAACAGCGTAGGCAGAAAAGAATCTTATACTGCTAGTATTATGCGTTCGACTGACCAAATTGATGCAGCTAACAAGTTGAAAGAATCTTTAGAAGCTAATGGTATAAGAGTTATGTGTACTGGAACTACTAGCTCTATTCACTCTCAATTTATAGCACATTCAAAATATGTTACGGTTGACTATTACGCTGATTTGAAAAAAGAAGTTCCTGCGGTTAAGTCAAGACAATTTGTTTACGAGCCTGGTAACTTTATGTGTGCAGATACTGATTTTACAGTTGTTCTTGCGGGTGATAATAAATAATTCTTACAATCTCATTATGTAAGTTAGGATTGTAAGATGTTAAAAAATATGATATAATCAATATATAAAATTGAAAGCGAGGAATATTGATGGATTGTATTATGTTAATTGTTGCTGTTTTAGTTGTTCTACTGGTTTTGTTGATTCCATTGTACTCAATGTATGTTTCTCTTATTCAGAAGAAAAATAAAGTTAAAGAATCAATGGGTGGAATTGATGTTCAATTAAAGAAACGTTATGATTTAATCCCAAATATTTTGGTTATTGCGAACAAATTTATGGAACATGAAAGAGGTTTGATTACTGAGATTACAAATTTGAGAACCCAAGCTTCAAATTTACGTGCTGATAGAGATACAATCTCTAAAAAACTAGATTTAGATACTCAAATTGCCAATAAAATGGGTCAATTGATGGTTAATGTTGAAAATTATCCACAATTGAAATCTGATCAAACAATGATACAAGCAATGCAAACTTATTCAGAAGTTGAGGAACACATTGCTGCTGCAAGAAGATTTTATAACAGTGCTGTTAATGATTTGAATAACGCTGTTGAAATTTTTCCAAGTTCTGTAATCGCTTCAGCTCTAAATATTCAACCTTATCCGTTCTTTAAAGCTGAAGAAGCAGCAAAAGAACCTATAAATGCAGCTAATTATTTTAAAAACTAATTGTAGATTTATTTTAAGGCGGTTTAAACAAACCGCCTTTTTGTATTTTGTTTAAGTAAGTGTCCGTAGCTCAGTAGAACAGAGCGTGAGTTTCCGAAGCTCAAGGTCAGGGGTTTGACTCCCCTCGGACACGTTTTTTAATGTCTATGCTATTTGAGCAAATCCTGTGATTGTTCTATCGTTTGCTGAATATGATCTGCGAGCAACTTTGTTAGATGTATTACCTTCGATTGTATTGATTCTTCCATCTGCTCCGATGCTTTCAACAACTCCAACGTGTGATCTTCCTCCATTTTTAAAGATAATCAAATCGCCAGCTTTAACTTTTCCTTTGATAACGCCTGATTTATTTGCAATTCCTGCTGTTTGTAAGAAACAACCTTTTGATTTTGCCCAATTCATCAATCCGCTAACTGAAGAAGATCCAAAACCACTAGGAAGGGATTTCCCTGCATTTCTAAATGCTTCTTTAACTACGTATGTTGAGAAATCAGCACACCATGCGTGGTTTTTACCGCCAGTAAATAGTTTATAAGAACCATTTCTTTCGTTATAACCAAGATATTTTTTAGCAGCAGAAACGATACCTCCGCCTAAGTTTGAAGCCCATCTTTTTACATTTTTGTATGCTGAACTAATACCATTTCCCCAACTTGAAAATATATTTGAGAAGTTAAAATTAAATTTTGGTGTAGCATATGAGTATGTTGGATATGTAAATCTCGTAGCAGAATATGAATATTTTGGTGCAAGAGTGAATAATGATGCAGTCTTGCAAGCTGGAATAGCAAATGGATTTGCATATGCAAATGATGTAGGTGCTGTTCTTGAAAGTAAATTTGTAAATATGTTCCAGTAACTCATAATATTCCTTTTAAATATCCCCTTGTATATATATAAAGTTTATATGAGTTGTATAATTGCTTTATTTATCAAATATATTAACAAATGTTAAAATTTTTTTTAAGAAAATGGCCCCGACGCGAGTCGAACGCGTGATCTTCGGTTTAGGAAACCGCTGCTCTATCCTACTGAGCTACGAAGCCATATGACCTACATTAGTATAGCATAAAATTACTGTTTTTATGCTATATTATTTGTATGGAAGAGAATAATTTAAAAATATCAATTGCCCATTTATACCCTAAATTATTGAATCTTTATGGGGATTTGGGGAATATTATAACTTTAAAAAATCGTTGTGAATGGCGTGGAATTACCGTAGAATTTGAAAATATTAATATTGGTGATTCTATAAAAGATCACGATTTGTATTTTATTGGTGGCGGGCAAGACAAGCAACAAGAAGAAGTTGCAGAGGAGTTATATTCTCATAAATCTGAACTTTTAGCTCAACGTGATAGCGGTTCTGTTTTTCTTGGAATTTGTGGAGGCTATCAGTTGTTTGGTCATTATTATCAACCACATGATAAAGATAAATTAAAGGGACTATCTTTGATGGATGCTTATACCGTGGCGGGTCAGAAAAGATTTATTGGTAACGTTACAATTAAAACGGATTTTCTCACTCCAAATACTCTTGTTGGTTTCGAAAATCATAGCGGGTTAACTTATCTTGAAGGAGATACAAAGCCTATTGGAATAACTGTTGTAGGCAATGGTAATAATTCTAAAGATGGTCTTGAGGGTGGAAGATATAAAAATGTTTTTGGAACATATTTACACGGTTCACTTCTTCCTAAAAATCCTCATTTTGCAGACTATTTGATTGAACTAGCTTTAGAACGCAGATATGGTGAAAAGATTAATCTTTCAAAACTTGACGATACTTTAGAGTGGAATGCTCACAATTCCGTTCTTAATAAAGATTACTAATTTACAAATATTTAAAGATATTAATTCCTTTTTTCAAGTTTTTAGCTGTTTCTTCATCTGGTTCTATGTTTCTATTCATATCAAAGAAAAATTCGCAATGATTGGGAATATTCATTTCAGCAGGAAGTACGAATGTTGATGTTATAGTACAATTTCTTTGCAAAATATTGCATAATGTTTCTGGTTGCATTGAAAAGTTTATAAAGTATGCATCAACTTTTTTCCCACCCTCGACTTTAACTGCAAAATTTACTCTTGAACCTTCTACTGTTGCATTTTTGAATTGTTTTGCAAAGCTTTCAGCAACATCATACTCACTCATGGTCGAATTTATGCTAATCTTATCAAATTTACTTTCTAATTTTGAGTATGCGACAGTGCATTGAGCATTACCAATAAACTCTACGGGGTTGTTAGGTGATTTTTGGATAAATCTGCCTGCAATTATTAGAAGAACTAGAGGTATCGTAATATTCAAAGCAATTGCAGCAATCCCCCATCTCATTTGGTTAAGTCTAAAGTCTTTGGGCGTCATCCACCAATCTACTTGGTATGCCCACATATTTCCTCTAAAGCCACAATAAAATTGCAAACCCGTTAAAAGTAACCAGTTTAAACCCAAAGGTAATTGAAAATAAATTAAAGGAATTGCTAAGAGAGTAATCCACGCTTTGTGTTTAATACCCCAGATAAATGTCAATAAAAAAGCCCCCCAATTAAACTCATTAAGTTCTTTGGGTATATTTTTACCTTTGTATCCTGTTAAAAATTCCTTCCAGTTCATTCTCTTATTTTAGTTTTATATTCAATCCTTGTCAATTTATTTTACTGCGTTATCAAATCCAGACCAATTGAATGTTTTTGTTTTAACAATATTATCAATGGCATCAAGATTTTCGTCTTTAAGCTCTTCAAACTGGTTTGAAAACTCTTTGTTTAAGTCAATCATTGGAATATTAAATTCTTTAGATATTTTTTCGACCTTAATATCATAATTGATAGAAAGAACTTTAACCTTGGAAATTAATCCAATAATAATTGCGTGAAACCTCATAGCAATTAAAAATTGTGCTTTTGCTAGTTTTGAAACAATTTCTTCATTAGTCAAACCAGTATATAGGGTTGTTTTGATTTCTGGTTTTAATAGTTTAATTGCTTTTTCAAACTTTGAACAAACTTCTTTATCAAGAGTATCTTGAAATGAGAATATTTCGATTTCTTTATCTGAAAAATCATTCACAACCTTTTGGGCTAATCTATCAATAAAGTCATCATTCATAGTTTTGAAATCTCTGAGCTGTATAGCCAGAGTATTTGTCTTTTCAGAATGTTCAGTTGTTGTTGAAAATATCGGGTCACAAAGTAAATCCGCTTTAATTCCCCACGAATTTAGGAGCTGTAAACTTTTTTCATCTCTAACGCTTACGTAATCACAATGTTTTAGAATATTTTTTGTTAAAAACTGCCCAAACTTACTTCTGATTGGTCCAATACCTTGAGCAAAGATAATTACTTTTTTCTTTAAAAACAATCCAATAAAAATTATCAAAAGATAATAAATCAAACTTTTTAAACTTGTTGCATCTTGTAAAAGGCTTCCTCCTCCAGAAACAAGAACATTAGACTTCGCAATTGCTCCAATAATATCTTGAAATTTAAACGTGTAAACACTTCTAATGTGTTTAAATTGTTTTTTTGTATATTGTGGATCTGAAGAAATAATTGTTATTCTGTGTCCATCCGCTTGTAATTTTTTTACCAAAACTGATAGAATAGCTTCATCTCCAAAGTTTTTAAACCCGAAATATCCCGATAGTACAAATCTTTTTTTCATTAGAAATCCTCAGTTTTGTATATTTTATAAACTTCATCATAGTACGGAGTTGATTTTATTGCCCCGATACCTTGAGCTTGCAGTCCTGCATCAATTGATGCGATTTTACCAGCTTCAACTGGAGTATAACCGTGTGAAATAGCGTGTAAAAACGCACCATTAAAGGCATCACCAGAAGAGGTTGTATCTACGATGTTTTCTGTGTAGAAAGGTACAAAATAATTTTTGCCTAAACAATTGATAAAATACCCTTTATCTGGGCTTGATTTGATTACAACTGTTTGAATTCCTAAGTCTATTAAATATTTTGTAATATTTTCTACTGATTCAATTTCAAAAATGCTTTTTGCATCATATTTAGAACTCATAAACAGAATATCTGTGTATGGTGCAATTTCATCAAAATACTCTTTTGCATCTTCAGGAGTTGAAATTAGCGATGAATAATTTGGGTCATATGCTGTTATTACACCGTTTTCTTTCGCAACTTCGAACGCTTTTTTTACCGCTTCCCTTGAATTCATAGAAAGAGATTGCGTAATCCCAGATGCGTATATAATTTTAGCATTTTTAATAAATTCTTCGTCAATATCATCTATTGATAATTTTGCAGGAGCAATTTTCTTTCTGTAATACATGAATTCCTTGTCGTGAGCGGAAGTTCTTGATACCATGTAAATTCCATTTTTGTCACTAACAGTTCTAATATGGCTAATATCTAATCCTTCATTTTCCCAACTTTGAAGTAAATAGTCTTTAAAAACATCATCGCCAAGACAAGTTATAAATCCGACCTCTGAATTCAGACGTTTTGCTGCAACTGCAACTACTAAAGAATCTCCTCCATAATATTTGTGAAGGCATTCAGCATCTATAAATTTTTGGTTCGTAGAAAATTCTATCAAACTTTCTCCGATTGTAATTAGGTCCAGTTTATTTTCTTCCATTTATTTCAATTGCTCCAATAAGTTTTTTGTTCTTTCTGTAATTTCTTTGTATGAATTAGCAACAGTCAAGTGCCTTCCAACGCCTACTGCGACTACACCTGCATCAATATACTGTTTAACTTCTTCTAGTTTTACGTCGCCTTGAGGAATAAGCTTTAGAAATGGCATTGGACGTAATAAATTTTCAATATATTCAACTCCGCCCATGGCAGTTATTGGATAGATTTTTGCAAGTGGAATACGTGATTTCCAAGCTTTGTAAGCTTCATTTGCTGTTGATGTTCCTGCAATAAAAGGAATTTGTGTATCTTTAGAAATTTTAATTAAATTTGTTTGAAAAATTGGAGATGAAATAATTTTTGCACCACATTCAATTGCTGTCTTAGCTTGTAGTGAAGTTATTATACCTCCAGCACAAACAATAGCATCTTTTGATAATGTTTCAATCGCTTCAAAAATTTTTGGAGACTCAATATTTATTTCCATAATATCTAGTCCTCCATCAAGTAAAGCCTGAGCTTTACAAATAACATCTTGTGGGTCAGAACTCCTAATGATAGGAAATACTTTGTTTTGAGCCAATTTTTCTACTAAATTAATATTCATAATCTATCCTTTTTTCAAAATTTATTATATCATAAAATAAAAAACGGACTTTGGGAGCTTCATGAATGAAAAAGATTAAGAACAAACTATTTTATTTATATTCACTGCTAATATATTTGTTTCTAGTTGTGGGTATTTCACTTTTGGCATCTAATTATTTAAGCTCTTCTGTAAACAGTTATTTAATTAATAATTTTGTATCAATTGGGAATGGTAGCCATAATATTGTAGAAGTTGTTATTGATGACGATACAAATAGCGATTATAGCCCTTGGAATAGACTGTATGAAATTCAATTGTTAGATTTCTTTTATTCTTATGCAAAACCTAAAGTTATTGGATTGGATATGATTATGCAAACTTTTGATAAGAATAAAAAAGTTGATATTCAGTATCTAAATCAAGTTTCTAAAATGAATAACTTCGTAACGGGTTTTCTTCCTGACAAATATGATAGTGATGCAAAATACGTTAAAGAAAAAGTTTTTAAAGATAAATATGCACTAGATGTCGAGCTTAAGACATCAAAATTTCCAAAATCGTATGACGGTGTACAGTATTTGTCTGCTTTGGCTGATTCAACCAAAAATCTAGCGTCCGTATATATTCAACCTGACAAAACTTCTGGAACTGTTTTCTCAACAGTTAATATTTTGAAAATTGGAGATGATTTTTATCCTTCTTTATCTTTGAAACTATATCTTATGGCAAATAATACTAATAATGTCATATTAGAAGATAAATATATTGTTATTCCTAAAACTGGGCTTAAAATTCCTTATACCGTTGATAAGAATGGAATTTCCAAAACTCCTGTTAGATTCTATGATAGTATTGAAAATTCAGATTATTCTCATAATAAAATTTCTGCAGGGAAAGTTTTAAGAACTTATGTTGCATTAAAATCTGGGATTACCCCTAAGACAAATCCTGAGCTTTACGTTGATGGCGGACAATATATAAATCCAGACTTTTTTAAGGATAGTATTATATTAATAGGAAAAAATGTTTCTGGACCATCTAATGATGTATTAAAAACCCCAATGGCTACAAGGCATCCAGGGTTAGATATTCAAGCATCATCTTATGATAATATTGCAAATAATTATTTCCTTACTTATTCAAATTGGGAAACTTGTGCTGTTATCGTATTTTTTATATGCTTGTTTACATTTCTCCTTGTATTCAAGTCGAAGTTTATTAAGGGTTTGTTGTCTTTAGTTGGATTAGATTTTGTTTATTTCTTTTTGGTGATTGTATTTGCTGTTTTCGGACATATTATTCCTTTTGTCATACCAATTGCGGCTCAATTTGTAACCGTAGTGTTTGGTTATTCATTCAAATTTTTGTCTGAAAATAGAAATAAAGAAAAGATTAAACAAGCAATGGGCAAATATCTTTCTCAAGATATTATGAATAACGTTGTTAGTAACATTGATGACTTGAAATTAGGTGGTAAACGTGCAATAGTAACGGTTTTATTTTCTGATATTCGTGGTTTTACAAGCTTGAGTGAGAAAATGTCCGCAGAAGAAGTTTCAATGATTTTGAACGAGTATTTTGCAGAGATGGAACCTATTATTACCAAATATAATGGTGTAATCAATAAATTTATTGGAGATGCGGTTATGGCTATTTTTGGCGAACCTATTCAAGATATAAATCATGCTAGAAATGCTGTTAAATGTGCATATGAAATGCTTAAAAAAGTTGAATATTTACGTGAAAAGTGGTTGTTTGAGGGTAAACCTAAAATTGAAATTGGTGTTGGTATAAATACAGGTGAAGTTTTCATTGGGAATATTGGAACTGAAACTCGGATGGAATATACCGTAATTGGTGATACTGTAAACTTAGCTTCTCGTATTGAAAGTTATAACAAAGTTTATAAAACAAATTTATTGGTAAGTAGTTCGACTTACGCTCATATTGCAGATATTGCTGATGTAATCAAGATTTCAGAAGTTCAAATTCGTGGTAAAGCCAAGAAAATGAATATCTATGAAGTATTAAGAATAGATAGAGATAAAGATAAATAATGGGAGGATGAATTGTGTTAAGATGTAGCAATAGCTTGAAAAACGGGGGGGGGGTAACCTCTTAAAGACTGTAACAACCAATATTCTAGTGGATGGTACCCGCTTATTCCATTGTGGAGCCTTAAAGGAAAGAAAGAATAAATTGTTTCATTGCCAATGTGAAGGAGTGATTGGCGGATTATGTCATGCTGAACTCATTGGCAATTGCCCCTCTCCAATGGAAGAGGGGGTAGGGGAGAGGGTTCAATTAGAAGAAAAAATCAACCCCTCTCTCAAAATTGTATCTTTTCACAAAATGCTCAAAGACAATTTTTCTCTCTCCCTAGGAGAGAGAAGCAAGAACCCATGTGACCAGTCAGAGATTATTCGTTCAAGTTTGACAGATTTGTTGCAATCCAGCTGTTTATCACTCAGAATGACGAATGTAGAAAATGTATCTAATAACTCCTGTTATCCTGAGCGAAGCGAAGGATCTTTTACCGATAGCGTATGGATTAACCCCTCACCTCAATCCTCTCCCCAAGGAGAGGAGGCGGTTGGTAGAGTTCAGAGTGCCAGAAGGGAAAAATGTGCGTTTACTCTTGCGGAAGTGTTAATTACTCTTGGCATAATTGGGGTGGTTGCAGCGATGACTATTCCAACTTTGATGGCGAATATTAAAGCTCATCAATATTCTGCGAAATTTAAAAAGACTGTATCAACACTTAGTAATGCTGCAAAAATGTCGCAGGCTCAGTATGGGTTTGATTATTCTGGACTTACTGATAAATGTAATGCAAAATCTGGAACGGATAATCCAGAAGATAAACAATCGCTTTGTTCTTTATTAAATGGTACTTTAACTGGTGCAACTTATTATTACGGGATGAATAACTTTCCTAACTATGAAATTAAAACTTCTGCAACTTTTAATAGTTGGCCATCTTTTAAAGATAACAAAAACAAGATTCCTATTTATCAACTATCTGATGGTTCAATTATCTTATTTTCAGCAGTTTTAGGAGGGTATAGTTCTCTAGAAGAACCTTGTGCAAGATATATAGGCGGAGATCCTGGTTTTATTGCAAGTGGGGTGCATAAAGGCTGGGGAACTGACTGCTACGCACTTATTGATGTAAATGGTGTTTCAAAACCTAACAAAGAGGTTAAATGTACAAGAGGGACTAATAAACTTTCAACAATGGAGGCTGGGAATTGTATTGTTGAGTCAAAAGATATGGGGGATATTTTTCCTATAATCATTTATGATGGAGCAGCTTCTCCATATTCTGCCGCTGCCGCTTATGCTTTTTCAAATGCAAAATAGAAAAATCCGAGGGTTTTATTTTCCCTCGGACTTTTATTTTTATCTATAATTTGTAAATTGAAGTGGAACATCATATTTATCTTCGTTTTTACGTAGGTTTTGAATTACTGCTTGCAAGTCGTCTTTATCTTTGCCTGTAACTCTTACTTGCTCTCCTTGAATAGATGCTTGTACTTTCAATTTTGTTGCCTTAATATCAGATACAATTTTCTTTGCTAATTCTTGTGTTAATCCTTTTTTAAGATTGAAAACTTGTCTAATATTCCCACCGAGTGCATTTTCTGGAGTTTGGGCATCAAGGATTTTTAAACTTAAGTTTCTCTTAACTAATTTTGATTGAAGAATATCTACGATATTTTTTAATTTCATATCGTCATTTGTTGTGATTGTTATAGATTTATCTGCATCTAGTTCAACTTGAGAATTAGAATCTTTTAAATCAAATCTTGTAGTCAATTCTCTTTTAACTTGGTCAACTGCGTTAACGAGTTCTTGTTTGTTGTATTCCGACACAATGTCAAAACTGCAATCTTTAGCCATATAATAACCTCCTATAATCTTATAGGTTATTATATAACATAAAAAAGCAGGATTTGAAAATCCTGCACGGGAAAATTACACACTACATTTTCTATTACATGGAATTTATTTTTTGATTTTTGTCTTTATCTTATTAAATACATTTTTAATAACATTGAAAACTTTTTTACCGCCCTTGAATGCAAAAACTCCAGCAATTCCCAAGCCAACTATGGCAAACAGTTTCTTCCAGTTTTTGCTATCTTTTTGTTGTCTTGTTGGTTCAAATTTATCTTCTTTCAAATGTCCTTGCATATTAACATTTGACATTGAGCCTGTTATCCCTGGAGTGTACCAAGAATCAACAGGGTTTGGCACAGTTTGATTTAAAAATGCTAATCCTAAATCATTATTTAGTGCAGGATTTGACAAATTATACATATAACTATTGTCTTGCATTTAAATAACCTTCCAATAACCTTTTACCTTACATTTATATAAAGTAATTTTTTGTAAAGTAATTTACTTTTTTGTAAATATTTGCTTTAATATTCTTAACAATATGAGGGCAAAGTTATGAATATGTTTAAAAGATGGTATGATGCAGATTCTGTTGTAAGTCGTGCAATCAATGAACTAGAGAAATCATCAGAAGAAATTCAAGTTCGCTGTGCAGATTATATAATTGATTTGTTGAAAGACGTAGAATTAGAAGAATTGAGCTTGGATGATCAGTATAATTACATTATGCGTAGATGGTATGATAAAAACGTCAAAGTATCACACGCAATTGAATATTTGAGATTATCTCCAGCTGATGTTCGAAGAGAAACTGCCTTGAAAGTTTTAAAATATTTAAAAGAATTAAAAGCTTAACATTTTAGACTTTTAGCTTTTTGTATTGTTCAATATTAGTGGAGGAAGAATTGTGTCGGAAGATTTAAACAAAAATGTTATAAATTTATTTTCTGAGCATAATAATAATCATATAACCCCTGAAATTCGTGAAAAAATAAAGTATTATGCAGGGTTTAACTATGTGAAGGTTAAAAAAGATGCTAATGGAAATAAGTTTAATAAAGAGCATTTGCTTAAATATCGTCTAAAATGTCATTATATGGTAACTGTTATGAGAGAAATTGACGGTGAAGTTGTATTGTACTCTTATGATGTTCCTAATGATGATTTGTTTAAGTTTATGAAATCGTTTGATGAAAATACTTTGGATGGAACCATTATTGAAATCGACAAATACTTCCCAGAAGATTTAGCTTAAGAGAAATTGGAATATGTGTTTTTTTAAAAAGTATCATGAAAGTTTATTTAGATGTACAAAGCCGTATCAATATGTTGGAGGAGAGTATTTATCTCGGAATAAAGATTTTGATTCTGCTAAGATTAGATTCGCTCTCGCTTTTCCTGATAAGTATGAAATAGGAATTTCGAATTTAGGTGTCAGAATTCTTTATGAGATGATTAATAGACAGCCTGATTTTATGTGTGATAGGGTTTATGCTCCAGAACCAGATTTTCAGCCAAATCCGTTGTATGCAGTGGAATCGAAGAGAGCTTTAAACGATTTTGATGGAATTGGTTTTTCTGTTCAGTATGAAATGGCATATCCAACTATTCTAAAAATGCTTGAAATGTCGGGTATTCCGTATAGAAATGAGGATAGAACAGATGAAGATCCTATAATTTTTGCTGGTGGTCCTTGCACTTATAATCCGCTTCCTTTATCGGATTTTATTGATGTATTTCTGATTGGCGATGGTGAAGATTCGATTGTTGAAATTTGCCAAATTTTAGAGAAAACAAAAGGTTTACCTCGTCAAGAAAGAATAAGAGCTTTGTGCGACGGAGAAAACTCTGGAAGGTGGTCAAAATCTATCGGTGGAAAGGTTAGAAAACGAATAGCTAATCTTAAAAAAGAAACAGCTCTTGTTTCTTATCCTATTCCTTTTTCCTCATCTATTCAAGACCGTGCTGTTGTTGAAATCCGTCGTGGATGTGGAAGAATGTGCCGTTTTTGCCAACCTGGACACGTGACATTACCAATTCGAGAACGTAGTGCGGAAGATATTATTGACCTCTCAAAAAAACTTGTAAAAAATACTGGTTATGATGAGTATTCTTTATTATCCCTTTCATCTAACGATTATGCCAATATTAACGAAGTAATAAAAGAATTGGCGGTTGATTTTAACGACAAAAAGATTTCGGTTTCTCTTCCGAGTCAAAGAATTGATGGTTTTAATTTAGAACTAGCAAATTTAGTTCAAAGCGTACGAAAATCGACAATGACACTAGCTCCAGAAGCAGGAAGTCAAAGGCTTCGTGACGTAATTAAGAAAAATATTACTGAAGAACAGATAATGAATGCTGTTTTAACTCTATATGAAAATGGGTGGTCTAGAGTAAAATTCTATTTCATTTGTGGACTACCAACTGAAACACTTGAAGATATGGATGAAATGGCAGAATTATTTAGGCGTATTCGCTATCGTTCAAGACTTATTAAAAAAGAAAAAGGATTAAAACACTCACTTGATTTAACTTGCACATTATCAATTTTTGTACCAAAACCGTTTACTCCTTTCCAGTGGTGTCCTCAAATGAATTTAGATGAAGTTACTGCTCATATTCACTATTTGATGGAACAAGTTGCACATATAAAAGGTGTCAAAGTTAATTATCACGAAAAATTTGTTTCTTTAATTGAGGCTGTTTTAACTCGTGGAGATGATTCTCTTTGCAGTTATGTTGAAGCTCTTTACAAAAAAGGTTGTTATTTAGACGCTTGGGGTGAATATTTTAAGAAGGATGTTTGGTTTGAAACTGCAAAAGAACTTGGTATTGATTTAAACACCTTAGCTCAAAAACAATTTAGTTTAGATGAAGTGTTACCTTGGGATTTTATCGACACTGGTATAAATAAAGAATGGTTTGTTGAAGAGTATAAAAAAGCTTTTGCTGTAAATGAAAATTCTCCTCACATTGTTCCAACTTGCCAGCAACAATGTGTAAATTGTGGGGTTTGTACTAATTTTAAAGTTCATAAAGTTATGGCAAAACCATTTGTAGCAAGCGAAAAAGCCCAAGAATTAGCTAAGAAAATTGCAATTCCAACAAATCCTGCTTTAGCTCCTCAAGATGTTAAAGAAACTTTTAGATATAGGGTAAAATTAACAAAAACTGGTATTTTGAGATACTTTTCACATTTAGATTGGCAAAATACATTTTTTAAATCTATTACACGTTCGGATTTAAAAGTCGCATTTTCTTATGGATACAATCCAACAATGAAAATTTCAATGGGAGTAGCTCTTCCTTTATTTTGTGAGAGTCTTACCGAGTTAGTTGATATTGAACTGTGGGAAGATGTTTCACCAGAATTTGTGAAAGATGAATTGCAAAAAGTTTTACCAAAAGAATCTCAGATTGTATCCGTAGAAAAGATAAATAAATCAGTTCCTTCGATAGATCAAATGGCTTGTTGGGCGGAATATAAAATAAAAATTGCGGATATTGCATGTGAATCTGGAAAATCTCTTTACGATTTTGAAAATTTAGTATATAATACAGAAAAAGTTTTAGCTTCTGATGAGATTTTAGTCGAGAAGAAAAACAAAAAAGGTTTAGTGAAAACAATAAATATGAAAACTTCAATTGGTTCACATCGATTTGAAGATGGTTATTTATTCATAGTATTAAAGACTGGTCAAGGGTCTGAAATTCCTCCGTTGAGAGCTGATGTATTGATGAATATTATTGCTCCAGATGTATTATTTGATATTACGAGGATAAAATTCTTAACTGAGTCTTTGCATGAGTTATAGAAAAGGATTTTTTATGAGTGACAAAAACAGAAATTCAAATCAATCAGTAGAAAAAAAGATTGTAATTGCAGAACGAGATAATATTGCTGCCGTTCTTGAAAACAAAAAAGTTACAGATTTCTTTATCCATAGAGGTGAAGTTCTTTTAGGTGATGTGTATTTGGCAACTGTTGATAATATTTTGCCAAGTATTGATGCCGCATTTGTAAATGTTGGAACAGATAAAATGGGCTTCCTTCATGCTCAAGACGTTATGGGTAAAGGAACTTTAAAAGAAAAACTTTCACCAAAACAAAAATTGGTAGTTCAAGTTGTTAAAGAGCCAACAGGACATAAAGGACCAAGAGTTACAACAGAAATCAGTCTTCCTGGAAGATTTTTGGTTTTGATGCCAAATGAGCCAGGGGTGAACGTAAGTAAAAAAATTGAAAATTCAAAAGAACGTGCAAGATTAAAGGCTATTGTTAATCTAATCAAGCCTGTTGGTGTAGGTGTAATTATCAGAACTGAAGCTGAAGGTCAATCTGAGGCCGATATTCAAGAAGATTTAGAAATTCTATTGGAAAAATGGAATAACATTATTACTTCTGCTGAAACTTTAACTCCTCCGAATTTAATTTATAGAGATCAAGATTTGCTTTATAGAGTTATTCGTGAAGCTTGTACCGATGATGTTAAAGAAATCATTGTTGATACTCCATTTGCACTTAATAGAGTTCAAAATATCTTACAAAATTGGCATATGGCAAAAGGGATACAAGTTACTTTATACAAAGGAACAGAACCTCTTTTAATTGCTATGGATATCCATAAAGAAATCAAAGCTGCTTTGAATATTAAAGTTAATATGCCATCAGGTGGATATTTATTCATTCAGCAAACAGAAGCATTGACTGTAATTGATGTTAACAGTGGTAAATTTATTAGCTCTGCTACTCAAGATGAAACTATTTTGAAAACAAATATTGAAGCAGTTCACGAAATTGCACGTCAATTGAGATTACGTAATATTGGTGGAATGGTAATTGTTGACTTTATCGATATGATGTCCAGAGCTGATAAACTTGCGATGATGGAAGAATTAGAAATTGCACTTGAACCAGATAAGGCTAAACCTCAAGTTGGTCAATTGTCTGATTTGGGTCTTGTAGAGCTTACTCGTCACCGTCAAGGTCAATCTTTATCAGAAATTTTCACTAAAAAATGTCCTCACTGCCAAGGTAGTGGATATTCAATGATTGATTTTAATTTTGCAACTCCAACAGCAGAAGGTGAATATCGTGCAAAAGCTGCGAAAATTAAACTTCCGACTGGTACATTTAAGAAGAATAATAAATTTAACAACAAAAATAATAATCAACAAGTGCAACAACAAGCTCCAGAAGTTGCAGAACAACCTCAACGTCCTGTAATTGAGACTTCTCCAGAAGTTGTTGCAACAGAAGAAGTTGTAAAAAAAGAAAATAATAAAAGAAATAAAAACAGACGTAATAAATTCGACAAGAATAACAAGCAGCCTCAACAACAAGGAGAAGAACAAGAGGTTAAACCTTCTGAACAACCAGTAGAAACTCCAAAAGAAACAGTTGTAGCAGAGTCAAAAGTTGAAGAAAAGGTTGTTGCTGAAGTTGTGACACCAGAGGTTCAAGAAGAACCTGTTGTTGAACCAAAAATAAAAGGTAAATCAAGAAAAAGAAAAGCAACGGCCAAAAAAGTTGCAGAGGTCGCATCTGAAGTAGAAGTTGTTGCTCCTGTTGTTGAAGAGGTTAAAGCAGTTGAAGAACCTAAAGAACAAGAAGAACAAGAAGAACAAGAAGAGCAAGTAGAAGAAGCTCCTAAAAAAAGAACAAGAAGACCAAATAGAGGTGCTTCAAAGGCTGCTAAAACATCTAAGAAAAAGAAAAAATCTGAGGATGAAGTTGAAGAATAAATTATTCAATAATTTCATATTAGCAATATTAGTAGTGCTTTTTAGTACTACTAACTTTGCTTATGCTCATGGTGCAAGATTACGAGCGATGAAACCAATGATAGAAAAATATGCAATTGTTATGGTTGCAATTGTTGTTGCTTCGTTTGCGTTATATGTTGGATTATCTATATATAACCGATTATTAGCAATGAAAAAGTTGAAAAATTTTACTGAATCTAATTCTTCTTTGAAAACACCAGAAACAGTGGAAAATTCAGTTACTATGTACATTACAAAAAATCGTTTGAAATAAGGGTAAGATATGAAAAAAGCTTTCGGAATGTTAGAATTACTTATAGTTGCTGTAATTGTTATCGTTTTGTATTTTACTTGTTTCCATTCTAATTATGGTCGTTCAAATCCGTTTGATGACAATGCTAGAATAAATTCACAAAAAGAAATCGTGGATAAGAAAGTTAAAGAAGTTGAAAATGCAAAAGCAATGAAAGAACGTATTGAAAATAATTTAAAAGGTGATTACTAAATGAAAAAATCTACTTTATTTGATATTATTTCTCCTGTAATGATTGGTCCATCAAGTTCTCATACGGCTGGGGCTGTTCGTTTAGGTTTATTAGCAAAAAATATTTATAAAAACACTCCGAAAAAAGTTGTTTTTAAGTTATACAATTCTTATGCACACACAGGAAAAGGTCATGGAACTGAAAAAGGCTTACTTGCTGGTGTTCTAGGGTTGAGTGTTGATGATAGAAGAATTAAGAATATTTTTGAATCTGATATAGCTAGGGAAATTGATTATAGTTTTGAATATTATGACAATTTTAAATATCATCCAAACGCAGTTGAAATGATATTTGATGGTGAAAATAAAATGTTTATTGCTGGTGAATCTGTTGGTGCAGGCGAAGTTGCAATAAGAAAAATAGATGATTTTAATGTTAAATTAACAGGAAAATATAATACATTAATTCTTGTTTATAAAGACATGCCTGGAATGATTTCACAAGTTACATCAATTCTTCAATCAAAGAATATAAATATTGCATCTTTGATTTGTGATAGAAATGCTAAAGGAAAAGAAGCTTCAATGATTATCAGTATTGATGGGAATATTGATTCTTCTGTTGTTGAAACTGTGGAAGAAATTCCCGAAGTTTATTTTGTAAGTTATGTAGAGAAGTTGGAAAATTAGTATGGATATAAGTATAAATACATTTGAACAGATGAAAGATGCTTGTCTTTCTTTGGATAAACAAATTTATGAAATTGCACAAGAGAATATGGCATCGGAAGCGGATATTACAGTTGATGAAGTTAGAGCTTTTGTAAATAAAAGTTTATTTGCAATGAAGGAAGCTATTCAAACAGGTATGGCAAGTAAAGAACTTTCTATGAGTGGGATGTGCGGACAGGATTGTTATCATGTTCAACAAAGATATAAATCAGAACGCTCTATGTTTGGTCCTTTGTTTGAAAAAATTATTGAATATGCACTAGCTACAAGTGAAGAAAATATTAGAATGGGTAAAATTGTTGCTTGTCCAACGGCTGGTTCTTGTGGTATTTTGCCAGCTGCTTTAATTTCTGTATCAGAACAATATAATCACTCAGAAAGAGAACAATTGAACGCCCTAATTACTGCTGGTGAAATAGGTAGAATTATTTCTGCGAAAGTTTCCTTAGCTGGTGCTGTTGCAGGTTGTCAAGCAGAATGTGGTGTAGCTTCTGCAATGAGTGCTGGAGCAGTTTGTCAATTGAGAGGTGGAAATGTTTCTCAAATTTTAAATGCGGCAGCTTTAGCTATGAAAAATCTACTTGGTTTAACTTGTGATCCTGTTGCGGGGCTTGTTGAAGTTCCTTGTGTAAAGCGTAACCCGTTTTTAGCTGTACATGCAATTACCGCGGCGGAGTTAGCGTTAGCGGGAGTAGAGTCTAAAATCCCGATTGATGAAGTTATAGATGCAATGGAACAAACTGGTGCTTTGATGTCACCAACATTGAAAGAAAGCTCTCAAGCAGGTTTAGCAACAACTAATACGGGAATTGCAGTAAGAAAACAAGTCTTTGGCGAATAATCATTGATAAAATTAAAAGCTCCTAAGTGTATTTAGGAGCTGTCAGCGTATATAGTTATATAAGAAGGATGAGGAAAATTACTTTCCAAAACCGATTGGGTTTCTATTATTTGATTTATGTTGTGTTTTAAATGCTTCAATCGCATTCAAAAAGTCTTGGTGTTTAATTGTTGCGTTTTCAATATCAGAATCTTTAAATGTACCTTTTTCCATTTTTTCATAAATCCCTAGACGTTTCATCATTTCTTCTTTAGCTAGTTTTGTTATGAATTTGATATCACTTCCTACGGTTTTAATTGAGTGCATTTTGTCAACAAGTTCTTCCTCATTAACATCTTTGTCTAAAGGTCTTCCTTCTGTGTGAATTTTAAAGATTTGTCGTACTCCATCTTTGTCTGGTTCTCCTACTAGAATGTGTTTACTAAATCTTTCTGCTCTTTTTAATGCTGGGTCTAATCCTTCATATTTATTGGTTAAACCTAAAATATAAACATTGTCTCCGTTGTCATAAATATCTGTCATACAAGTAAGGATTTGGTCAATTAATTTGTCGTCGTAGTGATCTCCAGTACCTCTAGTAGCACCAACAGCATCAATTTCGTCAATGATACCAATTGAAGGTTGAGATTTAGTTAATCTATCAAAAAATTCTCGTACATTCGCTTCTGATTCTCCTACGTATTTTTGTTGGAATGCTGGAGCACTAATGTATTCACAGTTGATGCCTGCTTCATTTGCAAGAGCTTTACATAATGCCGTTTTACCAGTCCCTGCTGGCCCATGTAAAATAAAACCTCTTGTAATATCTTCTGGAGCGTAAACTGCTGGATATTTTACAGGGTACAAGATACCTTTTTTTAGTTCCTCAATCGCTTTATCTTGACCCCCAATCTTAGAAAAATTGAGTTGTGTTACTGGTTTTTCAGCTAATAAAATTCTTTTTGCAACTGTTTTTTTATTTAATTTTGCTAAATCATCTTGCACATCTTTTGAAAAGTCGTGAACAGTTGAAAATCCTGAACGCATTTTCCATAAATCATGTTGAGGTTTATCTTTCAAATGTATGGTATCACTCCCATATTGGAGAGTATCATTATTAACTATATAAAAGCTATCTCCTGCCTCTAACTTGTAGCTTTTACCCCCTGTAATTAAATTCATTTTTTTATCATTGATATTTAGTACCTCAATATCTCCAAGAGTATTTTTGAAGAATGCAAAGTTATTTTTCAAACTTTTTTCTTGCATAAAAATTTCTTTTTTAATTGCAAAGCTAATTTTGTTCAACCCTTTTGATAAAGCTTTTTGAGCCTCATTGAAATTTGCACCAGTGACTATAATATCTCCAATCTTTAAATTCTGAAATAAAGACGCTAATTTATCCTCAAATGGAACTTGTTCAAGGAGTAATTTCGCTGCTTTTTGAACTTCATTTCCTTTGAATGATATGTTTGGTCTATTTACCAAGTCTTTCCCGTAGCCAAAGTTTTGGATTTGTGACATGTATTGGCTTTGGAGTGCTTGGGTGTTTTGTGTCTTGTTTGTTTTTCCTTGTTTGTAACTTGAAGGATAAATGTTTGTGCTTTGTACTGGTGTAATTCTCATCTAAATCGCCTACCTCATGTTTCTACTCACTAATCAATAAATAATATTACATATGTAGTAGGTTATTTCTTTTTTAGTTTTTTGTCAAGTAATAATGTGTACCAATTGAGATTTGAGGCGTCTTGAAAAAGATGTAAAGTCTTACTACAAGCGTAATTTATACACTTAAATTTAACTTTACTTTTATTAACATAAAGAATAAATTTATAAATATTTTTTTGGAAAAGTGAAAACTAAATTTGCTACATATCTTGGCAAAAAAATAACAGAGAAAGGATTTAACCATTCTCTGTTATTTACGCTCGAAGAGATTCGAACTCCCGACCTTTTGGTTCGTAGCCAAACGCTCTATCCAACTGAGCTACGAGCGCATATTCTTCACAACACTTATCTTACATAAAAAAAACTTTTTTTTCAAGTCTAATTTTTATTAAAATAAATGGAATTATTATTAAGTCTTATAGCAACTTCAAATATATAATTTATTATGTGGAGGTTAAGTATGAAACATTTAACAAAGAGAGAATTGGAGGTTTGCAAATACTTGACGCAAGGATTGGACAATTCTGAAATTGCTGCTCGTTTATTTATTAGTCGTCACACTGTAAAAATATATGTGAGTTCAATTATTGAAGCCCTTGGAGCAAAGAATAGAACTGAAGCAGCATATATTTTAGCAAAACGTAATATTATGTAGATGTAACATTTTTGCTATTTGCAAAAAAGAATAATATAATCTTATAAAAGGTTAGATTATATGAAAAATATATTTATTAAGTTTTTATTGATATTCGCATTTATCCTTGGATTGAATACTCCATCTTTTGCAGGAGATTTAGGGATAAATTCTGTTATTTATGATAATTCATCATCTTTTGTAGTAATTAACTCTTCGGATAGTGATGATTATTCTTTTAATCAATCTCCAAAATTAAACATTGTTAAAGATGAAAATAAAGCTTATTTTGATATAATTTCTGCGGTTTTGAAATGCCCATTACAAGATATTGTAGTAAATTCAGATGGAATAAAAGAAGTTGTAGTAAGTCAATTTTCAACCAATCCTAATGTTGTTAGGGTAGTTGTTTCCTATAATGATGGGTTCAATCCAAACACAATACAATTGAGAAAATTGGATAATACATTGTTCTTAAGGTTTAAAAATCCAACTGTTTCAAATTACTATTTTCAACCTATCTATACAGAAAATAAGGTTGTTGAACATTATGAACCTATAAATATTCAAAATCCAGTTTCTGTAATAAGTAACAACATTTTAGGACAAATTAATTCAGCTTTTAATTTAGGTCAAACTACATCAGACAAAAACTATATATTAACTTCAAAAGATTTAGTGTTCCACACTAATTACTATGTTGATAATCTAACAGTTAAGGGAGCTGATGCAATTTTGACAGGTATTGGTTCTATGACTTTATCAAAACCAATGTATCTTTCAAGTCCTTCTCGAGTGGCTTATGATATCCCAAATACTGTTGTTAATCCTGCAATTAGAAATAAAGAAATGAAGTTTAATCAAGTTGACTCAATTAAAATAGGTCAATTTAATCGTAACACCGCAAGAGTTGTTATTACTTGTACTAATCCAGAACGATATGTACCTGTAATTTATCCAGATTCTCAGAGATTGGTTTTTGTTGATTCAAAAGTATTAACTTCTACTCAAGGATTATCGTCTGTGAAAGCGAATTTGAACTCTGTTTATGATGATATTACAGATATTTCTTCGCATACTGTAAAATTAGTTTTTTCAAAACCTGTATTGCTTGGAGTTGAAAGAAAATCTTCTGCTCTTGAATTGAATTTTTATAATGTGGATAGATTCCAAGACATAAATCTAAAAACCGCATTTATTTTTGATGGTATCAAAATGACTGCTATGAAAACTGGTGGTGCGAAATTAACTATTCCTACTGGGAAAGAGGATGTTTTTGATATTCATGCTGGGGCAGACGGTAAAACTATTAGAATTAAGGTCAAAGGTTCAAGCATGCAAATGCCTCAACGTCCATCAGAAAAAATCTTGCCAATTGAACCAATTGTTACTCCAAAACAAAAACAACCTGCTAAAGTTACTGGTAAAAGATATGTTGTTATTGACCCAGGACATGGCGGTTCTGACTGCGGAGCAATAAGAAATGGTATAAATGAAAAAGACATTACTCTTGATATTTCAAAACGTGTTGTTTCACTGTTAGAGAAAAAAGGATATGTTGTTAAAATGACACGTACCAATGATACTTATGTTTCTCTTCAAGATAGAGTTACAATAAGTGAAAACTTTAAACCAGATATATTTGTAAGTATCCACGTAAATTCTTCAAATAGTGAATCTCCAACGGGTTTGGAAACTCATTATTATAAAGATAATAGTTTGAAACTTGCCAAAAATATACACGCTTCAATGTTGAATAATATAAATTCAAAGGATCGTGGCTTGTTCAAATCAAGATTTTATGTTATTAATCATACGACAGCCCCTGCGGTTCTTGTAGAAATAGGTTTTATTTCAAGTCCAGTTGAAAGAGCTCAACTTGTTTCTGCATCAAGAAAGCAGGCTACGGCAAAAGCAATAGCTGAGGGAATATATGAGTATTTTAAATAGCATAGATAACAACGCCCCAATCGCTTTTTTTGATTCTGGTGTTGGCGGTTTAACGGTATTGAATAAAGTAAAGAAAATTTTGCCAAATGAAAATTTTATATATTTTGGTGACACTTTACATGTTCCATATGGTGAAAAAACGAAAGAACAGTTATTAGAATATTCTGATGATATAATAAAATTTTTCGAGTCAAAAGGGTGTAAAGCAGTTGTTATGGCTTGTAATACAACTTCATCTGTAATTTATGATGATATTTGTGGAAAATATAATGTTAAGTTATATCCAATTGTCCAATCTGTTGCGAAGATTTTGGCTCAATATCCAATAGAAAGATTAGGCGTATTTGCCACTAAAGCAACAATTTCATCAAATGTTTATCCTCGTGAAATAGCTAAGTATAATCCTAATATGCAAGTTTTTGGTCATCATTGTCCAAAATGGGTTAGTATTGTTGAAAATAATTCGCTTAAAGATATAGAAAGTATTGCAGATATTAAAGCCGATTTAGATGAAATGATGAAGTTCAACCCGCAAAAAATAGTTCTTGGGTGTACTCATTATCCATTTTTATTAGATATATTGTCAAAATTTCAACCTCAAGATTTATTTGTTGACCCTGCAATTGATTTTGCAAATTATATCAAATCTGATTTAGAAAATAACAACCTTCTTAATGATGGTAAAGAAGGTCATTATGAAGAATTTTATGTAAGTTCAAATCCAAATAAATTTAGAGAATCTTCAAAAATGTTTTATAATTTGAAACAAGCTCCTAAGTTATTAACTTTCTAAGATTAAATTTAGTGCTTTTTCATATGTTTCAACTTCAATAATATTAGAGCGTTTGAGAATATTATTTTTTGAAATATTCAATTCTGTGTTGTTTTCTTTTATTGCATATACTGGAATATTTCGTTCTAAAGATTCAAATACTGGAGTTGAACCGAGGGAATTCCAAGGCATTACAAGGAAGTCTAAATCCGAAATGTTGATACCTTGATTGTTGTCAGTTGTGATTTTTGGAGCATTTGAAAGCCCAAGTAAAATACAAGGAAGGAAAGTTGGTGTAATGTATTCCGCAGATGCTTTTGGATTGACAATGTCTGGCTTAATTGAATAATCGACAAATGCAGGTGCATGAGCACAAGGTACTTTAAAATGTTTTGAAATATAGTGTGATAAAATCGCTTCTACTCCTCCAACAGGATCAACTCCCACTCCATCTGCATAATTTTCATTATCTTCATCCGAATCTTCAAATAAGCATACTATTGCAATTGCCTCGCATCCTTTTTCTAAAAGGTTTTTGCAGGCTCTTCCAAGTGTTTCGATATTTTTTACATCTCCTACCGAAACTCCACCTTCTGCTATGTAAAATTCGACCCCAACCTCTTCATCAGTGATTATGTATTCAGCAATATTTATTCCATAGATTGTTTTAACAGCATTTTGAGTGTTTATGTGAACGTTAAGAACATCTTGAGGAATAGCTTTATCGTAAATAATTCCGATTTTATTATTGTTGCTAGGAAGTAAATTGATTTCGCCTTTGAAAAAACTATCAAGTGTATATCCTTCAGTGTAGAGCATATTCTCAGTTATTCCAGAAAAACATGCCGCATTTACAACATTTGGATTAACAATTAGTTTTGTGTGTTTTGCAAATTCTCTTGCTTGACAGCTTGCATCTCCTGCATATCCTCCAATTGATGCTCCAATTCCAGTAGGGACAATAAATGCTCCTATTTTTTCATTTTTATATGTCATTTTAAATAATTCTCCAATCCGTGTAATATTGCTTCTGCAATTTTATTTTGGTAGTTTTTGTCAATTAATTTTGCATTATCCTCTGGGTTTATGATATATCCAACTTCAACTAATATTGCTGGACAATTTGTGTTTCTAACAACCGCAAAACTTTGAGCTTTTGCCCCATTGTTTTTAAATCCAGTTTCTTTTGCTAGGGATTCAACAACATCTTTTGCCAATTCTTTTGACTGTGGGTAAAAATAATATGTTTCAGAACCAGTACTTTTTAAATGCGCAACTGAATCTGGTAGAGCGTTATTATGAATACTAATAAAAATTTGAGCATTATTTCTATTGGCAATCTCAACTCTATCATTTAAACCAACAAAAGAATCGTCCTCTCTTGTCATGATAACATTTGCCCCATTTGTTTCAAGCTTTTCTTTAAGAGTTTTTGAAATTTCTAAATTTATATCTTTTTCATTATCTTTAAGACACCCAATAGCTCCTAATTCTGTTCCTCCATGACCTGCATCAATAGCAATTTTTAATCCTTTAAGAGGGGTTGATTTATTTATATCTGGGAACTTTTTAACCTCTATAATCAATTTATTATCATCTGTGTAATAGCTTTTGTAGCCAAATAATTTCCCAGAATTAGCGATGTGAAATTCATACTTATTATATGGATAATCCTTTACATTATAAACTACTAAGTCAAGTCCATCACTTTCTGACAAAGTATAAGGAACTTTATCCGATAGTTTTATTTCATAAATCCTTTTTGTACTATCTTCGTGATAATCAAAAGCTATAATCCTTTGAATGTTTAAATCATTTGTATCTAATTTATTTGCATAATCCTTCGATAACCATGCAAAGTCGTCCCTAGAAAGTTGCACTTTGTAATAATTCCCGAACTCTCCAACAACTTTCATTTGAATATCTTTTTGCAAATGTTGTAATCTATTTAGCCCAAAATCATTTGGCATTGAACGAAGTGGAACATTGTCAGCATTTGTTTCAATTATTAACGGTTTTTCATAGCTTTGGTAAGTTGGTTCTTCTTTTATTGTGGTTTTGATGTTATTTCTTGTAATGTTGTATATTTGTGTGTCATTACCATTATCGATAACAAACTTATTCTCTCCATAATCAAGTTTTACAACATGCCAAAAACCACCAGATGAGTGTATGGAAACATTTTCTCCATTTATTTTAAGTGCTTTATCTGGCTTTTCATTCCCGATAAAAAATGTTTCAGGAGAATTGATTACTACATTATTTGATTTTGGATAAACTATTTCTGCGGAATTTGCTGTCGTTGGCACTGCTACAATTGCTAATAAAAGAGCAGATATTAGTGATAAATTCATTCTTTTCATAATATAAATATACAATAATTAATGAAAAATTATAATTTCGTAAATTTATTTAATAATTATGATTTTTATCCTCCTATTATGCTAGAATTATAAAAGTAAGGGATAGTTAATATTTATGAAAAATGAGCTTGATAATATGCGTACTACTTCCAGAAGGAAGCATTGTAACGTTGTGACAGATGCAATGGGGATTTTTTATGCCGTTGTAATTCTACTTTTGGTTATACATTTATTTATTGTTCAAATTTTTGATTTTCAAAAATATAGAGAACGTGGCAAAATGCAGCGTTCAAGTCATGATTTCGCTGTTAGAGGTGATATTTATGATAGACATGGTATTAAACTTGCAACAGATAGAATATATTATAATATTTACGCTAGACCTGTTGATTATTCTGAAAAAGAAACCCCTGAAAAGATTGCAAAATTGTTTGCACCTATTTTAAAAATCTCTGAAAGTGAATTAAGAGCTAAGCTTACAAATAAAAAAATCCCTGTAATTGCAATAAAAAAAGACGTAGATAGAGATACTGCAAAGAAAATAATGAAAGTTATTAGTGAAAATAATTTCCGTTCTATCTCACTGGACAAGAAAAATACCAGAGAATATCCTCAAGGTGTTTTTGCTTCTCACGTTCTTGGTTTTTATAACTTTGATGCGGATGTTTCAAATGGCGTAGAACTTACTGCAAAAGATAAGCTAGAACATGTTGTTAGAGCAACTAGGTATCAAAGAACCCGAGATGGAAAAATTATCTATAATTTTTCAACTGATCCTGTTGTACCTACGATGAATCCAAAAGGACAAGATGTCTATTTAACAATTGATGCTGCAATCCAACACGTTTGCGAAAAAGAATTGCAAAAAATTATTCATGAAAAAGATGCTCTTCGTGGTGCAGTTATTGTAATGAATCCAAAAAATGGTGAAATTTTGGCTTATGCTGTTTACCCAACATATGACCCTAATAAATTCCAAAAAGCATCAAACACTCAGATAAAAAACTGGACACTAACAGACGTTTATCCTCCAGGGTCAACATTTAAAACTATTACCGTTACAAGTGCTATGGAACTTGGAAAAATCAATGAGAATTCAATTATTGAGGACTCTGGACGAATGAAGTTTGGAGGATATACGATTGAAAACTATGACTACAAGCAAAAAGGTGCTCCTGGAAAAATCAATTTAGTATATTTATTTGAACATTCCAGCAATATTGGTTCTGTAAACGTTGGATTTTTGATGACTCATAATGAGTTTTATACGATGCTCAAAAAATTTGGCTTTGGTGAAAAATCTGGAATTGATTTACCTGGAGAGTCATCAGGATTACTTGCTTCTCCAAGATTTTGGGATAGAGGTTTGCATATGACAATGTCTTATGGATATGGAACTTCTGTTTCAATTATGCAAATGGTTTCAGCTGTTTCGGCCTTGGCTAATGATGGTGTAAGAGTTACTCCACACGTAATTAAATATTCCCCAGAAGAAGAGGCTGAAAAAATTAAGCATATTCCAACAATTTCTCCTGAAACTGCACATACAATTACAAAATTGTTAGCTGAAAGTGTTAACAATGGGAAATCTTGTATAAAAATGGATAAGTATAATGTTGCTGCGAAAACAGGAACTTCAAGAAAACCATTAGAAAATGGTTCTGGATATTCTGGAGCTATGTACACTTCTACGATTGGTTATTTACCTGCAAGTGACCCTAAAGTGTTGATATACGTTGTTGTTGATAGTGCTAAAAACGGTCCAGTTTGGGGAAATACAGTTGCTGGTCCTGTATTCCATGAAGTTGCAGAACAAACAGCAAGAATTTTAGATTTAAAACCTGACAAAGGTCAACCTAACAAAGTTAATTAAAAATAGGAGATATAAAATGAAATTAGATGAATTAATTGAATACCTAAAATACAGTGATTTAATAAATTTCAAGAATGTTGAAATTACTGGAATTTCGTATAATTCAAAAACAACTAAAAAAGGTGATATATTTGTTTGTTTAGTTGGTGAACACACAGATGGTCACGAGTACGCTCAAATGGCTATTGATAATGGTGCAGCAGCTTTACTTGTTGAACACAAGGTTGAAGGTGTTAGTGTTCCTCAAGTTCAAGTTGATTCTACAAGACATAAAATTGCTGATATTGCAGATAGATTTTATTCTAGCCCATCTAAAGGGTTAAATTTGATTGGTGTTACAGGAACAAATGGCAAAACTACTGTTACACACTTAATTCAAAAAATCTTTGAAGAAAATAATCAGAAATGTGCTTTGATTGGAACGTTGGGCTACAAATTATCTTCAAATGGAGAATATAGAGATGCCAAACATACTACCCCGCAAGCTCCTGAATTACAAGCAACATTAAGAATGATTAAAGACGTTGAAAAAATTGATAATGTTGTTATGGAAGTTAGCTCTCACGCTTTAGATCAAAATAGAGTTGGAGGATGTAGATTTAATGGTGCAGTTTTAACAAACCTAACTCAAGATCATTTGGATTACCATATTACAATGGAAAATTATTTCAAGGCGAAAGCATTACTTTTTGAACGTTTATCTGAGGGTGATTTCGCTGTTGTTAATTTAGATGATGAATATGGCGAAAGATTTTTATCAGTTGTTCCTGAAGGTGTAAGAAAATTTACTTATGGTGTTAAGAATAATGCTGATTTTGTTGCAAAAGATATTCATTTTTCTTTAAATGGTGCTGAATTCATTCTTGTAACAAAAGATGGAGAATATCCTGTAAATCTACACATGAACGGAATGTTCAGTGTGTATAATGTCTTAGCGGCATTAACTGCTTCTGCAGCAATGGGAATTGATTTAAAAATTGCATTAAAAGCCCTTCAAAATGTACATGGTGTTGCAGGAAGATTTGAAGTCGTTAATAAAAAACCTTTAGTTATTGTTGATTATGCTCACACTCCAGATGGATTAGAAAATGTATTAAAATCAGCTAGAGAAATTACCCCATCTTGTGGTAAATTGATTTGCCTATTTGGATGTGGTGGAGATAGAGATGCAACAAAACGTCCTAAAATGGGAGCAATTGCTCAAAAACTAGCGGACAAAATTATTATAACAAGTGATAATCCTCGTTCAGAAGACCCTCAACAGATTATTACTGATATTATTGCTGGGTTGCAATCTGTTAATCCAGAAATAGTTACTGTTGAACCTGATAGAGGAGAAGCAATTGCATTATTAAAAACGATTGCTGACAACAATGATGTTGTTCTAATTGCAGGAAAAGGTCACGAAGATTATCAAATTTTAAAAGACAAAACTATTCATTTTGACGATAGAGAACAAGCAAGAAAAGTATTTGCAGGAAGTGTAATATAATGAAAACAAAATTATTAGTTGAACAACATTTTCACGGGTGCTATGGTGTTGATTTTAACACAGCAACTGTCGATGAAATACTTGATGTTTCCGCTCAAATAATAAAAGAGGGAATTGGGTATATTTTTCCAACTCTTGTTACTGATACAATTGAAAACATAAATAAACAGGTCGAAGTCATTAAACTTGCAGCAATGCAACAAACATCAGACATGGCAAAAATCTGTGGAGTTCATTTGGAAGGGATTTTTCTAAACCCTGACAAAAAAGGCATACATGATGCAAATTTGTTTTTGAATCCAACAGTTGACAATTTGAAAAAAGTTGAAAATGACTTTATCAAAATTATTACACTCGCACCAGAACTTGCGGAACCAGAAGCCTTCGAATATTTAAAAAATAAAGGTGTAAAAGTTCAAGCTGGACATTGCGTTGGAGGAAATTTGGATGGTTGTAATGCAACAACTCATACTTTTAACGGAATGAAAGGTGTTGTTCATAGAGGTAAATCAACAGCATTAAGTGCATTGATAAATGATAATATTTATACAGAAGTAATTGCTGATGGAGTTCATGTTTCTGATGATGCGTTAAATTTATTATTCAAGGTTAAGCCAATGAATAAAATACTTTTGGTATCAGATTGTTTATCTTGTACTCATAGTCAAATAAAAGAATTTGATTTTGCAGGCTCTAAGATATACTTTGATGGACATCAAGCAACATCAAAAGATGGTACAATCGCTGGTAGTACAAAATTATTACCAGATATCGTGAAAATATTAGCCAAGAAAGATTTATTTAACAAACAGTATGTAGCAAATTCTTATGATTACCATTCTCTTCCTGATAGAGGAGAAGTTGAATGGGACGAAGATTATAATATTGTAAAAGTTAGCTATTAACTTTTCAGAGGGTAAATAGAATGCGTAGTAATTGTATAAAAGAAGGTATTGCCAGAACTCCACATAGAGGTCTTTTAATGGCTACTGGAGTAAGTAAAAAGAATATGGATGTTCCATTTATTGGTATTGCAAGTTCTTTTACTGATTTAGTTCCTGGACATATTGGAATGAGGGATTTGGAAAGGCAAATCGAGAAGGGCATACATTCTGGAGGAGGACAGGCTTTTATTTTTGGAGTTCCTGCTGTTTGTGATGGAATTTCAATGGGGCATTCTGGGATGCGTTATTCATTACCCTCTAGAGATTTGATTGCTGATTGTGTTGAAACGATGGCAGAAGCTCATCAGCTTGATGGTTTAGTTCTTCTTTCAAATTGTGACAAAATTACCCCAGGAATGCTAATTGCAGCATTAAGGTTGAATATTCCAACTATTATTGTTACTGCTGGACCGATGTTAGATGGAGAAAGCCGTTGTGAAAAGTTAACAATGATTAAAGGTTCTTTTGAAGCTGTTGGAAAATTTAGAAGCGGAGTTATTGATAAAGATAGATTATTAGAACTCGAAGAAGAATCTTGTCCTTCTGCTGGCTCTTGCCAAGGCATGTACACTGCAAATACAATGGCTTGTCTTGCTGAAGTTATGGGGATGAGTTTACCTTTGTGTGGAACAGCGGCTGCTGTTTCTTCTAAAAAACGTAGAATTGCATTTGATAGTGGAATGCAAATAGTTGAGCTTGTAAAAAATGATGTTAAACCTCTTGATATTGTAGATAAAGACACTCTTAGAAATGCTATAATTTGTGATTTAGCTATGGGTGGTTCTACAAACTCATTTTTGCACATTCTTGCACTTGCAAATGCTGGTGGCATTGATGTTACGCTTGATGATTTTGAAGAATTAAGTTACAAAATTCATCAAATTCTAAAATTAGATCCTGCAACAAGTTTTACAATGACAGATTTCCACAAAGCTGGTGGAGTTCCTGCTTTATTAAAAACATTGCAGGATGCAAATGTTGGTCTTGTTGATAAAAATACTGTAAGCGGACTAAAAATTTCAGAAATTACAAAGAATGCATATGTTAATACAGATTTAATTCATCCATACTCAGAACCATTTACAACAAAACCAGGGTTAGGAATTTTACATGGTAATATCGCTCCAGATGGATGTGTAACAAAAATTTCTGGTATTGATTCTTCGTGTTACGAATTCGAAGGAGTTGCAAAAACTTTCGACTCTGAAGAGTTGGCAATGAAAGCTTTAGAGGATGACAAAATTAAGGCTGGAGATATTATTATCATCCGTTATGAAGGTCCTAAGGGTGGACCTGGAATGCGAGAAATGTTGGCTCCAACTTCTCTTCTTGTAGGTAAGGGTTTAGGTACAACTTGTGCCTTAATTACAGATGGCAGATTTTCTGGTGCTACAAGAGGTATTTGTATAGGTCATGTCTGTCCAGAAGCCGCAGAAGGTGGGACTATTGCTCTTATTGAGGATGGTGACAAAATTTGTATCGACATAAATAAACGTACGATGAATTTATTGGTTTCTGACGAAGAATTAAAAAAACGTAGAGAAAAATTAAAACCTTTTGAATTAAAATGTAATTCTGGTTATTTGGCAAAATATGCAAAAAATGTACAAGATGCTTCGCACGGAGCGATTGTTTAGTATTTTATAGATAGGAATGATTGAATGCAAACTAAAATATCACAAATAATTAATGATACAAATTTAAAACACATTGCGATTATTATGGATGGGAATAGACGTTGGGCTAAAGAGAAAAATTTGCCAACGGCTATGGGGCATAAAAAAGGTGTTGATGCACTCCGTAATACTTTGAGAGCTTGCGATGAGTTAGGAATTAAATACTTGACGGTTTATGCTTTTTCAACAGAAAATTGGAATAGAAAGCAAGAAGAAGTTGATTTTTTGATGAATCTTGTTGCTATTACTTTGACAAATGAGCTTGATGAAATGCACGAGGAGAATATTCAAATTCATTTTATCGGTGATTTAACTAGATTAAATTCTAATTTACAAAAGATATTAGCTAATGCTGTTGAAAAGACTAAAAATAATACGGGTGTAGTTCTTCAAATTGCGTTAAATTATGGATCTCGTGATGAGCTTGTTCATGCAGTGAAAAACATAATTGAAAAGAATGTTTTGCCAGAAAACGTTAACGAACAGTTAATTTCTGATAATTTATACACTGCTGGAATTCCAGATCCAGATATTTTAATTAGAACAGGTGGCGAACAGAGAATTTCTAATTATTTGCTATGGCAAATAGCTTATTCTGAAATTATAGTAAGAAAAGAATTTTGGCCAGAATTTGGAAGAGAATTGTTAATTGAATGTATAGAAGAATTTGGGAATAGACATAGACGTTATGGGAAATAATAAAATGAAAATAGTATTTGCAACAGGCAATATGCACAAATTAAAAGAAATAAATGATATTGCAAAAGGTTCTAATATAGAATTTATTCTTCCCCCTGCTGGTTTTGCTCCAATTGAAACAGGTAAAACGTTTGAAGAAAATTCTTTGATTAAGGCAAGAGAAGCCGCAAAATTATCTAATAGTATTTCTCTTGCAGATGATTCTGGACTTTGTGTTGAAGCTTTAAATGGTGAGCCTGGGATTTATTCTGCGAGATATGCTGAAACCCCTCAAGCTAGAATTGATAAACTTTTAAATAATCTAGCCGATGAGGGTAATAGAAAGGCAAAATTTGTTTGTGCTATGACTCTTGTAGATGAATTTGGTAACATTCTTGATTCTGAAATTGGAGAGTGTCATGGTAAAATTGCTTTAACACAATCTGGTACTAATGGGTTTGGTTATGATCCAGTATTCTTAGTTGATGGTTATGATATAACAATGGCAGAAATGTCAGAGGAACAAAAGAATACAATTTCACATCGAAGCAATTCTCTTCGCAAGATATTAGAATTCATCAAATCTAATATGTAAAAATGAAATAGGAACAGAGTTAAATATGAAGAAAAAAATACTGTTTATTATAATAATAGTTTTAGTGCTAATTAGTATCCGATTTGCAGTATCAATATTTTCATCTTATATGAAGCAAAAAGCTCGTTCAAATTATGTTCCTCCTCTTGTTTCTGTTGAAGAAGTTAAACAAGAAAATGTAATTCAATCTTTTGAGGCTCCTGGACGTGTTGTTTCTAAATATCAAGTAAGTATTATGGCTAGAGTTTCTGGTTACCTCCAAAAAAGTTATTTTAAAGAAGGTGACTATGTTAAAGCAGGAGAAACCCTATTTCTCATTGAACCAGATGAGTATAAAAATGCGACAAATTCTGCTGGTGCAAATATTCAAAATATTAAAGCTCAGTTAGATTTTGCAAATAAACAACTAGCAAGAGCAGAAGAGCTTGTAAAACAAGATTATATTTCAAAAGCAAAATATGACGAAATCTTAGCGAATAGAAATTCTTTAAAGGCTCAATATTCAGCAGCAGAGTTGAATTATAAAGATAATAAAAGGAATTTGAATTACACAACTGTTAAAGCTCCTGTTGATGGACGTATTGGATTTATTGATGTAACTGTTGGAAACTATGTTACACCTTCTTCTGGCTCTTTAACAACGATAAATAGTACAAATCCTATTTATGTTACTTTCCCACTCTCTTCAGAAGATTATTCTGCTATTTCATCCTTAGATAAAAATGTAAATGCCAAAAGAAAAGTTGAATTGTATTTTTCAAATGGGGTAAAGTATAATTATTTAGGTGTCCAAGATTTCTTTGACAATAAGGTTGATCAAACAACAGGAACAGTTACAATGAGGGCAACTTTTCAAAATCCAACGAATAAACTTTTACACGGAGAATTCGTAACGGTTAAAATTTTTGCAAATTCTCCTATAAGTGTTCCTATTGTACCAATAACCGCTGTTCAAGAAAACCAAGAAGGAAAATATGTATATAAATTAGATTCAAAGAATTTACCTCAACTTACTTATATAAAAGTTCAGGGGCAAACTGGCTCAAATTGGATTGTCAAAGACGGATTAAATAAAGGGGATAAAATTATAACCGAAGGTTTATTAAAAGTAACACCAGGGGCAGAAGTAAAGATAATGCCCAAAAATTTGCATTCTAAAAAAATAACTAGAAAAACACTCTCTCAGAAAAAATAAATAAGGATTTAAAATGTCAGAAAATCTTAAAGGCAATTTATTTATAAATCGCCCTAAATTTGCGATTGTCATTTCGTTTGCAATACTTCTTGCAGGATTATTATTACTTAATACTTTACCACTAGAGGAATATCCATCGATTACGCCGCCCCAAGTTGTTGTAACCGCAACATATACTGGAGCAAGTTCGGATGTTATTGAATCAACTGTTGCAGCTCCAATTGAAGCACAACTAAATGGGGTAGAAAATATGATTTATATGTCCTCAACTTCTCAAAGTGGGACATATAAATTAACGCTATTTTTTGAAGTCGGTTCAAATTCAGATATGGCGGTTGTAAATGTTCAAAATCAATTGCAATTAGTTACCCCAAGATTACCCGAAGAAGTTAAACGCTACGGATTATCAGTGAAAAAATCAACTGGCGGTCCTGGATTATTACTAATTTCTGTAAATTCGCCAAATAACACATATGATAATTTGTTTATAGCAAATTATTCGGATATTTTTATCAAAGATGAATTAGCAAGAATAAAAGGAGTTGGTCAAGTTTCTGTTTTTGGAGCTTCAAATTATTCAATGAGAATTTGGTTAAATGC
Organism: Candidatus Gastranaerophilales bacterium HUM_1; assembly: GCA_002103105.1. Taxonomy (GTDB): domain Bacteria; phylum Cyanobacteriota; class Vampirovibrionia; order Gastranaerophilales; family Gastranaerophilaceae; genus Zag111. The sequence continues at coordinate 169,433 of DAAY01000005.1, forward strand.
AGATAAAATGGCTAATTACAAACTTTCTCCAAATGATATTACATCCGCAATTCAATCTCAAAATATTCAAACTCCCGCGGGAGATTTGGGAGTTGAACCAATGAAAAACAAACAAATGATTAAGCTAACAATGCGAACGAAAGGGCGGTTAGATGAGGTAAAAGATTTTGAAAATATTATTATAAAAGCCCTTCCTAATGGTTCAAATATAAAGTTGAAAGATGTTGCAAGAATTGAACTTGGGGCAGAAAGTTACTCAAATTATTCAAGAATTAGTGGAAAAAACGCATCAATTATCACGGTGAGCCAACTTCCAGAAGCTAATGCTATCGACTTGTCAAATAAAATTCAAGCAAAAATGAAAGAATTAAGTAAATCCTTTCCAAAAGATATTGAATATAAAATTCAAAGAGATGAAACAGAATTTGTAAGAGAGTCAATTAACGAAGTAATTTATGCTGTCCTTTTAGCAATTTTACTTGTATCAGCCGTAACATATTTGTTCCTTGGGTCAGCAAGAGCTGCATTTATTCCTTTTTGTGCAATTCCTGTATCATTGATTGGTGTATTTATTTTTATGAAATTTTTTAATTTCTCTATAAATTTACTAATTTTATTTGGTCTTGTTTTAGCGGTTGGACTTGTTGTAGATGATGCAATTGTTGTTCTTGAAAACACTCAAAGACATATTCAGGAAGGCAAAACGCCTAAAAATGCAACACAAATTACAATGCAAGAAGTTTTTGGTGCGGTACTCGCAACATCATTAGTTTTAATGGCTGTTTTTGTACCAGTATCTTTTATTGGAGGAATTACTGGACGAATGTTTAGACAATTTGCATTATGTATAGCGTCTTCGATTGGGCTTTCTACTCTTGTTGCTTTGACATTATCTCCCGCATTATGTGCTGCTATACTAAAATCAAATCAAGAAAAAGCTGATTTTAAATTTCTAAATACATTCAATAATTGGTTTGATAATTTAAGAGATAAATATGTTAAAAATACAGAGATTTTTATAAATAGTCCAATTTTAACTCTCATTAGTTTAGTGTCAATAATTATTATAACTTTGGGATTATTTTATATAATTCCAAAGGGATTTCTCCCAACGGAGGATAGAGGGGCTGTCTTTACTCAAATTCAGCTTCCAGATGGTTCAACTGCTACAAGAACAGATGAAATTGCAAAGGATGTAGAAGAAAAATTATTGAAAATTTCAGGTATAAGAGATACCCTAACTCTTGTTGGATTGAATGGTGAAAATACGGCGTTTATTGTTTCAAATTTTAAACCTTGGTCAAAACGTCATGGGAAATCAGAATCATTAAATGGAATCATAATGAATATTAATAAAACACTTGCCAATTATCCAAGTGCAACTATTGCAACCTTTTCACCTCCTGCAATTTCAGGTCTTGGAATGTTTGGAGGCTTTGAATACCAATTATTAGATAAGGGGAATAGAACGCCCTCTCAAATATATGAGGAAGCTCTAAAACTGATTAATAATGCAAAACAAAATCCAAATTTTGCAACAATTTATACTTCTTATAGTGCAAATTTACCACAACTATTGATTGATGTAGATATTGATAAGGCTTTGGCTCAAGGCGTTAGCATTCCAGAGGTTTATGATGCTATAAGTTCATATTATGCAAAGTCTTATGTAAATGATTTCAATAAATATGGCAGAGTGTACAGGGTTTATCTCCAAGCAGATTCAGAATACAGAGAAAAACTCAGTGATTTGCGAAAAGTTTTTATTAAAAATAAAAATGGTCAAATGGTTCCGCTAACATCTGTAATTACAACAAAAAACATTGTTGGTCCATATATGAGAACAAGATTTAATATGTATCCTTCAATTACTATAAATGGAAGTGCCAGAGGAAACATAAGTTCTGGTAAAGCGATCAACACGATGGAAGAAATTTCTAATAAAATATTACCATCTGATATGGGATATGCTTGGTCAGGGACATCATTGCAAGAAAAAGAATCTAGTGGTCAAATTGGACCAATAATAGTTATGTCATTGGTTTTTGTATATTTATTTCTTGTCGGATTATATGAAAGCTGGGTCCTTCCTCTTACGGTTCTTCTTATTACACCAATTGCCCTTGGTGGTGCTTTATTCTTTCAATATGTTTTTGGGTTTGCTCTTGATATTTATTCTCAGATTGGACTTGTCATGCTCCTTGGGCTAAGTACAAAACAGGCTATTCTAATTATTGAATTTGCAAAAGATGCAACTGAAAAAGGTGAAACCTTAATAAATTCAGCTATACAAGCGGCAAAACTAAGATTTAGAGCTGTAATGATGACAAATATTGCTTTTATCCTTGGACTACTACCTCTTGTTTTTGCATCTGGAGCGGGTGCAGCTTCAAGACATTCTGTCGGAATAACGGTTTTAGGGGGAATGGTTGCAGTTGCGTTCATTGGGACATTTTTAGTTCCTGCGTATTATGTAATTATTGAAAATTCAAAACATAAAATCTACGAATATATTAAAAAGAAATGGGGATTAAAATGAAATATTCAATAGCAATACTTTTGATTATATTGTGTCCATTGGCTTCTTATTCTTTAGATTTAGGCAATAATATAAATTTAACAGAATATCCTACCCCTGAAAAGGTCATGCCTGTTGAGAAAATTGATTCTAATACAATTATATCAGGGTCAATAGAGAAAAATATTGAGATAAATTTAAATAATTGTATTTGGATTGCACTTGGGAATAATCCTCAAATAAGTGCAGCATTTCAAGATATACTAGCTTCAGATGAGAGAATTAAGCAAGTCTGGTCTAATTTTTTTCCTTCTTTTTCATGGCAAACAAGTTATACTCATTTGAAACAACTTCAATTATCAGATGCATTGGATAAAAATTTGCAATTTAACTATTATTTAGCTGGACAAGTTACCTTACAGCAAATGTTATACGATTTTGGAGTAACACAAAATCAAGCAACAATTCGAAGAATGAGTTATCAAGCATATAAGAAAACTTTTGAAGCTGTTGTAAATGATGTTATTTTTCAAACAAAAGATGCTTATTTCAATTTGTTATACGCTTATGAAAATCAAAGAGTCGCATTAGATAACGTAAAAAAATATCAAATGTTTTACAATCAGGCTAAGGCTTTTTATAAATCTGGAATGAATCCGAAAGTTGATGTAACTATTGCGGAAACCAATCTAAGTAATGCGAAATTAAAACAAATTCAAGCAAATAGTGCTGTTAGCCTTGCAATTGCTAAGTTGAATAATATTATGGGTGTTCCATATATTGAGAAATATTCTGTAATTGATAAACTAGAATATAAACCAGTCATATTGAGCTTTGAAGAGCTTATAGATGTTGCTAGAGATTCAAGACCAGAATTAAAACTTGCAGAACTTAAAGTTGAACAAGCAAATCAGACAGTAAAACTTGCTAAAAAATCATTTTATCCAACAATCTCTTTTGAAACTCAATATCAAAAAGGTGGTAAATCATGGTGGTCCAATGATGGTTATAATATCGGAGGTTACTTAATTTTCCCGACAATAAATTTAATGCTTATATCTAGCGAAATCAAAGAAGCAAAATATCTATATGATAAAGAATTAGCAAATGCTAAAAACACCCAAAATACAATATACTTAGAAATCCAAAATGCTTATTTAAAATTAGAAGAATTGCGAAATCAAATACCATATACAATCATTCAAGTAAAGCAAGCAAAAGAAAATTATGAATTGTCGTTTGGACGATATAAAGTTGGGGAGGGTTCTCCAACAGAATTGAAAGATGCTGAAAATACCTATGAACAAGCACAACTTGCTTATTATAACGCTCTATATCGCTATAACTCAGCAGTTGCAGAGTTAGAAAAATCGGTTGGAAAAAACCTTAATCAGGAGCAAGACTGTTTAAAGTTTAAGGACTAGTTTACAAAAGTTAATATTATCCTTCAAAAAAGTCAATTTTTTCTCAAGTATTTACTTTATATATATGTAAGATATAAATCAAAGAGAAGAGAGAAAAAGAAAATGGTATCAACATCAGGACAAGCTTTTGGAACAATGGTTAAGCCTTCAAGAAAATCAAGAGTTGCAAAAGAATTTAAATATTTAGAAAACCACGATAAAAGAATGAGATTTAACAACTCTCAAGATCCAATCTATTATGTTTTTGATTGTATCGAAAATAGACCAATTCCAGTATTGGCAAAAGAGTTTGTAAAAGATTCTTTCTTCGAAGCTATAAATTTTGTATCAAAAGTTGTTGGATAATCAATAGGAATAAAGAGAAAAGAAATATTAGGAATAAGGATAGGAAACATAAATTAAGCACTCAATAAATGAGTGCTTTTTATTTTATTAAAATAGAATTGTTTGAGGGTAAACCTCTTCAACATATGTTGTCCAGTCCTTTACAGGGAAAAATCCAATAGAAAATTCTGCCGTATTTTCTCCTAATTGTTGAGCTCCTGGAACATCAAGAGGTGGGCCAGCAGGAGTTGTTCTTGCTGGATTTTTCGGATTTGAAATTATCCCAATACTTCTCAACAAAGTAACAGCTAATGCGTTTTTTGATACTTCGTATTCTGTTAAGCCATGTGTAATTATCCCTAACCCATTTGCCCAAACAAATCTTTGCATAGGTGCTGTATTAGTCCAAGCTTCTTGGCCTTTTTCTTGTGGAAGATTTTCTCTTAAATTATAGTTTGAATCAAACTTTCTTTTTACAAGTAAATTCATATCTTCAGAATAAGTTTCAGTTACTTTTTTCGGAAGATTAAATCTGACTTGCCAAAGCCTATTAGTCAAAAGATTAGGATATTTAATTTTGAAATTAAGCAATTTGGATTTCTTATTTACGAATACATCAACATTGAAAAATGACGTTGTAATACGTATTCCGCATCTTAATGGCCCATCCATAATCATTTTGACTGATTTTATCTTCGCAACTTCACCAGAATCTTTAATATCTGGAGCATAATTATATGTATCGCCAAGATCTTTATAACGAACAAATTCAATTAAGTTTTTGTAACAAGTTGCTTTATCAAAGATGTTTATTTGACCATCTACAACTTCAATTCTTATATTTTTGTTAAATACCTCAAAATTATCAACAAACACATCCTTTGTAGTTTTGTTGTCAGAATTAAATTCTTTTAATAAGGTATATAAAGTTGTATAATCCTCTGTTACAGGGATTTTTGACGTGTCATATAAAAGTTTTACAGGAAAACCTCTACGTTGAGAAATAACCTGAGTTCCTTCCTCTATATAATCTCTTTCAATTTCTAAAAGCTTGTATTTATCAGGGTATTTAAAGCTCATAGACAAATTGTCTGGTTGTGGTGTACGAATTTCCTCAATTATGGTATTTGCAATCTGAAGAATTTTGTTATATCTCGTTATATTCTCAGAATGCACTGAATCTAAAGAACAACCACAAATACTATCATGAGCTTGATTTTGAAGTAGTAATTTATATGCGTATTCAATTGAATTTGCATATAAATTACCAAAATTCATCTGTAATTTATTTGCTAAATCCAGTTTATATGAACATTCAGTGTTCATTTGTTTTAATTTAGTTCTAGCAGAATACGCTCCTTGCAAAATAAAGGTTTGAGAATTATCTCGAAGTTCTTCATTATATTTGACCTTAAATTTAACTTTCTCAAAATAGTCAAATGGAGAACCTAAAATAATTTCATAATCATCTAAATATTGATTAACTAGATTAATTTGAGATGCAATATCCTCTGGCACCCCTAAATGATCAGCCCCAATAGGAAGAAGCAAGGTGTCTCCAGATTTTTCAGCAATCATATCAAGATTCTTTTTAATAAATTTGGCTTTATCCTCTATAAATTTGTCAGAAGAAAAAATATCGTTAAAATAACCTCTAACAAGGTTAACAGCGTTTACCCCATTAAAAATAAATTCAGATGGTAAATTCTCTGGACATCCTCTCCAAACAATAGCTTTATCAATACCATAATCTTTTAAAATTACAGGAATATTTTTGCTATGACCAAATGTATCCGCAAAATAACCGATAAAATCTTCACAGCCGAAATCTTTTGCAATTTTTAAACCTATGTCTAGGTTTTTCATAAAACAAATCCCGTCAGTTAAAAATTCATCAACTAAGCAATAAAAAGGTCCAATAAAAAGTTTTTTATTGGCAACTAAATCTCTAACTAACTGTTCATTTTCAGGACGCATTTCAAGGTAATCAAGAAGTGCAGATACTTGTCCATCAAAATAAAAAGAAGGAATCTTTCCCTCTTGAAGCATATTCAAGACATTATCAAAGACTCTCAATAGTCTTAATCTAAAAACTTCAAACTCTCTATACCATTCTCTATCCCAATGAGTATGAATATACGCAATTACTTGTTTTTTCTCTTTATTATTATTTTTATCAAATCCAAACATAACTAGATATTAACACCATTTAATCAAGTTGGCTAATTGTTAAGATTCTCTGATTCGGTAATTAAATTTTCAATAACATTTTCTACCATATTGAATATGAGAGGTGAAAATGAAAAATTTATTTTTAATAAGTCTTTTAATTTGTTCTATATCCTTGGGTTTTCAATCCGTTGAGGCTTATACAATTAAACAAGTTCAAAATTCAAACTATGATTATAATAATACCAATATTTATGATAATGATTTATCAAGAATAGAAAAATATCTATTTAGACAAACTTTTAGGCAAGAGAACAATTCTTCACGTTTGAATAGAATTGAACGAGAAATTTTTAATCAAAATTATCCTTCAATGACGATTAGTCAAAGAATGAATAATGCTTTAGCAAATTATAGAGGGAATGACTATGATAATGGTTATTATTCATCTTCAAACTCGTATTACCCTCAAACCTCTATCAAAAATCGCCTCATGAATAATTTAATAGGGCAACCAACAGGGATGACACCATCCATACTAAGTTCTCCATATATAAACAAGTTTGGACCATCATACAACAGAGGTTTTTATGGCTCTAATGGTTGGGGATATCAAAATGTGTATCGCCCAACAATGACTGGGGTAGGAGTTCATATTTTAGATTAAGCTAATGTAAAAATTATATTAAGGGAATAAAAAACTTTTATATTAATGATACCATATGTAATGTAGTTATTTTAAGGAGAGAATACAATATGTGTGGTATTGTTGGATATATTGGGAATAAACCAGCTGTTGATATTTTATTAGACGGCTTAGAACAATTAGAATATAGAGGTTACGATTCATCTGGTATTGCTGTAAAATGTCCAGAAGAAATTAAAGTTTATAAAGCAGAAGGAAAACTTAAAAATCTTAGAGAAGAACTAGCTCCTCATGCTTACGAAATTTCAAAATCTACTTTAGGTATTGGGCATATCAGATGGGCTACTCACGGAGCTCCAACAGTTGTTAATGCCCATCCGCATACTTGTGGTTGTGGAAAATTAGTAGTAGTTCACAATGGTATTATTGAAAATTATAAAGAACTTAAAGCTGAGTTGGAAGCTAAAGGCTGTAAGTTCAGATCTCAAACAGATACAGAAACTGTTGCTCACTTAGTTGCTCTAATTTACGGAGAAGTAAAAGATTTAACTAAGGCTGTTCAAATGGCAACAAAGAGATTAGAAGGGGCATATGCTCTTTGCATTATGCATAATGATGAATCTAACAAACTTGTTGCAACAAAAAGAAATGCCCCATTAGTTGTTGGAGTTGGAGAAAACGAATACTACGTTGCTTCAGATGTTCCTGCAATCATTAAACATACAAATAAAGCAATTTATATCAAAGATAATCAAGTTGTAACATTGACTCCTAATTCATTGAAATTAGAAGATGAATTTGGAGGAGAAATTATTCCTAAAGTTGAAGTTTTACCTTGGGAACCTGTTGCTCTTAGCAAAATGGGCTTCAAACACTTCATGTTAAAAGAAATTCACGAACAACCTGATGTAATTAGAAATATCCTTATTGGAAAACTTCATACTTCTGATTCTCCAATTGTTCTTGATGAAGTAAAATTAACTAAGGAACACTTGAGAAAATTAAATAGAATCCAAGTTATCGCTTGTGGAACATCCCTTCATGCTGCAATGGTTGGGAAATATATTATTGAAAGTTTTTGTGGTATTCCTGTTGATGTTGAAGCGTCAAGTGAGTATATTTACAGAAAAACCGTTACAGATGAACATACTTTGGTTATTGGTGTTTCTCAATCTGGTGAAACAGCTGATACTTTGACAGCAATTAAACAAGCAAAATCAAAGGGTTCACACGTTTTAATTATTACAAATAGACCAGATAGTACAATGGCAAGAGAAGCTGACAGTTTAATTCCTGTAAGTGCGGGTATTGAAGTATCTGTTGCAGCAACAAAATCTTATATTGCACAATTAACATCATTCTATTTATTAGCTTTATATATGGCAGAAATTAAAGAATCAATGCCTACAAAAGAATTAAATGATATCAAAGCCGAAATGCTTGTTCTTCCTCAAAAAATTGAACAAATTTTAGCTCACAAAGAAGGAATTCAAGCTTGTGCAAGAAAATATGCAAACACTAGAGATTTCATCTATATTGCAAGAGGAATAAATTATCCAACGGCTCTTGAAGGTGCATTAAAGTTAAAAGAAATTAGTTATATCAATGCAACAGGTTATCCAGCAGGAGAACTTAAACATGGACCAATTGCAATGTTAGATGAAACAATGCCTGTATTATCAATATTAATGCAAGGTTCGGTATATGAAAAATTGTTATCAAATAGTGAAGAAGCGAAAGCTAGAAATGCGAGAATGGTTGCTCTTACAAATTCGTCTGATCCAAAACTAGACGATTTGTTTGATTGCATAATTAAAGTTCCAGAAGTTCATGAATTTTTATCACCTATCATCGCAACAATTCCATTACAACTGATAGCTTATTATATTGCAGAATTTTTAGGAAAAGATGTTGACCAACCTAGAAACTTGGCAAAATCAGTAACGGTTGAATAAAATGACAAAAATTTTATCTGAAATAACATATATTGATAAGAAAGAACATTTATCAACTGATTATATTGAACAAAACCTAAGAGCGAAGTATGGAGAGCTAATTAGGTGGGCAATTGTTGATACTCAAGCGGATAAGCTTAAAATTTGTTTAACATATGAAAAAAGCGGGAGTTAATTTCCCGCTTTTTTATTTTAATTTGTTTTAATGTTTAAACAACGATAGAACCTGTCATTTTTTCAATTTTTGCATTATCAACGTATTTTTGTTCAATTCTACCTTCGTTATATGCGTGTTTTGTAGCTAAGCCAGTTAAAGCACCAAGTGTACCTAAAGCAACAGCAGCAATTGTACCAAATTTGCCATATTTAGCAGCTTTACCAGCAATTGTAGTACCGTGTTTTCCTAATGCAACTCCAAAATCAGCTACAAATTTAGTTTTAAATTTACCTAAAGCCTTTCCTAAACCAGCAACCATATCACCTGCCGTTTTCATTGCTTTAATACCAATTTTAGGCTTTTTATAAACTAAACAACCTGCACCAATACCAGCAGCGGCAACTGTTGAACCTAACAAAGCGTATTTTAAATCATTTTTAAAATGAGAAGCTGCACATTTTGTCTTATTAACCATTGAACCTTTATCATCTTTTCTTAGAGAATGATGATACACTTGTTGAGCAACTGAAATAGCCATACTAGACCGCCTTTCTACCGTAATAAATTTTCCTACACGTATATATAAAGTTTTTTATTGAGGTAAAATTTACATCTTTTTCTAATGAAAAATTGTAATCGTATAATAACAATGCTTTAAAGGCTTTACATATCTTAATATTCCCCAATTTCAATAGCATTTACAGGACAACTAAGAGCAGAATCAATACATAAATCTTCTGTTTTTTCTATATTATCTGGATTAACAATAGCTTTGTCACTGATAATATCAAAAACTTCTGGATTTATGATGGCACAAGCTCCACAGCCAACACAACTATCTAAAATTCGTACATTCATAATAAAATATCCTCCATATTGTTCTTTGACATTATGAAGGATATTTTGTATTTATTTATTAGTAAATTTTCTAATTATTGATACTAATCTTCATTAGAAATAATTTGAGCACCATTTTGTTCAACATTCATAGTTTTAATATCACATTTGATATTTTGTTCAGCCCAAGTATCTTTAACAATGTTTTTGATTTTATCTAAATCTCCACCTTTTTGAGAAATAACAAGTATTGATGAACCAGCCCCACTAATTACACATCCTAAAACATTCTCAACATGACGAAGATTTTCGATAATTTTATCCAAACCTTGCATTAACTTCATTCTATAAGGTTGGTGTAATCTATCGTGTAATGCTAATTTCATCAGTTCTGCATCTTTTGTATGAACAGCTTGAACAAACATTGCAAGTCTTTGAGCATTGAAAATTGCATCTTTCATTGGAACTTCCTTAGGAAGCACTGATCTTGCAATATCAGTAGATAATTCAAAATCAGGAGTACAAACCGTAATTGCCCATTCAGATGGCCATTCTAACTTTCTATATAAAACAGTTCCATCTTCCTCTTGAGATGAGATTACCAATCCACCAACAATTGCAGGTGTAATATTATCAGGATGACCTTCTATTTCGCAAGCAATTGATAATAGTGCAACTTCATCCGCTGGTCTGCCAAGAAGTTCATTTGCAGCAATTAAAGCACCTACAACAACAGATGCACTACTACCTAAACCTCTTGCAACTGGAATATTTGAATGAATATTTATCTTTAATTCGCTTGGAGATTGTCCAATTGAATTGTATAGCAATTCAACAGCTTTATAGACTAAACTATTTTCGTCTAAAGGTATATGTTCCAATGATAACTCATCAATTGCTGGGCTTTCAGGAATTACATTAATTTCAACTCCAGTACCAGGTAAAACTGTTTCCTCAATAGTAATAGTATTATATAGAGGTAAAGCCATACCTAAACAGTCAAACCCAGGACCTAAATTGGCAGAAGTCGCTGGAACTTTTACGCTAATTTTCATAATCTTAATCTACCTTCACCTTTCACTATTATTATAGCAAAAACAGCCTAAAATAGTAGTTTTATAAGATTTATAAAGAATTTGTAACATTCACAAAATAGCCGTATAATTAGACTATGTACGAGTTTCATCCATATTTTACGAATGATGGGTCCGTAGGTCTGTATAGTACGGATTTTAATGATATATACCACAGTGCAACTGGGGCATTAACAGAAGCTTATGAGAAATTTATTTATCCTGTGGATTTTAATAATCTTTTGCAAAAAGATAAAATTAAAGTTTTAGATATTTGCTACGGAATTGGTTATAACTCAAAAAGTTTTTTAAATTTTATTTTTGAAAATTATTGTCGGAAAAATTTTACAAAAAAATATTCTCTTTCAAAACACTATATCTATAAGATACATACTAATAATATTTTACAAACATTATTGGGCAATTTCATTTATAAGAATAATATATGTAACGAGCAGATATATACTGATAATATTTTTGATAAAATTTTTATTACTGCAATTGATAATGATAAAATTTTATCTTATATTTCTCCTTTTATAAAAACTGGAGTGAAAAATTTTAAAAATGTAAATATTGATTTTGAATATAATGCAATTGACAAGTTTATAAATAACAAAGATAAAATTTCTCATCCAAAAATTAATGAATTAATAAATTATTTGATATTTGAAAAAATCAGAGAAAATTCAAATGATTTTACTCAAAATAAAGAGTTAAATCAGCTTATCAATAATCCGACTTTTTCTCAATATTTTGATTCAAATATCAAGGGTATTTACAAAAGTTACCGATATAAACCGTATAAGAATAACCCTAGAAGGGATTATCTTGCCATTTTACATAATATATATTATAGGTATCTTTCTAAACGCTATAAAAAGAGGTTAAAAAGGTATCAGTTGCAGGATATTAATTTTAGGCTAAAAAATGATGATGCTAGAAAAGTTCTCTTAGAAGATTATAATTTATATAATTTGATATTTTTGGATGCTTTTACGCCTTCCAAATGTCCTTGTTTGTGGTCGTATGAATTTTTCAAACTTTTAAAAGAACATTTGGAAGAGGATGGATTGATTTTAACGTATTCAACATCAGCATCAATTCGAGCAGCTATGGTTGAGGCGGGTTTTGAAATTGGTAATATTTATAATGAGCGTTTAAACAAATTTACAGGAACTGTCGCTGCAAAAAATAAGAACCAAATAAAATATCCCCTCTCAGAATACGATTTAGGGCTATTAAAAACTAAAGCTGGTATATTTTATCGTGACGAGAATTTAAACAGTCTTAATGAGGCTATAAATGAGACTCGAAAAATTGAAGTTGAAAATAGTAATCGAATTTCTAGTTCTCATTACAAAAAGTACTTTAACCAAAGCCATTAAGATTATTAGTATATAACTAGCCGATATACTAACTATAATTATTTTACTTTTCAATTTTTTTTAAAGAAATTTCATAGCCTAAAAGATTTGCGAAAAATTCAACATCATTAAAATCTAATGAACCTTTTCGCATTTTATGTGAGAGTCCATCCATAGTATATTTTTTGTCGCTATTTTCTGTCGCTAATTTTGCAAGCTGTGTTAGAGTCATACATTCTTTAGCTAATAATATTTTCACGAACTCTCGTACTGACATAAAGCCTCCCAAAATAGATTTATATGTCTAATTATTGTTTATATTGACATGTTTCGGCAAATGCTTTATCATAATAGAGTTATATATCTATAAACCATGTTATCATTCAATAATTACTTAACAATTGACTAAGGGGAGAATAAATGAAAAAAGCTTTTACACTTGCGGAGGTCCTGATTACACTAGGAATAATAGGAGTTATATCGGCAATAACAATTCCCTCGTTACTCACAAAAGTACGATATGTAAGAGATTCAGCGATTTTAAAAGAAGATTTTTCAATTTTAAAACAAATGATGCTATCTGCAAATGATGATGATGCAATGGCATCAATTGTAATCGGTAACAATATGGATGAAATGAAAAATTGGTTTAATACATATTTCTTGCCATATATAAAAGTTGCCAAAGTTTGTTATGGAACTAAGGGTTGCTTCCCAAACAAAGTAAAAAACTCCAATGGGTCGATATTATATTCTTCAGGTCAATGTGGGGCAGCTACAATTTCATTTGTCCTAAATAATGGGAGTTATGTTTGTATGGATGATTTTGGTGATAGTAGGTTTGGAGTTAAGCCAAACGGTGTGACGATAGGGATTTTAGTTGATATAAATGGTAATAAAAATCCTAATCAATTAGGAAAAGACATTTTTGCATTCGTCTTTAAAGATGAAAGTTTAGTTCCTGGGGGACATGATATGACACAATCTCAAATTGATGCAAATTGCTCTGAAAAATGTTCTTCTGGAGCTTATTGCGGGACATACTGTACACAAAAAGCCGTTCAAAATGGATATAAACTACCAGTTTACGGTAAATAAATATTAATTTCTTTCATTTAAAGTCAAATACAAATATAATGTATTATTATGAATAAATTTTATGATGTAATAATTATTGGTGGGGGTACTGCTGGCTGTGCAACAGCTTATATTGCGGGGAAATTAGGACTAAAAGTTCTTCTTATAGAAAAAGGTATACACTTGGGCGGTACAATGACATCTGGTTTGGTCGTTCCAGTTATGAAGTCAGGAAATCATCAAATAAATACCGATTTTTATAATATTTTAGTTGAAGAGATGCACAAGGTTGGCGGACAAGTCACTTATCAAGATAATTCTGGCTGGTTTAACCCAGAACTAATGAAAATAGTCCTTGATAAGATGATGAAAGATGTTTCAGTTGACGTTAGGTATAATGCAGAAGTAAAAGATGTTAAAACTGAAGGCAAGTATGTCTTATCATTAGAAACAAATAAAGAAATATTATCTGTATATAACGAAGAGGTAGATACAGATAATATTAGTCTCAAGAAGTATAAACCGTTATCAGTATATATCGAAGCGAAGTACTTTGTAGATGCAACTGGAAATTGCGATTTTTCAAATAATATTAATTGCAAATTTTTAGAAATGAAATCTGAATATCAACCAATGAGCTTACGTTTTTTAATGAGCGGAATTGACATAGAAAAATTTGGAAAGTGGCTTCTAGAGAAGGATACCGATAGAAATGTGACAACTGTTGAAAATATTGATGGAGTAACACATTTATCTACGGCATACACTTGGGATACTGATAAACAGTGGGCTTTAGCACCATTTTTTGATAAAGCAGTAAAAGAAGGACTCCTAAAAGACTCTGATAGAAACTATTTTCAAGTATTCACAGTTGCTGGAATGCCTACTACGCTTGCGTTTAACTGTCCTAGAATACCTGAAAACTTAAATCCAAATCTCGTTAAAGACACTTCAAAAGCCTTAATTGAAGGCAGAGAGGCTATTTATAGACTATCTTTGTTTTGTAAAAAATATTTTCCAGGATTTGAAAATGCCTACATATCGAATATTGCAGACTTTCTTGGGGTAAGGGTTTCAAACAGACTAAAAGGCAAATATGTCTATACAATTGATGATTTAAAATCTGGAAAAAAGTTCGAGCATCCTGCACTAATCTCAAATTATCCTGTTGATGTCCATAACAAATCTAAAAACACATCAACACTAGAACAAACAGGTGAATATCAGCTTCCAATTGAAAGTTTAATGAGTTATGACTATGACAATTTATTTGTTGTAGGACGGGGAATTTCCGCTGATTACATGGCTCAAGGAGCATTAAGAGTCCAAGCAAGCTGTTTTTCAATGGGAGAAGCTGTTGCAAAATACATAAAAAATCAACTCTCTTAACAAGGTTTTGAAACTCTTTTACATAAAATACTCATAGCGGTCAATAATGGGTCTATTGTTGGCGAATAAGGAGGAGAATAGGTTAAGTCATTCCTTTTGAATTCTTGGACTGTTAAATGACCTAATAATGCCGTAGCAAGAGCATTAATTCTTTTATCCGCTCCAATAGATCCGACTGCTTGCCCTCCTAATAACAAACCTGTAAATTTATCAGCCATTACTTTCAATGTAATTTCACCAACATCAGGCATATATGCAACTTTATCAGTCTTTGAAACGACAGCGAAAACAGGGGAATATCCAGCTTCTAAGGCTTGTGATTCTGTTAATCCTGTCATTGACATTGTTGTATTCAAGCATCGTGTTACTGATGATCCTAGAACACCTTCAAATTCAGTATCAATTCCTGCGGCGTTTAATGCGGCACACTCGCCCTCTTTATTTGCAGTTGAACCAAGAGGAACCCAGACATATTTTCCACTAATTAAGTGTTTTTCCTCACAACAATCACCACAAGCATATATGTTTTTTATTGAAGTTTCCATGTGCTTATTTACACGTATTGCCCCAGTTTCGCCAATAACTATCCCTGCATCTCTTGCTATTTCTGAATTTGGTTTTACCCCAACGGATAAAATAACCATATCAGTCGGAATATACTTTCCTGAAAGGGTTTTAACTCCAGTAGCAAAACCGTTTTCTCCTAATATATCTGTAACAATTTCACTTGTATGAATTTGAAAAGTTCCATCATTGTAATTATTCAAGCGTTGCTCAATAAGTTCAGACATATCACTATCAAATGAGGGCATTAGTCTATCATTTTTTTCAATTATATCAACAAATAAACCATTTTTAACAAAAGCTTCAAGTAGTTCTATCCCAATAAAACCACTCCCAACAATGACAGCCCTTTTTGAATTTCGCATTCTTTCTCGAATTACAATTCCGTCTTCTATTTTTCGCAAAGTATAGACATTTTTATAATCTTTTACTCCTGCTATATTAGGAATAATCGGTCGAGCTCCAGTTGCGATAATCAGTTTGTCATAATTTACGAGAAAAGCCTTTTTTTTATTACAAACTAATACTTGTTGTTGTACAGGAAGTATTTTTTCAACCTTAGATTCCAAATAAACCTCTATACCTGAAGCATTAAATTCTTCAACTGTACGAACCAATAACGAAGTATAGTCGGCGAAATTACCTTCTATATAATAAGGTAAACCACAAGAGGAATATGATACATGTGTATCATCAGTATAAATACTTACATCCGAGTCGGGTAAAAGTCTTTTAATTTTAGCTGCAGCCTTTGCTCCTGCGGCAACTCCACCGATTATAACAATTTTCATAGTTATAATCTAATGGAATGCAAAAAAAATTTCATTACACAATCGACTAATTTGTACTATATGTGTTCAAAATAACAGTTTTCATAAATTCGCAATAAGCATCTTTATCGTTATCAATATCTTCTGCTTTTTTAATTAAATCTTTAAGCTCTACAATTATTTGCTTTCTTATAAGGTCTTCATACATGAAATACACACCCCGTTGTTATCTATTACAAATAACTAAACGGAATATTTTCTATAAAACTTTAATAAAATAAGTCAAATATTAAGAAATATAAAAGCTGGATTAAACCAGCTTTTAAAAAATAATTATTTTTGATATTCACTATATTCTTTAGCAACTTCTCGCCATTCATCTTCCAACACACTGTAAGCGTGGCTCCAGAATTTTTCTATTGCATATGTTTCACGCTCTTCTTTATGAAGAATATGAACAACAACATCGCCATAATCAAGTAAATTCCAACGATTTTTAACATCATTCTCTTGTCTTATTGGCAATCTTGAAAATACAGTTTTTACTTTATCTTTAACTGTTTCCATCAAAGCTTTTACTTGTGGAGTTGAATCCCCTGTTGCTATAACAAAATAATCTGCAAGAGATGAAACATTACTAATATTCAAAATAGTAATATCTTTCGCCAGTTTATCATCTAAAAATTGTGCAACTGCACACGCAAATTTATGTGAATCGATTTCGCTCATTATTAACCTTTCTAATTTTCCATCATATCAACACGGCGTTGATGCCTACCGCCTTCAAACTTTGATTCTAACCATATATCAACAATATCCATTGCCAAATTTATACCGATTACACGCTCTCCAAGGCAAAGAACATTGGAATTGTTATGAGCTCTAGAGGCTCTAGCAGAGAATGTATCACCACATAAAGCTGCTCGAATACCCTTAACCTTATTAGCTACAATAGACATACCAATACCTGTTCCACAAATCAATATACCTCTGTCGGCCTCGCCAGTTGTAATCTTTGTAGTTACAGCTCTTGCTATGACTGGATAATCACAAGAATCAGTAGAATACGTTCCTACATCAACACATTCGTACCCTTTTTTCTTTAAATGACTAACAATTTGTTCTTTATATTCGTAACCACCATGGTCAGAACCGATTGCAATTCTTAAATTTTCCACTTATAACATCTCCTTTTGATAACACAGATATGTCATAATCATTTTATCGTTTATATTTGTAAAAGTAAAGTTAAGAACAAATCTTTACAACAAAATAGAGGCAAAATGCCTCTATAAAATGGAGTTTAATATCTCTATAAATTTTATTATGAACCACTTACTAACTGCATTGCCTGTTGTAATAAATCTTTATTTGAAGAAATTAGCTTATTTACAACTTCCATTTGCATTTTAGCCATTTGGTAATATGAAATATTACCTTTAAAATCAGCATTTGATAATTCGATTAAACCTGAACGAATTTCGCCACAACCTAAAACTGGTTTACCAGATTCTTCTGTTTCTAAGAATAAACCGTCTTTATATTCATATAGTCCAGCCGCATTATGGAAATTACGAGTAGTTATACGATACAATGGAACAACTTTTTTCCCATTTTCTGCTTTACCTACAATGGTTCCATCATTTTTAATCTCGTATTCGTCATATTTTCCAAGATATTTACCATTATTTGGGTCAATCCACATTTTAATACTTGTAGTAGGAACATCTAAAGCTCCGCCTTTTAAAGACGTTTGTTGGTACAAATCAGCACTGATAGTTTTAGTACCTTGCATGATTTCACCTTTGTCATTCAAAATATAACCTTGAACAGTGTTACCATTTTTTGCACGATAAACACCCTCTCCATCAAAAGTAAATTCACCTAAACGGGTATATACACTCTTGCCATCTGGAGTTTTAGTTAAGAAAAATCCTTTACCTTCTAAAAATACGTTATCCTTAGAAGTTCCTGGAGTTGATTTACCTTGCCCCATGTTTTTTGCATAATCATCACTAATAGTACCACCAAGAAAAGTCTTAAAGTTTACCTGCTTTTCTTTAAAACCTGGAGTATAAATATTTGTCATGTTATCAGTAATTACATCAATCCAGTTTACGGTTGCATATTGTGTATTTATTGCAGTTATAAAAGCATCATTCATCTTTTATTACTCTCCTTGTTGTTGCTTATTACGTCTTCTTTCATTTTGCTGTTTGCTACTATTTGAATATGATAAATCAGAATATGGCAAATCATTTTCTCTAAAAGTAGCTTTTAATGATTCAATATTATTCCTCAAATACTGTTCAACAGCCTTATCCCCTGGGATAAAACGAGCTGATAAAGCTCCATCTTGACCAATTCTCAAAATTACAGATACATTCTGGTCAAAATCAATTCTTAGTGGCTGATTTGTTTCACGGGCATTACTTAAGGCGTTTAATAAAGTTTGAGAAATTTTAGCATTTTGAGCCACTTCAGCAAAATCTCCACCATTTGCAATCATATTTTGAGCTTGCAGTGCGATATTTTGTCCAGAAACATCTTCTGATTTAGTTAAATTTATGAAAAATTGTGCATCATTTTGAGTTAAGCTAACTTGATTAGTCTTATCAGAACCAAAAGAGAATATGCTACTAGCAGCTTGAACATCAGAGGTTTCACTCACTTGTGCTAAACCATTTTGAGCCATCATTTGCATAATGTCACTAGATAGCATTTTATTAGCATCATTTAAAGACAACGAAGCATATTGGCTATAATCTGCATTCCCATTCAAAGTTAAATTATCATCATCTTCCTTTGCATCTTTTTTATTTGTTTCTGAAGATTGTGTTTTATCGACATCTTTTGATTTTGTTTCTTCAACTTTTGAATCTTTTTTGTCCTCTTTTGAAGAAACTTTGTCCATTTCATCTTTAAAAGAAGAATCCGTTGAAGTTTTTTTAGCACTATCAGAATTGGAAGCACTAGAAACTTGAGCTGATGAAGTTGTACTACTAACTGTTGATGAAGATGATGTTGCTTCGATACCCATTGTTAATTACCTTCTATTTTTCTTAACTGATTTAATATGTCCTTTTCTTCTTCCTCGGCTCTTTCTTGACTTTGTTTGAAAAATCTAGTAACACCGAGTTCTGAAAACTGTTTTAACTCTGCAGCTTTTTCTTCTTTGAGATAAGCTTCTTTGTTTTTTTCTTTGTGCTTTTCAAGCACCTTGACAGCCTGTTCACATTTTACAAGTTTTTCAACTTCTATATCTAGCTTATGTTGAACATCTTGCCTTATTTGCTCCAATTGTTCTGCCTTTTCCCACAGATGCTGAAGAAAATTATCATAAGCTTCATACATCATAGGATCAGCTGAACGCATTCCTGCTTTTGTGTCCAAAATATCTTGATTATTCTTCTTGATATTTTGTTCCGCTTCAAATACAGCTTGTTGTGCTTTTTGAACTTTCATTCGCTGCTCTTCTTTTTGGTTAATTCTAAAATCCAAAACTTTTTGCAATCTGTATCTGAATGGCATGTCTGTACTCTTTCTCAATATATTATGCGGGATTTCACAAGAGTAATAAACATCTAAACGTATGATATTGTTATAATGAAATATTTAAGAAAGTCAATAATAAAGCCCCCAAGAAAACTCTTAGAGGCTTTATTTTAAGTAATCGTTAAAAATCCTTATTATTCTTCAGTTGACTCTTGTGCAGGTTCAGCAGAAGCTTCATGAACTGACAATGCAATTCTTTTATCAGCAGGATTAAATTTAATTATATAAGTACTAATTTTATCTCCTACTTGAAGAATTGATTTTGATTCATTTTGGTAATCAACAACTTCATTGTGAGGCAATAAAGCTTCAACACCAGGGAATACTTCAACAAAAGCTCCAAAATGTTTTAGTCTTGTAACAGTACCTTCAACTTTGTCACCTTCTTTGATTTGTTTTTCAGCTTCAATCCATGGATCTGGTTCAAGATTTTTCAAGCTTAATGATACTCTTTGCTTGTCATGGTCAACAGAGATAACTTCAACATCAATTTTATCTCCAACATTTAAAATATCAGTTGGATGGTCAATCCATCTCCAAGATAATTGAGAAAGAGGAAGTAATCCATCAATACCACCTAAATCAATGAATGCACCGAAATCAGTAATTCTAACAACTTCGCCTTTAACAACTTGTCCAGCTTCAATTTGAGAGAAAATATTTTTTCTAGTTTCTTCTGCTGAATCTTCATAAACTTTTTTATTAGAAAGAATAAAGTTGTTTTGTTGTGCATCTAAAGTTAAAATCTTAAGTTCTAATTTTGAGCCAACTTCAACATCTGCTTCTCTAGTTCTAAGTTGAGAAGAAGGAATAAAACCTCTAACACCAGAAACTTCAACTAATACACCACCCTTAACAACATTTACAACTGTACCAAGGATAGTTTCATCATCAGCCTTAGCTTTTTCAAGTTCTTTCCAAGCATATGCAAAATCAACTTTCTTTTTAGAAAGTAAGAATTTTCCATCTTCGTCTTCTTCTCTAATAATCAAGAATTCACCTTCTTGACCTTTTTTGAATTTATCTTCAATATTTTCGCCTTTATCAACGGCTTCGTAAGTAGGAATTACAGCTGTTGTTTTAGCTCCGATGTCAACCATTACACCTTGACTATCGAATCCACACACTGTTCCTTTTACTAAATCACCTTTTTGAAACTTGTAATCATACTTATCCAACAAAGCTTCAAAATCCATTGTTTCCTTTTTTGTAACCATAACTACTCCATTGTCAAATAGACACTAATATATTAAATACACGTACATACTAGCAAATTTTTTGCAATATGTAAAGGATTGTAAAATTTACTTAATATTTTCGCTTTCTTTCATCATAGATGAAACAGCTTTCATGGCTTTTGAAAATTGTTTTTCTACAAAATCAATAGGGCCTCTTGCCCCAGTTGCACCAGAAAGAAGCCATTCATCACCAGATTTTGTTTCATGCAAACATTTGAAAGAATTTTCATTAACATCTATTCTAACTCTTTCACTAGGGTTAATGTTAAACTGATATTTAGAATTAACTCTTGGAAATTTAGTAACTACATTTAATCCATTTAATTTCATATTATTCTCCTTTTACTACTGTTACTATAAAAATCCTAAAGAATAATTTTGCTGTTCAAAAAAGAGGTTCTTAACAAAAGTTAAAATGAATATTACAAAACATTAAGCACAATAAAATATCTTCAAAACCTAACTGGGAGCGGAATATAATATAATATAATATAATATAATATACACTAGCAATTCCTCTTTCCTAATTTTTTTTATAAATATACGGGGAAATTTATTACGAAAGGGGATTATTATATGAATACTATTGCGGTTGGAAAATATTTAGCTCGCCAAGCAAAACAAATCGCAACATATGGGGAAAAATCCGTTGAACGAACAGGTGTTACGGAAAATATGTTAAGTGAATTAACGCCATTTAGACGATTATCAAATAAAAAAGGTGTACTTTCTGATTCTAATTACTTTATTAAAAATTTTGAAACAAAAACAGGAAATAGATTTTTACCACAAAACTGGTCATCACTGTCAACTGAAGATAAATTAGATTATATCGTTAAAGACAGATATTCAAGGCTCGTATCACATAAAATTATGGGCAAAATTAAAGATTATCCAGAAGAACATCTATATTTATTAAATAAAGATGGAGATATCGTTCATTATTCCAAAGGGGATATGGGATTTTGCGATAATGTAGCTATCAAAGGCGGAACATCTATCCACAATCACCCTGGATATCTAAAAACAATGTATAGCAAAGATGAAGTAGAATATTTGCAAAAACACCATCCAGAAAAACTGAAAGGTGTAACACCTTTTAGTGATGGGGATATAAATACAGCACTTTCTAATGGTGAAAAGGCAGCTTATGTTATCGATTCTCAAGGACATAAATTTTTATTTAAACCAAGACAAGATATTGCTAATTCGACAGAAAAATTAAAAGCAGATACCAGATTAGCTTTTGAGTTAAAATTCTTAGGAGAAGACGCTTTTCCGCAAATGGAGATTCAAAATGCTAAATACCGTAAAACAAATGAGGCACTTGCGAAGTTAGAAGAGTTTGAAACCAAACAGAAAAAATGGGGACGTTTATTCTACTCTAATAAAACAAGAAATAGACTATGGGAAAATTATTTGAATGAGAAAACAGATGCACTTTCAATGGAACCGTTTGAAAAAATCAACAAGAATTTGAAAGAACTCTCAGAAAAATATGGTCATAAATACGAACAACTTTCATAGAAAAAATGGCGAAGTGGATAATCCACTTCGCCATTTTATAATTTAATAAATTACTAAGCTTTCAATGAATCAATCAATTCGTTAATAGCAGACTCTTGAACTAATATTTCTTCAATTCTATCTCTAGTTTGTTTAATCAATTCAGTTGGAGCATTTGCAACAAATTTTGGATTGTTAACTCGGCCTTCCAATGATTTTCTTTCATTTTGAAGCTTACCTAATTTCTTTTCTTGTCTTGCTATTTCTTCATTGAAATCAATCAAGTTTTCTAAAGGAATAACAATTTTAGAAGCTGAAACAACTGCACTTGCAGACTTCTTAGCTACTGGGGTTGAATCATCAGCATATGAAATATTTTCAACCTTTGCCATACGTTTAATATAGCTTTCAATCGCTTCAAAAATTGGCTTTTCTTCTTTAGTTGCTCTAATTTCAATATCAAATTTCAAAGACATTGGGATATTGAAACTTTGTCTAACATTACGCAAAGACTTGATAGTTTCAAATACTAATTCCATTTCTTTTGCTTCTGTTGGAAAAGCTAATTTATCTTCGAAAACTGGATATGGAGCAAGCATAATAGCTTTAATATCTGTTTCTTTTGGAATCAATTGCCATACTTTTTCTGTAATATGTGGCATAATTGGATGAATCAATCTTAATGCCATATCAAGAACATATCTTAAAACTCTTTGAGTATTCAATTTCAATGTTTCATCCTGCAATTGAACCTTAGCAATTTCAACATACCAATCGCAATATGAATTCCAGAAGAAATCATACAATACGTGAGCTGTTTCACCAATTCTATAATTTTTAATATTTTCATTAACTTCTTGAGCAACAGAATTTAACTTATCTAAAATCCACTTGTCTGCGATAGTAAGTTTTGAGTAGTCTATTTCATTATTATCAACACCTTCAAGGTTCATTAACACAAATCTTGAAGCATTCCAGATTTTATTTGCAAAGTTTCTTCCGTACTCAAATCGCTCGTCACTAATTTTAATATCTTGACCACCATAAGTACAAAGAGATGTCATTGTAAATCTCAATGCATCACAACCATACTTATCAATAATTACAACTGGATCAATTGTATTTCCTTTGGTCTTAGACATTTTTTGACCTTTTTCGTCACGAACCAAACCGTGGATATAAACAGTTGAAAATGGAGCCTTTCCTGTAAATTCTAATCCCATTGTTATCATTCTTGCAACCCAGAAGAAGATAATATCAAATCCTGTTACAAGAACAGATGTTGGATAGAATTTTTTGAAATCATCTGTTTCACTATTTGGGAAGCCCATTGTTGAAAATGGCCATAATCCTGATGAGAACCAAGTATCTAAACAATCAGAATCTTGAGTATATTTAGATGGATCTGGGTTTTCTTTTGCTACAACCATTTCTCCTGTTTCATTATTATAATATGCAGGAATTTGATGTCCCCACCAAATTTGACGAGAGATACACCAATCTCTAATATTTTCCATCCAGCCGAGATAATTCTTTTCCCAACGTTCTGGAATAAATTTAATTCTGCCATCTTTAACAGCTGCAATAGCTTCTTTTGCTAGAGGTTTCATTTTAACAAACCATTGTTCAGAAAGTAATGGCTCAATTGTAGTTCCGCAGCGTTGGCATTTACCAACATTATGCTCATGATCTCTAACACGTAGAAGAGAATGATTATCTTCTAACATTTTAACAATCTGCTTACGAGCTTCGTATCTATCTAGACCATGAAGATTTGAAGGAACTTCACCGCAAGCTTTCATTTTACCTTCACCATCAATTACCCAAATTGGTTTTAAATTATGGCGTTTACCAACTTCATAATCGTTAGGATCGTGAGCTGGAGTAATTTTAACAGCACCTGTACCAAATGATTTGTCAACATATTCATCTGCAATAATAGGAATTTCTCTTCCAGTCAAAGGAATAACAACAGTTTTTCCAATTAATTCAGAATACTTATGATCAGATGGGTGAACTGCAATCGCAACATCACCAAAAATAGTTTCTGGACGGGTTGTAGCAACAATTATAGCTCCAGATTCACCTTTTAGCGGGTAAGAAATTTCCCACATATGTCCTTCTTCTGTAACATATTCAGTTTCAACATCCGAAATCGCACTGTTACATCTTGGACACCAGTTTACAATATATGAACCTTTGTAGATTAAACCTTTTTCGTATAATCTTACAAATACTTCTTTTACAGCATCAGAACAACCTTTGTCAAAAGTAAATCTTTCTCTTGAACGATCAAATGAAGCACCTAAACGTTTCATTTGGTCTAAAATTTTACCTTTATGTTCATTTGTCCATTCCCAAGTTTTTTCAACAAATTTTTCACGACCCAAATCGTGACGAGTTAAACCTTGTTTGGCAATTTGTCTTTCCACAACGTTTTGAGTTGCAAGCCCAGCATGGTCAGTTCCTGGAACCCATAATGTTTCAAATCCACTCATACGGTGATAACGGACTAATATATCTTGCAATGTTTCATCCAACGCATGTCCCATATGCAATACACCTGTAACATTTGGAGGTGGAATTACAATTGAAAATGGTTTCTTTGGACTTTTAGAATCGGCTTTAAAAAATCCATTTTCTTCCCAAAATTTATAAATACTTTCCTCTGTATCTTTTGCATCATATACGGTAGGTAAATCTTCAATTTTTATTGCTGCCATAAATAATATCCTCTCTTTACTACGTATAATTTTAGAATAACACAAACATAATATATGATTTTTGAATATGTTACGAAATATTTATTATATTGAAATCAGTATATAAATATGGTATAATAATGAAAGATAGTCGGATTATTATGGAGTTTCGAATGAGGAATTATAAAAGAAATAAGAGTGCATATACAATCGCAGAGGTAATGATTGTATTGTTAATTTTGACCGTAATATTTGCAGCTTTTGCGCCAATTATAACTAAGAGAAAGCTTTCTTCATACAAAAGCTCCAATGCTATTTGGAACAAGTACAATGAAACAAAGGGTTTTGATGCGTACTTTGATCCATCTAATACAAAAAATACAGGAACAGCATTTTTTGGTGTTAAGCCAGATAGCCATGGAGCTGTAACATCAACATTAACTCCACTATCAAGAGTTGTTATCCGTTCTGGACCCGTAACCTCTGGGAATAAATTACAAAGACAAATTCAATTCAGATTTGGTAGATTATCTGGAAATGCTGCCGAAAAAAAATATGGTAAATTTGCTGGAACTTGGTTGATGGATAGACAGAATGTATTGTTAGGCGGTGCTTATCCAAATATTGATAACACCCCAGATAATATAGAAGCAAGAGATAACGTTGCAATTGGTTATCAATCAATGAATGCTCTTAAAAACGCTCAAGGCAACACTGCGTTGGGGCTATCTGCTCTTTCTGAAAACATATCTGGGAAATACAATACCGCAATCGGATATAACGCTGGAAGTACATTGCAGGCAGATTATAATACTTATATTGGAGCGGGAGCAGGTGAAAAGGCATCAGGCTCAAGAAATACCGCAGTTGGCTACCAAGCAGGTTATAATAATTCTGGTAGTGTAAACGTTTTTGTTGGTGCTAATGCTGGAAGAACTGGTTCTGGAAGCTATAATGTTGGTATCGGTTATGATGCATTGAGATCCGTATCTGGGAATTACAACGTGGCGATTGGTACAGGAGCGTTGAAAAACTTAACAACAGGTTCTTATAATACAGCAATTGGTTATAATGCTTGTTCGGAGGTTACAACAGGAAGTCACAAAACTTGTATTGGTTATAATTCTGGACCTGGGGCAAATACCCAAACAAGCTATAAGTCTGCAACTGGATCATGGTCACGTGGACAAACCGTTTCTGATTATTTAGGCTCAAAAACTGATAATCTAGAAAGAACCTATATTGGAGGTCGCCCATACAATTATGGTGGAGATGCCGTAATGGAAATTCATAACGTAGGTGGAACAAACTCTAATTTAATAAATAACCCAGGAGTAAAATCAAATACAACAACTGTTATCAATGGGAATTTGATTGTTCGTGGTAGAACAATGATGACTATTGGAAGTAAATTATGGTCTTTTGTGGAAGTTGACCCTAAAGGTTCAAGTGCAGAGCATTCTATGGGCTATTATTCAAACAATAATATAGGTACAATTCTTGCGGGAAATCAACAAGATTATACAGTGTGTTATGATACTAAAGTTAATACTGGGCCTTTCCCTCTAAAATTAAAAGGTGGAGTATGTTTAGATTCTACTTCTTCTGACAGACGGTTAAAAAATATTGGTACACGTAGTATTGCGGGGCTAAAAGAATTAAACCAACTTAAGATTTATGATTATACATTTAAAAATGATAAATCAAAACATTCTCAAATTGGTGTAATGGCTCAAGACTTACAAAAAGTTTTTCCTAATTCTGTTTTCGAAGGTCCAGATGGGTATTTAAGAATTCGTTGGGATGAAATGTTCTTTGCATCAATAAATGCGATAAAAGAACTCGATAGAAAAATTGTTAGCTTAGTTAATAGAGCAACTAAAGTTGAAACACAAATTGCAAGATTAGAGCAAGAAAATATAAGTTTAAAAACTCAAGTAGATGCACTTAGTGTTAGAGTTGAAAAGCTTAAAAATAAATAATAATTATTAAGATTACTTTACAATCGATAAGCAGTTGTCAAATGGCAACTGCTTAATTTTTCTTATTATATATTTGTTAATAATTTGATTTCAATAAACGTTTGAACTACACTATATAGAAAATGGAGTGCCGGGTTGGAATTAAAAAACTTACCGGCGTACAAAATAAATTAAGGAGATGAAAAATGACATCAAAAAACTTTTTGTTCACTTCTGAATCAGTTACAGAAGGACACCCAGACAAAGTCTGCGACCAAATATCCGATGCGATTTTGGACGAATTTTTGACAAAAGACAGAGGCTCAAGAGTTGCAGCTGAAACTACAGTTACAACAGGCATGGCTCTTGTATGCGGAGAAATAACAGCGGATTGTTACGTTGATATTCCTCAAGTTGTTAGAAACACAATCAAAAATATTGGATATGTTGGCTCTAACGCTGGTGGATTTGATGCTAATACTTGTGCAGTATTAACAAGTATCGATGAACAATCAACAGATATTGGTAACGGTGTTAACAAAGCTTTTGAATCAAGAGAAGCAAATGCTGATACATCAACGGTAGAAACAGAGGAAATCGGTGCTGGCGACCAAGGTATTATGTTTGGTTATGCTTGTAACGAAACACCAGAACTTATGCCTTTACCTATCAGCCTAGCTCACAAGCTATCTTATAGACTTGCTCAAGTTAGAAAAGAAGGATTGGTTAATTACTTAAGACCAGATGGTAAATCTCAAGTTACAGTTGAATATGTAGATGGAAAACCTTCAAGAATTCATACCATCTTGTTATCTACTCAACACAATCCAGAAATCAATGGTATTTCTGATAATCAAAAAGTACAAGACATTATCAGAGAAGATTTGAAAAATCTTGTAATCAACTTTGTATTCGAAAATGAATCAATTAAGCCAGATGAAAATACAATTATTTTAATTAACCCATCTGGAAGATTTGTTATTGGTGGTCCTCAAGGGGATTCTGGTTTAACAGGAAGAAAAATTATCGTTGATACTTACGGCGGATATTCTAGACACGGTGGCGGAGCTTTCTCTGGGAAAGATCCAACAAAAGTTGACCGTTCAGCTGCTTACGCTTCTAGATATGTTGCAAAAAATATTGTAGCAGCAGGATTAGCTGACAAATGTGAAATCGAATTAGCTTACGCTATCGGTGTTGCAGAGCCATTATCAATCTTTGTTGATACTTTTGGAACTGGAAGAATTTCAGACGACGAAATTTCAAAATTAGTTGCGGAAAACTTTGACTTAACTCCAGCTGGAATCATCAAGAAGTTTGACCTAAGAAACTTACCAGCTAAAAATGGTGGTAAATTCTATCAATTATTAGCTGCTTATGGTCACATGGGTAGAACTGATATTGATGTACCTTGGGAACATGTTGATAAAGCTGAAGAATTAAAAGCTAAAGCGTGTTCTTGCGGATGCGGTTGCGTATAAGAAACAACTAAGGAATAATAAAAATCCTCGCTAGAAATAGTGAGGATTTTTTATTATATGACATTTTAGAAATAAATTCTAATGTTTCTTTTCTAGTTCAGTCAATTCTGCTGATAAAGAATTTAATTTCTTTTCTAAATTGGCATTATCTTTTTTCAATGTTGCAATTCGTTTTTGGTCTGTAACTACACGATTCGCAAGACTTTCAACTTTTGTATTCAATGCTTTAACAGCATTTATAGCAGCATAGAACATTTCATCCCAGCGAATTTGGTAGTAACCATTTTCATCTTTAGAAACAGCAGTTGGGAATACACGTTTCAAATCCTGTGCAATTACACCAACATGAGGAGCTTTTGTATCATCTGATTTATAAGTATAATTGTAAATATTCAAACGTTTAATTTCATTCAAACCAGCAGAGAATTTATCTCCAACATTTTTTAAACGCATATCAGATACTAGTTGTGGACAACATGAATTTCCAGATTTTTTATGAGCTTCATTAAAATCATCATGATTACCAACATATTTCCAACCAGTATTAGCATCCGTATATGCTGAACCATATTCAAGAGAACATCCATTGTTTTGAGAATTAGTTTTTCCTTCTCCATGAGTTGACCAGTCATAAGAATAACGGCTATCCAAAACACAAGTACAGTTTGTTTTTCCAAAAGAGTATGCATGACGGCGACATCCACGACAACCTTCATATACTTCAACATCACGTTCTTGACCATCCCAACCAGAAAATACATGAGAGGACTGCCATGCACCTTTTGCCTTCATATCAAAAAAACCAACCAGTGAGCGAGGATGGGAAGACCTTATAACATCATTCACGGACATGTATGTTTGACCTCGAACAATCAAGTTACCATTAATTAATACAGAAGAATCACCCATTAGTCCTAAAGGTTGAGTACTACGAGAAGAATTCAAGTTATGAACTTCTAAAACAGCCGCACCACCAGGAGTATCTTCCCCTGAAACTTTAAGTATAGGTCCACCAATATAAACTCTTTCGTTTGAATCAGTTAAAAGAAAAGTATTAGCACCAAGAACAGACGAACCAGAGTTGTAACCTATACATGTTTTATAAGAACCTGTTACTCCTGAGCAAGCACCATACCCAACAGCGGTATTGTATGAACCAACATTTTCTGACGCTAAAGCGTTAGAGCCAAGAACCGTATTACCTACTGAAGAAGATGTGGTATTAGTCAAAGAACGATCTCCAACTACAACATTGTCTCTCCCAATCCTACGAGCAGAATCATTACCTACAACTGTAGAAAAAGAACCCCTATTATAAGCGGTATTCGCCCTTGGAATTGTATCACCAATTACAGTAGTATAATTTGAAGAGGAACCTGTAAAACTATTATAACCAACAAGAGTATTACCAGTACTACCAGTTTGTATCTTTGGAAGAGGACGACGACCTGTTAGGTTTATTGGAGGACTCCAAGAACCACTATTCACAACCCTACCACCATAACCAGCCGAATAGCCAATAGCGGTGTTATAGTTAGCAGAAGAAAGAGCACGTAAGGCATTATAGCCAAGAGCAGTATTTCCTACTCCATCTTTTAAAGAATTCAACGCCCCAACGCCATAAGCAGAATTACCAGTTGCAGAAGTTTCTATATTTTCATAATTTCCACCAAGCAACATATTTTTATTCCCTGCAAATAATGCTCCAACAGGACTACCATCATATCTAAATTGAATTTGTTTTTGAACCCTATCAGAAGTCCCCGTTAAAGATTCCGTAGGCCTAATTACAACCTTAGAATACAACATATGGTTGTTTTCATCTTTAATTGCTTTCAGAACATCTGTAGAACTAGAAGGAGTTATCCCTATAAAAGATTGAGCGGCAACTACTTTATTAGTTTGATCAGTATATACATCCCTTTCTTCATCATCTGGAACTTCATTCCAAATCTCACTTGAAGATGCATTGTTATATCTAACGGTGAAAACTGGAGCAAATGCAGCAAGCAACACTGTAAGTACTGAAAGCATAATCATAAGTTCTGCTAATGTAAAGGCTTTGAATTTATTAAACTTAAATTTCATAATTTACTCCAATTATTTCCTTTCCAACTTCGCAGCTCTTGAATTTAAAACTGCAATTTGTTTTTTAATATTTTTTTGTTCTGATTTTATTTGTAGAACATCAGACTCCATTTCAGAGATAGAAGAAGCAATTGCAACAAGTTTTTTATCCAAAATTTTAATTGCATTTATCATTGAATAAAACATTTCATCCCAGCGGATTCTCAAATAACCATCCTTGGCCTTAACAACCGCCGATGGATAAACTTTTTGCAAGTCTTGAGCCATTACCCCAACTTGAGACTTGTTCTCTTTGTCATTTTTAAATGTAAAGTTATAAGGCATTAAAGCGTCAATTGAAGCTAAACCTTCATTATTTTCAGAAATTATATCCTTTAATCTTCTATCTGAAGTTTTAACATTTGGACAATTACTATTAAATTCGTATGACGTTTTAGAAGACTGATCATTCAAACAATAACCATTAAATTCCAAAGATGACCCAGAACGGGCATCAGGCTTACCAAACTCACCCCACCAACGCCATTTTTTACGTCCAATACCCAATATTCTTCCGCAATGATCAGCAGAACGACGAGATGATAACCAAGCTCTTGAAATATTATCGTGTTTAAAATATGACAAATAACCATTACCAGATCTGGCAGGGAAAAAACCACCACGGACAACTAAATTTGAATTAAATACAACAGTTGGGGACATTTTAGGGTTTTGATCCCCAAGAATACTGGAAGACTTTTGATTATAAACCTCCACAACAGAACGTCCATTAAAGCCACCCAGAGGCATTCCGCCTAAAAACACGTGATCGTAATAATCCGTTTCTATAGTTGAAGGAGTTTGTTTTCCAGAAATACCTCTTGTTGCACCTGAGCCATAACCTATACAAGTCCTGGAACCTTGAGTATTAGGGGCTTCCAACTGCATTGAATTACAAGCTTGATAACCAACAGCAGTATTATTATACATACTTCTTGGACCACCTATAAGAGTATCATAACCTATAATGGTATTATTTAGAGATCTTGCACCAGAAGCACCTGCATAATATTGAGAACCAGCAATAACATTACCTGAAACATCTCTCGCAGCAGAATTCGAAGCCCCAACCAAATAACCCAAATATATATTATCCCTTTTTCGAGATGAACCAGAAAACATGGAAGTAGCACCTACTGCTATATTATCTGTTCCTCCAGCACGATCATGATTTGCAACACTTGAACCAACCAAAATGTTACCACTTGCATAAGCTGGATTACTTCCACCAAGAGCACTTGCCCCAACTACCGTATTTCTACTCCGATCAGCTGACAAATACTTAAGTGCATTTGTACCATAAGCAACATTTCCAGAAATAACGGAAGTCGCAGAACTTGAGGCTGGTCTTGTGGACATAGCACCTAACCCTGCAACAGTATTTTCTGTATTACCACTAACCTCAACAAGAGAATCATTATTTGAACCAAGTGATACATTTGTATCATTCATAAATAATGAACCAGCATTTACACCATCACCAGCACCATATCTAAACTGAATTTGACGTTGAGGAGTGTTATTAAATCGTAAATTTTTACTTGCACTTATAACAACTTTTGAGCGAGGAGAGTATGTAGTAAGAGTGGATGGTTTCAATCCCATATAAGCGGTTGAAGACCATTTATCAACACCAGAATCATAGTAAATATCTTTTTGTTGTTCATCATCATTTACATAATTCCAAATATTTTCAGTAGAAACAGATGCCCCATTATGTCTTGTTGTAAGAATCGGTGCAAGAGCAGCAAATAATACAGCAAGAACAACCAAGACTATAAGTAGCTCAGTTAATGAAAATGCGTACTTTTTATCTTTCAATCTCATCCTCATAAAACTCCAGTATATACATTTAACATTACTATTATATCATATTTCAAATGATTACTCAATACAGTTATAGGAAATACTTAATATAATTAAAAATTACTAAAAATCTAAGGATTACAAAACTTTACAAACAAAAAGAATTAATATTTGCATGCTAGTATTTTACTATGCGACATAAAAAAATTAAAAGAATCATTTGCCTACTTGTCATTATGGGTAATTTTCTAGGGATGCTTGATTCTAGCACTGTTAATCTTGCACTTTATCCAATTGCCCAAGGGCTAAATATTACTCTAACCGAAGTTCAATGGGTTGTAATTGCGTACATGCTCGTATTAACAGTATTCCTTCCATTCTTCGGAAAACTTGGAGATATATTTCCTAAAAATAAAGTTTATGGTTCTGGTTTCTTAATTTTTGCAATTGGAGCATTATTAAATTGCACAGCTCCAAATTTTTATACCTTATTAATTTTCAGATGTATTGAAGCCTTAGGTGCATCAATTATGATAGCAAATGGACCTGCTGTTATTGCTACATTATTTAAAGGCGAAAAAAGGGGACAAGCACTCGGATTAAATGCGTCATTAGTTGCGGTTGGAGGGATGACTGGCCCTGCAGTTGGAGGGGCATTAATAAACTTTTTAGGATGGAGAGCAATCTTTTTACCATCTGTTCCATTAGCTATAATTGGAGCATATCTTGCTTTTAAGTTACTACCAGCCTATGTTAAAAAGAAGAAATTCAAATTCGATTATAGAGGATTTTTCTACTTTACAGTTGCGTTATTTGCATTACTCCTAGCAATTTCTGAAGGTCATGAATGGGGATGGAAATCAATAAAAATAATTTCTCTTGGCCTTTTAACATTGCTTTTCGGCGGACTATTCTACTTTAGAGATAGCAAAATTAATTTTCCTCTTATTAACTTTAAAATGTTCAAGATTAAAACTTTTACCTTCGGAAATATCGCTGTCATGACTTCATATATGACAATGTTTACCAATGGAATATTGTTACCATTATTTTTGCAAGAAATAATGAAATATAACGCATTTTTAACAGGATTATTAATACTGCCGTATTCAATTGCCTCATCCGTAGTAGCACCATTTGCAGGTAGTTATTCAGGAAAGCATGGTAGTAGGCTTCTAACAATTATTGGTCCAAGTATTTATATATTGGCATTAATTATTTTCACATCATTTAACACCAATACACAAATGTGGCAAATCGTCTTAGCTTCAATAATTATGGGTATAGGAAATGGATGTTTTCAATCCCCTTCTAATAATGCAATAATAACAAGCGTAAGAAAAGAAGAATTAGGAATTGCTAGCGGAATTTTATCTCTTTCAAGAAATTTAGGAAATATTTTAGGTGTTGCAGTTACAATTACACTTTTCGAAAGTTTTAGAAATGGATTACTAATAGATGGAATACAATATACCAA
Organism: Candidatus Gastranaerophilales bacterium HUM_1; assembly: GCA_002103105.1. Classification (GTDB taxonomy): domain Bacteria; phylum Cyanobacteriota; class Vampirovibrionia; order Gastranaerophilales; family Gastranaerophilaceae; genus Zag111. The sequence goes on from DAAY01000005.1 coordinate 203,556, forward strand.
AGCATTTTTAACCTCTTATCATTGGACAATGGGATTTGGCATCTTATTTGGCTTAACTTGTCTTGGTTGTTCATTTTATGCCTACAAAGAAAAAAACTTCAAATAACAAATTCTATTTTTACGGATTTTATAAACTATAAAGATTAATATAATGTAAATATTCTTGAAAAATTAAAATCACTGTTTTATGATATAAGTGTAAAATTTACACTAAACAAAATTATGATTGGCGGTATGTATGACATGTAATGAAAACATAAGAAATATAGCAATTATTGCTCACGTTGACCACGGTAAAACAACACTTGTTGATTGTTTATTAAAACAAGCTGGTGTTTTCAGATCAAATCAACACGTAGAAGAACGTGTACTTGATAGTAATGACCTTGAAAGAGAAAGAGGTATTACAATCCTTTCAAAAAATATTTCTATCAATTACAAAGGAACAAAAATCAATGTTGTTGATACCCCTGGACACGCAGATTTCGGTGGAGAAGTTGAACGTGTTTTAGGTATGGTTGATGGAGCATTGCTTATTGTTGACGCAGCAGAAGGCCCTATGCCACAAACAAGATTTGTATTGTCAAAAGCATTAGAATTAGGTTTAAAAATTATCGTTGTAATCAACAAAATTGATAAACCAGCAGCTGAACCATTAACAGCACTAGATAAAGTTTTTGATTTATTCACAGAATTAACAGATAGAGAAGACTTAATTGACTTTCCTTTCATTTTTTCAAGCAGCTTGAATGGATTTGCTATTAAAGATTTAGATGATGAAAGAAAAGACATGACCCCTCTTTTAGACTCAATTATTGAAAACATCAAAGCCCCAGAAGGGGACGAAAACGAGCCATTTCAATTCAGAGCAACAACTCTTGATTACAATGAATATGTTGGAAGAATTGTTGTTGGACGTATTGCACATGGTAAAGTTAACTCTCAAGACCAAGTATGCTTAATTCATGCTGATGGTTCTCAAGAAAGAGGAAAAATTGTTAAATTATTTGGATTTAAAGATTTAGGGCGTGTTGAGATTGAATCAGCATCAGCAGGAGATATTGTTGGAATCGCAGGTTTTTCAGATATTCAAATCGGAGAAACAATTTGCGACCCTAACACTCCAAAAGCATTACCTTTAATCAAAGTTGACGAACCAACCTTACAAATGAATTTCTCAGTAAATGACAGTCCATTTGCAGGAACAGAAGGTAAATTTGTTACTTCTCGTCAACTTAGAAAACGTTTATACACAGAACTTGAAAAGAATGTTAGTTTGAGAGTTGAAGATACTGATTCAACTGACTGCTTTAGAGTTTCTGGACGTGGAGAATTGCATTTGAGTATCTTGATTGAAACAATGCGTAGAGAAGGATACGAATTTGCAGTTTCTAAACCCGAAGTAATCTTTAAAGATATTGACGGAGTTCATTCTGAACCATATGAAAACTTAATTATTGACGTTCCAGAAGAATATGCAGGAAGTGCAATTGAAAGACTTGCCGGAAGAAAAGCAGAAATGAAAGATATGCAAACTTCTAAAGGTAGAACAAACTTGACATTCCACATCCCTGCAAGAGGATTGATAGGATTCAGAAGTGAATTTATCAGAATGACAAGAGGTGAAGGTATTATGTACCACACATTCCTTGAATACAGACCTTTCGCAGGCGATATTCCAAGACAAAGAAGTGGTTCAATCATCGCTTTTGAACAAGGTGAAGCTATTCCTTATGCTTTAGCTCAATTTGAAGATAGAGGTGTTTTCTTCATAACTCCTAAAACAAAAGTTTACAGAGGCATGATTATTGGAGAATGCAATAGACCTCAAGATATTCAAGTTAACATTTGCAAAACTAAAAAGCTTACAAATATGAGAAGTTCTACTGCTGATGTTATGGTTACACTACAAGCCCCAAGAATTCTTTCACTTGAAGAAGCTCTTGAGTATATTGGAGATGATGAACTTGTTGAAATTACTCCAGAAAATATCAGATTAAGAAAAGCTGATTTAACAAAGAAAATCTATAACTAATATATAACTATAAACACCAAAAGAGCCTCATAAGAGGCTCTTTTTTCAATTTAAAACTATTCTATAAATTTACCTTCAAATAAGTCCATAACCATATTCACACTATCAGAGTGATATGAAGAATCTCCATTTGGAATTTTATGAACCTGAACTGGTTGCTGAGGTTGTTTTTGAGGAACACCAGTTTGAACAGGTTGAGCAACTTTATTTAAAACAGCTGGAGTTTGTGTAGAGACCTTTTTCTCAAGAATTTCTTTAACTTCATTATTTGACACTTCAGGTTTTTCTACTATTAAAGGCTTTTTGGGTGCAGGGGCAGGCTTTTCATCTTCAGCAGAAGATTGCTCTGCTCTAATTGCATCATCACCTGATTCAGGAGAACGAACAATTATCTTTTTAACTTCACATCCAAAAAGAGTATTTGCAGCATCAACAATTAATGAATGTTTCGAACCTTCATGACCATATTGTTTTAACCAATTAGGACTTTTAACAGAAATAATAATTTCGTCTTTTGTAATTTTTACTGGCATTGCTTGCTGTTTCAAAATCGAACGAGAAGGTGAACTTGAAATATTCTCCAAAAATTGAACCCAAAGAGCCTTTAGACCATTTCCAGCAGTTGAAGCTGGCTTTGACATTGGAACTGGTTGATTAAGAACCTCATCTTCAGAAACAGTTGCAACTTTTGGGGCTTGAGGTTCAGACTTTGGAGTTTCCATTGATACCCGAGGCTTAATAACTTCTTGCTTCATCACAGGTGATGGAGGTGTATTATAAGCAGAAACATTTATAGCCCTTGCAGGGGCTCCAGATTCAAGAACAGAAATACGTTTTTGCAAATCTTCTAACTTTGTATTTTCTGCTAAATTCGCCATATCTAAAATCGCAACATCTAACCACAATTTAGGATTTGGAGTTTGTTTCAACTCTTTTATATACATCGCACATTTATCAATTAAAGATAATATTTGATGAGTTTCTAGATTTTCAATTTGAGATGTAAGTTTCTTAACTTGTTCTTCATTTAATTGAACTACACCTTGAACAGAATTTTTTCCAATAGATTTTAAAATTAAGGCATTTCTGAGATATTCCAAGAAATTTGATAAAATTTGAGAAGGTTCATTCCCTTGATTGTAAATAGAATTTAGAATATCCAAAGCTCCATTTTGATTTGATGTTGAAATCATTCCAAACAAAGTAGTTAAAGAATCAAAAGACAATCTACCAAGAAGCCTATTTATATCATCAACATCAATTGCACTTTCGGTAGAATTTAAAACACTCAACTGATCAAGAAGAGCAATACTATCACGCATTCCACCTGCTGAATTTTGTGCAATATAAGAAAGAGCATCATCTGTAATGTTAATCCCTTCCTTATCTGAAATATAACGTAAATGTTTTGAAATATCTTCTGTTGTAATTCTCTTAAAATCAAAACGTTGGCAACGACTTTTTATGGTATCTAAAACTTTATGTACTTCTGTCGTTGCAAGAATAAATATTACATTTTTAGGAGGTTCTTCTAGCGTTTTTAATAATGCATTGAACGCTTGATTAGTCAACATATGAACTTCATCAATTATATAAATCTTATAACGACTATTCACAGGTGCTAATGCGACTTTTTGAATAATTTCATCCGCATCATTTACAGAACGATTACTTGCAGCGTCAATTTCTATAACATCTATCGGAATTGAATTCGTAATATTTTTACAGTTTTCACATTCGTTACAAGGTGTAATCGTTGGTCCATTTACACAATTCAATGATTTTGCAAAGATTCTAGCCGTAGAAGTTTTTCCAGTACCTCTTGGACCAGTAAACAAATATGCATGCGAAATTCTATCCATTTGAATTGCATTAGTTAAAGCTTTTTTAATATGTTCTTGTCCCACAATTTGCTCAATCGTCTGTGGTCTGTATTTTCGATATAAAGGAATGTAATTTTTATTCATGATAAGGTTATTATAGCAAATAATCTTCTAAAAAGGACAATATATGAATTTAATTAAACCTAAAAAATTAAAAAAAGGTGATACAATCGCAATTATCGCAACTTCAGGAAATGTTAATATTGAAAAAATTAAAGAAGGAGTAAAGTACTTTCACGAGAAAGGATTCAACGTAAAACTCGGTAAAAACATTGAAAAAACAGACAAATATATGGCAGGTTCAGATATTGAACGATTGGAAGATTTACACAATGCGTTTGCAGATGAAGAAGTAAATGCAATAATTTGTGCAAGAGGTGGCTATGGAGCAATTAGACTAATTGACAAAATAGATTATTCAATAATTCAAAATAATCCAAAGATTTTTTGTGGATATTCCGATATTACAGCTCTCTCTGCAATGATATTAAAAAAAACAGGTTTAATAACTTTTTCTGGACCAATGGTACAGAGTGATTTTTCAACAAATGATAAATTTGATAAATTCACTGAAAATTCATTCTGGGAAACTTTGACTCAAAACGATATACAAATAAAGCCACAAGAATTAAAAACATACAAAGAAGGAGAGGCCTCTGGAATTTTATGGGGAGGAAATTTGGCAACAATTGTTTCCCTATGCGGACAAGATTTTATGCCAAACAATAAATTTATCTTTTTTACAGAGGACTTAAATGAACCAGTTTATAAAATTGATAAATATTTTCGCCAACTTTTGAATATCCCAGAATTTAGAAATAACATTCAAGCTTTAGTTTTGGGAGATTTTCTGGATGTAGATAATCAAGAATGGCTAGAGGAATTATTTGAAGAAATTGGAGAGGAGTTACAGATTCCAACCTTTGGAGGTTTTCCAATTTCTCACTCTTCAACAAAAGCGACAATTCCTTATGGAGGATACGGAACACTTAAAAATGGAATAATCACAGTGACTTATTAAGGATGAACTATCAAGACATCTGATTTTACATTTTCTAAAATTCTCTTACTTACAGACCCTAAAAGAAATTTTGACAAATGTTTCCTTGTTCTTATACCAGTTACAACTAAATCTATATCTTTTTTATTAGAAAAATTTATGATTTCTTGTGAAGGAACACCCCTAAAAATAAGCTTATCCTTTACCTCAAAACCTTTTTCAATAAAAGATTTTTCAAAACTATTAAGGAGTAATCGGGAAGCTTGCTCTTGCTTTTTCTCTATTTCCAAAATCCAAGTGGAATCGACATTCCCCTCTAAAAACAAATAATCTGGAACTTCATAAACAGTAGCCAAATAAATCTCTTTATCTTCAAGATTGAGAAAATTCAAACTATTCAATACAACTTTGGCACTAAGTTCAGAATTATCAACTGCAAAAAGAACTTTTTTACGATTGTTAATATTTTTTGAAATGTATGAAGATATATTAGCAGAAGACGCCACCTCTTGCGATACTGAACCCAGCCATTTTTGAATTCCCTTCTTTCCGTGAGAGCCAAGAACAACAAAATCATATTTGCCAGCGTCAACTAAATCAAGAATTGTATCAACAGCTTCGCCACAAATTTTTATTTTTTGTGCAACATTTAACCCCATCTCTTTTAAATAAGTTTCCGCATAGTCTAGAATCACATTTGCAGATGTTGAACATTGAGAAGCAAATTCAGAATTTTCAATAGATACACTATCTGGCAAACAGCTCCAATCGACAACGCTTAAAATATCTAAACTAAAATCTTTCACCCAAAATGAAAAATTTATAATTGAATTATAACTAATTTTTGAACCATCCGTGCAAAACAATACGTTCATATACCCTCCGTTTCTAACAGAGAATAAAATATGTTAAGGAAAATTACATTAGCTAGTCATATATAATTTTTTCTGATATGATAGAATTGTAAGCATATTACGATTATTTTAGGATTAGTTATAGTAATGACAGTTGAAGAAAATCTAAAACTTAAAGAATATAAAGAACTTATCGAAATTATCGCAAAAGTGGAGTACCAAAAATTTTCAAACTCACACTTAGTTGAGTTACCAGAATTGATAAATATCGGAACTCATGCACTCTATATTCTTTTTAAAGGTAAAGATCCTTCAAAATTTAACAATACTTACCTTTCTACGGCTATCAAATGGGCTATTCGAAACGAAGTAAGAAGAAGATATAAGTGGTATTCACTTAAAAACAAAACAACCTCTGCTGAAGATGAAACATCAGATATTGAATTCAGAGCAGATGTTTACAAAAATATTTTATCAATCGACGAACTTCAAGATGCTGAAGTTCCAACCCAAATCAAGTCAAATGACAAAACTCCAGAAGAAACGATTGAGTTCACAGAACTAAAAGATGGAATTCTTGAGGCAATGAAAAAACTTCCTCCAAGAGAAAAAGAGCTCATTGAATATAAATTTTTCAAAGAAAAAAAACTTAGGGAAATAGCAGAAGAATTCAACATATCCCAATCGAGAATATCGAGAATCATACAAACGGGATTAGATAGAATAAAAAAAGACTTGGCTAAACAGGGGATTATTTAATAAATGAAAACTATTTTTGAAAAAAGTAACGGTATTGATGGAATAAACTTAACAGACGAAAAAGAAAACTTAAATTTTCTTGATAAGGATTTACTAAGAACATCGGATACCGAACTACCTCAGATGTCTGAATTAGAGGTAATGCGTCATTATAAAGAATTATCTGACTTGAATTTTTGTATTGAAAAGGGTTTTTATCCACTCGGATCTTGTACAATGAAATACAATCCGAAAGTAAATGAATTTTTATCTACATTAGAAGGATTTAATATCCACCCTAATACCTCAGATAAAAATGTTCAAGGTGCTTTAAAGTTAATGTATGACTTGCAAATAGCTCTTCTAAAAATTACAGGAATGGATGCTATAACTTTAAAACCTTCCGCAGGTGCTCATGGTGAAATGACAGGCATGATGATAATCAAAAAATATTTTGATTCTATTGGTGAAAAAAGAACAAAGGTTATTATCCCAGATTCAGCCCATGGAACAAACCCAGCAAGTGCCAAAATGGCAGGATTTGACATCGTTGAAATTAAATCTAATGAAAAAGGTCAAGTTGATATTGATTCGTTAAAAGCTGTTCTAAACGAAGATGTTGCAGCTATTATGATGACAAACCCAAACACTTTAGGCATATTTGAAGAAAGAGTTGAAGAAATTTCAAAATTAATGCATGATAATGGCTCACTTCTTTATTATGATGGAGCAAACTTTAATGCGATTATGGGCTACACAAATCCAAAATTAATGGGATTTGATGTTGTTCACTTAAATCTTCACAAAACATTTTCAACTCCTCATGGAGGAGGAGGTCCTGGGGCTGGTCCAGTGGCTGTTGTTGAAAAATTAAAAGACTTTTTACCTACTCCAACAATTGAATTTGATGGAAATAGGTATTTTAGAAATTACAATGTTAAAAACTCAATTGGAAGTATTAAAGATTTTTATGGAAACTTTTCGGTATTTGTAAGGGCCTATGCTTATATTTTAATGCTTGGTCAAAATTTGAAACACGCATCTGAGAATGCAGTATTGAATGCAAATTACCTAAAAGAAAAATTAAAAAAATACTATGATTTGCCTTATGATGAACCTTGTATGCACGAGTTCGTTCTCTCTGGAGAAAAACAAAAACAAGAATCTGGTGTTTCAACTCTTCATATTGCAAAGGCTCTTATGGATGGGAATACGCACCCTCCAACGGTTTATTTTCCTCTTATTGTCCACGAAGCAATTATGATAGAGCCAACAGAATCAGAACAAAAAGAAAAATTGGATGAATTTGTTGATACAATGATTGAAATTGCAAAAATGGCAAAGGATAATCCAGAAGAAATATTATCTGCTCCTCATACAACACCTGTTAAAAAGATTGATGAGGTTACCGCAGCTAGACACCCAGACTTAAAATTTATCAAGGAATAATTAAAATGACGAATAAAAAAGAACAAAAAAAGAAAAAAGTATCATTCCCACATATGGGAACTATTAGCTATGCTTGGTCGGCAGCATTAAGAATTATTGGTTGCGAACCATACGTAGAGCCATATACAAGCAAAAAATCACTGTCTTTAGGAACAAAGCATTCTCCAGAAGCCATATGTCTTCCTTATAAGTTGATTTTAGGCAACTTTATCGAAGCAATTGAAGGTGGTACAGATTATGTTGCAATGATTACCTCACCAGGTTGTTGCAGACTCGGAGAATACGGCAAATGTATTGAAAATGCTCTTAAAGACCTAGGTTATGAAGCAAAATATCTTGAACTACAATTGTATGATGGAGTTCAAGGAATGTATAACTTTCTAAAAGAAGCTAGTGGAAAGAATAATCCGCCTCTATTTATTAGAGCTATTGTAATAGCAATAATAAAAGTGTTTATGATGGATAAACTTGAATCTAAACTTTCTTATTATAGAGCTAGAGAAATCCACCATGGAGATGCTGAAAAGCACTACAATAAAGCTTTAAAAATAATTGATGAAAACGATACTCTTCTTGGTCTAAAAAAAGCTCAAAAACTTATTGATGGAGAAATGAGTAAGGTTGAAATTGATAAAAATAGAGAAGTTCTAAATGTTGATATTACAGGAGAAATCTACGTAGTTAACGACGAATTTTCAAACCAAGGAATTGAAAAAGAGTTAGGAAGAATGGGGGTTGAAGTTCGAAGAAGTTTAACTGTAAGTAGCTTCTTAAAAGATGCAATCATTCCTAAAATCTTTAGAAAAGGAGAAACACACTTACAACGTGCAGATAGATTAGCAAAACCATATCTTATGAGAGATATCGGTGGTGACGCTTTAGAGTGCGTTTCAGATGTTGCATATGCAAATGAAAGAGGAATTGATGGTATTATCCACTTAAGCCCATTTACTTGTATGCCTGAAATCATGTCACAAAATATCTTCCCTTCTATGAGAGAAGATTGCGAAATTCCTATTTTACCACTAATCCTAGATGAACAAACAGGTAGAGCTGGTTACATTACAAGAATTGAAGCTTTTGTTGACTTAATGAGAAGAAAAAAAAGAAGAAAAGAAAAAGCTAAAAAAGAAGCTCCAGCTCAAGAAGTTGTTAAAAATTAAAAATTGTTTAAAGGAGTTTTATGCTAAAACTGTTTTGGAACAACTTTAAGAAAACAAATGATTGTATAATATTAGCAACTCCGCTGATATTGTTTCTGTCTGCGTTGAGTTGGTATTATTCATATGCTAGGGACTCAATCGACAACATACCGAAGCTTATTCTCGCAATTGCAACAATGCTTATTATGATTAGCGGTTGCTTATCTGCTTGGGTTTATATGGCAAAGAAAACAATCCGAATGTCTAATAAAATATTTGTTTTTGAGAAAGATAGGGCAAAAGCTTTCGGAGAGTTAATTTTATCATTACCTAGAGGAATAGGAAGATTATCTCTTCCAATGCTAGGTGTCATACTAATTATTATAGTTGCCTATTCTATACTAATTTTAGCTGATACACTTCTAATAAGTAAATATATCGGAACAATTGATTTAAGTTTACTTACAACAGAGAAACTAGCATTATCTAGCCAAGAATTATTAAACGAAATAAATGCACTCCCAAGACAAGAAATTTTAGCTATAAATTTTTGGTATTTAATTTTTGCCATAGGCACAATGATTTTTTCATTCTTAGGAATTTTATGGATTCCAGAAATAGTTTATGCTGAAAAAAATCCATTTAAGGCCTTATACAATTCCATGAAAAAGATTATTATTACGTTTCCCAAAACACTCGGATTATTTGTATATATAAATATTTTATCAATAGGAATTTCTATACTAAATACACTTTTAATGGTTAACCCGATTTCATATTTTTTAGTTTTGATAATTTATTACTATTTTCTTGTATATATAGTCGTGTTATTATTTAGATATTATGAACAAACATTTATCAAATCAGGGACCGAAAATTAAAGTCATTGCTATTGTTGGAGCGACTGCAAGTGGTAAGACAGCCTTCTCAATTGACTTAGCTAAAAAAATCGGTGGAGAAATAATTTCAGCCGATTCTAGACTTGTATATAAGGGATTTGATATTGGAACCGCAAAACCAACCGTTGAAGAAAGAGAAGGAATTCCACATCATTTAATAGATATTGTTGAGCCAGAATTTGACTATTCCGCTGGGATATACAAAAATCAAGCAAAAAAAGTTATTGAAGAAATTTCTCAAAGAGGGAATATACCAATTGTCGTTGGAGGAACAGGTTTATACATAGATATTCTACTAAAAAACTTTACTCTTCCGCAAATTGAACCAAATAGAGAATTGAGAAATAAGCTTTACAAATTAGATATTTCAGAAATATATCAAATATTAGAAGAAAAAGATGCCGAAGCGGCACAAATTATTGATAAAAATGACAGAAAAAAAATTATTAGAGCAATTGAAATTATCAACACAACAGAAAAGCCACTTAAAGATTCTAGAGGCATAGAAGATTCCGAATATGAAGTAGAATGGATTGGCAGGAATTTTGATAGAAAAACTCTCTATGAAAGAATTGATAAAAGAGTAGATTTAATGATTGAAGCGGGATTACTTGAAGAAACGAAGGCTTTACTAAATAAGCATGGGCGAATTCCAAACTTAATAAATACCATCGGATACCGAGAAATTATTGGATATATTGACAACAAATATTCATTAGAAGAAGCCAAAGACTTACTCAAGAAAAATACTCGAAACTACGCTAAACGCCAATTAACCTGGTTTAGAAAAAATTCCGAAATAAAATGGAACATATTTCCAGAAAAACTGAAAAAATAATTATAATTTTATTTTCACGACAACTTTTAAAACTTTTTGAGATAAATTACCACTAGAAACTTGTGGAGCATGAGCTTCATGAGGATATATCATCATGAAATTTGTACCATCAAGTTTGATACAAGGATAACCTTGAATGCTGTCAGAATAGAATGCTATATCTCTTGTTTCATCATAAGGAACTTTTACACTCAAATTATCTCTAGAAGCATAGTATATATTTTCTGAGCCCTTTAATAACAATTGAATATCAATATATTTATCATGTGATTCAAAAGAAGCGACTTCAATATCCTTAGTATTATATTCTTCAATATTTACGTATATGCAATCAGACAAAACCCGTTTGCCAAGTTTGATATTATTAATGTCTAATTCTGAAAGAAACTGAACAACTTCACCTGGAATTTCCTTATACAATTTTAATTTTTCTATTTTATCAACTATCATATTAAAACCTAACCTTTCTTATATAAAAAACGGGTTTAGAGAAAAACTCATAACCCGTTTTTAAGTTTATATATTAAAAGAATCTCAATTTATTCCTTACAGAAATAAAGCAATTGTTGTTTGTACATGGATTTGAATTAGAATCAATCATCTCCGTAACCTTACTTACATCAGTACCCATACCTCTTGCCTTTAAACCAAGATTCTTACAGTATGGGGTATGAGAGCCGACAAGTTTTGCATAACAGATACCTCTTGCATAAGAAACATTTGAATAGGCAACAATACGTTTTCTTGCACTTCCGCTTGCTGTCGTTTCAAAATAATATACATCAACTGGAATATTTTTTACACTATTACCAGCAAGATAAACGTCATTTGAAACAGCATTTTTAGCTTTTGGTGCATCAAGAGGATACCCTGGATAAACTCTGCCATTTGTACCAACGTAGAATGGGAATATATCTTCCCATAATGTACTAGAACCCTTTGCTCCACCATTTATATCAACAAAAACAGTGAATCCACCAACCGCAAAGGCTCTATTATCTTTTTCTAAACCTGCACTATAATCTATTGTTGACAAATCGGTAGAAGCACAGCAATTTCTAGCATCACCCATTTTTTCTAAACTTGCAGAGTCTAGGGTATAACAATGAGCTTCACCAGCACAGAAATATCCGCCAGCTGCATCACATAATGCTCTTGTTGATAATGGTTCATTTGAAGATTTTAGCAATTCTCTACACATATTTTGAGTAGAAGTTATGCCTACTGGATTATAAGATAGTCCAGGAATTGAAGCAGCTTTGTCGCCCAAAATCCATAAACGTAATCCATTTGCTAATACAATATTTGGTCTTACTTTTGCAAACGCACCTTGTTTACTATTTATAGATAAATAACCAGAACCACCGTTACCTTTTGCGGCTTCCAACACAGCTTTATTTACACTTACATTATTTTCAGCGGTAAAAGCGTTACAATAGGTTGAATCTGGAACAATATTCCAATTTGAATGAATTAATTCACATAGACGTTTGCCTTTGATAATTGGAGCATTTGGAACACATACTTCAGTAATTTTATCAGTATGATACCCGTCTGCACATTTAGTTTTTTTACAACGTTCAGCAGAAGTACCTGCTTTTTCCATCTCATAACCATTTGCACATTCACAAGCCGTACCATTATATACAGAGTGCTCTGGACAACACCAATCTTTTACAGGATTATATTCACCCGTACAATATCTACAATAATCAGTGTCGGTATTTGCGGCAACAGAAGTTGTTCCCGCATAATTGTTATATGCAGTTCTTGCAGAAGCAGAAACTGTCGTAGGAGCATATGAATTGTAGCCAGATTTAGAAGCACAACAAACTTTTTCATTATTTGCAGTTACCGAACCTGTTCTACATACACAATTTATACTTTCAGATTCATTTTCATCTGTCGTAACCTCATTAGCATTTCTCATACCATAATATGGAGCACTTTTACAAACATTTGGCATTTTAGGAGCTGTTACGGGTAAAAAGCTAGTAGATCCAGAGGAACCAGAATCAGAAGGACGAGTTACATAGGAATCACAGTAACTATAAACGGTTGTAGTACCATCTTCATCATCAACCTCTTCGTTAGTTCTCAATTCAGTCTTAACTTTATAGGTATTCTCATTATCATCAGTACCATTGCAGTAAGTAGCTAAAGCAGAACAATATGAAGCAAAAGATTTCTTTTGCTTTAAATAACCTTCTAATGTTGCCAAAGCAGAATTAACTTTATCTGTATCTTGTACCGTTCCGCTAGAAGTAGTCTTTTCATAAGCAGATCCTAAAAAACAACCATTTGAAGGTAATAAACTTCTAACAACAGCGAAATTATAGTTATAATCTGTAGATATAACTTTTCCATTTGAATCTATATGTTGCTTATTTCCCCAAGTAGCAGAAGAAGTACCTGATGCTCCTTCTTCTTCATGAGTCATCAACTCTGAACACGTATAATATCTAGTGGAACCATCTGCTTTTGTTGGGTTTTCTTCATTCTTTACATTTTCACCATTTTGACAAACCCTAAACATCAACACTGCTTCATCATACATATCACTAGCAATAGTCGAATCCAAAGTCTCATCATCAGCAAAACTCTTCGGAAATAAATTTTTAAATACAAAATGTTCTGTATAAGCAAATCTTGTACCAATATTAGAAAATACAGATTTTATATTAACAAGAAAAGTATTTTTCTTCACATTCCCAGCAATTTTTGTAGAATCATCGAATTGAGATTTGTACATTCCATCTTCAGGGTCACCAAGAGCAACAATTTGACCGCCCAATTTTTCAACATTTCGATATGCCATATAATAAGCATATTCATCTGATTTCGCCAATTGATTTTGAATAATTGGAACTATAATAACAATTAACAAAGCGACAATCATTACAGCAATTGCCAACTCCATTAATGAAAAACCAGCTTTTTTATTTTTTTTATCCTTGAAGACTCTCATCAGACCCCCATTCATATTAAATTACATTATTTTAATTCTAACATTGCATTTTCATAATCTTCTTTATTTGGAGCTTTACCATGCCAACCCGCATTGTTTTCCATAAAAGAAACACCTTTGCCCTTAACAGTATTAGCAACTATTATTGTAGGCTTATCAGATAATTTTGAAGATTCAATAGCATCATATATTTCCTGTAAATTATGACCATCAATTTCTAAAACATTCCAGTTAAAAGCTTTTAACTTTGCTGGCAAATTATCAATAGACATAACAGTTTCCGTATTACCATCAATTTGTAATCTATTTCTATCAATGATTGCAGTAAGGTTATTCAAGTGTCTATGCGGAGCTTGCATCATCGCCTCCCAAACACTGCCTTCTTGCATTTCACCATCTCCAAGTAATACATATACTCTAGCAGGATTTTTATCAATTTTCAAAGACATGGCAATACCACAAGCAATAGACAAACCTTGTCCCAAAGAACCAGAAGCTACTTCAACCCCTGGACAACATAAAGAAGGATGTCCTTGCAATCTAGCTCCAAATTTTCTAAAAGTTTTCAATTCAGCTTTTGGAATAAAACCAACCTGAAAAAGAACTGAATAGTAAACTGGCGAAACATGACCTTTTGAAAGAACAAACCTATCACGAGATTGGTATTCTGGAGAAGATTTGCCATCAACAGCATGTTTCATACACTTGTTAAACAAAACCGTCATAATATCACATGACGATAATGAGCCACCAATATGTCCAGACTGAGCTTCATAAACCATTTTAATCACATTTTGACGATTTTCACAGCTTAATTCTTTAAGTTTATTTAATTCTTGTTCTGATAAAGTAATCATTATTTTGAAAACCTTTCTTTTAAAACTTTTAAAACAAATAATGGTAATGTCGGGAATATTCTCTTAAATCTCTTAGGTTCTTTAAGAGTTCTATATAACCATTCCAAGCCTAATTTCTGATATATTTTAGGAGCTCTTTCTACAACCCCAGCCCAAACATCAAAACTTCCACCTAAACCTATCAAGGTAGAATTTGGCAATTTTTCTTTAATATTATGTATGAAAAATTCTTGTTTAGGCGAACCTAAGGCAACTAATATCAAATCTGGATTTGCTGAAATTACAGATGCAATAATATCTTCATCATTATCAAAATAGCCATCATGGGAATATACAACATTTAGATTTTTATATTCTTTTGACAAATTTTCAATTGCAGAATCAACAACTCCAGGTTTTGCACCAATCATAGCAACAGACTTTCCCGAAGCTGTAAATTTTTCAACCAAAGCTTTACCTAAATCAATTCCAGCAATTCTTTTTACTTTATAACCAAGGATTTTAAGCCCAATTTCAACGCCAATACCATCAGCGACAACAAGCTCTGCACTATTTATAATCTCTGCAAAATCAGGATTTTTCTGAGCGGCTGAAATCATTTCAGGATTAATCGTTACAATTTGTCCATGCTTTGAATAAGCCCAATCAACAGCTTGTTCAAAAGTAAAACTATCAACATCAAATCCCTGTATTTTGACTAAATTTCTGTCCATAAGACTATTATACCATATTATTCAAAATTATGCTATAATTTATATATGAAAAATATATTCAAAATAATTTGGGGAGTAACAATGCTAATCTGCTTCGCTCAAGGAGTTCAAGCAGCACAATTTGAAGTTTTAGTTCTTCCTACGGGAATTTTTTCAACTTGCTCTAATTATTTTTGTTTTCCAGATGTGTCTGAAATTATTGCAGAGGATGTTATAACTAATCTTAATGAATATAATTCAATAAAGGCGAAAAACCTTTCAGACATTAGGAGAGAACTAAATAATAATGACTCTTTAAAATTTGAAACAGAAAATATGCTTAATAATTTTGAAAAAACAAATAACGTTGATTTTAAAACTCTTAAGGATATTTCTCAAAAATTCAATGTCAAATCTATTTTGTTAATTTCTAGTAATACTGTTACCCCCAAAAACAATATAAAGAGGAACTTATGGGAAGTTTTAGAAATATCAAATGCTTTCAAAACAACAACACCATATATATTACAAACATCCGCAGTTTTAACAGATAACGTCAACGATATTATTATGTGGAGTAGCAAATACTCCAAAACTGTTACTGATTCAAACGTATTTTACTTAGCTCAAAACCAAGCACAAGCAGCCTCACAACTTGAAAAAATAAAGCTATACTCTAAAAATAATATCTCACAAAATATATCACAAAACATCCATCTTCGATTTTTCCCAAAAGATGTACGAACATTTAGTGTTAATAAACAAAATTCAAATCCAGACCAACCTGAAGAAAAGAAATTTGTTCCTAACGCACTTGAACACTTGATTACACCACAAATGATAAAAGAATTAGATGAAGGTCAAGCTAATACTTCTGATCCTACTGATGATTTTATCTTTGAATTTTAATCCGCCAAATTTGTGACACCAATTATAATTTTATCAATATGATTTAAGCTATCAATTAAATCGAAATATGCGATTATTGTAACAAGAGAAAGTACAATTATAAAATATCGTTTTAACATAACCTTCAAAGGATAAATCATAATAAAACATTTTCACTCTCCTAAATAATGACAAATATAGGGCAAATTTTGCTAAATGAAAGTTGAGATATAATTGTATTTATTTGTTTAAAATATCTTGTTAATATATCTTAATACTTATAAATATACTATTGCATTTTTGAATTATAGATTTAAAATATGAGTGTATTTAGTACAATAAATAAAAGATAGCGTATGAAAAATGTCATTTATCCAAAAAGTATGCCAAAGGCTGGGCGAAAATAACAAGCCTATTTATACCGTTATGGCTATTGCTTGCGGTAAAGGTACTGTTAGACCAATACTAAGTATTACAGACAAAAAAGAAAAACCAGACGCAAGAAAATATGCAGCCCTTAGAGAATTGATGACCGAATTTATTGGAGTTCCTACAACAATGGGAATGGGATTAATTGCTGAAAGTCTAACTGGTTTAGTTGCAAAGAAAGGAACGATTGAATATAAGCATGCGAACGCAATATTATCCTTTTTAGGAATATGTCTTGCTGCTGGATATTTTGTTCCAAAGTTTTGTAATTTAGGCATGCCTCCAATTATGAAGAAATTAATGCCAAATTACGACCCAAATGCAACATCTGACTCTGTTCCAACAGTACCAAATGTAAAAAAAACTGAGGTTATCACTAAACCGACTGGAAGCAAAAAACCAAATGGCCCTAGAAGTTTAAACTACTATTCTCAAGTAGGTACAAGCATGCCGTATTATCGTGCAGAAATGCGAGTGTAAATTATGGAAATTAAACCTGTAACACAAGCAACATCACCAATAAAAAGATTATTAACAAATCCTAAAGCCGCACAGTTTGCTCAAAGCACAATTTGTGCCATATCTGTTGAAACAACACTAAAAGCCTTAGGCAGACCAACATTTATCTATTTTGATAAAAATGCAAATGGAAGATCAAAAAAATATGCCGCAACTAAAGAATTATTATATCAATCATTTTGCTTAGGTTTGTACTTAGGTTTTATCAATAAGGTTAAAAAGCCTGCATATAATATAATCAAAAAACATTTCTTTAATGATAAAGAACAACTAAGAAAACTTGATTTATATGATTCATTCCAAGCAAAAATTGATAAAGCCGCAAAAGAAGATAAAAAAGGACTTCGAGAAGAATTTGCAAAACTTATTCATGAAAATAAGGACTACAAACTAGGAAAAGGAGTTCACGAATTAAGTTCAATTGGCTCAACTGTATTTATCTTAGCACTTTGTGCTCCTATTCTATCCCAAATTATATTACACCCAGTAATGGATTTAATATTCAAAAATAAAGATAAGAAAAACAATACAAGTCCTGTTAAAGAACAAAATCCAATTAACTCAAACTCCACAATTACAGAAACGAAAGAGATTGAAAAATCTGAAGGCGAAATTTAACAGAAAAATTTATAGACACAGGAAAGAGAAACGAATTTCGTTTCTCTTTTTTCAGAATAAAATAAAAAGACCTATTAAATAGGTCTTTTTATGGTGCCGATGGCCGGGGTCGAACCGGCACGAGGGTTGAACCTCACAAGATTTTGAGTCTAGCACGTCTACCAATTCCATCACATCGGCTTATTAAGTTTTCATAAATTAATAATACCAAATAAATTTTATTTTTCAAGAACTTTTTTATTTACATTATTAGCCTTAATAAATCCAGTTGTTGAATAGCAAAAAACAGTAAGATAGAAGATAAAATAAATATGAAAACTTTTAGTATTTTTTTTACAACACTTATACTTTTCGCAAACTTATCAGCAAATGCAACGACTTTTACAGGAGGGGTTACAAAAGTTGGGCAACAGGACAGCAATCAAGTCGTTGACGCTCAAACGAAGAAGGGAGTAGAATTCGCAAAAATTTCTATTCCTCAAAAGAATTACAGAACATATACCGATGGGAATGGGAATTTTCAACTTGATAATATTAAAATTACACAACCAACGATTATGAACATTGAAAAGGAAGGATACCGCCCATTTTCATTAACCATTAATAATGGAGAAAGTTTAAATAATCCAATGAAAGTTGAAATTGTGAAAAGCGAATCCGCAGACATTTCTCTTGATTCTGATATTATTCACCTTGGAGATAATAGTTATTCAAAAAACTCTGCCAATGCAGATGAGTTTAGGTTACAATCAAGTGGTCCATATTATTCAAAAGATTTTATAATGACAAGCAATGCAAAAAGAAGTGCAAATTATCTTGTAATTGGTTCAATTGTTGGACTTGATACAAAATTAGCAAAAGCGATGGGGCAAAACAGAATAAAAGGAGGAGCTTATTCTAGCCCCGCAGAAATATATTTTAATGGTCGCAAAATAGGAGAATTACAAGTTAATGGAGATGGACAAAGAATAAAAATTCCAAACGCTTTAATTGCCGCCGATTCTAAAAACCAAATCACAATTAAAACTGGACAAAACATGATGCCAAGTGACCACATAGATTACGACGATATAGAAATTATGAACTTATCAATCTTAAGTGAATAGTAAAAAGTCGGCTACATTGTATGTAGCCGACTTTTAAATACAATATTTTCAACTATCTTTTTAAGAAATCTGGAATTTCAATATTTGTGAAATTTCTATTTCCATCAGATAATATAGATTTTGTTTGAGTATTAAATGCTCCAGAGAAGAAATCTGCCGCATTCAATTGAGAAGATTCAGCATTACCAGTAGTTGAATCACCAAACTTCAATGAAGAAGCATTATTTTTCAATTCAAAACCAGTAGCAATAACAGTGATCTGAATTTCACCTTGAATATTTTCATTTACTGCTGTACCAATGATAACAGTTGCATCATCCAATACTGCATCGTGAATAATTGAAGCTGCATCGCTAATTTCGTGAATACCCATATCAGGTCCACCTGTAATGTTAACAATTACACCAGAAGCTCCATTGATTGAAGATTCAAGAAGTTGTGAATTGATAGCTTGTTGAGCAGCCTTAACAGCTCTACCTTCACCTTGAGCTCTACCAATACCCATAAGAGCAGAACCTGATGACTGCATAACAGTTTTAACATCCGCAAAGTCAACGTTGATGATACCTGGAACAGTGATAATATCAGAAATACCTTGAACACCTCTTAGTAATACTTCATCAACGATAGTAAATGACTCTTGAAGTGAAACTTGTCTATCAACAACTTGAAGCAATTTATCGTTAGGAACAACAATTACTGCATCAACTGATTCTTTTAATTTATCAATACCAGAATTTGCTTGATTTTGTCTTTTCTTACCTTCCCAAGTAAATGGTTTAGTAACAACAGCAATAGTCAAAATTCCTAATTGTTTTGCCAATCTAGCAACAACAGGAGCAGCACCAGTACCAGTACCACCGCCCATGCCAGCAGTGATAAATACCATATCAGCACCTTCTAAAGCTTGAGTAATTTCTTGTTGAGCTTCTTCAGCAGCTTTTTCCCCAACGGAAGGATCTCCGCCTGCACCCAAACCTTGTGTAGAAGCAGAACCCAATTGAATTCTGTTCTTTGTTTGTCCGTCAACCAAAACTTGTAAGTCTGTATTCATTAACCAAAATTCAACACCAGAAAGTCCAGATCTAATCATTCGGTTAACAGCATTGCCACCGCCACCGCCAACACCAACAACTTTGATATTAGTTGGATTAGCACCTAGTCTTGAAGTTTGATTGTTTGACGGGTCATCTTTTCTTGCAAAGATGTCTGAAACGATATTTTCCACGTTATTTACCTCTTAAATTGTAATATTACTTTTTATTTCCTAAAACATATAACTACCAATTACGTAATTATAACAATATAGTATTGTAAATAGGGAAAAAGTACAATAATTTTCAGTTAATTATGACAAAAAATTAATATTCGATTTAATCTCTATCAATACATGCTGGAGATAGCCCCCAATGCAATTTATTTCTAAGAACCGAATAAAAATCATTATCACTTAATAACGCCAAATTCGCACAGTACAAAGATTTTTTTATAGTTAAGTCATTTCTGAAAGAGAAGACTTTTTGACCATCGGCACTTACTTTATACTCTTGATTTGGGCAAGACAATATTTTTATCTCATCCTCTGCACTTACAACAATCGGTCTTGCCGAAAATGTGTGAGGGCAAATAGGTACAATTGCAAGAACATCAATATTCGGGGTTAAAACAGGACCACCAGCGGCCATCCCATATGCGGTAGAACCAGTGGGGGTCGAAACTATAATCCCATCTGCCAAATACTCACAAACGAATTTACCATTTATTTGAAGTGAAAACCTTGAAGTTCTTGAAGATTCTGAGCCTTTAATTACAAAATCATTTAACGCAACATAATCATTAGCACACAGCATAATTCGTTTTTCAACTTTATAATTATTGGAAAGAATTTGTTCAATTGATTCTTTTAAGTTTTCTCTAGAGGCTTGAGATAAAAAACCCAATCTACCAAGGTTTATTCCAAAGATAGGCGTATTAAATTTGGAATAAAACCTGGCAACTTTTAAAATTGTTCCATCTCCACCAATTACAAAAGCAAAATCATATCCTGATTGAAGATTATCAATATCAAGAACATCTGCATTGATTTCATTTTCTAACAAAAGCTGTTTCAATTCTGACATAACAGCTTCTGAATTTTTCATAGATTTATTATAACAAATTGCATATTTCTTTATCATATGTTCAGTTTATACCAAATATAATAAAAATCTACAAACATAAAAATATTTTGCTAATAATTATATTATAATATAGCTATGGATAAAAAACACTTTGTATATATTCTAAAAACCGAAAGAAACACCTTATACTGTGGATATACAGATGATGTTGAAAAAAGGTTTCAGCAACATCTGGAAGGTAAAGGAGCTAAATACACAAAAGCCAACAAACCTACACAAATTGTTTATACAAAAGAATTTGAAACAAAAAGCGAAGCTCTAAAAGAAGAATATCGAATAAAACATAAATTGAAAAGAGAACAAAAACTCAAACTTATTAATGAGTATCAGAAGAATTCTCGCCACTAGATTTATTATTAGAGAAATTTTCCAAATTTTTATTTAATTTTTCTATTCTTTGATTCGTTTTATCTAAATTTCGCTGAGCTTTATCAATTTCTTTTTGAGTTTTTATAACATCTTTTGCCCATTGATCATTTAGATATTTTTCATAAGCCTTATCTAAAACGGTAGTATCCTCAGTTGAGCCTTTAAGAGTCTGAAGTTTTTTATAATCTCTGAGGTCCATTTTATAATCATCTTTCAAACTTCTTAAATTATACTTTCCTTCTTCTTTAATAGAATCTACAATTTTTTTGTCCTCAACCTTTTTCTGCTTTTCAAGAACTTTACCTTGCGTTTTTTGCATCTTTTCTTGACGCTGAACAGTAGTATAAGCCTCAACGCCATCTCTCACAACTTTATAACCATTTTCACTAACAGCAGGGGTAAAATCTTTTTTAAACGAAATTAACCTAGACTGATGACCTTGCCAATCAATACTCCAAGCACCTAAATATATTGGAGTTGAGCCAGTATAAGCATACCCTTGAACAACAATTCTTGTCGGATCATTTTTATCAAATCCTAAAGGAATAATATCCCAACGTTTATCATCAAGATTTACGTCCATATATTCCTTCCAAAAGTATGTTATTGAATCTCGAACTTCTTGCAAGTCATAACTTACTCTTCTATTAAAATCATAAACATATGCTTTTGTTTCCCAAATCCCATCCTCTTGAGAACCAATTTTTTCTTTTACAAGTAATTTTGTGCCATCCTCAGAAAAATCCACGGGAGTAAGGGTTCTAAAAGCGGCAAAATTATCAATCGCTTTTTCCGTTGATAAAATTGGTCTTGATACTCGTTTTGCAACATTTGCCTTTAAAATTCTGTTTAAATTTGTATCTTCAGAATCCAAAATAATCATAAATAAATCACAAGCAACAGAAGCACTATCTGGATAATAATACACCGTAGGATAGATAAGCATCATATAATCTGGAGAAACTATACCTTGTGCGTTTATCATTCGTTTTAAATACAACTTCTTTCCCAATGATAATTCCGCAGATCCAGGGGGATTATTATATTTTACAATTTTGTACAAAGGTTGAGGAACGTATTTAAAATCCGAAGGTTTCTCGATTTTAGGAATATCAAAAGACTGAGTACTTCTATCTTTATACTCAGATAAAGCTTCGTATTCATCAACAGTCATATATCCAGAAGGAGTTCTATTATAGATTTTACCCTCGATATTTTTTTCTTCATCGGCTTTTAAGACTTCATATTGATACTTTATTTCTTTCGCTCTTGTATCACTAACACGTTTAAAAGGTGCAGAAATACTATCCGAAACCTTATTAGCAAAAACAGAAATCGGAGATATTAAAACAAATAATAAAAGCGTTAATATAATTTTCTTAATCATATTAATTCTCTTACACTAAACCATCTTTCATTGCTGTTGCAACAGCTTTTGAACGAGTTTTCACATACAATTTTTGCAAGATATTATGAACATGTGTTTTTGTTGTAGCAATAGTGATTACTAATTTTTTTGAGATTTGAGGATTTTTTAAACCTTCAACAAGAAGAGCTAAAACTTCCATTTCTCGTTCGGTCAGACCATACAAGTTCTTTCCTTTTTGGTAATTAATTTCTCCATGTTTTGCTTGAACTTGGTTATTTTTACGAATATTTGATAAAACAACTCTTGCAATTGCGGGGTCTAACCAACCCACACCTTCACTTACAGCTTTTATTGCAGAAATTGTTTGATCTGAGGTTGCACCTTTGGTTATATAACCATCTGCGCCCGCAGCAAATGAATCCAAAATATCATCTTCATTATCTCTTGAAGTATTCATCAAGACTTTAATTTCTGGCATGGCATTTTTAATTTTTCTAGTTGCTTCAATTCCATCAATCGTAGGTAAACCAATATCCATAATTACTAAGTCTGGTTTTAATTCTAGTGCTTGATTCACACCTTCTAAACCATCTGCAGACGTACCTAAAACCTCGATAGACTCATTATTAGAAAGAGCAAAAGATAAGCCCATTCTAGTCATATCGTGATCTTCAATTATTGTAACCTTAATATTTTTCGACATTTTAAACCTACCTTATACTCTGGATTTCGCAACAACATTTGTTAATAAAAACGAAAATTCACTACCTTTATTTACTTTACTTTCAACCCAAATTTTCCCACCATGAGCCTCAACAATTTGTCTTGAAAGATATAAGCCTAACCCTGTACCAGTTGAACGTTTTTTACTTGTACCTTGTGAAAAACGCATAAACAAATGAGGGATATCTTCTTTTGGAATACCATTGCCGTTGTCTATTACGGAAAATAGCACATCTGAATTATGAGCTTTCATGTAAATATCAATTGTTCCGCCTTTATTTGTATAATTTAAAGCGTTTCCACAAAGATTAGTTATTACTCTCTTAATTTCAGCTCTATCTGCATCAATCAATAAATCTTTATCAACTTCATTGTGAAGATTAAAAGAAATATCTTTTTTCTTTGATAAAGGCTCTAATTCATCATAACATTGAGATACCAAGTCAGAGATATTGAACACTGTTTTGCATAGATTTAACTTGCCGCTCTCAAATCGATAAACCTCTAGCAGTGCATTAACTAACCCTAATAAATCCTCATTACTTTGTAACATTGTGGATAATAAAACTTTTTGTTTTTCTTCAACATTCCCTAAAGAGCCATCCAAGAAAAATTTCAAAGTTTGAATTGCCGCAAGCAAAGGAGTTCTCAAGTCATGAGTTAATGTTGCAATAAAATCATCCCTTAATCGTTCATTTTCCTTTTGTTGACTAAAATTACGGATAACACCAACAAATTTTTCAACTTCGTCATCGTCACTAGTCAAAGATGCAAAATTAATTTCAACTGGAATAGATTCTTCATTGAGAACATTTCTAATGTATAAATCTCGTAACAAAAATTCAGAATTTTCACAAGACAAACCTAAAATAGTACTTTTCACTGAAGATTTAGGAGCTCTATTCATCCTCGGATCATCTGAATAAGCAATCTCTTGAATTTTCATTTTTTGAAGCTTTTCCGCAGTCAAGCCAACCATATTTTCACAAGCGGGATTTACTTGCTCAATATTTCCCTGAGCATCAATAATTATAATACCGTCAGCACAATAGTTGATAATACCAGACAACTTCATATTCGCCAAGGTCAACTCTTTCGTACGTTCAGCAACTAATTCTTCCAATTTGTTTGAATATATTGTCAATTGAGCTTTTGCTTTTTCAAGTTCATCTATTTTCTGTCTTAAATTCGCAAGTAAATGACTACGTTCAATACCATTACGGATATTCATTATTAAATCATCATTATCCCAAGGTTTTTCAATATATTTATAGACACCAATTTCATTAATGGTCTTAATCGCATTTTCCTTATCAGCATATGCTGTTAATAAAATCATGCTAACTTCAGGATATAACTTTTTTGCCTCACGCAGAAACTCCAAACCATTCATTTCAGGCATCAAAAAGTCCGAAATAATCAAGTCAGGAGCTTCTGTTTTTAAATATTCAACAGCTTCAATCGGATTGTTATAAACAACAACATCCTTAAATCCTTCGACCTTCATCAATGTACTAAAAGTCGAAGTTAACAATTTATCATCATCAACGTATAATATTTTCCCTAAATCCATATCTACATAATAGGATATTTCGCAAAAATAAACAAATTGTTTACAAATCCGCAATATTCTACAACTTTAGTATTTCGGAGGTTTATATTCCCGATTTGATAATTCCCTATCAATTAAATAAAGAGCCGATTTTTCAGCCCCAAAAGCTTTTAATTTGGAAATTACACGAAGAACTTTTGCTTCTTCTTCAATTTGTTCTTTCAAATACCAATCGATGAAATTCCTTGTAGCTAAGTCACATTCACCTTCAGACATATCTGCAACACAATCAATGGACGAAGTGATAGAACGTTCATGTTGATAAATTTGTTCAAAAACCCCAATTGGACCATTCATTTCTAAAGTTGGCATTTCAAGTTGTTTTAATTTAATTTGAGATTTTCTATCTAAAACATATTCAAATAGAATCATTCCATGGTCAATTTCTTCTCTAGATTGTATTTTAGCCCAGTTAGAAAAGCCATAAAGACCAATTTCAGAAAAATAAGCAGACATTGCAAGATATAAATACGCTGAATAAAATTCTTTATTAATTTGTTCATTTAACACATCCCTAATCTTATCACTAATCATCATTATCCCTTTCTTTTTTATCTCCAACCCACAAACCATGTAGATTGCAATATCCTAAGGCTAAATCAATATCATTAGAACAATGCAAATTTTTGATTGGTTCATCTGTCGGTTCTAAAAACTTCACACATAGATATTTATCATCCTTAGAAACAGCCTCTATAAATTGAATATAGTGATTATCCTCCATAGGATGAGGAATTGCACCAACTTGAATTTTGGTTTCACCAGATTCAGAATCTTCTAAAAAAACTGGAACATGTTTTTCATTCGCAAATTCATCATATTTGTGAGGTTGTAATAAAGTCATTGGTTTTCCGCAACAAACAAGTTCCCCTTCCCCAGAAATAAAAACTTGAACCAAATTTCCACAAGTTTCACATCTATAAAAAGCAAAACGTTCAGACATATAAAACTCCTTTCATTTAGAAGATTAAAACTTGAAAGGAATAATACATGAGTAAGGTGGATATATTAAATACTAGATAGCTTTATTGTCAAAAAACTAAACTTATGATAAAATATAAACAAGCCGTGTTCCACGGGGTGTTGCGAACCCTCGACCCGAAGCTTATGCGGGGTGCAGAGTCTGTTGTGAGGACTTTATAGACGGATTAAAATCTAGTATAATCGTTGATAACAATGGTTAAGATGGCGTAAGCTTTCGAACCGTGTCAGGATGGAAACATAGCAGCACTAAGATTGACCTTGCGGGTGTCCTAATTGTTGGAGGAGAAAGTATTAGAGGATAGTTCTTTTATAATTTTCGATAGACAGTAACACGGTTTTTATTTGTTTTATTTTAAAAATTTATCAACAATGTATCTTGGTCTTGCTTTCACTTCTCTATAAACTTGTCCAACATATTCCCCAATTACGCCAAGACAAAATATTTGAAGTCCTCCGAAAAAGCATAACAAAATAATCATTGTAGCAACACCATTTGGAGAGTCATTTAAAAATATTTTTTCAAAAATTGTTTCTAATCCCATCAAAAAGCCAAATAACGCCATTACAAATCCTAAACCATAAATAATTCTTAAAGGAACAATGCTGAAGGAAGTTATACCATTCAAAGCTAACCCCATCAAAGATATAAAATTAAATTTAGATTGACCTGCAAACCTTGGTTTTACATCAAATTTTACAGTAGTAGTTTTCAAACCCAACTCATGGAAAAAGCCTCGTAAAAATAACGACTTTTCGTGGTACAAATCCATCATATCAAGAGCTTTTTTACTAACCAATCTATAATCCGAATGATTCATCGCAATTTTAGAACCCAAAATATTCATCAACTTATAAAACATGATAGCAGTAATTTTCTTGAAAAAGTTATCAGTTTTACGGTCATTTCTAACTCCTAAAACGATATCATAACCTTTTTGATACTCATCTACAAATTGTTCAATAGAAAGTTCATCTTGCTGTAAATCCGCATCAATAGAAACAGCACAATCACAACCTAAATCTCTAACACCTTCTAAGCCCGCAATTAAAGCTTTTTGGTTTCCATAATTTCTAACAAAAGTTGCCCCTTTAACTAAAGGGGTTTCAGAATGTAAACGTTCAATTATTGACCAAGTCGAATCATTTGAACCATCATCTACACAATAAATATAACTATCAGAAGAAATTTTACCTTTTTCAATTAACATTTCAAGAACTTCTAAAAGCCTTCTACAAGTCTTTTCTATACATAATTCTTCATTATAACATGGTATTATTACAGCTAATTTAGGTATTTGCATTTGCTCTCTCTTTCTAATATCATGATTATATTATTATAGTGGCTAATATGCAAGGATATTTAGATGATAAGCAAAAAATTTATATTAAATGCAGATGATTTTGGTCTTTCCAAATATCATAATCAAGCAGTACTAGAAGGGTATAACAACGGTTTTCTAACAAGTGCCAGCCTTTGTGCAAATGGGGAAGCCTTTGATAGTGCAGTACATAACATTTTACCAGATTGTCCAAATCTTGGAATTGCAGCTCATTTAAACATTATGGAAGGTAAAGCCCTTACAGATTGCCCATTATTAACTAACGACGAAGGAAGTTTCAATGTCGGTTATGGATATTTAATCCTTAATCAAAAAAAATGGGAACTTCTTGAACAAATAGAACAAGAATTTAGGGCTCAAATTGAAAAAATAAAAGAAAATGATGTTGAAATTGACCATTTAGATTCACATGTTCACACACACGCAATACCTGAAATATTTAAAATAACTTGCAAATTAGCAAAAGAGTACAATATCAAATATGTGAGAACGCAATATGAAGAATTATACTTTATTCCAAAACTTCTCAAGCATTTAAATTTTAGCTACCCTATGAATTTAGTAAAAATTGCGTTACTACAATATTTTACATTGAAAAACAGAAAAACTTTAAATGAATATGGGCTCAAATCAAATGATTTTATTATTGGCGTAGGATATACTGGCATGATGGATTCTGATGCTATCAAATATGGATTGAAAGCCATAGAAGAAGAAAGTATTGTCGAAGCACTAATACACCCATGTAAATATGATGATGCTACTAAAAATAGTCACACAAAAGAATTTTCAATAACCCAAAATAAAACGCTAGAAGATACAATTAACAGACTTGGTTTTGAGTTAACTAATTATAAGAAACTTGGATAATGAAAAATTTAATTACTACAATTTTTCTTATTGGAATTTTATCAGTCTTTTTAATCTTCATATCAGAAACAGAAAAGACTAAAGAAGTTCTTGAGGTTTATACACCAACTAAAATAGGGATAGATATTGACAAAAACAAAACTATCTCAAATGAAGAAATATTTTGTATAGAAGGAGTTGAGAGTTTTTCACTTGAACCAAGCGAAGAATTTTATAACAACAATTCAAAACAATACAATTTAACAAACGAAGATTTTATCAGTCTAGGATACTTGGCTCAAGAATTTGCAACTAATACCATATTACACAAAAAAGTTTCATTCTCTCCGACCTCAAAAATCACTAATGAATGTAAATTCGCAAACATAAAAATTAACAATCTTGAATACAAAGACATTTTACTAAATAGCGGTTTTGGTGTAAATGGTAATAAAATTGGAAACATAGAGAACTTTAGAAATAAACTTGAGAAAGCAAAAAAACTTCATCTAGTAGTTCTAAACCATCATTCTAACAAATACCATACGCTTGATTGTAAATTTGGTAAATTAGCTCACGATGCAATCATTCTACCGAAAAGACAGCTTCCAAAGAATGCGAAGCCATGCAATTTCTGCTTTAAACAACAGCTTAAAAAGAAAAAGACTTTCAAATATAAAAAAGATTTTGACATTTTTAATATTCCAAATATTCCAACGCCACCACTCGTTTTAACACAAGGAGATATTGCCTTATATTTTACGGACTTCACACACAAACTTAAACCAGATAACACCTGTTCATCATTAGTTTGTACAGAATTTGTAAAACTTACCAATCAAGCAAACGAAAGCATTGATATTGCAATTTTTGGATACGAAGATGTACCCAAAGTTACAGAAGCATTAAAAAAGGCTAAAGATAGAGGGGTTAAAATTAGATTTGTATATGATGAAAATTACAATACAGATAAAACCTATTATTCAGCAAATGACATTATAAAAAAATTATCCACAGTATCAAAATCAGACAGAAATGAATCTATAACAAACAGTAATTATCTTATGCACAACAAATTCATAATATTTGATAAGAAAATTGTTTATTCTGGATCGATGAATTTTTCTAAAAACGGTTTATCTGGATACGATCAAAATGACGTTGCAGTAATAAAATCAAAAGAAATTGCAAATTTATACGAAAAAGAGTTTAATCAAATGATTGCTGGGCATTTCCACAAGGAGAAAGAAAAACATAATACTACGAATACTTTCAAACTCCTTAATAGCAATATTGAAGTCTATTTTTCACCTCAAGACAAAACTTCAAATAGAATTATTGAAATCATCAAAAATTCAAAAAAATCTATTTATGTTCCAACATTTTTGATCACACATTCAGAAATTTCAAATGAACTAATCAAAGCTCATAAAAGAGGAGTAGAAGTCAAAATCATAATAGATGCAAATAATGTTTACACTAGAAACAGTAAACATCAAATTCTAAGAAATAATGGAATACCACTAAAAGTTGAAAATTATGCGGGGAAATTACATTCCAAAACAATGGTTATTGATGGCAAATATATAATACTTGGCTCCATGAATTTTTCAAATAGTGGAGAAAATAAAAATGATGAAAATCTACTAATTATTGAAAATTCAAAATTAGCACACAATTACGAAACGTTTTTCAAATATCTTTGGGCTATGATTCCAGACAAATACTTAAAACATAATCCAAAAGCAGAAAGTAAAGAATCAATTGGTTCTTGTACAGATGGCGTTGATAACAATTTCAACGGGAAAATAGACAAACAGGAAGAATCTTGTAAATAAACTCTTCCTGTTCATAAAGTTATATTCTAAACTATTACTACATTCTTTCTGGAGCTGAAACAGCTAAAATTGTTAAAGCATTAGAAAGAACAGTTTTAAACGCCCAAACCAAAGCTAATCTAGCCTTTGTTAATTCAATGTCATCTGTAATTACACGAGTAGAATTGTAGAATGAATGGAATTCAGAAGCTAATTCCTGAACATATCTACAAATAGTGTAAACTTGTCTTGTTTGAGCAGAGGAAACAATCAAAGACTTAAATTCTTCAAGTTTCAAAATCAATTTTCTAGCTTCTTTCATTGTCAAAGACATCAAATTCTTATCAAAATTAGAAGTTAGTTTATCGAAGTCCTCTTTTGAAATAACCGCTGGAATAGTTTTACCAGATTCAGTATCAACCCTATCATTTGTTGCATTTCTTATGATAGAACAAGCTCTAGCATGTGCATATTGAACATAGAATACAGGGTTTTCATCAGAATTTGTTTTTGCAAGTTCAATATCAAAATCTAAGGTTGTATCAATATTTCGCATCGCCATCCAAAAACGAGTAGCATCCACACCAACCTCATCAATCAAGTCCTCAAGGGTAACCATATTTTTACGTTTTCCCATACGAACTTCATTTCCATTGATTACAAGATTTACAAGTTGCCCAAGTAAAACTTCTAATTTATTAGGATTATAACCTAATGCCTCAATTGAAGCCTTGACCCTAGCAACATAACCATGGTGATCTGCCCCCCAAATATTAATCATTCTGTCAAATCCACGTTCTAATTTGTCAACGTGATAAGCAATATCGGCTGTTAAATATGTATTTGAGCCATCAGCTTTTTTGATAACTCTATCTTGGTCGTCACCATAATCAGATGATTTGAACCATACAGCTCCGTCTTTTTCATAGATTTTTCCACTATTGCGAAGTTTCTGAACACATTCATCTACTTTACCAGATTTATGAAGGGTTAATTCTGAATAGAAATTATCAAAATTAACTCTGAATTTATCTAACAAATCTCGTTGAACCTTTTCTTCATAATCTTTCGCATAATCACAATATACTTGCAAATCAATTTTATCTGCATCATTTCCAACAGCAGCTAACTCATCTTTTTTGTCTTGTACAAATTTCTTTGCAACAGGAACTAAATAATCTCCAGGATAATAATTTTTTCTTTCAATTTCATCTTCTGGGAAATCAACATCCAAGCCAAAAACCTGTTTAACACGAATAACTAATGAACGACCAAGTTTTTGAATTTGAGAACCAGCATCGTTGATGTAAAATTCTTGATAAACATCATGCCCATAAAATTTCAATAAATTAGCTAAAGCACTACCCATAGCAGCCCAACGGCCATGTCCAATATGGAATGGGCCAGTTGGATTAGCAGAAATATATTCTAAAATAATTTTTTCTTTATTAATTTTATCTGGTTTACCAAAATTATTTTTCTTTGCAAATACTTCTTCTATAAGATTAACAAGAAGAGAATCTCCAGCCTTGAAGTTGATAAAACCGCCAATTACTGAAAAATCAGAATCTTCTTTATCAATAAACTCAAGAATAGAATTAGCTATCATAGGAGGAGCAATTCTAGCAGAACGAGCTAGAGAAGAAACATTTATTGCAAAATCACCAAAATCAGGATTTTTCGGCTTTTCAACAGACAAAGTGCCTTTTGTATATTCTGTCATTTGCCCTAATTTATTTGCAACAATTGCTTTTTCAATTGCGTTTTCAACTTTATTCAAAAAATAATCTCTTAACATACTAACCTCATATTAATTTTACCATTTGTATTAATTATATAATAAACAGGGGTAAATATAAATACTCACCCCTGTTCATATTAAAAATATTAAAACTTAAAAATCATATTCAGGAATTTCAAAAGGTTCATTATTTGCATCTTTGTCAACAAATTTTAAATAATAATCCATCGCAATATCCTTAGATTTTACATAATATTCTTGCGGAATAAATTCTTCATGGAGTTCAGTTCTATCACCAGAATAATTTCCTAAAACAGAAGCATATTTTTCAATATCATCCTTATTTAAACCTCCCCCATATGCTTTTGTTTTCGCATCTGTTCCAGAAGGACGAATTTCAATATACTTATCATCAAACTCTAGATATGTTCCATCTCCTACAAAATTTACAGATTTTAAATTATCAAAATTTAAGCCCTCAGAAGAAAATTTATCATTAAGAACATTCTTTATCTGCGTTAAAGAAATTTTATTTTCTCTCAATGCAATAGCCATAGCCAAGTAGAACATATCATTTTTAGTTCTAAGAGCCTCACCTGCAACTTTAGCCTCCTTAAGCTTATTAATATCTGGTTCCGACTCATTATAATAAGCTATATCCACTCTAGTATCAAATTTCCCGATAATATTATTAGATTCAAAAACATCTAATAAATATTGAGATAACGAAATGCCTAAATCATTAATTTTTGACACAAGAGAAGAGGCAACAATTATAGCTTCAGTTGCACTTTTTTCTCTCATTGCAACTGCACATCTTCCGTGTTGAGATTGAATAAGTTCTTCTGTTCCCATAATCATTCCACCAGATTCTTCACCGCCAAATAATAAGCGTGGATTTACACCCAAATCAATGGAATTTCCAAATACATCGTCAACAACAACCGAATCAGCAGGATTATTCTTTAGTTTTAATTCCACTTTTTTCATAATGTTAGCAATTTCTTTGAAACCAACAGGAACATTAACAACTTTAACGTCGTTATTTTTTGCCCATTCATCCCAAGATAGAGCAGATGCCGTTGTTTTAATCATAAATCTTGGGTGATTGTTCCACAAATTTTTATCTTTCAACTGCTTTGCCCAAAAATCCATAAGCATTAAGAATGCTTGGTTAGCACTAAATACTGTCAATACTGTATCATTATTTAATCTTATATAATCAACACCAAGTTTATCAAGTTCAGAAATTCGTTCAGAAGATTCTGTTTGCGTAATAGTCAATCTATCGTGATCTGGATCTGTAATAAGAACAACTGTCCCAATAGGATAATCTTTCAATCTTTCAGAATAATTCATAGTATCTATTACAGGGAAAAACTTTGTTCCATCTGCTCTTTTCGCAATAACAGTAGCATCTACGGAATAATCATAAAAAGCTTTTTCTCCTTTTGGCGTAACGTCATATTTTCCGATAGAATGGAAAAATGAATCCTCTTCAATGTCAAACCAATCAAACTTTTCAGAAATTTCTAACTTGTTCAAAACTCGAGATAGGGTTCGATATGCAGAACCACCCACATTTTCAATTACTATTTTTGAGTTTAAATTTTTAATCAAATCTAAATTAAAATCTTGAGCAACCCCTGATTTCAAATATTCTACATACAAATCAACACCATCATCCACAAGTTTTAAAACATTTTCATTTATCAATGGATTATCAGAAGCAGAAATTTTGATTTCATATGAACCTTTCTCGTTAACTTCATCAAATATAGATTGAATTTTATTAACAAATTCCATAGATTCTTCTGGCAAATATTGACTACCTTGGCAGTTCAAATCCTTTGTAGCATTTTTTACAGAAATACCATGACTAGATGTAATATATTCCCCACCTAACAAATCTAGCTTGTATGCTAAAAATGAAGCTAACCAAATAGGAATTGTTCTCTTTCCAACAGGAACAAGAGTTTCTATACCTTGAGCTGCTTGAATTCTCGTAATTGCATCTAAAAACAATTGAGAATTATAACGAACTTCACATCCCGCAACTTTTACAATCCTTTTATTTGGATATTTTTCTTTCGCAACAAGAGCTTTTGCCAAAGTCGCAAGAACAATCCCAACTAAGTTGATAGGAAATCTTGTATCTTGAGGATATAAAATATTTTGAGGACCTCGAATACCAGCCGTAGAAACTTTTGCCTCTTTTGCATAACCAGCAAACCAATCCTCCAAACCCAAGCCTTCTGGATTTGATTGTTCATCATATTGTTTCAAGTGTTCTTTCTTCAAAATAAAAGAAAATTCGCCTTTATTATTAAAATCCATAAGATTTAAACTCTTGATATAATCTGGGGTTTTATCATATACGCTTTTAAATAATTCATTTTCTAACAAATTATTTGATTTTTTTAACTCAAACATCTTATCTCTCCTTACTTTACCTTGATAATACAATAAAAAAAATTTATAAAGTAGCCTCCGAACATATTTTTATGTATAATACTCATACAGACAATGGAGAGCAAAATTATGACAAAACAAAAAAAACAATATTCTTCAAGAAAGGCATCCCAATTTAATATTTGGAGAACTCTATTTCAATTTTTAGTCTGTAAAATTGGCTATATGATAAGACTAAAACTAGTGTACAGATTAGAAGTTCATGGACTTGAAAATGTACCAAAAGATAATAGATATATTGTTTGTCCAAACCACTTATCAACTTTGGACCCACCTTTAATGGTAGCAGTTATGCCTAGAAGTGTTTCTTTTATGGCAAAAAAAGAACTTTTTGATATCCCATTTTTGAGATGGTGGATTGACTGGCTTGGAGCTTTTGCAGTGAATAGAGAAAGCTTAGGGCCATCTACTGTTAAAACAGTACAAACTATCAGAGAAAGCAACTGGGTTCTTGGAATGTTCCCTCAAGGCACAAGAGGTGTACCTGGAGAAATTAGAGGCGTAACTAAAGGTTTTGCAGGCTTAGCTAAACTTACAAAATGTGACATTTTACCAGTTGGAATTATCGGTTCAAACGAAGTAAAAAGATGGCCTTTTACAGGAAAAATCGTTGTAAATATCGGGAAACCAATTCCTTATAATAAAAACACTGATATTGTGAAAGAAAAATGGATTGAAGAAATTCAAAAACTTACAGGATTCAAATACATAGAAGAAGAACAACCTGCAGATAAAATCACTGAAGGAGAAAAGAATAATGGCTAAAGAAGTTCGAAACTTCAACCGAAGATATGCAAAAGAGTATAATATATTTAGAACAATTTTTTACATGGGTTTCTTATATATTGTTGTGTACGGTTTTTATTTAATCTTCTATAATTTTAAAATTGAAGGTCGCAATAACATTCCAGCCCACAAAGCAAAGGCAGGAAAATATATTTATGCGGGAAATCATGTTTCAATATTTGACCCACCGATGGTTTCAATGGCAGCAAATTGTCCAATTGCATACATGGCAAAAAAGGAACTTTTTGACCCAGATGAAAAACTTAGTTGGCTAGTAAAAAGGTTAGGTGCTTTTGCCGTTGACAGAACGAAGCCAGAAATTGCAACATTTAAAACTGTTAAAGATGTTTTAAGCACAAGTTGGTCTTTAGGAATTTTCCCTCAAGGAGGAACTAGACCATACGGAAAACTAGAAGGAATTAGAAAAGGATTTGCCGTTATTGCTAAAAATGCAAAAGCAGATATAATCCCTGTTGCAATTGCAAATTGGGACGGATATCCAAAGTTAAAACCATTCACAAGAAGAAATGTAACCATTAAAATTGGAAAACCTATTTCTTACAAACTTAAAGAGGATGAAATAATATACGAATGGTGTAAACAAATTTCTGAAATGGCTGGTTATGAAAATTGTGCAGAAATTCCAGAATCATACATGGCAACAAATGAAGAATCACCTGCTAAAGTTCTAAACTAAAAGAATTTACAATTTAATTACACATAAAAATAAAGCCCCCTTTAAAAGGGGCTTTATTTTATTTAAAGAAAGGAATTTTTATAAATCAACTGCGATTGATTAAAACCTAAGCAGCAGTCTTAGCTTGTTCTTGTTTTGGTTGTTCAGACTTTGCTTGTTCTGGTTGAGCTTGAATTTGATTCAATTTATCTAACGCAGCTTTTGCAGCTTCTGCTACATTCGGATCTTTGTCATCCTTAGCAACTGTGAATACAGTTGTTAAGTCTTTTTTGTATTCAGGGTTTTGTAAGTAGCTCAATGCTTCAATTGCAGATGCTCTTACCATTGGGTTTGGATTATCTTTCAATTGATCTACAATTGTTACAGCTCCTGGAAGTTCTGTTAATGGAACTGTAGAATTTGATAATCTAGCTACTTCATCAGCATATAGTTTTTGCATTATTGCTGATGTAAACAATGCGTAACTTTTGTTTCTTTCAGCTTTTTCTTGTGGAGAAATTGTATTAGCTAAAGTTTTTTCTTGTTCAGTTACTTCTTTGCCTGACAAAATCTTTTCTCTTGCTGCAACTTGTTCAGGAGTTGGCCCTTCTAATTTGCTAGAGTCAAAGTTAATAATATTTGTCAAAGCATCAAACACTTTTGTATCAACTAATTCAGTTGCTTTTTCTGGAGATTCTTTTACCATTTTAGCAATTTCTTCCATACCAGCTACTTGAGCATCAAAATCTGGATTTGCTAACTTTGCAATGAAAGAGTTCAAATCAACTTGAGGAGCAACAGGTTCAGAAGGAACTACTTCTGGTTTAGCTGCTTCTGTTGTTTTTGGAGCTTCAGCAGGAGCTGGAGTTGGAGTTTGTTGAGGAGCTTTTGGAGCTTCTGAAATTTGAGGTTGAGGAACAACTACTGGAGTTGGCTCAACTGGAACAGGTTGTGGTGTCACAACTGGTTGATTAAAATTTTGTTGTTGTACCTCTGGAGCCTTTGGAGCTTCTTGCGGAACTGATGCAACAGCTGGAGCAGGTGCTGGAGTTGGATAACTCATTTGAGGTGGCATATAGCATGGTTGCTGAGCTGTTTGTGGATAATTATACACTGGAGCTTGTGGGTAATTGTATAGAGGCATTGTTGGTTGAGCATATGCTGCTTGTTGTTGACCTCCTACGCCTTGAGCTCCAACTGATGGATTACTGATTTCAATATTTACAGCATTATATTTCGGTTGTTGTGGAACAGGCATATATGTTGTCTGTTGTTGTACCATATAAGGGTTTGTCATCGGTACACATGGAATTTGATTCATAAATTTTTCCTTTCCTACATAAAATTGAGTCTATTACCATTCTACCCTTTAAATACTTATGAAGGGAAAATATTGCTAAATTCTAAGGATATTTTAATAAAACTTTACATTAAAAAGAAAACTTTAGGCTATTATTGAGTTTCAAGGATATACACAATTAGCAGAAAATTTAATGGAAAGAATAAGGTTTTTATGGTAAAATTATGAATGTAAGGGGTATTAAATAGCCTAAAAAGCACGATATATTTGAGGATATAGATGAAGATAGACAAAACAAAAACAAATTCCATAAGAAAAGCATTTGGGAAAACTTTAGCAGAAATTGGCGAGCTAAATGAAAAAATTATTGTCATGGATGCAGATTTGGCATGCTCAACTCAGACAAAAATCTTTGCGGACAAATTCCCAGACAGATTTTTCGATTGTGGAATTGCAGAACAAAACATGCTTGCAACAGCAGCAGGATTAGCATCCGAAGGAAAAATTCCATTTGTTGCAAGTTTTGCAGTATTTGTAACAGGAAGAACATACGATCAAATCAGAAATGGTATTTGTTATCCTAATTTCAACGTAAAAATTGTTGGAACTCACGGTGGTGTAACCGTTGGAGAAGATGGTGCAACTCACCAAGCTCTAGAGGATATATCCTTAATGCGTGGGCTTCCACACATGACTGTCATTGTTCCAGCAGATTGTAAAGAATGCAAAGAAGCAATAAAATATGCTGCGTTGCATGAAGGACCAACATATATCAGAATTCCTAGAAGTAATGTTCCAGATATCTTCGATGAAAATTACAGTTTCAATATCCATAAAGCGGTTGTTGTAGAAGAAGGTACAGATGTTTCTGTATTCACAAATGGAGAAACACTAGCAGAAGTTTTATTAGCCGCAGAAGAATTAAAGAAAGATAATATTTCACTTGAAGTTATTAATGTTCCAGTCGTTAAACCTTTAGATTTTCAAACAGTAATTGAAAGCGTAAAGAAAACAAAGCTTGCAATAACCGTAGAAAATCACTCTATTATTGGCGGACTTGGTTCTGCAATATGTGAAACGCTTGCGGATAAACTGCCGTCAAAGGTTTATCGTTTTGGAATCAATGATGAATTTGGACAAAGTGGAAAAGCGGAAGAGCTTATAGAATATTATGGACTAGATTCTAAAACTCTCGCTAAAAGAATTAGAGCAATAATTAAAAAAGAAAAAGAGCAAGGTAATATATGATAACATTTCAAAATGTAACCAAAAGGTATAAAAACGACCATTATGCGTTAAAAAACGTTAGTTTGCAAATCCATTCTGGAGAGTTTGTTTTTATTGTAGGAGCTTCTGGAGCAGGAAAATCTACTCTCATGAAACTTTTATATAGTGAAGAAAAACCAACAAGCGGAATTGTTTCAATCGGAGGATTGAATATTGCAAATTTAACAAATGATAGAATTCCAAATCTTAGAAGATGCATGGGCATTGTATTCCAAGACTATAAACTATTACAAAATCAAACAGTATATGATAACGTTGCATATGTAATTAGAACTCTTGGGATAAGCAGTAAAGAAATTGATGCACGTGTAAACGGAGCATTGAAAATTGTAGGTCTTCACGAAAAGAAAAAAGCAACTCCTTCTGAATTATCTGGGGGGGAACAACAAAGAGTTGGAATTGCGAGAGCAATTGTGAATGGACCACCATTATTAATTGCAGACGAACCAACAGGGAACTTAGACCCTAAAAACTCTATGGAAATTATGCAAATATTAGATCAAATCAACCAAAGAGGAATTACAGTTATTGTTTCAACACACGATAACGCTATGGTTGATTACTTCAGAAAGAGAGTTATCACTCTTGACCACGGGGAGATAGTAAGGGACATACAAGCAGGTACTTATGAATAAGAACTTAAAATCAAACGTAAAAAAACATATTCCAAAAGATTGGTTATGTGAATTAAGAATTTTATATAGATTGGGAAAAGAAACATTCAATGACATTATCCGCACAGGATGGGTAAATATCGTAATTATAACCACAATGGCAGCGATTCTTATGATATTTGCAGCATGTTTCAGAACTGCACTTTCAATTTCATCATTTTCAAAAGAACTTGGTAGTGCTTTAGAAATTTCTGTTTATTTAAAAAACAGTTCAAACGCAAAAGAAGTTAAATCTGAAATCTCTCGATTTGAGCATGTTGAAAACATTGAAGTAATACCAAAAGCAGAATCTTGGCATAAACTAAAAAATGAGATGAGTTTACCAAATATTGACAATCCACTTCCTGACACACTTCATGTCAAAGTGGATACTCCAGAAAATTTGCAAGGAGTTTTTGACCATATTAAAACAATCCGTGCAGTTGAAGACATGAGCTATGCGAAAGATTTAGCGACGAAGATTGAGTTAGTTAACCATGTTGTTAAAACTATAACCATTATTGTTATTGGAATTATGGGCTTATTAACAATTACTATTATTAATAATACTATTCAACTCGTTATCCAATCAAGGAAAGAAGAAATTGAAATTATGAGATTAATGGGTGTAAGCAACTGGTATATAAGATTTCCATTCATCATGCAAGGTGCTTTTTACGGATTTACAGGTTCATTATTGGCACTTATACCACTCAACTATGTTCAAAATGGATTAGTTAATGTTCATAAATTCTTTATGGTACCATCTCCACCTTATGCACAAAATTTAGTTATTCTTGTAATGTTTACAATGAGTATCTTATTTGGGGCTGTAGGGAGTTTCTGGTGCATCAAGAAACATTTACAGGTATAGAATTTAATGATTGAAAATAACAATATATTATTAATATCAGAAGATGAGAATGCAACAGAACTAATTTTAAATAAATTAGTTCTGTTGCGTGATAATGACAAAATTACAAAATGCAATTGTAAAGAAACAAAAAAAGCACTACAAAACTCTTTATATTGTGTAGTTTTATTGTATGCGGATATTAAGGAGCAAGAATCAATATTTAAAACTATCAAAACGATTAAAGAGACAAAACCTGACAGTGAAATTATCTTACTTCCAAATGATATAAATACAGAACTTATTTTAAAAGCTTATGATGCAGGGATTTATGATTATGTTCCAATAGATGCAGAAAGTTTTGATTTTGTAATCAAAACAATTAATTGTTATAAATTACGAACTTTAAAAAACATAGAACAAAGAAATGAAAAATTTTTATACCAACAAGGTGTAATTGATGAAAAGACCAATCTGTACAAATGCAATTATCTAAAAGATATTTTTATTGATATTGCCGATGATTTAAGAATCCAAAACGGGATTTTTTCAATTCTTACACTTAATGATAAAAATAAAACAAAAATATCAACAAATAGACTTGCTGGAATTATTAAAACCACAGTTCGAGGCGATGATATTATTGCAACAGCAAGAGGTGGAAAATTTTATTTAATTCTTCCTAATATTGATTTAGAAGGAACAAAAAAACTTATACAAAAAATTCAAGACAAAATGGGGGAAGAATTTAAAATACATGCAGGAATGTCTAAAATTGGAATTCAATCATTCGAGACTCTTGATAAAATAACTCAAGACAGTTTAAAATCAGCAATTCAAAACGATGAAATGACTGTATCTTTATCTGAAGTGACGGGTATGCAAAATGGCTGGCTTGAGGATGAAGACCAACCTCGGCATAAGGATTTTAAACTTTTCAAAGTTGCATTTACAAACAAGATGAAAAACGTTATAGAACCAATATTTTTCAGATTTCAAAAAGAATGCGAAACAAAACTTACAAATACGCAAGTAAGCCAGTATGCAAATAATATTGAAAGCGTTTTTAGCTTAAAAAACGAAACATTGCATAGCGAATTAGTTATTAGGTTTAATGGCTATGCAAAATTCAAAATAGAAATTAACCATAGTGGGCTTGATAGTGCAGAAAACACAAAACTTGAAATTCCACTAAGTCAACTAACAGACAAAGAGCTAACAAAACTACTTAAACAATTAAAACAAGAATATAAACAATACGCATTAAAAAAAGGAGATTAAAAGATGTTAAATATTGAAGATAGTGCTTTAGTTATCATTGATATTCAAGATAGACTAGTTCAAGCATCAAAATATGGAGAAGAAGTTGCTCAAAACATGACTAAAGTAGCAAAAGCAGCAAAAGTGTTAGGGATTCCAATAGTCGCAACAGAACAATATCCAAAAGGGCTTGGACATACAGTTCCTCAATTACAAGAAGCTTTTGATGAAAAAACTTTTGTAACAGAAAAAGCCTCTTTTTCAGCTCTATTAGAACCAATTTTTGCTCAAAAAATTAACGAGCTTAAAAATGCTGGGATTAAACAAATAGCAATTGGCGGGATAGAAACCCACATTTGCGTACTTCAAACAGCAGTAGCATTGATGAATGAAGGGTTTGAGGTTTACGTAATAAAAGATACTTGTGCAAGTAGAAATAAAAAAGAATACAAGGCTGGCTTAGAACTATTAAAACAATATGGAGCAAAAATTACTTGTGTTGAAATAGCACTATTTGAATGGTTAAAAACCTCTAAAAATCCGAAATTTAAAGAAGTTCAAGCTCTTATAAAATAAATTGTTCAAATTAAATCAAATTAAAAAAGGTAGTTTTGCAAAACTACCTTTTTTTACGGATTTAAAATAACCATTTCACAATTTTTACAATCAAATTTCAGTGGATACTTTTTTTTACCATTTGAATCAACTAAATATAGCTTTTTACAAGCCTTTCCACATAAATCTGATGCGAATTTCAAACAATGCTTCGTACGCATGAGTTCAATACCAGAAGAAACATTTTGTTGTGCTTCCAATGCGGGTTCAAGGACATCACAATTACAATTTTTATAAAACCCTTTTGACTCGGAGTTAAAAACATTACCTTTATAATCAATTTTGCGAAGCGGAAAATCAGCATAACGAATAGGCTTTTGAGAAACACGTGTATATTTCTGTAATCTTTCTTTACTTAATAAATTTAACAAAGAACGACGTAAATCATTTAACTTGGAAACAGGCAGAAATTTTAGATTTTCATCTAAAATATGAATTTCTTGTAAATAATACGGAGAATCTCCAGTTTTACTAAATTGAGCTAAATAGTTCTGTTTTAGTTTTTCTAGATTCTTTGGGATATCACCATCAGGTAAAGCTAAACTAACAGTGTTAGAATCTTCATCTATTGCCACAATTTTTGAGTTTTCAATAGTTATATTTACACCTATTTTTCTAACAGTTTTAGAAATTTCGAGCTGTTTTTCAAACTTTGAGTCAAAATTACGGTATAAAACAAGTCCTGATTTTAATCCATTCATTTTATTTGGATATACACGATGACCATCAACCTTGTTAACTAAAAATCCCCTCATTTCGCCATTATGAATAAAGCAAATTCCATCTTGGGGGTTCAAATTGGCGTCAATTTCAAAAGAATTATTAAATACCCTTGATATTTTTCCAATTTTTTCACCTCTAGACTTTGGAGATGTAAAATTAAAACATTGCTCCCTATCTTTTAAGAAATAAGATGTATAGCCACGATTAAAAGTTTTATACAAATTTGGCTCAAAATCTAAGAAAACTTTTCCAGAAGATGCACGTTTTGCATATTTATTTATTAAGTTATTGTAATATGCCGTAACATTTCGCACATAACTTATATCTTTCAAACGTCCTTCAATTTTAAAAGAATTTACCCCGCAATTAATGAGTTTTTCAATACTTTCAGAGGCATTAAAATCTTTTAAAGACAATAAATATTTATCTTTTTGTATAAATTTACCAGATTCATCAACCAAAGAATATTTTTTTCTACAAGGCTGAGCACACTCACCTCTATTAGCTGAACGCCCACCATTAGCGAAGGATAAGTAACATTGACCACTATAAGAAACACAAAGAGCACCGTGAATAAAAGTTTCAATTTCACAATTCGTATTTTGACAAATTTCAGCTATTTTATCAACAGAAAGTTCTCTTGCAAGAATAACACGAGAAACACCTAAAC
Organism: Candidatus Gastranaerophilales bacterium HUM_1; assembly: GCA_002103105.1. Lineage (GTDB taxonomy): Bacteria > Cyanobacteriota > Vampirovibrionia > Gastranaerophilales > Gastranaerophilaceae > Zag111. The sequence goes on from DAAY01000005.1 coordinate 246,750, forward strand.
TATCGAAAAACTTAGCCTTTTCAAGTGTTCTTGTATTACATTGAGTACTTGCGTGAATTTCAATAGGGGGCAACTTTCCATCAATTGCAGCTTTTAATAAACCCATATCCTGAACAATAATTGCATCAACACCAATATTATATAGGTTTTCAACTAAATTTATTGCTTTATTTAATTCCTCATTATTAAGAATTGTATTAATTACAACGTGAATTCTAACGTTAAACAAATGAGCATAATTTACTAGTTTTTCAATATCTTCAAGTGGATTCGGGGCATTTTTTCTTGCTCCAAAATTTGACGCTCCGATATAAATTGCATCCGCACCACTATTTATTGCGGCAATTGCTGTTTCTAAATTTTTTGCAGGAGCTAATAATTCAACAGTTTTCATATCCTTATTTTACTATAAAATTATCAATAAATCGTAATATTTCAGATATATTTTACAATTAATGATAGAATTGCTAAAAGAGGTATTTATGAAAATAGCGTTGATTAACCACGGATGTGCAAAAAACCTTGTAGATGCAGAACTCATGCTTGGGTTACTTGATCAAAAAGGATATACAATAACACTTGATGAAAATGAGGCTGATATAGTCATAGTAAACACATGCTCATTTATTCATGATGCAGAAAAAGAATCTGTACAAAGTATTCTTCAAATGATTGATGAAGGGAAAAAGGTAATCGTTACGGGTTGTCTCTCTCAAAAACATGATAAAGATTTAAAAGAAGCAATTCCAGAATTATCTGGAATGATTGGGACTTCAAATCTTAAAGATATAGTTAAAATTATAGAAGACATTGCAAAAGGTACAGAATACGAAAGTATTATAGAAGAAAAACCAGAATATCACTATTTAGAAGACATTCCTAGACAGCAAATCACGATGGGAGCTAGTTCATATCTAAAAATTGGAGAAGGTTGTAATTATAGCTGTGGATATTGTATTATTCCAAAATTGAGAGGAAAGTACATTTCTCGACCAATTGAAAACATTGTAAAAGAGGCGAATTCTCTGGTTGAAAAAGGAGTTTCAGAAATCATACTAATTGCACAAGATACATCATCTTACGGAATTGATTTATATGGAAAACAAGCACTCCCTCAACTACTTGAGGAGTTAAACAAAATCGAGGATTTATCGTGGATAAGAATTATGTATGCTTACCCTACACAAATGACAGATGAACTTATTGATGCAATCGCAAAATTAGACAAAGTCGTTAAATATGTTGATATTCCATTACAACATTCTCACCCAGAAATGTTAAAAAGAATGAAACGACCAGTGATGGATTATAAAAAACTCGTTCAAAAAATAAGAGATAGGATTCCGAATGTTTCAGTTAGAACCTCACTTATTGTTGGTTACCCTGGGGAAACAGAAGAAGAATTTGAACACTTGTATAATTTTGTTAAGGATGTTAAGTTTGACCGAATGGGGGCTTTTGAATATTCAAGAGAAAAAGGAACCTATTCTGACACGCTAAAAGGACACCTTAGCGAAAAAATTAAAAAAGAAAGACGTAATAAACTAATGGAATTACAACAGAAAATTTCATTAGAAAACAACGAAAAATATATAGATAAAACTATAAAATGTATCGTAGAGGGATACACTGACGATGGAGTGATTATCATGAGATCAGAACACGATGCCCCAGAAATTGATGGACTAGTGTATGCTACAAGTAACAGAGAAGTTATCCCTGGCGATATTGAAACTGTTAAAATTACAAAAGCAGATGAATATGATTTATTCGGGGAAATTATAGAAGAATAATAGAAGAGGGAATATGGAATACGTAAAAAATAAAGAGCTAGAAACAAAAGAAATTAAAGGCATATTTACAGATATGCTAAAATATGCACCGTCAAAATTATGTGGAATGCTTGGTAACGTTATAACGGTGCCAATTTATACAAGCTTATTCTCAACAGAACAATATGGTTTGTACACCATATCAATCGCAATGCTATCATTCCTTTGTATTTTATTTTCTGATTGGGTAGGACTATCAGGTTTGAGATTCTTCAGACATCACCAATTGATGGAAGATTTGCCAAAGTACCTTACAACTCTTGTAACAATATTAACATTAAACATGATTTTAATGTTCGCTATATCTTTCATATTTAAAGATAGTCTATATAGCTTTTTCCATGTCCCATTTAAATATTTCTTAGCTGTATTATTTTTAATAATTCCAGTTGCAATCAGGGCATTGTTATCACAACTATTAAGAGCTCAGCTAAAATCGGTATCATACACTTTAACAACAATATTAAACCAATTTGCAACAATATTTCTCGCAGTTTTCTTTGCAAAATTTTTCAACCTAGGTGCAGCATCAATATTACTTGCAATGGGGGTATCAATATCTCTGATAGATATATTATTACTGTATCAAAGTGAAATACTCAAGATTTTCAAATTTCAAAAAATTGAATGGAAATTTATTGTTCCAATTATTAAATATGGAATTCCAATTGCCGCAACATCACTTAGTGCTTGGATTATAACCCAAAGTAACAAGTTCATTATGAACGGAATTAGTGGATTTTCAAAAGCTGCACTTGTGGGCGTCGGATATGGATTAACTTTACCAATCTTAATGACTTTATTTGCAATGATTACAGTTGCAGCAATTCCAAGAATTATTAACTTATATGAAGCTAAAATTGATGTTAGACCAATTATCTCCAAGTTTTTAGGATACTACATTCTAGTTGCATTACCAGTAATTTCAATAATTAGTTTGTATAGCGTTGATTATACTCATATGTTCACAAATGCAAAATTTTATGAAGCAAGTGTTCTTGTTCCATATTTTTCATTCGGGGTATTTTTCTTAGCAATGACAGACTATACAACATTACAATACCATCTTGCAAACAAAACACATATTGAATTTATAATCAAGTTAATTTCTGGAATAATCGGAGTTATTCTCAACGTCGTTCTTATTCCAAAGATGGGACTTGTAGGAGTTGGGATTGCAACACTTTCTGCAAATTTCTTATATTTACTACTAAGCTTAATCATCGTTTTGCCAGAATTAAGATTAAATGTTCCTAAAAATACATTATTAAGAATCTTAATCTCTGCAATTCCAACAGGTGTATTATTGTATATACTAAAGAAATACATTGTATTCATTGCTGGTAGCTGGCAAATGTTATTATGTCTTGTAATATTTTATGCAGTATATGCAATTACGCAGAAAACACTTGTAAAAAATCCTGATTAATATTACTTAACAAAAAGTGAATATCTAGCAATTTTATATATTTAGAATCGTTATTAATGTAGTAATAGTTATTCATAGCATGTGAAGCATGGGCTTAAAAAAAAGTAATAATCAAAACTATTTTTCCATGTACTTGCTAAAATATAGTTAAACTATGCCGATTATGATTATTTAAACTATCTAATTATATCAAACGATGAAAGGATATTCACATGAAAAATAGCAGAAAACGTAGTAAACGAATTGTTGCATCAGCATTAACAGCTCTATTTATTGCGCAACAATCAATGCTATTATCCGTTGTTGCAAGTGACATCACAGGCGTAACTGGGAACAATGGAGTATATAATATTAACCCAAGTACAGCAAAAGGTGATATTGGTTTCAGGCACTATGAAAACTTTAACCTATCAAAAGGTGACATTGCAAACTTGATTTATAAATATGGTGCAACAGACATCGAAACCTTTGTAAATATGGTAGATAACCAAATTAATATCAATGGTTTGGTTAATACAATGAGAAATAATAATTTCTACAATGGGAAAGCAGTCTTTATTTCTCCAAACGGAATGGTTGTCGGAGCTTCTGGTGTTCTTAACGTTGGCTCCTTAGGAGTTTATACACCAAACAGCACTGATTATAATAATTTTAATAAAGAAGACCCAACAATTGCAGGGCTTAATAATTTAACCAAGAGTGATGCTAATGGTGCAGCACCTGTAACTATCAATGGTAAAGTCATTTCTTCTGGCGATGTCGAAATCATTGGAGGAAAAGTCGATATTGGCAAAAATGCAGGAATTATTGGTGGCGTAAACAAAAGTCAAATGAAAGCAATTACAAGTGATGATCAAGCAACAGCCTTGTTCAATAATCTTGTTAATACAAATAATCTTACAAATGGAAGCCAATTTATTAGTGATGAAGCTGGACAAATCCGAATTACATCTCAAGGCGGAGTAAATGTAGCTGGAAATATTATTAACTACGCTACTGGTGGAGATTACACAAATCCAAATAATTCAAATTATAGCGGAATCAAAATTTTAAGTCACAACTCATCAACACCAAATGGAGATATAATTTCTTCTGGAATTAACGTTTCTGGAACAATTGCAAATGCAAAAGGACTTGTTCAACTTGATAACAATGGCGGAGATATAGATATTTCTGGGAATATTAAGAATAATGGAACAACAAATATTTATAATACACCATACGCACTATATTCTGACAGTACCAAGAATGAAAAAATTGCCCAAAATTCTGGATTAAAAATTTCTGGAAATATTGATACTAAAGGCGATTTAAATATTGAAAACAGAGGCGGAAAAGGTCTTAATATCTCTGGAAATATCAATCATGATGGGGATGCAAATATCTCAAATGGTTATACTGATAATGATATTTTTGGCTACGATGGTAACAATTCAAAAGTTAACACAGGAGCTTTAGATATTTCTGGGGATGTTAATATCTCTGGAAACTCTAACATTATAAACTACCAACACGGTGTTGATGGTTTAAATGTTACAGGCACAGTTAAAACTGGAGGAGATGCAACATATACAAACCACGGTAAAGCTGGATTAAATATTAAAGATAACGGAAGCATTTCTTCAAATAATCTTGCAATGTTGAACACTGGTGCTGGAGGTTTAAATATTTCTGGTTCCGCAAAGAATAATAAAACTGCAACAGTTACAAATAAAGCTGGAGATTTAACAATTGGAGGAACATTTGTTAACGGAGGAGATGCTACGTTTACAAATGACGGAAACCAATTCAACATTTCTGGAACAGTAACAAATAAATTAACCGATGCAGAAAAAGAATTCGGCACCATTAACATGGTTAATAATGGTGAAGGCGGATTTGTTATTGAAAACAGTGGCAACGTAAATGCAGAAAGCTCTAATTTATCAATTACAAACAACGCTGGAAATCTTGACATTAATGGTTCTGTTAAAAACGATGGAGGCAAAAACCTTACAAACAAGACCGAAATTTTAAATGATGGCAAGACATTAAACATTGGCAAAACTGGTAAAGTTAATACATCTGGAAGCCTAGCAATTACAAATAACGGCGAAGGCGGAATGAACATTGATGGTTCCGTAAATAATGACAACTCTGCAACGACTGCTAATGATAAAATCGCATTCAAGGATGCTAACAATACAACCATTACAAATACAGCAGGAACATTGAAAGTTGACGGAAATGTTTCTTCTAATACATCAGAATTAACAATGACAAATGAGGGAAAAACATTTGAAATCAACGGAAATATTTCTGGTACAAACAACAATGTAAACCTTATTAACAAAAATGGAGCATTAGACCTAAACAGTTCTGGAAGAGTTAAATCAACAGATGATATTAATATTACAAACTCTGGTAAAGGCGGAGTTAATGTTAAAGGTCTAGCAAATGCAAAGAAAAATGTTAACATCGACAACAAAGACAGTAATGTTGTAATTGGTGATAAAACAGAAAATAACAACTATGTAACAGCTGGCGAAAATATCAATATCGCAATTAACAATGGAAGCTTACTAAACTATGGAGTTGTAAAAACATTACTAAATGCTGGTGGCGACCTAAATATGAACGTTACAGATGGCACAATCGGTCTTGATGTTCAACAAAAAGCTTGCCAAGGCTCTGGATGTACTGGTATTGGGCCAAAAGCTGATGGTTCAAGAGATTTCACAAAATCAATTAACGCAAATATCAAGGGTAAAGTTAATGCCACAACCAACAAGGCAAACAAACCAGATGATTTAGTTATCAATTACGCAGCAATTGATTCCGATATGAACATCGATAAAATCAAAGCAGACGGAAAAGTTATCTTAACTGTTGACGATTTAGATCATATCACAACGGGTAAAGCTAGCGGCACAAGATATAATATGATTAACGCTAGCACTCAAGAAAACGGAACAAATATCATTGGTAAAGGTATTTCATTAATCTCTAATGGCAGCATTGGAACAAAAGATAATATGGTAACATTCATCCAAACAGATGCTGATAACCATAAAATGGATGGACTTGCAAATAAAAACATTTACTTAAAAGAAAATAGCTTCAATGAATATGGCAGAGATGGTGAAGTTATTAAAAATGCGATATGTACAATGATTGCAAGAGAAGGGGATTTATACCTTGAACTTGCAGGAAATACTACAATTGACAATATCACAGCTGAAGGTGATATGACAGTTATCACTAGAGGTAAAAACCTAACAATCACCAACTTAGGTCATATTGAAGATCCAGCAATCATCAATGGAGAAGATTACTTTGGACCTCACCATGATGGATATGAATTTGATAAAGGTTACGACAAGGATGACTACAAATCAGAAATTCTTCCAAACAATGTAACTCTTAAAGCTCTTGACATTAACCACGTTATCAGACCAACAGAAGAACTTGTTGACGGAGCACATGAAGCCTGGGCAGATTCAACAGTTAGAGTAACAAATGCGGTTCTTGATAATGGGAAAATGGATATTACCGCAGATAATATCTATGCGAATGGCGTATATGTTCACTTTGGTAAAAATGGATACAGCAAAAAACCAGATGACTCAACAAACAAAATGATTGGTGTTGACGGAGATCCAATGGGACACTCAGTTAGACCAGATGATGTTGAAGGAATTGGAAGAACTGAAACTGAAAGAAACTACTATGATGAAGATGATACTCCACTAGTTCCAGATACAGATACCGACCCAGATACTGATACTGACACTGATACTGACACTGATACAGATACTGACACTGATACTGACACTGATACAGATACTGACACTGATACTGACACTGATACAGATACTGATACTGATACAGATACTGATACAGACACTGATACAGACACTGATACAGATACTGATACTGATACTGATACTGATACAGACACAGATACAGATACAGATACTGATACTGATACAGATACTGATACAGATACTGACACAGATACTGATACAGATACAGACACTGATACAGATACAGATACAGATACAGACACTGATACTGATACTGATACTGATACTGATACTGATACTGATACTGATACTGATACTGATACTGATACTGATACTGACACTGACACTGATACTGATACTGACACTGATACTGATACAGATACTGATGATGAACCAAATATCGATTCTGATGCAGATGGAAGACAAGCATTTATTCAAAGAAAAATCTTAGATGATAATGTTGATTCTATCGATAAACGTCAATATATGAGATACAGTGTTTCTGATAACAAAAATCCAGTTGGATTAGAACCAGGACACGGAATTGAAGGATTACTTGATGTATCTAGAGGCGGTATTGCAGTAGTCCACAATAATGATTTAAAAGTTGGAGATGTTGTTCCTGTACACATTTCATACGGAGGTTTAGACATCAAAGCAGATGTAAAAGTTATCTCTTCAACCGACCATAGAGCAGGTGCAATGTTTGTTAACTTAGACCAATCAACTGCAAACCAATTGTTATACTTAAATATGATTTTAGACGATGTAAATCACATCTCTCTAAATCCGTAACAAATAATTAGATGAAAAGGCAAAAGCTTAGACTTTAGCCTTTTCATTTAGTAAAGATTTGTAAAATTTTATAAAGATTTATTTCAAAATGCTGAAGATTGACACATAAAAAACCGTTTATAAATATATATAGTATCCATGCCTGAAACATGCATGCAAAACCAAGAAAATAAGCATTTTGAATAAATGAAAGGATAGAACATGAGACAAAGTGGAAAGAATCAAAAAAGAACAATTGCCGTCCTACTAACAGGCTTGTTTATGGTTCAGCAGACAATGGGACTAAGTGTTTTTGCTGCTAGCACAATCTCAGGAGTTACTAATGGGGGAAGTGGATCTTTTAATATTGATCCAACTACCAAAAACAATGGGACGGGCTTTAGACATTATCAAGATTTCAACCTAGGACAAGGTGATGTTGCAAACTTAAATTTTGCAGATATTAACACATTTGTAAACATGGTAGATAACCAAGTCGTTATCAATGGTATTGTTAACTCTGTTAGAGGTAATGGATTCTATAACGGTAAGGCTGTATTTATATCTCCAAACGGAATGGTTGTTGGTGCTTCTGGCGTTCTAAACGTTGGTTCATTAGGTGTATATGCACCAAACAGTGTTGATTACAAACTACTAAAAGATAATCCTTCAGCAGCAACTCTTGCAGAAGCAACAGAGAATGCTGCAAATGGAGGAGCTCCAATTACAATCAATGGTAAAGTTATTACAGCAGGGAATGTTGATTTAGTTGGTGGTCAAATAGACATCGCTAAAAATGCAGGTATTGTAGGTGGTGTTAACTTAAATCAAATGACTATCCAAACAAGTGAACAACAAGCAACAGCATTATTTAACAACCTTGTAAACACAGATAATTTGGCAAATGGAAACAACTTTACTAGTGATGCAACAGGTCAAATCAGAATCACATCAAATAAAGGTGTAAATGTAGCTGGAAATATTATTAACTACGCTACTGGTGGAGAATACCAAGATGCTAACAGCACTAATTATAGTGGAATATTGATTAATAGCCATAACGGTTCTACTCCAGATGGAGATGCTATTACTTCAGGAATTAACGTTTCTGGCAACATTGTGAATACTAAAGGCTTAGTTGAATTTAATAACAATGGTGGAGATTTAGATATTTCTGGAAACATTAAAAACAATGGAACAACACATATCTATAACCAACCACTTGCTCAATACGGCGATGCTACAAAAAATGAAAATATCGCTAAAAACTCAGGAATTAATATTACTGGCAAAATTGATACAAAAGGTAATCTAAGAATTGAAAACCGTGGCGGTAAAGGTCTTAATATTTCTGGAACAGTTAACCACGAAGGTGATTCTTTTGTTCAAAATGGTTATTCTTCTGAAAACGATATCATGGGCTACGGTAAAAATAATGAGAAACTTGATAATACTGGAGCATTGAATATCGGTGGAACATTCAACACAACAGGCAATGCTGAATTCTTAAATACGGAATACGGCCAAGATGGTTTAAACGTTACTGGAAATGTTACAACTGGCGGCAAAGCAACTTATACGAACAAAGGTGCTGCTGGTTTAAACATTAAACAAAGCGGAGCAATCAAATCTTCACAAGGCTTGGAAATGACTAACTACGGTGTTGGCGGTTTGAACATCACTGGTTCAGCTAACAACACAGGAAAAGCTACGGTAACAAACCACAGTGGACGTTTAACAGTTGGCGGAACATTTACAAACAATGGAGATGCAACATTTGTAAATAACGGAACAGAACTAAATGTATCAGGAACTGTATCAAATGAAAACGGACTTCTTGATATGACTAATAACGGAGCTGATGGTTTCAACGTTACTGAAACTGGTAAAATTTCTGGTAACGGTGGTTTGAATATGACAAACTCTGAAACTGGTACAGCAGGCATGAACATTAACGGAACTGTTACTAATATCGGTAACGCTAATGTTCTTAACAAAGCTGGTGCTTTAAACGTTGGCGGTTCATTTACAAACACAGGCGATGCTGTATTTACAAATGATGGAACAAACCTCGTTGTAAATGGAACAGTTACTAATAACAAAGGCACATTGAAAATGACAAATAATAATGGAGCTTTCAATGTAAACGGAACAGTTCGTAATAACGGAACAACAACTAACCTTACAAATGCTGGAGCTGATGGCTTGAATGTAGCTGGAACTGTTTACTCTAACGGAGATTTAACAATGACAAATACAGGTGCTAAGGGTATTAACCTTGCATCTACTGGCAGAGTTAATGGTGACAATAACATCTACATCAACAACAACTCTAAAGGCGGAGTTAACGTTAAAGGTTTAGTAAATGGACAAAAAGATGTTAATATTACAAGCGAAAATGGTAATGTTGTAATCGGTGATAATACTGAAAATGATAATTACATTACAGCTGGCGACAACATCAATATTAACGTAAATAACGGAAGCATTCTAAATGAAGGAAGTGCTACAAAAGTTAAAACATTATTAAAAGCTAATAAAAATCTTAATATGTATGTTACTGATGGAACAATCGGTACAGAAGTTCAACAAGATGGAGCTATCTCTGGTAGCACAGGAATTGGACCAAAAAATCAAGGTTCAAGAGATTTTTCTAAATCTATCAATGCTAACATTGGTGGCAACGTAACAGCTAAAACAACTAAAAATGCAACCACCGCAAACAATTTAGTTATTAACTATGCAGCTATTGATTCTGATATGAATATTAATTCTATCAAAGCAGATGGCAGAGTTATCTTAACAGTTGATGATTCTAGCCACGCTAACGGAGGTGCTGCAAGCGGAACTAGATACAATATGCTTGACGCAAACAAAACTAAAGGCAATGTTAACGTTGAAGGTACTGGAATTTCCTTAATTTCTAATGGAAGTATTGGTACAAAAGACAACAAAGTAACATTTGTTCAAACAGATGCCGCAAATAACAAAATGGATGCTTTGGCTAACGAAAACATCTACTTAAGAGAAAATAGTTTCGATGCTTACGGCAGAGATAATGAAACAAAATTGAACACAGTATCAACAATGATTGCTAGAGAAGGCGATTTGGATGTTGAATTCGCAGGTGACACAACAATTGACAACATCACTGCTGAAGGCGATATGAAAATTGTTACTCGTGGTCAAAAAATGCACATCAAAAACTTAGGTCACATTAAAGACAGTGCAGTAACTCCAGAAGACTATTTCGGGCCAAGAGATTACGGTCTAAGAGATAACCCTAACCTACCAAACGGCGGTTACACAGGAGAATACGAAAACGAAGCACTTCCTAACAATGTAGTTGTTAAAGCTCTTGATATTAACCATAATATCAGACAAACTGAAGAAACACTTGAAGGCGGATATGAAGCTTGGGCTAATTCAACAGTAAGAATTGACAACGCAGTATTAGACAAAGGCAAATTAGATATTACAGCTGATGAAATCTACGCAAATGGAATTCATGCGACATTCAATAAAGATGGCTTTACTAAAGTAAAAGATCCTACAACAAACAAAGTTCAAGGAACACCTGATGGAGTGGAAGGAATTCCAACAGGACACGCAGTAAGACCTGGTGACGTAACAGATACTGGCAGAGGCGAAACTGAAAGAAACTACTATTACCCAGCAGGTGATGGAGATGGAACATTCAAAGGCGAAGATTCTAATGTTGACCCAGATGATGGAATAGTTGATGCAACTCCATTAGAAATCCCAGATACTCCAGAACCACCAACTCCACCAGATCCTCCAGAACCACCTATACCACCAGATCCTCCAGAACCACCTGTACCTCCTACACCAGATCCAGAACCAGACCCAACTCCAAATATTCCAGATGGTGACGGAAGTATCACATACACACAAAGAAAAGGTGAAGACAACATTGATAACATCGATAAAAGACAATATATGAGATTCAATGTAGCAGATACTAAAAACCCAGTAGCATTAGAAAAATCAAGCAAAATTGACGGATTGCTAGACGTATCAAGAGGCGGTATCGCAGTTTCTCACCACAACGATTTAAAAGTTGGAGATGTTGTTCCAGTACACTTAACATATGGAGATCTAGATATCAAAACAAACGTTAAAATCGTTACAGCAACAACAAGCAGAGCAGGAGCAATGTTTGTAGATTTAGACCAAGCAACAGCAAACAAACTTCTATACTTAAATATATTACTTGAAGACTCAATGAATCTTTCATTCAATAACTTAAGATAATAGATAGTTTAAATAATCAAAAGGCCTCAGATGAAAATCTGGGGTCTTTTATTTTGTTTGTAACAATAAATTAAAAATAAAGAAAGTTACTATTAAAAATATTTTATGAGGGCTTTAAAATAGAATAGAGAATATCTATATAATATCATCATGTCGAGTTGTCAATCTATAATTGGTAGGAAAGCATTGATAAATAGCAAATTAAAACGTTTATTTAGAGTGTTGTTAGGCATACTTATATTAGGGAATAGTTTTGTATTCGCAACCGAACTAGCTCCTGTTGGAGAGCATCAATGCCACTCTGTTGATGTAATCATCGGGCAACAAGAAAATGAGAAAAGGAATTACATTAGATATGGCATAAAAGACTTGAAAAAGCCTGTTGTGATAGATAGAACAGGCACAGACATCCAGAGCCTTATCAACATTTCTAGAGGGGGAGTTGCAATAAAAACTAAGACTCCAACATCAATCGGTCAAATTATCCCAATAAAGCTTGTTTACGAGGACATTGCAATAGATACAGTAGCTCAAGTTGTTTTTACACAAGGCAATATTGCAGGAGCACAGTTCATAAATAGCGATAAACAAACCGAAAATAACCTATTATACCTTAGTATAAGACTTGATGCTGACAATGGGCATCTTGTGACTAAACTGTCTAGCTAAGTATGAATGGGATTTTGTATATTTCTACCTCTTTTAGTGTAGTATAATGCAGCCATCATATCCTCTCTAAGGGAAGAGGGTTAGGGAGAGAAGTAGATTTATAGAAACTAACAATATAATCTTGCAATCTCTCAGAAAAATCTAAGCACATCACAACTATTTTATATACATCTAGCAATTTGAACTACCAAGTAAACACTAAAAAAAAGAGTTGACTAAACAACTCTTCTTCTTTGTAATTTTTGAGCTCTCATTTGACGTCTGTTAACCGGTTGAGCACCTTGTTTTTGTTTTGATTGTTCAATCATTTGACCAGCATTCATAAGAGCGGTACCTAATTGTCTTGCATCATCAAAAGTAAATTTTCTAAGAGCTTTTGAACCTGTTTTTGCAACATCTTTTGCTGTATCTTTAGCGACATCTTTAGCACCTTCTGTTGCGGCATCTTTTGCTCCATTTGCAGCTTCCTTAGCTCCTTCGGCAGCTTTGTTAGCTCCGTTTGCAGCTTGGTCTGCAGTTTTTGTAGCAGTTTTTGAAGCTGCCCCCATAGATTTATTTAATTGTTGAGTTCCTTTAACAGCTGAAGCTCCTGACAAAATTGCAGAACCAACTGACATAAATGCTTGACCAATATTACCTTGGGCAAATTGAACTGTTGCTTTTGTAACATTAGCAGCACATTTAGTATAGTTACCAACGGTTTCAGTAACAGTACCAACAGTTTCAACGACTCTACCCGCAGCAGCTGTTGGAGCCCACGCTTGCATTGCTCTACCAGCATATTGTGTAATTTGACCAGCAGTAACAGTATAAGAACCAATTTGATCAACTTTGTTTGCAACATTTAATACTTTATTTGATTCTTGTTGATTAGCTTGAATGGTTTGTTTATTTTGAGCTTGAGTTGTTTTAAATCTTTTTGATGTTCTTGTTAATGTTCTAATTTGTTTATTAGATTTTGTTCTAATTTTATTTAAAGATTTTGTTCCAGATTTAATATCTTTTTGGATAGTTCCAATATTGCCAGTGAATGATTGAATTTTTTGTTGAGCTTCAGATTTTTCAGATTGAGATGCAGAATCAGAAGAAGCTACAGCTGATAATTGCTCAATTTGAGAATTGATATTTTCCATTTCAGCTGCTTTTTTCTCTATTTTTGCAGATTCTTTTTCCATTTGCTTTTCATTTTTTGAAATCTCTCTTTGAGCAGTTTTCATATTTTTATTTAATTTCTTTTCATCGCTCTTCATTTTTGAATCTAAAGATTTCATTTTTGAAGCAGATTGATTCATTTTAGAAGTGCCTTGTTCTGCTCGTGAAGCAGCAGAACTAGATTGAGAAGCAGATGTTTGAGCATCAGTTTTTGAAGATTCTCCGTCTTTTTTATTTGATTCTTGAGCAGCTTCGTCTTTTTTTGTTTCGCCAGCATTTCTCTTTGTAATCTCAGATTTTACTTTAGATAATTTCTTTTCAACATCATTTTGGAAAAATCTAGGAATATTAGAATTTTTTAAATCTGTTAATTCTGATTTTAATTGTTTCAATTCAGTTTCAGAAACAGAAGTTAAGTTATCAAAATCATAATTAGATAAATCTAAATTTTCGCTACAATCAGAAGAAGTTGAACCTTGAGCTTTTGTAGAAGCAGAAGTTGAAGAAGTAGCAGAAACATTAGAAATAGATTTTGCAACATTTGCAGATTGAACATTTCCAATTGTTCTTGCTTGAACATTATTATTTGTTGAAGCAACATTAGATTTATTGTTAGAAGTTGAGCTTACAGTTTTTGCAAAAATTGAACCTTCTTTTGTCATACGAGCGTCAACTTTTTTAGACATACCAACATTAGCACCCTTGTTGCTTTTCATCAACTTGAGTAGCTTTTGAATGTCTGTATTTTGATTTACGCCGTTAATGCTCACTTTAAGCTCTCCAATATATAACTCTCTTATATATATAAAAACTTTTAAAATCGCCCAATTTCAGTAGTTCTCGTTTTGTTTACAATTGTTTACATTAAGTAAAATAAATGTATAATTTGCTTTCGCAGTTTATTTTTGATAAAATTAAGGGGTAGTTTTATAAGAAATTAGGGAGAATTTAATATGGATCTTATGAAGGGTAAAAAAGGTGTAATTTTCGGAGTTTCAAATACTCACGGAATCGCTTATGGTATTGCTAAACAACTTCACGATGCAGGAGCTGAAATTGCATTCACTTATGCTGGAGAAGCGATGGAAAAAAGAGTTAAACCAATCGCTGAAAGCATGGGTGCTAAAATCATCATGAGTTGTGATGTAACAAAAGAAGAAGAAGTAAAAGCTGTTTTTGAAGAATGCGAAAAAGTTTATGGAAAATTAGATTTCGTTGTTCATGCGGTTGCTTTTGCGAAAAAAGAAGATTTGATGGGAAGATTTGTTGAAACTTCTCAAGATGGATGGAACACTGCATTAGGCGTAAGTGCTTATTCTCTTGTTACAATCTGTCGTAACGCAGAACCAGTTATGAATGAAGGCGGATCAATTTTCGCATTAACATACCTTGGTTCAATTCTTTCTGTTCCAAGCTACAACGTAATGGGCGTAGCTAAAGCAGCTTTAGAATCAGCAATGAGATTCTTAGCAGTTGACTTAGGTAAAAAAGGTATCCGTGTTAACTGTATCTCTGCTGGACCAGTTAAAACATTAGCTTCTATGGGTATCAGCGGATTTTCAAAAATGTTAAAAGCCGCAGTTGCTAGAGCTCCTCTAGGAAGAAATGTTGCACTAGACGAAGTTGGTAAAACAGGTTTGTTCCTAGCATCTGACTTATCTACTGGTACAACTGGTGAAGTTATTTATGTTGACTGTGGTTGTCACTCTGCATACGCTTCAGCAGAAGAAATGGATATTTTAGCTAATAACATTGAGTTATAAGCCAAAAACAAACAACTAAAAAGAACCGAGATTAAATCTCGGTTCTTTTTATATATGTAAAATTATTATTTCAAACCTTATAAACTTATAAAGATTGAAGATCCAAGTCAATCTGAGTTTTCAATTCATCCAAATTAGAAAATTTAATTTCTGGCCTAATAAATCTACCAAAACTTACTTTAATATCTGAATCATACAAATTTCCTTTAAAATTTAAAATATAAGTTTCTAGAGTACAAATGCCAGAATTTGAAACAGTTGGAGAAACCCCGAAATTTGCCAAACCCTTATAAGTTTGGGTATCCCCAATATTAACCTCAACCTCATAAACACCATGAGGTGGTTCAACAATATCTAACGGGTAAATTATATTGGCAGTTGGATAACCAATAGTCGCACCAAGTTCTTTACCCTTAATAACAGTACCAGAAACCGCAAATTTACGACCTAACATAGTATCTGCCATAAATACAGAACCAGATTTTATAAACTGTCTAATTGCAGTACTGCTAATTACATCTCCATAAATTGATTGAGGAGGAGTTGCAAAATAGATATAGTCAAACTTTTCTTGACAATCAGATAAAAACATTACATTACCAGATTTATCAACACCAAATTTATGGTTAAAACCAGTAGAAATTGCCTTTGGAGAAAAATATTTAACTAAAACTTCTTCCAAATACTGCATTGGAGTCATAGTACAAACTTTAGCAAAATCAAGTTCTATCAAATAATCAACACCTAATTCCTCTATATATTTATACTTATCTTCCAAAGTCAAAATATATTTAGGTGAAACTCCTTTGAAATAGCAATAAGGATGTTCCTTAAAAGTAACAACCGCAGATTTGCAATTATTTTCACGAGCAAAATCAACAGCACAATTTATAACGGCTTGATGACCTAAATGTACACCATCAAAAAAGCCAAGTGCTAATGATAAATTCGGAATTTCTCTAAGTTCTCTTACTATCTCCATACTATAATTATATCCTAAAAATGTAAAATGTAAAAAATATTACTTTTATTAAGTTTTAATTAAATAAAATTCCAACAATACAAGCCGACATATAACAAGTTAAAGTACCACATATCAAAGCCCTTAAGCCCAATCTTGCCAAGTTCTTTCTTTGATTTGGAGCAAGTTCCCCAATACCTCCAAGTAATATTGCAATTGAACCAAAGTTACCAAAACTACAAAGTGCAAAACTTGCAATCAAGAATGATTTAGGGGACAAATGCAACGCAGGATTAGTCAAATCCAAATACGCAACCATTTCATTTAAAACCAACTTTGTACCCATTAAACCACCAACAGTAGTTGCTTCATGAAGTGGAACACCCATCAACAACGCAAAAAGTGCAAATATCTTACCTAATATCATATTCATTGAAAGATGAGTTAAATCCATACCAATAGCTGTTAAATTAAAATGGAATAATTTAACAACTAAAGTTCCAAAACCTGCCAAAATCCAATCAATCATTGCAACTAAGGCAACTAAAGCCAAAATCATTGCAACAACATTTATAGCAACCTTCATACCTTCAGATGCTCCTGAAGAAATTGCATCAAATATATTAGCATGCGTTCTATGACGCTTACTTACAGAAATCTTAAAATCTTTGCTTGTTTCTGGAATTCCAGTTTCAGGGTAAACAATTTTTGAAATAACCAAAGCTCCAGGAGCAGCCATAATAGAAGAAGCTAAAATATATTCAGCAGGAATACCCATACCGATATATATTGGCATTATTGAACCTGAAATACATGCCATACTTCCAGTCATAGAAGCCAAAAGCTCAGATCTAGTCAAATTAGCCAAATATGGTTTAATCATAATTTGAGCAACAATTTGCCCAACAAAAGAACTTGCAACATTAGAAAGAGCCTCTGCTCCACTCACGTCGAGTAATTTATTCATCCCTTTACCCAATACCGCAACAATACGTTGCATAATACCATAATGATATAAAAGATTAACCAATATCATCATAAACACCATTGAACAAATCAATTGAAGTGCAAATATTGAACCTCCAGGGAAAACATGCGTAAAGTTTTGGCTCATCAATCCGCCAAAAACAAATTCTCCACCTTGTTTTGCAAAAACCAAAAGTTTTTGAATAAATAAACCTATTGCCATAAACATTTTTTGTCCAAAAGGAACTTTAAATACAAAAATCGCAAGAAGAACTTGTAATAAAAAACCCATTCCAATTGTTTTATAATTAATAGCTTTTCTATTATTAGACATTAAATATGCTAAACCAAATATAAAAATTATCCCAAGAATTCCAATAAATCTACTCATATTACCCTCAAAACTACTTCCTTATTCATTATACAAAAAAAGAAGCCTACTTAGACTTCTTTTTGTAAAAATGTGATAAAAGTTAACGCAAATTAACCCTTATTGAAAAAGCCCATGATTTTATCTAATAAGCCAACTGACTCATCAACATTTGAAGCACCATGAGATTCTAATTTTTCTAACTTACTTTTAAGCAATTGAGTTTCCGCAGGGTCAGTAATTAGCTCTAAACACTTGTTATAAGCAGAAACAGCACCGTCAAAATCTTTGATTTTTTCGCAAGCTTTAGCGAGTTCCTTAAGAGCTTGAATATCTTTGGAATCTGCTTCAACAATTTTTTCTAAATATTTAACTTGCATTCTATAATCGCCAATACCTTCTCTAAATTTAGCTAATTTTCTTAGAGCCTCTTTATTTGTTGGGTCTAATTTAGCTATTTTTTCATAATATTCAGCAGCATGATTTGTTTCACCTGACTCTGTCAACAAACCCGCCAATAGGAATAACAAATCAATATCATCGTCCTTCAATTGAACAGCATTTAAAAATTCATTCACCGCAATATCAGTATTTTTTCTAAGCATGTTATACTTGCCCCAGTTAACATGAGCGTTATATTCATCACCCTCTTCATCATAGACCAATGCTCTCATCTGAAATGTTAATGGTGAATTTGGCGATAGTTTATTATACTCATCAATATACTCTAAAGCCTTTTTAAAATCTTTTGCAGAATAGCAATACTGAGCTTGAAGAGTGAAATATCTTGGAGATTTTTTAAATTCATCTGGTAAAGAATTTAATTTTGCATAAGCTTCATCGATTTGCCCCAATTCCAACATACATTGAATTTTTAAAAGTTCATCTTTTGTATATTTTATTGCACTTGCAGCATCGCCACTTTTTAGATAGACCGCAGCTAAGCCTTCATTTATTCTATCAGTATCAAAACCTTTTTGTTTTGCCCGTTGAAGAGCATCAATTGCACTCGGATATGCTTCATCTTTCATGTAAAGATCGGCTAATTGCAAGAAAATCTCTTCATGCAAATTATCATATTCTAAAATAACATTATATTCGTCAATTGCCTTTAAATCTTTTCCCTGTTGACGGTATAAATTAGCAAGTGTTAATCTTGTCATTATAATTTGAGTTTCATCTGATGCAACAGCTAACGCCTTTTTAAAATCATTTACAGCAAACTCTAATTTGCCTTCAAGCGAATTTTTATTACCTCGATAAATATAATATTTATATTTATCAGTATTTTCATAAATTGAAATCAATTGTTCATATGCAAGAGGATTAGCAACATCACGTTTTAAAATTTCATGATAGTACCAAGCCGCTTCTTCTGGCTTTTCAAGGATTAAAGATAAATGCCCCAAACGTTCCATCAAACCCAAATCTTCAGGATTTTGGTCAAATTCTTTTTTATATTCACGGTATGCATCTTCATACTGTTCATTTGCTTCAAATTGTTCAGCCAATTGTAAACTCATTAGTAATAACTCCTATTTTAATACTTACGCTTAAGTATTATAGCATTAAACGGGAGATTATTCAAATCTAGTTATAGGTATTCTGGGCTTTTTGCATCCCATTTTCAAAATAATATTGAACACCTTCAATAGATTTTTTCAAAACAGGTTTAAGAGTTTCTAACTGATCCTTATAAAAATTTTGTAAAACAAAATTTTCCGCAGGTATAGGAGGCTGAGGCCCAATACCAACTTTCAATCTTGCAAAATTTGAAGTTCCAAGATGTTTGATAATAGATTTAATTCCATTATGCCCCCCATCAGAACCACTTGGACGAAAACGAATTGTCCCAAGCTCTAAAGATAAATCATCGTAAACAATAATAACATCACTAATATCGATTTTGTAATAATTGATTACTGCAATAACCGCCTCGCCTGATAAATTCATAAACGTTGTCGGTTTAATAAGCATTATATCTTCCATTCCAGACTTATATTTAGCAATAAAGCACTTGAGCTTTTTATCTTCCTTAAACGTAACATCATTCATTATTGCCCACTTATCAACAACCATAAACCCTACGTTGTGACGAGTAAAACAATATTTTTCTCCTACATTTCCTAGTCCTACAACTAATTTCATTATCCTTAATCCTTTAATATCTTCTAATAATTCTCTTTTAGTATTTTAACGTAAATAAATATTACCGTAATGATATAGCAAGTATAAGCTTAACAAAAAGATAAATAAAAAATAAATTAAGAAAAAACATGAGGTATAAACTATGAAAAAAGAATTAACAAACGAAAAAAGTTCACAAAAGGTCGCTAAATTTTTAGATAAAAATGGACTTCATAAAAAAGATTTTGCCGAAATGATTGGAGTAACCCTCTCATACGTCTATAATTTGATTGATGAAACAATTCCATTTTCTACAAGAAGTACAACTTTAGAAAGAATTGCAACAGTCATGGACATAAGCCCAGAAGAATTTGAAGAATACAAAATTCCACAAGAACCCCTGCTTCAAGATGAAACTATCGAATTATTAAAAAGCATGCTACATGAGAAAAAAATGAGTGTCATCAATTTTCTTAAAGCATTTCCGAGAAAGAAAAGAATTGATATCGTCGATATGCTCAGAGGAGCCTATCCAATCCCCATTGATTTTAAAGAACTACAAATGATTGGGAAAATTTTAGATTTAGACAACAATGACATTTACAATATTTGGGAAGATAGGATAAAACAAGTTCTAGAAACAAATGGAATGGACTTGAATAATAACGCAGCACTACTCAATTCAATGCTTGAATGTGCAAGAAAATATATCAATCTAGAATAAAAAACAAGTCTAAAAACTCTCCTATACTGGGGAGTTTTTTATTTATAAAAAGAGAATTTTTATGTTTTATAAAAAAATAAGAAAAAACAGTTGACAATAAAAAATGTTCTTGCTAAGATGAATACACACGGTGATTGAACCGTTAGCCAAGGAAATATGAATAGTTGATATGCGCTTGTAGCTCAGCAGGTAGAGCACTCCCCTTTTAAGGGATAGGTCACGCGTTCGAATCGCGTCAAGCGCATATTTTTTATGGATAAAAATATGTAATAAAAAAAGAGGATATTTAAAACCTCTTTTTTTAATGTTTTATCTACATTCCAGAATTAACAAAATGTTCAACACCATTCTCAATAACAACAGCCGTTAAAGGTGCATCTTTAAATTTTCCACAACCAGTATCAATACAAATTTTATCGTCTTGAATTTGAGGCTCATTAAATTCAGTATGACCAAAAATAATTTTATATGGCAAATGGTGTTTCTTCTTATAAAATTCTGTACGAATATACACCATATCCTCTTCTGATTGTTGTTCTAAAGGAACACCAATTCTAACGCCAGCGTGAATAAACATATAACCATTTTGAATATGATAAAATTTTAGATTATTAAAAAAATCTCCATGAATTTTCATTATATTGTCAAAACTTCCATAACTTTTGACAGTAGCATCTCCACCATAATTCCAGAACAAATAATTATAGTAATCATCAGACTTGGCATGTAACATTGCATATTCATGAGAGCCAATTAAATAAACACAATTACACTCATCTTCAAGCTCAATAAGTTTATCAACAACCTCTCTTGATTTCGGACCTCTATCAATGTAATCACCCATGAATACAATTGTATCTTCCTTTTGAGGTGCAATATTATCTATAACAGCACAAAGCTTTTCATACTCTCCGTGAATATCTGATATTCCAATAAGACGTTCCATAACTACACGGTAGTATAAAAACAAATTGTTTTCAAATGAAACAGAGGGTAACAAAATAGACTTTTTTAAGTTTTGAGATATAATAATAAAATGAAAATCATCGTTAGACTATTCTTAATAATGTGTTTATTTTTTGCAACAATGTGTTCAAACATTGAAAATTTGTCGATTGATTTTTCTCCAGTAACAAATACCATTCAAGCTACTGATAATAATAATACAATATACCAATCAGATACAAAAAGTGTAAAGTATTTAGTTTCATCTAATTACACAAATACAAATGTCATTTTTCAAAAGAAAGAAAATTCTAAGAAGATATTTTATGGATTTAAAAACATCATACCTCCAGAATCATCACAATTTTCACTTCTTCTTACATACATTTACAACAAATCATACTTACGAAAGAATTTCGTATGTTTAAAGAGGTATTACCTCTCAGAAATATCTCCAAACGCACCATAATAAGGTATTACACTTTTATTAAAAACCAATGAGATAATTGGTTATATTGTGTTATGGAAAAATTATTTAAAGGAGATAAAACAATGGAACATGAAATGATTAGTAGCGAAAATACAAAATTACACGAAAATTCACATCCAACATTTGAAAATTCTGGAACAGGAGTTTTAGGTTCAATAGGGTTCATAGCTCTAATGCTAATAATTATGACATTAATTTCAATTTATATGAAATAAAATACTACAATAACCACACAAAAATCGGATAGAATATTTTTCTATCCGATTTCTTTTTACATATTTTGAATTTATTGCAAGACTAAGCAACTTTTGTTTGTGCAGGAGCTTTCTTTTTTTGAAGAAGCATATAAGCACCACCAGCAATTGCTAAGCCTCCAACAACGACAGCAAGAACGACTTTTAGTGGTTTTGACTTCGTATGTTTCATCATTTCTTCAGCCTGTTCAATGTATTCACCAAATTTACCTTGAACCTTACGCATTGGATTTTTATTACGAGCTTCCCAGCCTTTATCTACTTCTAAAATATCATCTAAGTAGCATCTATTAGCACTCTTCCCGAAGTTATATTCCCCGTTATTGTGCCAATCCACACGCTCTTCAATATTTTTCTTAGATTTTGCAATATAAGAAGGTCTGTCATTAGAATATTCATAAATCATAGATTTAAAGATATCACCAACTTGCTCAGCTTGGTGATTTACCCTAGCTTCATCAATTTCTTTTGGAGAATTTGCCCAAGACAAACCAAATCTTTCTGGTCTTAATTCAACAGCATCCCTTGTTAAGAAACCATTCTTTGGATTTGTATAATCGACAGGACCACCTGTTGCAGTAGTACCATAAGGAGTACCAGCGATTTTACATTCAATTGGAGTTATACCATACATTTCTCGACGAGAAGTAAATAAACCATAATGAGCAGCACCTACCAATCTGTTAGGAGTAAACCCATCAACATACATAATATTATGTTTATATGCTCCACCATCAAGTTTTCCAATTTCTTCTAAATCTCTAACGATTGCCTTATAGTCATCAGCATCCTTATTCCAAGGACCAGCACCAAGAAGAACTTTAACTTTTTGCTTCATTTCTTTTGGTACAGATTCATCTTTTAAGAAGTTTAAAAATCCTTTTGTAGAAATAGGAAAACCTTTTTGTTCATCAGGTCTGCCAAATCCAAATACAAGAATATCTCCTTCTCTAATTGGAGATAAATAACCTTTAACATTATGACCGTCAGCAATTTGACCTTCGTTAAAGAATAATTTATTTAATTCTGCTTGACCTTTTTCACCAGCTTCCCATATCAAATTAGTTAGCCATTTTGCGTTTTTATTTTTAGCCGCAATAACTTCATCTATATTTGAACCATTATATTCAAAAGTTGTAAATCCGGCCTTAGCATCAGATAAACCATTATTACCACGGCCAAAATTTGCAGTAGGGTCATTCAATCTTAAATTTGCAGGAGTAACACCATTACCAACAGATTTTGTTTGAATTCTTGCAAAATCATCAGTCAAGAATTTGGCTGCATCAGGAGTTTCTTGACTTTTCATTTCCTTGTCAAAAGTATGAGAAACAGTTCCTTCTGAAATATTTTCAGGATTAGCTTCTACCGCAGAAATACCTGTTTTTAAAATATTATACATTCCTGAGCCATCTCTAAATGGAGCTAAGTATGGATCAACAATTGTTGAAACAATTTGTCTTTCTCTATCTGATAAAGCAGCCATACCTTGTTCTTTAGCTTTTCTCAATAATTCAAAATCAGGCATTGCTTTCAACGCAGCAGCATCCGCTTCATCTCCAACAACAGAAATAAACTTCATTGGGTCATTAGTCAACCCTTGATAATTTCTACCAGTGTTATGATCAATGATATGAACTTTTACACCATTTACATCCGTTTTACCATTTGCTGAACGATTAGCAACATGAACACCATAAGTATGTGCAACTCTATCATGAGCTAAAACACTTGCAGGGTCATAAAAACCAAATTCTGGAGTATTCATCTTTGAATGAAGTAAATCAGCTTGAACTCTCATCCAATCAGAATTCACAATTTCAGCTTCAAACGGAACATTACCCCAACAATCATATGAATATGGTTTTGAAGCTTTCGCCAAATCTGAAGTGTAAACAAAGTAATGAGGTTGACCTTTCAATTTATTATAGCTAGGGTTATGTTCAGAAATTTTTAATAATCTATAAGGAATTGTATCAAGTTCTCCTAAAACACTTGATGAAGGGCGTTTAACTTCTCCTGCAACACTTGTTGGTTCTAAAATACAATATCTAGATTTCGCATCTTTTCCATTTCCGTTAGGACGACTTTGAATAACATAACTTAATTCATCTGTTTTTAAACCTAATTTTTTAGCAACAGCAGCTAAATCTTCACCTACTTCAGCACTATAAAAAGCACTATTAGGCATTTCATCTGGTAATTTTGCAACACCAGCTGGGAAATCTTCTTTTCTATGAATCAAAAATTTGTAACCACCTTTTGGATTATTATGTTCCCAAAATGGCATGAAACTTCTTGCATCCATATTTTCATGTTTACGCATGCTCTCTACAATTTCATAACCAACACAACCTTCTCCACCTTGAGAAGTTTCAGCTAACCCTAAACCATTGTTTTCTGGAGTTAAAGAAGCCAACTGATTGATATTCTTCCCAGTGAAAGAAAGTTTAACAATATTTGATATTCCTACCGAAGGATTCACTGGTTTTGAAACAGTATTGACGTTTTGTCTTGAATTAACAGACTTTTGAGTATAACTACTTACATAATCTACACGCATTTAATGTCCCCTAACTTTATTTAATTGTCCCCATCAAGATTATACAAAAACTGTAAAAATATTTTTAAATAGATAATGCAGGAAATATTAAGAAATTGTAACGAAAGAAGCCTTAAAATATAAGGCCTCTTTCGTCAATTATAAATTAATTTGTAGCCGTTTCTTCAGTTGGCTCTGCTTCTTTCTCTTTTTTAGCTCTTTTTGCTTTAGAAGCTTTGTCAAAAGTAATCTTTCCATCAACAAGAGAAACCTTGATTGTATCACCCTTGCCATATTTACCAGAAAGAATTTCTTCAGCTAGACTATCTTCCATTTTTCTTTGGATTAAACGTCTTAATGGTCTTGCACCATAAGCTTCAGAATATCCATTTTCTGCTAAGTAATCTTTTACTTCATCAGAAACATCAATATTCAATTCTTTTTCTGCTAAACGTTTGAATAAATCTTTCAACATCAAATCAACAATTTGTCTGATTTCTTCTTTAGAAAGATGAGCAAATACAATTGTTTCATCTATTCTGTTCAAGAATTCAGGTCTGAAAGCTTTCTTCATTTCTTCAGAAACAGTATCTTTCAATTTTTCATATTTTGATTTTGATTCGTCTTCAGCAGTAGTAAAACCAAGTTTTGATGTATTTGTAATCATACTTGCACCAACGTTTGAAGTCATAATGATTACTGTATTTTTGAAACTGATGTGACGACCTTTTGAGTCTGTCAATCTACCATCATCCAATATTTGCAACATAATATTGAAAACATCTGGGTGAGCTTTTTCAATTTCGTCAAATAATACAACTGAATAAGGTTTCTTTCTTACAAGTTCAGACAAATGTCCACCATCGTCATATCCAACATATCCTGGAGGTGAACCGATAAGTTTTGCAGTTGAATGTTTTTCCATAAATTCAGACATATCAACTCTTATCATGTTATCTTCTGATCCAAACATAGCTTCTGCTAATGCTTTTGCAAGTTCAGTTTTACCTACACCAGTAGGACCACAGAAGATAAAACTACCAATAGGTCTATTTGGAGATTTTAAACCTACTCTTGCACGTCTAATAGCTTTTGAAATTGCAACAATCGCATCATGCTGACCTATTACTCTTTGATGTAAAGTGTCTTCTAATTTTAGAAGTCTTTCACTTTCGCCTTCTGTCAATTTAGTAACAGGAACACCAGTCATCATCGCAACAACCTCAGCTACATTTTCAGCCGTAACGGTTGGTTTATTTGCATCGTGTTCTTCTCTCCATTTAGCAGATACTTCACGAATTCTATCTCTCAAGTCTGCTTCATCATCTCTTAGTTGAGAAGCTGTTTCAAACTCTTGATTCCTAATTGCATCTTCTTTTTCTTTAATCAATGTTTTTAATTGTTTTTCAAGCTCTTTGCCTTCTGGACACATATTAGATGCTTTCAATCTAACTTTTGAACTTGCCTCATCGATTACGTCAATTGCTTTATCTGGCAAGAATCTATCGTTTACATATTTGCTAGATAATTTAACAGCTGCAACAATTGCTTCATCTGAAATCACCAAATTGTGGTGTTCTTCATATTTAGGTTTCAAGCCTTTGATAATTTCAATAGATTCATCAATTGAAGGTTCATCAATTTGAACTGGTTGGAAACGACGTTCTAAAGCTGAATCTTTTTCAATATATTTTCTGTATTCATCAGAAGTTGTTGCACCAATAACTTGAATTTCACCTCTTGATAAAGCAGGCTTCAAGATATTTGCAGCATCAATAGCACCTTCAGCAGCACCAGCACCAATCAATGTGTGCATTTCGTCAATTACAAGAATAATATTACCAGCTTGGCGAATTTCATCCATAATTTTTTTAAGACGTTCTTCAAATTCACCACGATATTTTGTACCTGCAACCAAAAGCCCCATATCCAATTGAATAACTTTTTTGCCATCCAAAATATCTGGAACTTCAGCATTGACAATTCTTATAGCAAGACCTTCAGCAACAGCCGTTTTACCAACCCCAGGTTCACCAAGTAAAACTGGGTTATTTTTTGTACGTCTTGCAAGAATTTGAATTACACGTTCAATCTCTTTTTCTCGACCAACAACTGGGTCTAAACGCAATTCTTGAGCCGCTAACGTTAAATCTCTACCAAATTCATCTAAACTTGGAGTTTTTGTTTTTCCACTTGATGAAGAACTTGAGCTTGAAGAACTTGAACCCGCACCACCAGCAGTAGTTTGAGGTTTTGATTCTCCTAACATTTTAATAACGTTACTTCTTACTTTATTTAAATCAACACCAAGATTTTCAAGAACTCTTGCGGCAACACCTTCACCTTCTCGGATTAAACCAAGCAACAAGTGTTCTGTACCAATATAGTTATGACCTAATTGTCTTGCTTCATCCCAAGAAAGTTCTAAAACTCTTTTAGCTCGTGGGGTGAAAGGAATTTCAACTGCTACAAAACCAGAGCCTCTACCGATAATTTTTTCAACTTCAGCTCTTGCATCCTTAAGGTTTACCCCCATGGACTTTAGAGTTTTAGCAGCAACCCCAGTACCTTCGCCGATTAGACCTAACAAAACTTGTTCTGTTCCAACAAAATTATGACCTAATCTTCGAGCTTCTTCCTGAGCAAGCATTATTACTTTAATTGCTTTTTCTGTAAAACGTTCGAACATTTTTTACTCCTATCTCTTCTTATAGAAAAATTATATACAAAAAACGAAAAAGTTTCAAGGTGTGAAAAGAATATTAAGCCTAATTTTAAAGTAAAAATTATTTCAAACCTAAATCACGTAAAAAATGTTCATTATCAGACAAATCAAATAATTTTGATTCTTCAAATGGATCAATTACATCTCCATATCGGAATAATTTGTCCATAATTTGATTATGAGAAGAATTTTCAGGATTAGAAAGGGCTAATTTTGTAAAATTCTTTACATCAGTTTTTCGCTCATACAAATTCAGAGCATGCTTTGAAAGATTTTTCAAAAAAGGATTCTCTGAATTTTGAATAGGAGAAGACACGGAAGAATACTTATTCTCCGCATTTTGAGCCTTCAATTGTTGAGCTAACTTTTTAAACATCACATCTCCCTTGACATCAATATTATACATTATTATATGCGGATTGCAAATTTTTATCACCAAATACACGTATTTTTTAATTCCAATAGCTTGATTATAAAATATATTTAAACTAGAATGAAAGTGCTAATTGGTAACAGAAAAGAGGATAAGATGCTTGATATTAAATTGATTAGAGAGAATCCTGAGAAGATTAATGAACTTTTAAAAAGAAGAAATCCAGATTTATCAATAGACGAAGTTATTGCTATTGATGAAGAAAGAAGAAAAATTCAAACAAAGGCTGACGAATTAAGAGCAAAGAGAAAATCGGAATCCCAAAAAATCGGTTTAATGAAGAAAAACGGAGAAAATACCGATAAAATCCAAGAAGAAGTAAGAGTTCTTGGAGATGAAATTAAAGAATTTGAAGAAAAACAAACAGAATTAGATGCAAAACAAAAAGATATTTTGTTGCACATCCCAAACATTCCAGATGAAACAACTCCAATTGGAGCATCTGATGCTGACAACGTAGAAGTTTACAAATGGGGAGAACCAAGAAAATTTGATTTTGAATTCAAAGCTCATTGGGACTTGTGCGAAGAAAAGAATCTTGTAGATTTTGAACGAGGTGTTAAATTATCTCAAAGCAGATTTACTTTATACAGAGGAAAAGGCTCAAGATTAGAAAGAGCAATAATCAATTTCTTCCTTGACTATCACACAGAACAACAAGGTTACGAAGAAATTTTACCTCCATTTATGGCTAACTCTGCTACAATGACTGGAACAGGTCAACTTCCTAAATTCGCAGAAGATATGTACAAATGCGAAAATGAAGATTTGTATTTAATTCCAACAGCAGAAGTTCCAGTTACAAATATCTATTCTGGCGAAATTTTATCAGAAGATGATTTACCTAAATATATGACAGCTTATACACCATGTTTTAGACGTGAAGCAGGATCAGCAGGTAAAGATACAAGAGGTTTAATCAGAGTTCACCAATTCAACAAGGTTGAACTTGTAAAACTTTGTACTCCAGAAACAAGTAAAGACGAACACGAAAAATTAACAGAAGATGCAGAAAAAATGTTACAACTTCTTGAACTTCCATACAGAAGAGAAGCCCTATCAACAGGAGATATCGGTTTTTCAGCTAATAAATGTTGGGATTTGGAAGTTTGGATGCCTTCTTACAATGCTTATAAAGAAATCTCAAGTTGTTCAAACTACGGAGATTACCAAGCAAGAAGAGCAAACATTCGTTATAAAGAAAAAGCAACAGGTAAAACAAGATTTGTTCACACAATTAATGGTTCTGGTCTTGCTGTTGGTAGAACATTTGCAGCTATCGTTGAAAATTATCAACAAGCAGATGGAACAATTATCATTCCAGAAGTATTAAGAAAATACACTGGATTTGATAAAATTTAGGAAGATATTTCTAATTAAACAACAAAAAAAGAACGAGAATAAACTCGTTCTTTTTTTTATATATTCGTTTTATTATACACATTTTACAAATTTTGAAACTTTTGAATTTAAATCAGTTGCAAGAACTTCTGCTTGAGATGCTTTGGTTCTACCATTTTCAAGCATGTCTAGTTTTATCTTATCATTGCTCAAATCATCTGCAATGCCAACCAATCGTTTCAAATAATTTGAAATAGTTTCATGTTTTCTCATTTCTATTTCAATCTTGCCTTCAATATAAGCTTTTAATCTATCTTGTTCTCTTGATTCATATGGATTATGAGTTCTGGTAATAGATGTCTGAATTGGAAAAGCATCCAGAGAACTAATACATTTGTTACAAGTAACAAAATCTTCTAGTTTAGCATTTTTCTTCAAAGTATTTATTATCAAATCATTAGCATTTGGGGTCATTTTAAAAGCTGTAAATCTTGGTGAATTCATATTATTTTGAACTTGCATAATTTCTCCTTTTAGAGTTTCAAAACGTATAATCAAAAATTTTGATAGGGCATAATTATTATTTTTACAAAAATTTATATTACATAAGTAGCAATTTGTCAAATGTTTTG
The DNA here is from genome assembly GCA_002103105.1 of Candidatus Gastranaerophilales bacterium HUM_1. Classification (GTDB taxonomy): domain Bacteria; phylum Cyanobacteriota; class Vampirovibrionia; order Gastranaerophilales; family Gastranaerophilaceae; genus Zag111. The sequence goes on from DAAY01000005.1 coordinate 276,939, forward strand.
TTACTAAATTTTACAAACAAGAAGTTTTTGAATAATCTTTAAATATCTTGAACAATATGTTATAATTATAAATAGAATAGCATTTATAGGTAATAAAAAGATGAGCGAATTTCCATTTGAACTGGACGATTTTCAAAAAGAAGCGTGTGAAATTATTGATAACGGAGAAAGTGTTGTAGTTTGTGCCCCAACAGGAGCGGGAAAAACAGTTATTGCACAACACGCTATAAATAATGCCCTAAAACAAGGTTGCAGAATTTTTTACACAACCCCACTAAAAGCATTATCAAATCAAAAATTTTACGACTTTTGTGAGCAATATGGAGCCGATAAAGTTGGACTTCTTACAGGAGATACTTCTATTAACAGAGGTGCCCAAATTGTCATAATGACAACTGAAGTATTTAGAAATATGCTATACGGAACAAACTTCGGAGCCGTTGCAGACAACCTTAAAGATGTTCGATATGTTGTTCTTGACGAAGTCCATTATATGAATGATGAACAAAGAGGAACAGTTTGGGAAGAAAGTATAATCTATTGCCCAACCAACATTCAAATTATTGCACTTTCCGCAACTGTCGCAAATTGCGATGAACTAACAAATTGGATTAATACAGTACACTCAAAAACAAAACTTGTTAACACAGACTTTAGACCAGTGCCTTTGAGATTTTTCTATTTTGATAGTTCTCAACCATATAAATTACTTCCACTTTTAACCCCAGATGGAAAATTAAATAACAAAATAAAACCAGAAAAACCTCAATGGGCAAGAGGAAAAGATAAAAGAAAAAAAACATATGTCAAACAGATAATTCAGAACTTAGCAGATAACGACATGTTACCAGCAATTTATTTCACTTTTTCCAGAAAAAAATGTGATGAACAAATGGAAAAATGTTCTGGACTGGGTTTAAATACGAGAAAAGAACAGGAAGAAATAAAAGCTTTTATTGAAGAATTTATTGCTGAAAACCCTCATTTATATGGAAACAAACATATTGAATACTTAATTCAAGGTGTTGCATCTCACCACGCAGGATTATTACCAGCATGGAAAAATTTAGTAGAAAAACTTTTTCAAAAAGGGCTTATTAAAGTTGTATTTGCAACAGAAACTTTAGCTGCAGGAATCAACATGCCTGCAAGATCGACCGTTATCAGCTCAACGAGCAAAAGAACCGATTCTGGACACAGAATGTTAACAGCTAATGAATTTTTACAAATGTCAGGAAGAGCTGGACGACGAGGAATGGACGAAGTTGGCTATGTAACAGTTGTAGGAACACCATTCCAAACTCCAGAAGAAGTAGCAGAACTAGTTCTAAGTGATTCAAATCCATTAGAAAGTAAATTTTCTCCAAGCTATTCAATGGTTCTAAACTTGTTGCAAAGATTTAATCTTGAAGAGTCAAAAGAACTCATTCTAAAAAGTTTCGGCTATTATTCATCCGATTATAGACTTAAACCTATATTGTTCCAATTAGAGCAATATGATAAGGAAATAGAGGAACGTTCTTTTATTTGTCCAAACAAATTATCTGATGACAAAATGCTTGAATATGACAAGTTAAGATTTTTGTATGTCCAAAATAGACAAACCTACAAAAAAATTGTTAAACAAGAAAAATCAAAACATAGACCTTTATCACCAGAAGTTGTTGAATTTGGCAAACGTAATAAAGAAGAATTACATAAACTCCAAACTTTTGCCTGTGACACTTGTAAACTATATAAAAAACACTCAAAAAACCTTGAAGTTTTAAAACGAATTGACTCAAAAAAGAAAAAATTACTAAAAGAAATTGAAAAACAAAAAGATATTTACTGGAACAAATTCATTGCTCATCGTGCTGTTTTAAAGGAATATGGCTATATTCAGAACGATTACCCAACAGAAAAAGGGAAAACTACATCACAAATTCGTTCTGAGAATGAATTGTACTTAGCAGAAATTATTTTCTCTGGGGTGCTTGAAAACTTAACCCCTTCACAACTTGCAGGGGTAATTTGTGCGTTAACGACAGAAGAATTAAGAATAGAAATTCCTTATATTCCGTTCTCAGAACCAGTTAGAAAAGCCCTTAATCAAATCCGCAATATAAAACGAAAACTTGAAAAAGTTCAATCTAAATATGATATTGAAGCACCTTTATATATAAATCCATATTTCAGTTCGCTAATTGAACTTTGGGTTGAAGGAGCAGAATGGGAAACAGTTTCAGAACAAATAGAAATCGGCGAAGGAGATATTGTTAGAGCGTTCAAAAGAGTAGTTGATGTATTAAGGCAATTAACAACCATTGATAATATCCCAGAAACGTTGGTATTCACCGCAAGGGAGGCGATAGAAAAAATCCAACGCCCACCAGTTGATGTTGATTAATCCAGTTTCTACCACGGATAATCTTTAGGTATTTTCCAACCGTTGAGTTGGATTAACTTTGTACAATAACCACAATTTGTACAACCTTTTTTACAAGCCCAAATTGCACCTGTTTTTAAATGCTCAACCATTCCATTCCAATTTAAAATATAAGGCTCTATATAGCTGGCACTATTCATTTTATCTGCGGAACTCCAATGAACTCTTTTTGTAAACTGATATTGAAATTTATTTCTTGGATTAATTTTAGAATTTTTATCTTAACAAAAGGAAAAACCCTCTCCACTACCCCCTCTTCCCTTGGAGAG
>DAAY01000001.1 GCA_002103105.1 Candidatus Gastranaerophilales bacterium HUM_1
TATGGGGAGTATTGGAACAATATAAAATATTGCCTTATCCAACGCGAACAATGTATAATGTGTCTTTAGGGCTGATATTCATTCTTTTATGTATTCGTTTCTGCTGGAAAAGAAGGTATAAAGCTGTCATAGAGAAGTTTAATGAAAAGCCTAATAAGAATAATCTATTGATACTTATATTATACATTTTCCTTTCGTTGTTTCTCTTTGTTTTAGAGGCTTTTTATAGTAAAGGGAAAATATAAATATACCATTAACAACGCAGGATAACGGCAAGCCGTTCCCTGCTGAACCATTAATATTAAATCTGTTATGAGTTGGTATAAGTATTGGTATTACACAATTTTCTTTATTTATGATTCCTTTGGTAAAGACAGAGAACAGAATAAAGCATTTTCTGTTGTGTGTTTTAGTTTTATCATATATATGGTATATAGCTTATTGGGAGCTTATACAAATATGATGTTTGAAAATCCAATTCTAAAGTATATTGCGCATCCTTGTTCACATTTCATCTTTATAATAATGATTTATTGCTTTAATGGATTCTTGTTTTGGTCGGAAAAGAAAGCAAGGATAGGAAGAAGCATTTATCGGGAAAAGAATGAGAAAAAGAAGAATGTAATTTGTATAATGCTAACATTAGTGATTTTTGTAATATACTTTGTTTGTGCGTTTTATTACAAAGGAAAATTTATGTATATACCAAACTGAAATACCCAACAAAACAATATTAACAAGGAAAGCTAACTCCTAAACGGTGTTCCTTTCCAACCCATTAGCATCAACATAACTAAAAACAATAAAATATGAAAGCGACTGAAATAATTTTTAACAAAAATCTTGAAATGTATGTGCCATTAAAAGATTTGGGTAATGAGGTTTATATCACATTGTCAGATAGTTTGTTTGCATCAGAAGAAGAACTGACAGATGAATATAAAGAAAAGATTGCCTCATTTGTCAATAACCTGTCAGAATGGTATAGTCTGGCTTGTAGTTCGGTTATAGCATGGGCTAAAGATACCTATAAAATTGAAGCATGTATGCAGGATATTGAATTGACACATATTTTCGTCTTGTTTGAACAGAACGCAGAGGAATTGTTTGGACTGGAATTTAGAGTTGAATTTGATATTGAGCATGGTTGTGGCATTAAGATAAGGATTAATGATGGCAAATATGATATTGTTGAAGTTGGAACGGGAGATGTCGCTTTCTGCTGATAGTTAAATATGATGCTAACAACGCAGGATAACGGACAAGCCGTTCCCTGCTGAACCATTAGTAGCAGTTGAACGACCAATAAATTATAAAAGATATGAGTAAAGTTTATATTTGGATTGGACAGTTTCATTCAAATGCTGAATTTGAAACTTATATAGATCAATCAAAATTCCGTCAATGGTGGGCAGAACATGACGAAGATAATTTAGAGTTAAGTTGTCAATTCTGCAAAGAACTTAATATATCAAGTTATGATGAAGATTTTTTGGTAACTAAATTTTCAGCATGTGGTATAGATGAATTGGTTAAAATGATACCAGCTAAAACAGAAAAAGTAATGCAACTATGTAAAGAGCAAAACATACAAAAAGCAAATGCTGCTATCTGTTATAATACTGGAGAAGATATAACACGTACACAGGCAAAGAAGGCTAAAAGTATGTTTTTCTTAGGAACATTTGATTTTCAAGCAGACGAAATAGAAGGTATATCAACTTCCTTAGCTGGGTTGCGCAATTTAACTTGGGTTGGAATAACACATAAAAGTAAAGATGAATTTATGCAATACTTCAATCAAGATGAATATCTTGAAGAATTGCGTAAATTCAATAATGGAGAGACAAAAAAGCATCCAAGTCCAATGTTAAGATGCCAATTTTGTAAGGATTTAGGAGTAAATTTTTACTATCCAGAATTTTTGTACATAGAATTTGCAGATAACATAATTGAAGCCAAAGAATTAGTAAGGCACGTTATTAAGGATGAATTTTTATATGATGCAGTAGATTTTACTTTGGAAAAGCAAAAAATTAGAATGGCAAATTGTGCGTTCTGCTATATCCCTAATGGCTTTCGTGATAAGAAAAAAGACCAAAAAATATTCATTTTCAAAAAGGAATTATTCAGCAACGGGAATAAACCCAAAAACTATATTGAAGAATTGGATAATTATAATGGTCTTACTTTTTTAGGAGGATTTATGTGGGATTAATGAAGCTACTAACAAGCCAAGTTAGCTGCTAAACGCAGCTCCTTGTCAAGCCATTAGCGAAAAATTCAGCAAAGATGAGATACAGAAAAGAAACAATAAGTCATTTCGCACGAAACAATTTGATGCGAGAAGGGGAAAAATACAGGTATTATTTTTTTGACTACTTGTATTATCGGTTGTTTATACTTTATCGAAAATATAACGAACCAGCACGTTTCAGTGCTTGTGGTGTGCTTTGTATGATTTCGTTAATTGCATTGTTCTTTTTCAGTATCTTCCTTGCCAGTGTACTACCTGACTATTGGATTTTTACGAGGAAGAACTTTACTTCCTCCCAAGGAGCATTTATCGGCGGGTGCGTTTCTGTCTTGTGCTTTGTCGCATTCTATTTACGATATAACCGTAAAAGAACTGCCGCCATACTTTTGAAATACAAGGGCAACAAGTGGAACAAGATAATCCCGGTATGGATAATACTTTTTCTTCCTCTAATCATGTTCCTAACAGGAATATGGATAGGTAGAACATTTTTCTAATGAACAACAACATACACGAATATAGAGATATTAAAGATAAAAAATCGCTAACAAGGTCGAG
>DAAY01000008.1 GCA_002103105.1 Candidatus Gastranaerophilales bacterium HUM_1
ATTATATTTATCGGCTCTTTCTCCTCCTTTCTTTAACCTTTTTACCCTTTTCGTAATATTTTGTTACATTTGTAAACATTAAATTATTATTAACAGAAGATTCTATTGACTATTTTTGCGTTAGAATATTGTTATAAATATACAGATAAGAAAGGAATATAATATGTGGGATTACTCAGAAAAGGTTATGGACCATTATAGAAACCCTAGAAATGTTGGTACTATTGAAGATGCGGATGCTGTTGGTTCAGCAGGTTCTTTGACTTGTGGTGACCAACTTAAAATATATTTAAAAATAAAAGATAATGTTGTTACAGATGCAAAATTTCAAACTTTTGGATGCGGTTCTGCTGTTGCAAGTTCTAGTATTTTAACAGAAATGATTATTGGTAAAACTGTTGATGAAGTTAGAAAAATTACCAATAAAGATATTGCGGATGCTTTAGGTGGGTTGCCTCCAGAAAAAATGCACTGTTCTGTAATGGGTTATGAAGCACTAGAAGATGCTCTTAAAAACTACAAAGCTGAAGGTTATGTTGATATTGATGATTTGCTAGGTAATAACCCTCCAGAAAAGCAAGAAAAAATGATTTGTACATGTTTCCAAATTACAGAAAATGTAATCTGGGATGCAATCAAGCAAAACGGATTGAAAACTGTTGATGAAGTTACAAATTATACAAAAGCTGGTGGAGCTTGCGGAAAATGTAAATCTGTAATTAAAGATATTATTGATACTTATTACAACAAGGAAAAACAAGATACTCAACAACTTACTCCAACTCAATGGGTGTTGAAAGTTAATAACGTGATTGAAACTCAAATATCTCCAGAGCTTCAAAAAGATGGTGGCGATATTGAGTTAATTGATATTAAGGATAAAACTATTTATGTCAAACTAAAGGGTAGATGCTCAGGTTGCAAAAATTCAATGATGACCCTCACAAACTTTGTTGAATCAACTCTTAAAAACTCTCTAGGAAATGACATTACAGTAGTAGAGGTATAAAAATGACAAAATTAGTATATTTAGATAATAACGCAACAACAAGGGTTGACGAACATGTGCTAGAAGCAATGCTTCCATACTTCAAAGAAGAATATGCAAACCCTTCAAGTATGTATGATTTTGCAAAAAAATCTTCTAACGCAATCAAAGAATCTCGTGGAGTAATTAAAGATTTTATCAACGCTAAAGATGAAAAAGAAATTATTTTTACTTCTTGTGGTTCTGAAAGTGCAAATACAGGGATTCGTGGTGTCTTAAATTATAATAAAAATAAAAAACACATCATTACGACAAAAGTTGAACATCCTTGTGTATTGAATGTATATAAATCTTTAGAAAAACAAGGTTACAAAGTTGACTATATTGGGGTTAATTCAAACGGAGAATTAGACCTTGAAGCTTTGGAATCTGCAATTACGGATGATACTGCATTGGTTTCTGTAATGTGGGCAAACAATGAAACTGGTGTTATCAACCCAATAGGAAAAATATCTGAAATTATCAAGTCTAAAAATAAAGATACAAAATTATATGTCGATGCTGTTCAAGTTGCAGGAAAAATTCCTATCGATGTTCAAGCAAACGGAATTGATATGTTAGGAATTTCTGGGCATAAATTCCACGCACCAAAGGGGGTTGGCGTTTTGTATGTAAATTCAAAAACAATGATTACCCCTCTTATTATCGGTGGTCACCAAGAAAGAGGGAAAAGAGCTGGAACAGAAAATGTTCCATACATTGTTGGAATTGCAAAAGCTGCTGAACTTGCACAAGATAGTTTGCACTATGAAATGACAGAAGTTAAAAGACTTAGAGATAAGTTGGAATCAAATATTATCAAAAAAATCTATAACGCAAGATTAAATACAGGAATTGCGGAAAGAGTTCCAAATACTTCTAATATTGGCTTTGAGTATATTGAAGGCGAATTGATTTTGTTACACTTATCTGATTTAGGTATCTGTGCTTCTTCTGGTTCTGCTTGTACATCTGGGTCACTTGAGCCAAGTCATGTTCTTAGAGCAATGAATGTTCCATTCACAGCAATCCACGGAAGTATTCGTTGGAGTTTGAGTAGATTTACAACTGAAGCTGAAATTGATTATGTAATCGATAAGCTCCCAGGAATTATTGAAAAAGTAACTTCAATTTCTCCATATCAAAAAGAACTTCAAGCTTTAAAAGCTCTTAAAAATGCCTAAAACGATTAAATAACCTAGGCAATGGAAAAATAAACATAAAACTTTTTGCTTAGAGAAAAAGTATTGAAAATAAAAATTTCAAAACTCCTTATTTGTAGAATTTGTTTAGATATTAAATAAACTTATTCTAAATCTAAGGAGTTTTTGTTATGAAAAAAATTATTGTTCTTCTTAGTTTGATTTTTATTTGTCCATATGCTTTTGCAGGGCAATACTCTACAACTCTAGATAAAATTGAAAATTCTCTTTTTGGTTTTACATATTCTAATGAAGCTGAAAATACACGAATCAACAGAATTGAAAATAAGGTTTATGGTAAAACTTCAACCTCTCAAACATCAACTAGAATTGCGAAACTAAAAAAAGATTTATCCGTGGATGAAATGGGTAAAGAAATTGAACCCAAAGAAGATACTTTTGCCTCGCCAGAAGATTCTTGGGTTGTGGCAAAAGAACCTGTTGAAAGCACTAAAATTGACTATCCTGTAATTAATGAACTTGAAAAACAAGTTTTCAAACAAGAATTCAAAAACCAAAATATTAAAGCCAGATTGTCAAAACTAGAAACAAAAACTTTTGGAAAAACTTACGAAAATGATGATTTATCTTCTCGTGTCGATAGATTAAAAGCTAAAATTAAACCGCAAACTTTTATGGCTAACGGAATGCAACAACAAGAAAACAAATTCTATAATGATACCATCGGAAAAATGGACGATAATTATCATCTAGATCAATATGGTTCTCCAAATTTTGACTACGATTTTTACAATAAAAGAAATAATAATCAAAATTTTAGCTTTCCACAAGATGATGATTATTTTTCTTCATCTTCACAGCCTAACGTATTTAAACCAACCAAAACAATGAGCCTATCTAGTATTGAAAAGGCTATCTATAAAACTAAATATGAAAACGAACCGACATCACAAAGATTGTCACGTATTGAATCCAGCGTATTTGGAACAAATTTTTCACAAGACAGTGAATCAGAAAGAATTGCAAGAATATCTAGTGCTATCAATGCCCAAAAGTCTGCCAAAAGATATGATAGCAACAGATTTGGTCAAAACATGGCAACCGCTATGCAAATCGGAACTATTATCTTAATGGTTTTAGCTTGTATTTTGTAAGTTGATATATTTATCTTATTCCTTTGTTGTTGCTTCTGCAGAGGTTGAAGTTGTCGCTTCTTTTGGAGTAGAAGTATTTACCTTGTGTTGTGAATTTTTTAAAGCGTTGTTGAATAAGTTTTTCAAGTTCTCTTGGCTTTGAGCTCTATTTTCTTTTGCTTTTTCTAGGTCTGCTTTTGTTTGTGCGAAATCTTTTTTAGCCGTTTCTACTTTTGCTTTTTGGTTATCCACAATAGTATTTACATTATTTTTCACATTTTGAGCGGTATTTTTTGCATTTTCAACCCTATTATTGATATTGTTTTTTACCGCTTCTTTTGCGTTTTCTAAGTCTTTTTTTACATTCATCTGAGTTGTGTCGCAGGTTGATAACCATTTGAAATTACGAACAGAAGAAGAACTTTCTACTGGTCCATTGAAGATAACTTTAAAATCTTTGTAGGTAGTGCTTCCATTTGTTAATGCTGGAATTAATTCCGTATTTTCATTCGCAGGATCTGCTGTCAACTGTTTTAAAAATTTAGATGTCATTGCTCCAAATTTTGGAATGTAAGAAAGAAGTTTATCCGCAGACAATTCTCCCAATACGCCCATGCAAGAAACAACTTTGCTATCAAGACGACCTAAAATTGTTAAAGTTGCACTGTTTGGAAGTAAATAATATGTACCCTTCACATAATATGACATCAATGGTCCTGCAACTTTAATACTTGTGATATTTGCATTCCCATTTGCTAAGGTAATGTTTCCTGTGATGTTTTTAAATTTATCAGATTCTTGAACAGTTGAGAAGGTGGATAGGGAAGAAATTGCGGCTTTTAATATTGAGTTAGAAGCAATATTTTGAGCTGTTACTAGGTTTTCCAAACGACCTATCCCCATAAATCTTCCATCATCAATAGTAAAATTAACATTTCCTTTCATTGAATTCATTATTTCTCGGTCTGTAACACCTTGCATAACAAGTTTAGCTCCAAAACCAAGAGTTCCAGTAAGAGCATTTTTTATTCCGATAGCACCATTGATTGCATCTGTTGAGTTTATTCCAGAACCATTCATTTCAACTCCAATTGAAGAGTCTGAAATTCCATATGAAATTTTTCCGTTAACTTTACCGCCAAAACTAGTAGCAGATAAATCGCTCAAATATAGATTGTTATAGTTCTTTAAAGAAATTTTTGAACTAATATCACTAGCTTCAAGTCCTCCGAATTTGAATTTTTTTGCATTCGCACTTCCATTCAAAATATCTCCATTTAGGTTTGCGGTCATATCTTTAAGTTCAAAATCCAAATCTTTACTAGATATGTCTGAGAAATTTAACGCTCCTTTCACTTGAGGATTCAACATATCCCCAACAATTGCAGCATCTCCCTTTACTGAAATATTAGAGTTATTTAGTCCCCAAATTGGGAAAGAAATCTGATGAGGAACAGAAATAATCAAATTTAATTTTGGATTAGAATACAATTTTGAAATTCCACCTTCTAATGTGGCAATAGATTGACTCCCCGCCCATAATCCAGAGTCTGTAAAGGAAAGAGTATCGCCAGCAAGTCTTATATCTGTGTGGAGTTTTGTTGTCTTATTTTTTAACAAATCAATATCGACAAATTTGATGTAATTTGTTGGATTTGCTGTTAATTTAAAGCAAATGTCTTGGATTTTAGAATCCCCTTTAACCACAAGTTCAATTGGTAATTTCCCTGCGTATGGGAACATTGCTCTTAAATCTGAAGGAACAAATGCCATAATATCTGCTGAAGCGACATTCCCTTTAGCTGAAATATTTATATTGAGTTTATCGTTCAAATAGTTTTTAACCAAACCAGAGAAATCAACTCTAGAGTTATTTACTAAAATATATGAATTTTTGATATTAATGTCTTTTGAATCCATTACAATTTTAGTTTTTGGTGCAGTAATAGAAGCTGTGGCATTTTTCAATACTAATGAATTTACATCAATATCTCCAGTGAACGTCTTTGTATCACAAATCAATTTAATAACCGCATCAGATAGTAACAATCTAACATCCGCAGGTTTATTTAATATATCTAAAGTGTTAACATTTGCATTAATTTCTGGTTTAAGTTCTTTTAATTTTCCTTTTATAATTGTGTTAAGAGATAATGTTCCGTTTTTAATGTCATTATCTTTAAGAATAGCAGCTTGACCAAATGCAACGAGTAAACCTTTTAGCGGTAATTTATCTGCTGTTAATTTTAAATCGGTATTAGAGTTATTTTCAATTGTCCCTGATAATTTTAGAGGGTGTCCTAAAACTGAAAAACCAGCTTTTTTAATATCAATATTGTTGTTCATCAAATCAATATCAGCGGTAATATTATCAATAACAACGTTGTACAATCCATAAGTTAAACTAGATGGGTTAATTTTTAAATATCCTGTTGAAGAAACTTTTTTCATATCAGAATTGATATTAAAATCTGCATCAATTCCTCCTTTGGCAGATAGGGTATCAAAGTCATTTCTGTCAAAAGATTTTGCAATACTATCAATTAGCCTAATCATATTGTTAAATTTCGCATTTGAACGTAATGTTAGATCGATAGCTGGATTTTTTCCAGAATGAATATTACCAATAATTTGAGTTTTTTCATTTTCATCATCTGAGGTAAATAAAATTGAATCAATGTCTGTCTTATTTCCTTTGAATTTGAGGTTTGCATAACTTTCTGGTAGTTTTTTGCCGTTTACAGCGACTGTCAATGCGTTTACATCGATTACCCCTTTTAGGTTTGGAGATTTTAATGTTCCAGAAGTTTTAACATTCGTTGTTACATCTGCGTGTAATCCATTTTCGTTGATTGAGTTGAATACGTCAATTATATCAAATGGCATTTTTACAGTCGTTTTTTCTTGCTCTTCTTCAACTTTTACGGCTTTAGGGAAAACTAAGTCGTCTAGTTGCACATTTGGCATAATTTTATTATTAATTTTTAAATCGAAATTAGATACGATGTTGTTGTCTAATACAACCTGTCCTGTTGTAGATAATTTTATTTTTTTATCTAGAACAAAATCGGCTACTTTAAATTTTTCACCTTTAACAAAATATGATTTATCATTGAGTGCATCAACAAACGTTAGTTTATAGTCTTTTATTTTAACGTTTGGAAGTCTGTTTGATAATTTTAACCCATAAGGCAAGGATGTCATTGAAGAAGCTTCTTGTTCTTTTGTTTGAGGAAGGTAATCTTCAAACAAGAATTCTCCATCTTTTTTTATAACTAACGTTGAGTTTAGAGTTTTTGCACTTATGTTGTCTAATTGAATTTTCTTTAAAACTAAGGGTAGTAAGGCTATTCGGATGTTAAATTTTTCAGCACTTATAAGAGGTTCATCAGAAGAAGGAATAGACATAGAAAAACTTTTAACTTTCACTCCTGCGGATAAATTTGGGGCAGTTACAATTCCTAGCCCTTCGATTTTTGTATCAAAACCCGTGGAAGATTTTATTAAATCTGAAATTTTATCACAGTATGAATTTGCGATAGGCGAAAGAATAAATGGTAATATCAAAAATAGAAGGTATAAACTTGCAAAAGTTGAACCCAAAACAATACCTAGCTTCTTCGCTTTTTCTTTATCAAAACGTAACTTCATATCCCTACCTCATTTAATTTTATTCAAATTAATTTTATCATAAAACACTAAATTAAAACTATCGAATTGGATAGTTTTTTACAAAAGAAATAGCCTCTTCTTTTGTGGTTACATCTCCAGAAATCTGAGCTTCGTGTAGCGAATTCAAAATCTCTCCTAATATTGGAGATGGTTTGATTTTCAAAATTTGCATAACGTCGTTTCCATCTATAAGTTTTGGAAGAGGTTTAATTGTTTCTTGGGCTTGTAAATAGAATTCTAAAAGTTTATTTAATGCAGAAAGATTTTCTTCAACTATTTCTTTTGTAATTTCTGGCCCTTGTGCGGACAATCTATCTGCTTGAGCAATTAATATATTGTCAATGGCATTTTCTTCCATTTTTCTAACAAATCTCATCATAACTTTGTCTGTTAATTCTGGAGATTGGACAACCATAGTTGGATACATGTGTTTTTTTATCATTAAGGTAATATAATCAATTTGTTTATTTGAAAAACACATACTTTTTAAAATCGGTTTTGCCAGTTTAGCTCCGACGTCGTCGTGTTTAATAAACCTATACCTTCCAGTTCCTTCTTCAATTGTCCAAGTAGAAAATTTACCAATATCGTGCATGAAAGCTGCAAGTTTGAGATGGGCAAGTCTTGAGAATCCTCCAAAATCAACTTTATTCATATGGGATTTGACTTTTTCAGAGGCATTTTCATATAAAATTTCTATTTGACGAATAGTTTCAATGCTGTGATTGAATAAATCTAAATGATGATGTAAGTTAGGCGGTACTTGTTTTAATTCATCAACAAATGGAAACAGTTTATTTAAAATTTCGCATTCATCCATTTTTAAAAGAGCTGAATCTGCATATTTTCCTTCAAAAAGTTTCATCAATTCATATTCAATTCTTTCTTTTGCTGGTTGTAAAACCGAATCTTTTAAATTTTTTACAACTTCAAGTAAATGTGAGTCAATTTCAAATCCTAGAATTGAGTAAAATCTAAATACTCTCAAAATTCGTAATGGATCATCTTCAAAGTTAAAATCTTTAATTCCTCGAATAGTTTTGCTTTGAATATCTTTAACGCCCCCAACTAAATCAAGAATTTCACCGCTTTTTATATCAACCGCAATTGCATTTATAGTCAAATCTCTTCTGAATAAATCTTTCTCTATCGAATTTTCAATAGGATTTGTTATATCCAAATAGTTCTTTTTATCTTTCAAGACTACACGGTAAATTTTATTTTCTTCATCAAGTGGAATAAATTTCCCATCAAAAAATTCAGCAACTTTTTGAGAAAATATTCCAGCATCTTCATCGGTTACAATTAAATCTCTGTCGAAAGTATCTTTCCCTAAAAAACAATCTCTTACTGAACCTCCCACAAGGTAAATTTTGTTAGGAAAAAAACTTGCGATATTATTTAATATTTCATCGTCTTGAATTTTATTTTTTAAAATTTGAGTATTCATAAATAATGTTTCCTAGAGCTACAACTACTGCGGTATCAGCTTTTAAAATTAAATTTCCCAATGTTAACATTTCAAAAGCAGAGGTTTTAAAATAATCAAATTCTTTTTGAGAAAAACCACCTTCTGGACCAATAATAACAAGGACTTTTTCATTTTTTTGAATAGGCTTTTCAATAAAGCAATCTCGAATAGTTTTGTCTGCAATTCTTTCACAAAAAACTATAATTTTGTCGAAGTGGTTTTCTGATATAACTTTTTCAATAGTTGAAACTTCATAACATTCAGGAACAATTGCTCTTTCACATTGTTTTGAAGCTTCATACATAATTTTTTGCCATTTGGCAACTTTTTTTTCAGCAACAGATTTATTAACTGCACAATTATCTGTCATAACGGGGTAAACAGCAGTAACCCCTAATTCTGTGGCTTTTTCTATTAAAAGGGCTTGCGCATCACTTCTTAACGGACTTTGAGCTAAATACAATTCAAAATCTAAAAATCTCTTTGATTTATAAGAATTGTTTATTTCTGCTAGAATTTCAGAATTAGTAATTTGAAGAATTGTTGTTTCATATTGAGTTTGTTTTTCGTCAATTAATAACAATTTCTCACCTGCTCTAGCTCGTAAAGCTCTTGCAATGTGGATGTAATTTTCTTTATCTGAAATTGAAATTTTGTTATCATTTACTTGTTCTGAATTTATAAAAAAATGTGGCATAATAAACCTTCCGTCTTACGAGGATTATAACACAAGAATAAAGGTGGGGATTCTTTCTCTCCAATGATACTTGTATTGCATCATTCCTCTCCTAGGGAGAGGCTAGGAGAGGGGTCGATATTCATGATAAAATACTTCTATGAATAAATTAACAATATTGGCAAAACAACTTAGACAAAACCAAACACCACAAGAACAAAAATTATAGAATATAATTAGAAATCATAAATTCCATAACTTAAAATTCAAACGACAGCAACCAATTGGGAAATATATTGTTGATTTCCTTTGTAAGGATATTAAGTTAATTATCGAAATTGATGGAGGACAACATAATACTCCAGAAAATATCCTCACAGATGCACAAAGAACACAATTTTTACAATCTAAGGGTTATAAAGTAATAAGATTTTGGAATAATGAAATTGATAATAATATAGAGGGAGTGTATTTAGAACTTGAAAACCAATATCAAGAAATAACTAAATAACCCTCTCCCCTACCCCCTCTTCCCTTGGAGAGGGGAAAAATTGGTATAATTAGAACTTATATGGATAGTCTTGTTTATATTCCCAGTTATCTACTTGGAGTAAGCGATTACAATATTCAGCTCCCATTCCAGAAGGTTTACATTTATCAATCATCTGTTGTCTTGTTGTCTTTGCATCAACCAATCCTGCTCCATAAGTTCCAAAAAATGTTTCCTTATCTCCAAACCAGCTTATACGGTTAGAATCATCAAAACAGTATAAAAATCGATACTTATCATAACCAACTCTATTAGGACTCTTATCCCCATTTACATCATACCATACGTCAAGACATCCACCAATACCCAAAAGCTGCAAAGATGAACCATCTTTATAATAAATTTTGTTTCCATTTACGAATTGGTGTCCCATATAAGGGTCGATATTATCCATATACCAAGTTTTCATAGTAGCATTGGTCGGTTTCATCATATCCTTAAATGAGCCTTTATCAACTTGCATATCTTCTATGGCATTTTGCATTCTACTATAAAAGTTTTTGAGTTTTACGCTATATTCTTTCTTCGTTTTGTTGTAGTGAAGAGTTGGAATAGTCATCGCTGCAACGACACCAACAATTGACATTGCAACAAGTATTTCTGCGACCGTAAATGCTAAAGTTTTTTTTCTCATATCTTTCCCATTTAATTCTAATAGTATATATTTATTATAACATATGTTTCAAGATTACTCAACAACAATTTCTTTTTCGTTTTTATAGGTTACATAACCCAACGCAGCTGCTGGAGGTTTGCGTAAGTACTTGCGTTTGGTATAGATTACTCCTGCTTTTGTCGAGGTCTTTGCGGTTGAATATTCTTTTGCCAATTTTGCACATTTATAGATTAATTCATCTGTTAATTTTTGAGTTTTCAACAATACATGCGACCCTGTACAATCTTTTATATGAAACCATAAATCATCTTCAGATGACAACTTTGATACTATCAAATCATTTTGACGATTATTGCGACCAATAAAAATCCTTGTTTCATTTTCAAGTTCAATTTTTATGGGTTCAGAATGAACTTTTTTCTGTTTATCCTTTGGCGTTTCTACAACTTCATCATTCAGTTCATGCAACTCCTCAATATTTTCGGCAATTCTTATACTGTATAGCAAACTCTCATTATAAGATTGTTTCTGTTTTAAACCTTCTATTAATTCATTGAGTTTTGCATTAGAAGTTTTAGCTTTATTATAAAGCTTATAAAATTTATTTGCATTGTCTTTAAGAGTTTTGGATTCATCAAGTTTTATGATTATTTGTTTGTCATTTTCGTAATCATAGACTGAAATTTCTTTAGAATAATCTTTCAAATTATACAAATTTGCCATAATCAAATCACCCCAAAGACGGTAAGTATCTGCATTTTTATTTTGCATAACTTGATATTCCATCTGTTTGAGAGATTTAACAACTTTTTTCAACTTCTGATTTACAATACTTTCATAATGAGTTTTTAAAGTCTTAAATTTATCACGATAAATATATTCAGAATAATAATCATCAATCATATCGTTAACAGAATTAGACTTTACAGGATTATCTAAAAGATTAGAATACAAAGAATAAGTCTTTAAATCTTCCGATATAGCAGGAACATGCTTATTCAAAGATACGAAAGATTTTAAATTTTCTAAACTTTGCCCTTTACACTGCATAGCAAAAGATTTTGAGAACCAATAGAAATCATTTTGAAGAGTTTCATAATCAACTTCGCCATTATAATCTAAAATATCCATTTTATTTTGTTTTGGAGGATAGACATAAGGAAGCCCTCCATACATTTCACGCTCTCGGCTTTTTTCAGCTCCAACATTATGAGCGCAACCTAAAATCATATTGGTATCATAATTATATAAAATGACGTTTGAATATTTACCCATTAATTCAATTGCCAAGCAAAGATAGATTTTGTCCCCAATTTCGTTATAAGTTTCAACATAAAATTCTAAAATTCTTTCATATTGAGGCTGATTAACCTTAGCAATTCTTGAATTTTGCAAATACTTTCTGAGCAACATACAGAACATCGGAGGCTTTTGCGGAATTTCAATCACTCTTTTCTCGATATTTTCCTTAGATGCAAAACACAAATGATAATATTGAGGATTGATATTTATATAAAATTGCTTGGTTTCCCCATTATTGCGTAATGAAAATAAGAAATCCCTTCTTGTCGGCTGTTGAATTTTATTAATTCTTGCACCAGACAAAAAATCTTTATTTTCTTCTAAAAAAGCTTTTAATGTCAAACTATCAAATGTAATCATACAACTAGCTTACAAAAAATCTAATAAATTGTCCATGCAAAAATTTTATGCTAGTATAATTTCGGAAATACAAGAGAGAAGAGGTGAAAGAAGTATGGCAAACGTTTCAAACAACAAAGTTACAATGCCGTCGGATAAGGATTATATTGTAGTTTTAATTACTACTGAAAACTACATCATCAAAGGGAAATTATACCTTCCAGAAAATTCTGTAGTTAAAAATCCAACGAATGAAAATCTTTTATTCTACACTTTGAACTGTGGAAATATGTTTATTTCATTACACGATTGTACAATTATGAACAAGACTAGCGTTGAATTTAAGCCAGAAGAAGTTGATTATTACAACATCAACCTAAACATCGTTCATTCATGTCAAATTATGAAAGATGAAGTTTAAATTTAGCAAAAAAGATTACAAATGTTACATATTGTAGTCTTTTTTTTGTGTTTTTGATAAAATTAGAATTGCAATATAAATAGGCAAAAAGGAAATAAGAGAAGATGATTAAAACAAAGTTTAAAGACCACGAATGTGGAAAACTAAGCTTGAACAATATTGATGAACACATCACTTTGTCTGGCTGGGTTTCTTGCATTAGAGATTTAGGTGGTATTTTGTTCGTTGAATTGAGAGATAGAAGCGGATTTTTCCAAATCGTTGCAAACCCTCAAATCAACCCTGAAATTCACAAAGTATTAGAACACGTAAGATCAGAATACGTTATCAAAGTTTCTGGTAAAGTTTCTAAAAGACCTCCAGAAACATACAATGAAAAATATCCAACTGGACAAGTTGAAATGTACCCAGAAAAAATTGAAGTATTGTCAACATCAAAAGTTTTACCTTTTGTACTAGATGATGACAATGTTTCAGAAGATATTAGACTAAAATACAGATATTTAGACCTTAGACGTGAACAAATGTTATCAAAACTTGTTATGCGTCATAACATAGTGCAAGCAATTAGAAATTACTTAAACAATCTTGATTTCTTGGAAGTTGAAACTCCAATTCTTATCAAGACTACTCCAGAAGGAGCCAGAGATTACCTTGTACCATCTCGTGTTCAAGAAGGTAAATTCTATGCACTACCTCAATCACCACAAATCTTCAAACAATTGTTGATGGTTGGCGGTATTGAAAGATACTATCAGATTGCAAAATGCTTCAGAGATGAAGATTTAAGAGCTGATAGACAACCAGAATTCACTCAAGTTGATATGGAAATGTCTTTCGTTGAACAACAAGACGTAATCAAAGTTGTTGAAGGTTTAATCGTTGATGCTTTCAAAGCTGCTGGTGTTGAAGTTAAACCTCCATTTATTCAAATGCCATGGCAAGAAGCAATGGATAGATTCGGTTCTGATAAACCAGATACAAGATTTGGTTTAGAATTGTTTGATATTGGCGATATTATTATGCAATCTGAATTTAAAATTGTTAAAGATACTCTTGAAAATGGTGGTATCGTTCGTGGTATCAGAATTCCAGGAGGAGCTAAATATTCAAGAAAAGAAATCGATGATATCACTAAATTAGCTGTATCATTTGGAGCTAAAGCTCTTGCAAACATTATCTATAACGAAGATGGAACAGCTAAATCTCCTGTATTGAAATTCGTTACAGAAGAACAAGCTAAACAAATTCAAGAAAGAGCTGGAGCTCAAGCTGGAGATATTATCTTCTTCGTAGCTGATAAACCAAAATTAGTTTATGACGTTATGGGTAGATTAAGATTACACTTCGGAAAATCATTGAACTTAATTGACGAAGCTAAACATAACCTATTATGGATTGTTGACTTCCCAATGTTTGAATGGAGTGATGAAGAAGGCAGATATATGGCAATGCACCACCCATTTACATCTCCAAACCTTGAAGATTTAGACAAATTAGATTCTGGAGATTTGGGCAACGTTAAATCTATCGCTTATGACATCGTTTATAACGGAACAGAATTAGGCGGAGGTTCTGTAAGAATCCACTCTTCTGAAGTTCAAAAGAAAATCTTCAAAGCTTTAGGATTGACAGAAGAAGAAGCTCAAGAAAAATTCGGATTTATGGTTAACGCACTTCAATACGGTACTCCACCTCACGCAGGTTTGGCTATCGGATTGGATAGATTGGTTGCATTACTTGCAAGAACAGATTCTATCCGTGACGTTATCGCATTCCCTAAGAATGCAGGTGCAAAAGACTTGATGAGTGATGCTCCAGGAGTTGCTTCATTGCAACAATTGAGAGAATTACATATCAAAAGTACTGTAACTCCAAAACAATAAGAATTGCAAATTTGAAAAGTAAAAAATACCACAACCAATTGGCTGTGGTATTTTTTTAGATTAATCTATAACTTTTTTCGAATAAACCTATGAGCTTCTATGACATCATCATAAGAAATTGGAGGAAGACCCTCAATTATCTCTAAAGGTTCGTGGTGCTTAGCTTTTCGATTATAATTAAATACAATTTCACCAAAATCTTTCCCACATTTTTCGCATGATAAACGACAGAGCAAAATATCGCAATCCCTTTCCAAAATTTTTATAGAACTTTTAGTAAATTCATTTTTACAACGGGAACAGCAAAGCCCCGAAAATAGCGTATTTATATCCTTTTGTGTAAATTCATTCATCTCAATTATTTATATTAAGTTATGTAAACTTTTCCTCTGTTTGTACTATTAATTGTTATTCTACCGCAAAAAGTGGGATTAATATATATGTAACCAAAGGAGGTTATCATGGCAATTAATCTTATTTTATTCGGTTTCATCGTTTACACAGCATTAATTGTAGTTCCAAGCATCTGGGAAGAGCTAACTGCTGAAGGATAAACCCTAAAACTTAATTTTCCTAAGCGTTTTTGACAACGAAGTGTGTATGGTTTGTTTTTAGTGTTTAATGTACGTTTAATAATTTAAGCGTTAGTTTGTTGTGCTAAAAATTATTAAAAACGTAACAGCAAAAATCTAAAAATGAGGAAATCAGGGTATGTTTGCTTTATAATATTTCTATGGATTACTTAAATAACAAATTCGACATAATCGTTGTAGGAGCTGGACACGCTGGTTGCGAAGCAGCAATGGCTTGTTCTAGGCTGGGAATGAAAGTGTTATTATGTACACTTAATCTCGATAACATTGCATTACAACCCTGTAACCCCGCAGTAGGAGGCCCTGCGAAATCTACATTAGTTAGAGAAATTGATGCCTTGGGTGGCGTTATGGGTGAAGTTACTGATGCGACATATCTACAAATGAAGGTTCTAAACTCTTCTAAAGGGCCTGCAGTTAGAGCATTGCGAGCTCAATCGGACAAGGCTGAATATTCTCGTTATATGCGAAATTTAATCGAGAGCAACGAAAATATTTACCTAAAGCAATGTTGTATAACAGAACTTAAAGTAGAGAATGGCAAAATTGTCGGGGCAGTTGACGAATTTGGAATTGAATATTCAACCAGAGCAGTTGTACTAACAACTGGAACATCCCTTGAAGGTCGAATTTTTGTTGGATTACGTTCATATAGTGCAGGCAGACTCGGAGAAAAAGCTGCAATAGGATTATCTGATTCATTACATAAACTTGGAATTGAAACAAAAAAATTAAAAACAGGTACGCCTGCAAGAATTGATAAACGAACTATTGATTATTCAAAAATGACTATTCAACCAGGAGATGAAGAGTTAAGTTTCTTCTCTTTCAAACCAAATCGACCAATTAGAAAAACTTACCCTTGTTATTTAACAAGAACAACCGAAGAAACTCACGAAATTATTCGCTCAAACCTTGATAAATCTCCAATGTATCAAGGACTTATCCACGGTGTTGGCCCTAGATATTGTCCTTCAATTGAAGATAAGATTGTTAGATTTGCTTCAAATCCTTCTCACCATATTTTTATTGAGCCAGAAGGTCTTGGAACTTATGAAATTTATATTCAAGGTTTTTCAACAAGTTTACCAGCAGATGTACAAGTTAAAATGATTAGAAGCTTACCTGGATTAGAAAACGCTCATATTATCAAACCAGCATACGCTGTTGAATATGATTACGTTCCAGCAGTTCAAACAACTCATTCATTAATGTCTAAAAAAATTCAAGGATTATTCTTTGGTGGACAAATTAACGGAACAAGTGGTTATGAAGAAGCAGCGGCTCAAGGTTTAATTGCAGGAATTAATGCCTTTAATTATTTGAATGGTTCTGAAATGCTTGAACTATCAAGAAGTTCATCTTATACAGGAACTCTAATTGATGATTTAGTAACAAAAGACATTCAAGACCCATACAGAATGTTAACTTCACGTTCAGAATACAGATTATTACTAAGACAAGACAATGCAGACGAAAGATTAACTCCAATCGGCCATAAAATTGGATTAATTGACGATACACAATTTGAAAGATTTAATAAAAAACAAGAACTTATCCAGATTGAAAAAACTAGATTAGAAGGATTAAAAATCCCTGCTACACATGAAGTTAACGAAATTTTAGCAAAATACGAAGAGCATTTGGATAGAGGAATTAGGGCATCCGAACTTTTAAAACGACCTAATATTTCATATAAAATTTTAAAAGAAATAGATGAATCTACCAAAGAATTGAACATTCCAAAAGATGTCTATGAACAAATCGAAGTAATCGTAAAATATGACGGCTATATCAAACGTCAACAAGAACAAGTTGATCAAGCAGGAAAACTTGAGAAATTTAAAATTCCAGAAAATATCGATTACAACACGATAGACCACATCTCAACAGAAACAAAAGAAAAATTATCAAAAATTAGACCAAAGAATTTGGCTCAAGCATCAAGAATTGGCGGAGTAAAACCTGCCGATATTTCAATTTTGATGGTTATGCTTGATAAACATATGATAAAAAGTTAAACAATTTGTACTTTTTCTTGAATAAATTTCTTAGTGCTTAATTCTGCTTTATATAATTTTAAATCTGAAAACCTTATCGCTTTTTTATCAGCACAAACAATTGTTAAAGAAGTCTTTTCAGGATTTTTTGCAATAATTGTTCCAGATTTTTCATCACAATTATCTTGTAAAATGGTAAATGAATAAGGATTTACTATGAAAAAGTTATCTTTATACGTAATATACGTCGGTAAAAAAGGATGCAAAGCTCGAATAGTTCGAGAAATTTCAACAGAAGATTGGAAATTAAAATCCAACATTTTTTCATTCCCAGAAATATTTGGATAATAAGAAGCATAACGTTCATCTTGAGCAACAGGGGTTAAAATACGATTATTCAAATCTTGCAAAAATTCGCACACCAAATTCCTCGCAACACGAACACTCTTCTCTCGTAACTCTTTTGAAGTATCAGAATCTAGAATTTCAACTTTTTCTTGTTTTAAAATTGCACCACAATCATAAGTTTCGTTCATCAAATGAAGAGTTACTCCTGACGACTTTTCTCCGTGCAAAATTGTCTGTAAATAAGGATTAGGTCCTCGATACCGTGGCAACAAAGAAGGATGAACATTCACCGTCGCAATTTTTGGAATAACAAAAGTTTGCTTAGATATTCTTTCCTTCCAAGTACCTACAATTATCAAATCCACATTCCAAGAAACCAAAAGTTTTCTAAACCGTGGATCATTTGCAGACTTAAATCTAATTTGTTTTAATTTTAAGCTATTTATTAAGGTAACCTCAGGAGCGGGCTTAAAAAAATCTTCAAACACCATACGAAAACGAGAATTACATGTGCTTTCGTATCGAAAAACACCAACAATTTCAGCACCAGCATCCATCGAGCCTAAAATAATATTCGCAAGCATTAAGTCTTTTCCAAGAATTACAACTTTCATAAAGTTATTATAAATAAAAAGTGTATCAAAAGGAAATTCGATACACTTCTTAAACTTTATTATATTTTAGAACTTTTATTATTCAGCATCGACAGAAGCAGCAAGTTCATCATGAACATCTAAGGCTGCACGAATAACTGCTTGTTCTCCTTTAATTTGGTTGTAATTATCTTGGAATGCAATAGCTTTTCGCTTAGCATGATTTTGATCATGAACTAAACGACCAAGGATGAATAATACAGGTCCCCAACTCAATGTTGATTTTGCCATAGATTTTGCGAAGCTAGGAACTTTATCCATCCATTTTGAGGCTTTGTTCAAAATTTTACTATTTTGTAATTTTTCACTAAATTTCAAACAACTTCTTATATTTTTTACAGGAATATTTTTAAAAGCAACACGGAAACTTACTCCACGTTTCAAACCATAAAAAACACCAAGTGAAGCAGCGACAGTGCCAAAGAATGACATCAATGGATGTTTTTGAGAAAATTCTCTCATTGTTTCACTGCTATTATCAATTTTATTTTTTAGGGCAAAAATTGCATCAATTCCTAAGAATAACGCACCTAATCTCAAAGCCCCAGCTGCCCCAGCTGCAATTCTTGTAGCTCTTGATACATTAACGCCCCCAACTTTTGTTAACACCTTTGAAGGAACGGAGCAAGCAGCTGCCAAACCTCCAGATAATGGAGCAGCTAAATACAATGCTCTAGAAATTGCTTTATGTTTTTTGTCTTTTACATCTTTTGAAGTTCTTGCTAGTGCAAGGTTTCTTGTACTTTCTTCATCCATATATGCAAAGCTTTCTAAATCTTCACGAGGACCTTTGAATACTGGTTTAGAGTTTGCATTTGCCAACGATACAGAATTAACTTGCATATATACACCTTACCTTTCACACTTTAATTATATTTATATTAAAGCAGAAATTATATTTTTTTGCTATTTTCATAACATAAATACATAAATATTTACAATTTAGATTGTTTTTTATACTATCAAGAAATGAAGAAGTTTAACATTCACACAATGGGCTGCAAATCTAACCAATTTGAAAGTGCCATCATTGAAGAAAATTTAATTGAGCATGGATATAAAAAAGTTCAAAATATTGAAGATGCGGACATTTATATTCTTAATTCTTGTTCGGTTACCCATAAAAGTGATAATGAAGCAATGTATTTGTTACGTTCAGCAAAGCACAAAAATCCAAATATTTTAACAATTGCAACTGGATGTATGGCTCAGATTGAAAAAGAAGAACTTCTAAAGAATGATTTTATTGATTTTGTAATCGGGAATGACGAAAAATTACACTTATACGATTACATTAATTCAGACGAAAGATTTTCGGCAAATGATATTCTAAAACAAACAGAATTCAATAAAGTTGAATTATTTGACACTACAAAAACAAGAGCAAGCTTGAAAATACAAGACGGTTGCGACAACAGATGCACATATTGTATTATTTGGAAAGCACGTGGTAAAAGCCGCAGTGCAGATTCTGAATTTATTGTCAACCAAATAAATAACTTTGCCGAACACGGATTTAAAGAAGTGATGCTTACAGGAATCCATATTGGGCAATGGGGCAAAGAATTCGGATTATCATTATTAGATTTACTCAAAGAAATTGAAGAAAAAACAACAATTGAACGTTACAGATTGGGTTCTCTCAACCCTCCTGAAATTACAGATGAAATGCTCGAATTTTTAAAAACGTCAAAAAAATTCTGCCCGCACTTTCATCTTTCATTGCAATCTGCAAATGATAAAACACTTCGTTCAATGAACAGATTTTATAAGACCGAAGATTATTTAAAGCTTATTGAAAAAATCAATGAAACATTTGAAAATCCATTTTTGGGAAGTGATGTCATTGCAGGATTTGCAGGAGAAACGGAAGAAGATTTTGAAATAACTAGAAAAAATCTTTTATCCTCTGGATTAACACAAATTCACACCTTTCCTTATTCAAAAAGAAAAGGAACTATTGGAGCTGAAATGGAAAACCAAGTTCCAGACGACGTAAAAAATTCTAGAGCTACAATTATCAAAGAAATATCAAAAGAAAAATTAAACAAATTTATTGAAAAAAATCTAGGGAAAACACTGGAAGTTTTAATCGAAAAACATCCAGACAAACACTCTCAAAATTTAAAAGGAATGACAAGAAATTATTTAACCGTACAAATTCCATCAGACAGAACTGATTTATTCAACACCTTACAAATGGTAAAATTAGTAAAATTCGAAAATGGTAAAATATACGGAGAATTAGTTTAAATAAATTCTTTCAAAAAATCATTTATATCAAGATGCAAAACAGAAGATATTTTTACAAAGTTGTATAATGATAACGACATTTCACCTCTTTCAATAAAACCTATATAAGAAAGACTACAATCCGCCATTTCCGCAAGTTTTTCTTGTGAAATTTTTTGTCGCATCCTCGCAACTTTTATCTTGAAACCAATTTCCTTTTTAAACTCTGACTTCTCCATTACATTATAATATTATATTGACCTTTGGATATCTATATATTATTATAGTTTTATATTTATTATAATAGTGATTTGTTTATCAAAAAAGGGGGATATTTTGAAAAAGAAGAAAATAGGTTTTACACTTGCAGAAGTGTTAATCACGTTGGGAATAATTGGAGTTGTTGCAGCAATGACAATTCCAACACTAATTGCAAATACAAATAGTGCGAGATTTAGATCAAAATTCAAGAAAACAATTTCTACATTATCACAAGCCGCAAGAATGTCACAAGAACAGTACGATTTTGATTTTGCGGGAGTTGATTCGACATGTGGAAACAATGGCAAAACACAAAATCCAGAAGATGTACATACAATCTGTGCAATGCTCAATGGTACACTAACAGGAGCAACTTTTTATAATACAGCATCAGATATAAAAATTCAAAAAGCAGGAAGGAACGTAAATTATACTATTACATCTGAATATGCAAACCGGCATGGAATTCCAACAAACATGAACCACGCTTATGTGCTTTCAGATGGTTCAATAGTAATGATAGAGAAAAAATTAGGCTCTGTTGCATCATGCCACATAGAATTAGGCGAAAAGGTTAAAGATATATACCACACAGATGGGAATATGAGATACTGTGAAGGTTTTATTGATGTAAACGGAATTTCAAAGCCAAATAAAGAAGTATCTTGTTCTCAAGGTAGTAATTCGCTGGAGCAAAATACTTGCATTGTAAAAAATAGCCCTAAATACATGACCGATGTTTTTCCAATTAGATTTCACGACGGAATTGTAGAACCAGCAACAGCAGCAGGAAGATATATACTCCAAACTGCAAAATAGCAATTTACTTACAACAAAAAAAGTCGTCTGGTAGAGTAATCAGACGACTTTTTTATTCATTTATTAAAATCTACTCTTTCAAGAATGATTCATAATTTCTAGCAAGCAAGTGAGTTCTTACCTGATTGATTAAGTCCAAAGCAACACCAACCATGATGATTAAAGATGTCGCACCAATACCTTGGAATGTTTGAATACGAGTAACATGGCTTGCAAATGATGGAACAAGTGCAATGATACCCAACCCGATAGCACCGATAAATGTTGTTTTTGATAGGATTTTATCCAATGCTTCTGCGGTTGGTCTTCCAGGTTTGATACCAGGAATTGAAGAGCCATATTTTTTCAAGTTATCCGCAATATCCTTTGGTTGCATATTCGGCATAATTGAAGCGTAGAAGAAAGTCAACGCAATGATTAAACCAACATACAATAAATAATATGTAATACCATCTGGACTCAAATAATGATTCATACTCATTACAAAATTCTTTACTGCCGCAGATTTGAAATTTGCTTGTCCAACTAAAGCCAATATCGTTGATGGAAACAACAAAATAGCAATAGCAAAGATAATTGGCATTACACCACCTGGGTTAAGTTTAAAAGGAATAAATGAGTTCATTCCACCATAAACTTTGTTACCAATTTGTCTTTTTGGATTAACAATAATTACTTTTCTTACAGCTTCTTGCATAATTACAATCATAATCATTGAAACAAAGAATATTGCAAGCAAAATCATTAAACCAATTTGCATAGAAGAACTTGCTTTGACTAAAGCTGCTGTTCTTGAAGTATAAATAGGAATACCAGATAAAATACCACAGAAGATAATTAGGGATCCACCATTACCAATTCCGTTTTCGGTAATCAATTCTGAAATCCACATTACAAGAACTGCACCAGCAGTCAATGAACATATTGAACTTACATAGAACGCAATAGGGTTAACTGATGAAATAATTGCCCCTGGTAAATGATGCAAGTACAACATAAAAATAAAGGATTGGAAAATCGCAAGTACAACAGTGAAAATTCTAGTGTACTGTGACAATTTTCTACGTCCAGCTTCCCCTTCTTCTTTCTGCAACTTTTCCAATGAAGGAATTACAACAGAAATCAACTGGACAATAATTGATGATGTGATGAATGGTCCGATACCTAATGCCAAAATTGACACTGTACCCAAAGCACCACCTGAGAACAAGTCAAGGAAACCAATAATATTGTTTCCTTGTGCAATGTTCGCAAACACTTGAGAATTAATACCATACAAAGGCATTTGAACTCCCAATCTCCATAGTGCAACCATCAAGAATGTAAACAAAATCTTTTGTTTCAATCCTGATGCGTTCCACATGGACATCAAATCATCAGTAGTTGGCATTTTAACTCCTTGTGCCATTATACTAACTCAACCTTTCCGCCAGCAGCTTCAATTTTTTCTTTTGCAGATGGTGTAACATAAGCAGCTTTAACTGTAACAGCTGATTTGATTTCGCCGTTACCCAAAACTCTTAAACCAACGCAAGATGGGTGGATTGTTAATACTTCTTTCAATGCGTCTAAAGAAACTTCTTTTAGACCCAAGTCATCTAATCTACCAACATTGATTTCAGCATAGTTAAGTTTTGAATAAACTTGGAAGCCTTTCAATTTTGGTAATCTTCTGTAAGCTGGCATTTGACCACCTTCAAAACCTCTTTTAGCAGAGTTTCCAGATCTTTGACCTTCTCCATTATGACCACGGCAAGATGTTTTACCATGTCCAGATGAACGGCCTCTGCCTACTCTTTTAGATTTAGATGTAGAACCTTCTGCAGGTCTTAAATCTTCTAATGTTATATTTGACATTTTATTTCCTCTTTCTTTGTACTTTATTATACTTTATACACAATGGCAACTATTTTACAATCTCTACTAGGTGAGATACTTTGTTAACCATACCCATAATTGTTGCTGATTCAAAATGTTCAACAACTTGGTCTTTTTTAGTTAAACCTAAACCTCTAACAACTCTGCGTTGAGCTTCAGGAGTTCCGATTAAACTTCTAACAAGTTTAATTTTGATTGAATTTGCTTTTTTATCTGTCATAATTTTTATTTCCTTATAGTTAAATGTTCTTTACGTCAATTAGTTTAAAAATTCAGCCATTGATAAGCCACGTTTTTTAGCTACATCTGTGAATGGAGTTAAAGCCTTCAAAGCAGCGATTGTAGCATTTGCAGCGTTCAATGGAGATTTTGAACCTAAAGATTTTGAAAGGATATTTTCAATACCTGCAAGTTCTAATACTGAACGAACAGCACCACCAGCGATAATACCAGTACCTTCTGAAGCTGGTCTTAACATAACTTCACCTGCACCAGATTTTCCTGTGATTGGGTGAGGAATAGTTGTTTTGAAGATAGGAACTGTAACAAGATTTTTTCTACCATCAGCAATAGCTTTTTGAATAGCGATAATAACTTCTGAAGCTTTTGCACAACCAACACCAACTTGACCTTTTTGGTTTCCTACGATAACGATTGCACGGAAGCTTAATTTTTTACCACCTTTAACAACTTTAGTTACACGGCTGATTTGAACAACTCTTTCAGTCCATTCTGATTGTGGTTTTTCTTCAGTTGTTTCGATTTTTTGTTTTCTTCCACGTCTTCTTCTTGGTTTTTCTTCTGAAGCTTCAACAGGAGTTGCTTCTGCTTTAACTTCCTCAACAGGAGCTTCAGTAACTTTTAATTCTTCATTGTTTTCCATTGATTTTACCTTTCTTTGTAATTTAATTACTTTCAAATGTTTTTCATATCAGGAAACCTGATTTATATATTTTTTGAATACGCCAAAATACAAGCTATTCAAAGCTATTTTGAAATCGTATTCGAACTTTTAACTTCTGACAAGGTAAATATACCCCAAACACGGCTTAGCGTCAAGACTTTTGTAAAGAGATTTTAATTTTACAAAACGAAAATCTAAACTTCAATTCGCTAGAAAATTCAATAAAAGTTCTTGAACATTAATTATTAGTAAAGGTTATAGAAATTTGTGGTAATATATAAAAAAAAGAACATATGGGAGTTATAGTATGGGACAAACTTTAGTTGAAAAAATTATTTCAAACCACGCAGGAAAAGCAGTTAAAGCTGGAGAACTTGTTATCGCAAAAGTAGATGTTTGTGCAGTTCAAGATGGAACAGGACCTTTGACAGTCCAAGAATTTAAAAAACTAGGGAAAGATAAATTAAACAACCCTGAAAGAACAATTCTATTCATTGACCACGCATCTCCTAGCCCAAAGAAAGAATTATCTAACATGCATACAATTCTTAGAGATTTTGCAAAGGAATATGGAGCTGTTTTATCTGAAGTTGGTTCTGGAGTTTGCCACCAAAGATTAGTTGAAACATTTGTAAATCCAACAGAAATTTTAGTCGGAGCAGATTCCCACACTTGTACTTCTGGAGCATTGGGAGCTTTTGCAACAGGCATGGGTTCAACAGACGTTGCAGTTGCGATGGCATTAGGAAAAACTTGGCTAAAAGTCCCTCCAACATTTAAAATAGTCGTAAAGGGAAAATTTAAAGAAGGAATTTGCTCTAAAGATTTAATGCTTCACCTTATCGGAATGATTGGAGCAGATGGAGCAACATACAAAGCTTTAGAATTTTGCGGAGACACAATTGATAATATGTGTATGGCAGAAAGATTTACCCTTGCCAATATGGCGGTTGAAGCAGGGGCAAAATGCGGATTATTTGTGCCTGACGAAAAAACAAAAGAATATTTAATCTCTCGTGGCAGAGGAGAAATGTATAAAGAAATTAAACCAGATGAAGATGCTGTTTATGAAAGAGTAATAGAAATTGATGCATCAACAATTGAACATACTGTATCATGCCCGCACACTGTTGATAACACTAAACTAGCAAAAGATTTAAACGATATAAAAGTTGACCAAGTTTATGTTGGAACTTGTACAAACGGAAGGATTGAAGACATGAGAACTGTCGCAAAAATCCTTCAAGGTAAAAAAGTTCACGAAGGGGTGAGAATGTTAATTTGCCCAGCTTCTCGAGATATTTATAAACAAGCTCTTAAAGAAGGGTTATTAGAAATATTTATGGATTCAAATGCAACAATTCTACCTCCAGGATGCGGTCCTTGCGTTGGAATTCACGCAGGTATTTTAGCAGATGGAGAGGTTTGCTTATCTACACAAAATAGAAATTTCCAAGGCAGATTAGGTAATACCAAAGGTTTTATTTACCTTTCATCACCATACGTTGCAGCTTATTCTGCAATTAATGGATATATTTCGGATAAATAATTGATTATCAGTAAGAGTGTTCAGATTAACCCCTCTCCCAAAGGAGAGAAAGAAGAAAAAATTAAGCCCAGTTTCAAAACTGGGCTTTACTCTGTTTTCTCTTAATATGCAATTATTAACTTAATGTTGCTTGTAAACATTTTTTGAATATCTTTCGATATATGGTGTATCAATTTCAAATACATGAATTCTTCCTGGTCCTAAATTCACAGAAACTTCTCCTTGTGATACTTGGAATTGACTTTCCTTTCCATAAGATGGTAACAAATTAACAAGTTTTTGGTCTGCCTTCAAAGATGGAACTTCTACCTTGCAAGCAACATCTCTATTAACGTTCTTATTCGCTATAACAAGTAAAGTTCTACCCTGTCTATGTCTAGCAAAAGCAATAACCTGGTCTAACTTATCTTTTTTCTTATCTAATACAATATAAGAACCACGAGTTAAGACATCATTATAGTTGTCACGTAACTTAAAACACTCAGTCATAAATTTACCAATTTGAGGTTTGTCGCCTCCTGGTTTACGAGAGAGGTTAAAAATATCAAGCTTACCTTGGTGAACAGTTAAATCATGATTATCTGTCATTGTTTCTGGAGAAGATTTTCCCCTATAATCGTAACTATACCAATCTCCAGATTGGAAACCATCAACAAAGTATGGATTCATCATCGGTAAAGTAGCTTCCAAACCAGAAGTCAAGTTGCAATAAACTTCTCCACCATGGAACATTGGAGAAATATCATCGTGAGTTGCAAAAGACCCAATCAAGGATTTACCTTTTTCAACTCGGTATGACATATTCAAATTATCAATGACATAATCATGTAATTGAGATGCGGTATTCCATTCATTAAAAATATGATATTGTCCATAATAAGCATCAAAACCTGCCCTTAAGGAATCCTCAGGTCTATCGTATGGCATATTGGCTTGAGGAGAAGCATCTTCATAAGTATAAGTTTCTGCAAGCCATGCAAATTCAGGATCACGTTTCCTTGAATAAGGAATAATAATATCCCAAAATTCAACAGGTTTTGCTCTTGCTACGTCTGCTCTAATACCATCAACACCAGAATCAATCATCATATCAACAAATTTCCTATGATATTCTAAAAGTTCTGGATTTAATGTTCTAATGCCTTCATCCTCCCAAGGCTGGAACATCCTAATATCAAACCATCCTTGAGGTGTTTTTGCTAAACCATTACGCTCATGTGCCATTAATTCTGGTTTTGCATTATACAAATCATATGAAGCACAACTTGGCATATCAACCATTACCCTCAAACCTCTTTTGTGACATTCATCAACAAAAGATTTGAATTGTTCTCTATCTGAACGAGAATCATTTTTATCTAACAAGACAGGGTCAATTTTTAACATATCAGATGGAGCATAAACTGATCCCGCTGTCCCCATTGCATTACTAGCCCCTGGAGGATTTATAGGTAATACGTGAAGAGTATTAAAACCTTCTGCCTTAACTTCATCTAATCTATCAACGGCATTTTTTAAAGTTCCGTGTTCTTCATTTCCTTGGATAATTTCATTTCCATCTTTATCTTTCGCATTGAATGTTCTTGGAATAATAGCAAGAATTTTTGCATTATTTGTTAAAAATAAATCTCGTAAATCATTTTTATAAGGCTTTTCTGGAGCTT
Source organism: Candidatus Gastranaerophilales bacterium HUM_1 (assembly GCA_002103105.1). Classification (GTDB taxonomy): domain Bacteria; phylum Cyanobacteriota; class Vampirovibrionia; order Gastranaerophilales; family Gastranaerophilaceae; genus Zag111. The sequence continues at coordinate 27,158 of DAAY01000008.1, forward strand.
TAACCTCATTTACAGGAGTTGTCTTTTGAACAGCAGGAGCATTCATTACAGCTTGATTATTTAAATAACTTGTAAGAAGATTTTCACCAAAAGAAGGTTCAACCTTAGTTGGAATATTCTTTTGAGAATTTACAGGGTTTGAAACTCTTAGAGAATTAAGTTTTTGAGTTATTAAATTTGTTGAAACACTAATCATAATTACTTATTCTCCTTATTAGCTGTTGGAACTTTCATCTTGCCCATAAAGAATTGGGACAAAACTGTAACCCCTAGCAAGCCAGCACCAATTCCGCCAAACATCTTAAACCATTTATTACTATTGAACTTTTGTTTGCATAATTTGTAGAACATTTCATCTGGAGCACAACCCAAACGCAAGAAACGTCTTTCCGAAGTTGAATTCACAATACCATCAACCAAGTGATAAGGTTTTGCAAAATTACTATCCCCTCCAAGAATATCTAAAAGTTCTTTTCTATAATTCATGAAGTCTTCCCAAATCAAGCTTGTTTGACCTCTATTAACAGTGTCTGGATTTGGAGGTTCTTTATATACAAATCTCATTACGTTTCCAAAGAATCCTTTATCATTAGAAAGTTCAACCAATTGATTTTCTGGATGAGTTCCTAAAACTTTATTCACAACTTTACCATTTTGAACTTCAACTTGAGAATAAAATCTTGCAAGTTCTTCTGGAGAAGCATTTGCAGGAGGATTAATTTCTGGATGTCTTAGTGCAAAGAATTTCACCGCATAATCTGACGTATGAGCATCTAACAACATTTGCTTAACAAATTCCAACATTTCTTCTTTTACTCGTAATGGCATTTTGTTATGCAATGTTCCAGCTGGATTTTTATCCAATTGAGCAATTCTTCTATAAACATCAACTGTATTTAACAATCTATAAAAAGAACTCTTAACCCCAGTAATTCTATCTTTCACAAATGAAATCTGAATATGTTTAGCAGAAGAACGAACATCCCCATCTTTACCATTTATACTTTGAGCTAGAGAATTCATTCCTAACTTTCTTAAAGATTCAGCTGCACCATCATATGTAGTATCAACCTTACCTAAGTAAGAATTTGTATTGTTATCTTTAGGAACATCAATTGATGCCATCTTTTCATGAAGTTCTGACAATTTGTTAAACATATTATCAACAAATTGATTATATCTAGTGTCATCAGAAACAATATATTCTAATTTTTCTCTTAGTAATGGTCCTGTAATTTCTCTATCAATTCTTGCTTTTGCAATTTCTTTTGGCGTAAAATTAAGGGATTTTAGCATATCATCTGTAATATTATTCCAACTATTTGCAAGAATTGTTTCTGGAGCTTGAGCAGCTTTCAAGTAAGCAAATTTATCCAAAACTCCAACTTCGGCTTTAAATTGATTTAAAATTTTAGAAGCACTTTCAATAGTTTTTATAGCTCCTTCATTTAAAACAGCAGAAGGTGTAAATTTAAGAGATTTCAAAATTGGAGAATCAGCTCCAAACTCAGGGGAATGAACAAGTTTTTTTGCAACAAATAAAAGTTTTCTATTTACTGGATTATCTGGATTGGCTTTAATAAATTCAGAAATATTATAATTTAATACATTTTGAATTTCTTTTGAATATTCTGAAAAATCTTTCACCCCAGATCTAAACAAATTCTTTGATTCAAAAGAGTGCTTTAAAGAATCTTGATTTGGAAGAATTCTTGCCAAATCTTCATCTGCTAAATTTAGAGGTGCTAATTGAGTTTTTATTGCATTTTGAATATTATCAACAGCCCCTTGGTTAATAGTATATCCAGAACCAGTTGGAATAATGCTTTCTAAATCCTTTTGCATATCAGTTGCAACAACTCTATCTAAACCTTCTGATAATTTAGAATGTATTTGCTCAAACAATTCAGAAGTTATAGGTTTACCCTTATTTTCTGATAATAAATTTTCTAATTCTTGTTGATGTTTTGAATAATCAACTTTCTTAATTTCCTCATTGAAATTAAGAAGTAAATTATCTGCTTTTTGATTGATTTTACCATCTTGATATTTTGAAATCGGATTAGTCAAAGCATTACAAATCAACGCACTAGTAATCGGAGTTGCCAAACCAGCAGTCAACATCCACATAGTATTATTTTGAAGAGCAATTTTTCTCATTTTTTCTTGAATAAATTCTCTTCTATTTGGTATATCTTTTGGAACTTTTAACCTATTACCAATTTTATTAATTTCTTCATCGCTATACAAATCCCAAGGGATAAATTGGTGGTCTTGATATAACAATTTCTTTCTTCCATAATTATCTTCATATTTCTGTCTGATATTAAATCCATGAACCAAATAAGCTGGAAGTTGAAGAGCTAATTTAGGCCATACATCCATTGCAGCAAAGAAAGAAGCTAAACCAACAAATTCCATTACTTTTGTAAGAGGGGTAGATTTTCTAGTAAATAAATAAGATGCAATTGCAACCCCACCAAGCTTCATTCCCATATCATTCAATCTACCAAGTTCATGGTCATTTGCCTCTCCTTTTACGGAATGACGAAGAGCATTTATATCATATTTTACATCTTTAAAAAATTCCGCAGGAATATCAAATAAATTATTACGAACCAATTTTCCGTTACTTGGTAATGGTTTGATAAATGTTCGATTATTCAATTCTTTATGAACATCAAAATCTTTAGCGGCTTTATCAGAATTATATTGCTTTGCGGCAGGAGAGCCGTTTAAGTATGCTTGAATTAAATTTGTTCTCATTTAACTCACCACACTTTCTTTATTAGAATCCATAACTTGTTCAGACACATGTTTTGGAGGTTTCTTTGTTATATGAAGAGTATTCAACAATCCTAAAGCAGTCACCACAACAGATGCCCCAAGTAAATACTTTCCTGCATGCTTATCAAAATGTTTAACCGCATCTGGAGAACCTTTGTACAATTCTTTACAGCTTTGAACAAAACTTTGACCAAATACTTTCAAAGAATGAGTAAATTCATTAACTTTCCAGAATTTCATTGTTGCGGATTTAAAGAAGTTATCCCATGGTTTTTGGAAAGCCAAAGCCACACCAGTTGCAGCCCACATATAAGAAGAAAAACTTCTCGCCAAATTTGATTTTACCAAAACCTCTTTATATATAGGCTTCACTTCTTGGTCTGAATCGTTCAAATTCTCTCCCAAACCATTTTTCTTTGCGATTTTATCATATCTAAAATTCAAATCCTGTCCTTTTTTAGGATCACCATACAACTGATCCCAACGAGTAAAATCTACACTTTCTCCAACCTTGTGATATTCAATACTTGTAAGATTATAATCATCAGGATTTTCTTGCAATTGATAATTGACTTTTGCATACGGAAGTTGAGTATCTATACCAGTAAACCATTTAACAGGAGCATCTATAAAAGATTTTGACAAAGATTTGAAAACTCCATAAAATAATACACCTAAAGCCATTTTTCGACCAAGAGAATTTGCTGCAACTTTACTATCTGGCATGAAAGATTTATTCGGAGCATTAAATATTGCCATCAATGTTGCACTACCAACCAAGTATGGAACAGTCCCCATTGTCAAAAATTCATAGAAATTTGAATTCTTACTCCCTGTCAATCCTTTCGCAGGATATACGGTAAAAGCTTTTGTCAATTTATCCATCCCGATACGGATACGATTGGAAAAACTATTCTCCAACAAAGTATCCTCATCGTATGTAATATCTTTATTTTCCCCTGGCTTCGCCCTAAAAGCGACATGCCTGTCACTAAAATTACTTACTGGTAAAATCATGATAACTCCGCATTTCTTTCATTAGAATACATGTCAAGATTATTTTTTGTTATCTTAAACGACCCATATTTACAATTTTTAACAAAAATTATTACTTAAAAATATTGAAAAATATCATTGTGAAAACGCCCATTATTACACAATAGTAGCCAAATATATTTAATGAAAATTTTGAGATAAATTTCATAAAATATTTTATACACAAGTAACCCACAATACCAGATACAACTGTCCCAACCGAAATAGCTAACCAGTTATAAGTTACAGCTTCTGCAACATTTATTTTTACAAATGGATAAACCATAGAAGCTCCTAAAATAATCGGAATACTCAAAAGGAAAGAGTATCTCGCAGATGTTGCCCTATCAAGACCTGCAAATAATCCTGTTGCCATTGTCCAACCAGAACGAGAAAACCCAGGAAGAACCGCAACCCCTTGAGCCAAACCAATTAAAAGAGCCTGTTTTAATGAAACCTTTTGAGTAGAACCTTCTCTTTTCTTCGACAAGTATTCACTCAAAAACAAAACGCCACCAGTAATAATCAACAACCCGCCAACTAATGCTGGATGATATACCAAATGTTCTGCAACTCCATTAAATGGTAATGCTAAAGCTATTGTAATTATTGTACCTACGATAATGTAAATTCCTAATTTTGCTTTATGATCAGAAAAATCTCTATTTTTACAAGCTAAAAATAATGCTTTCGCAATTTCCCAAACATCTTTTCTAAAGAATATCAAAACAGCTATCAACGTCCCTAAATGTAGCATTATATCAAAGAAAACTTCTTCATTTGATTGAGCCACAATTGGAATATTTTTAAATACCTTATAAAAATTTGATGTAAAAACAAGATGTGCAGAACTAGACACAGGTAAAAACTCGCTCAAACCTTGAACGATACCCATCAAAATCGCTTGTATAAAATTCATTTATTTTCTCTCTTTCTAAAATACTATTATTCAGCTTCAAAATAAGAACAACAAGAAGTTTGAGTTTCCCAAACAGTAATCTTGCTCAATTGAACAATTCTTTCTTTCAATTTATTATAAATATAAGCAGAAATCATTTCGCTAGAAGGACTTTCCCCTTTAAATTCTGGCAATTCGTTCAAATCTTTGTGATCTAAAGTATCCAATACTGCGTTCAATTCTTTTTTTAATACTTTATAATCAACCAAAATATTACTTTTGTTTAATGTTTCACCTTGAACAAAAGCTTCTACCATCCAATTATGACCGTGTTGATTTTCGCATTCACCATCATAATTTAACAAATGATGAGCCGCAGAAAAAAATGCTTGTGTTTTAATTTCGTACATATTATATCCCCTTATATAAATTATTGTTCATTCTCAAAATTTACAGACTCAAAAACGAAGTCGCAAAGCTCTCTTACAGCCCCTCGACCGCCGTCTTTTGTAGCTTTAAAATTACATACTTTTTGAACTTTTGCAACCGCATCGGCTGGACAACCAGCAATTGCAACTTTTTCCAAAATACAAATATCAGGTTCATCATCACCCATATAAGCAACTTGAGAGAAATCAAGTTCATATTTTTCCATTATAGCTTCCAAGATTGGCAACTTATTTTTTACGCCTTGAAAAACTTCTGTAACTCTCAAATCACAGGCTCTTCTGTCAACAGTTCCGTTTTTTCGTCCAGTAATTATTGCCGTTATAAACCCATTCTTTGCCATATTAGCCAATCCGTGTCCATCCTTGGCATTGAAAGTCTTATATTCCGTACCATTTTCATCGTAGGTAATACTACCATCTGTCATCACACCATCAACATCAAAGGCTAATAATTTAATTTTTGAAGCTATTTCTTTTAAATCCATTATGCAACTCCCGCTCTTAATAAATCATGAACATGAATTACACCAACAGGAACATTATTATCATCAACAACAGCCAAAGCAGTAATTGAATATTTTTCCATTAAATTCAACGCAGAAGCAGCATAAGCTTCAGATGTAATATTTTTTGGATTCAAAGTCATAACATCCTTAACTTTTAAACCAGAAGTGTCAGAATGTTTAATTATTGTTCTTCTAATATCACCATCAGTAAGAACGCCCGCAAGTTTTTTATCTGAATCAATAATCATTGCCATACCTAATTTGTGCTCTGATATAGACTTGATTACTGAAGTGAAAGAATCCTCTGAATTAACAATTGGCATTTTATCCCCAGTAATCATCAAATCTTTAACTTTGTAAGTCAAACCTTTTCCTAATTTTCCTGATGGATGGAACATCAAAAAATCTTCTTTTGTAAAACCTTTTTTCTCCATCAAGCAAACAGCTAAAGCATCACCCATAGCCAATGTTGCAGTTGTACTAGCGGTTGGAGCTTTACCTAAAGGACAAGCTTCTCTTTCAACTGAAATATCCAAAACAACTTCACTGGTTTTAGCCAAAGTTGAATTTAAGTTTCCCGTCATACCAATCATTTCACAACCAAACCTTTTAATTAATGGCAAAAGATTCATTAATTCTTGAGTTTCACCACTATTTGAAATAGCAATAATAACATCATTTCTTGTAATTACACCAGAATCACCATGAGTACTTTCGGCAGGGTGTAAAAAGTATGAAGGAGTACCAGTTGAAGACATTGTTGCAGCAATCTTTTTTCCTATCAATCCAGATTTACCCATACCAGTAACAATTACTCTGCCTTTGCAATTGTATAAAATATCAATTGCCTTATCAAACTCTTCACCAATGTTATTTTTCAATCTTAAAATTGAATTTGCTTCAATTTCTAACACTTCTTTAGCTAATTCATTAATCTTGTTTATAGTCATAACAGTCATATCCACCTCGCCTAACCTAAAAAAATTATACAATAAATATCCTACAAATGCAGTATCTTTACAATTTCTTATCAAAAATTCAAAATTTTTGCCGATATCTATTAGGAAAGGATTTTATATGAAAACAAGAATCATAAATCACAAAGAAGAAATCATTGATTTGTCAAAAATGAATATATTTGAAGCAACAAAACATATTGCGATAATTTCATCCAGACAGTTTTCTATAAATCCAAAAACAAAAATTAAATACAAAGTCGCAACTCCAAGTATTAAAAATCTTCTAACAGATTTTTCTCTATCAGATATGATTGAAATCGTCTAAATTTACCCTAATTGAGAATTTGCACCTGATACAACTTCTATAATTTCTTGAGTAATCGCCGTTTGACGAGTTTTATTATAAACAATTGACAAATCATGAATCATTTTATCCGCGTTTGTTGTTGCAGCAGACATCGCAGTCATTCTTGAAGCAAGTTCACTTGCTTGAGCTTCCAATAAGGCTTGATAAAAAATATTTGTCATATACATAGGTACAATTTTTTGCAAAATGTGATGTTTATCAGGTACAAATTCCATCAATGGATCAATCACATTATCCGAAATTCTATCTTTGACATCAGCAACACCAACAACAGGTAAAACTTGCCAACTTTCAACAGAATAACTCATCATATTTCTAAATCTAGTTGTTACAATTTCGACTTTGTCTATTTTCTTTTCAACATAATATTCTGCCAAATCTTCTGCAATATCACGAGATTCAATTGGAGATGGATCATCAATAGCCGAAAAATATTTTTTTTCAATTGGGCAGCCTAAAACTTCACACTTCTTTCTCAAAGCAGAAATTCCCTTTTGCCCAGCAACAAATAAGCAAACTTCAATTCCCTGTTTTTTGTATTCTGAAATTCTACGCAAAGCATCGCGCACAACATTAGCGTTATACGCTCCAGCCAAACCTTTATTAGAGGTAATAACTAACATTCCAACAGTTTTGACATCTCTTGAGTGTAACAATGCGGGATAATCATCAATCGCTTGTTTAATTTTCAATGTTTCACTACTGAACTCCGTAACAGAATTCATCAATTTTTGGAACATTGAAACCAATTCTTTTGTATATGGTCGAGAAGTTTTTACAGAAGTTTCTGCTCTTTTAACCTTAGCAGCCGCAACCATCTTCATTGCACGAGTAATTTTCTTTGTACTCTCAACACTCTGTATTCTGTTTTTTATGTCTTTTAAGTTTGCCATTATATTACCTATAAAAATCGATTTGAAAAATCAGGCGGGTAAAATACCCGACCTGATTATTTTATAATTTAAAAAGTACTTTTGAATGAATTCAACCCTTCAATCAAAGTTTTCTTGTCTTCATCAGACAATGCAGAACCAGCGTTCAATCTTTGAGCTAATTCAGAGTAATTTGCATTAAAGTAAACAAACCATTCCTTTTTGAATTTAGAAATCTTAGGATTTTCAACATCATCCAAAATTCCTTCATTTGCAGCAAACAAGATTGAAACTTGTTCCGCAACACTCAACGGATTGTATTGAGGTTGTTTCAAGACTTCTGTCAACTTTTGACCTCTTAACAATTGTTTTTTTGTTGAAGCATCCAAATCAGATGCGAATTGAGCAAACGCTTCCAATTCTCTAAACTGAGCCAAATCCAAACGAAGTTTACCAGCAACTTGCTTAATCCCTTTAGTTTGAGCAGCACCACCAACACGAGATACTGAAATACCTGCGTTGATAGCGGGTCTAATACCTGCGTTGAATGAATTACTTTCCAAGAAAATTTGACCATCTGTAATTGAAATTACGTTTGTTGGAATGTATGCTGAAACATCACCTGCTTGAGTTTCGATAATAGGCAATGCAGTGATACTTCCGCCGCCAAGTTCATCATTCAATTTTACAGCTCTTTCCAAAAGTCTAGAGTGTAAATAGAATACATCCCCTGGGTAAGCTTCACGTCCTGGTGGTCTTTTTAAAAGCAAACTCATTGCACGATAAGCTTGAGCGTGTTTAGACAAATCATCATAAACAATCAAAACTGCTTTTCCCTGTTCCATAAATTCTTCACCAATTGCAACACCTGCAAATGGAGCGATATATTGTAATGGAGCAGATTCATTAGCTGTTGAAGAAACAATAATTGTATAAGACATTGCACCGTGTTCTTCTAAAGTTTTAGCTAGTTGAGCTACTGTTGAAGCTTTTTGACCAATCGCAACATAAATACAAATTACATCCTTACCTTTTTGGTTGATAATTGTATCAATTGCAATTGCAGTTTTACCAGTTTGACGGTCGCCAATAATCAATTCTCTTTGCCCTCTACCAATTGGAGTCAAAGCATCAATTGCAGTTAACCCTGTTTGCAAAGGTTCATAAACTGAACGTCTTGCAACAATACCAGGAGCAACTCTTTCGATTGGTCTTGTTTTTGAATAAGGATATTCACCCTTACCATCTAAAGGTTTTCCTGTTGGATCAACAATTCTTCCGATTAAACCTTCCCCAACTGGAACAGATGCAATTCTTCCAGTTGTTTTAACAGTTGTACCTTCTTTGATATTTGTATATTCACCCAAAATAACGATACCGACATTATCTTCTTCAAGGTTCATTGCAATACCCAAAGTATCATTTCCATCTTCAAACGTTACAAGCTCATTTGCCATTACATTACGTAGCCCGTAAACTCTGGCAATACCATCACCAACTTCTAAAACGGAGCCAGTATTTGACACTTCTGTTTGAAGTTCATAGTTATCGATTTTACTTTTTATAATCGAACTTATTTCATCAGGTTGTATTAATGCCATAATTTCCCCTTCTACCTTGATATACTCTTACTTAAACTTTCTATTTTAGTGCGGACACTCGTATCAATCACATAATCATCAAATTTAAACAGTAGCCCCGCAATAATACTTTCATCAACACTCCAAGATGGAGTTATTTCACAATTTAATTTATGTTCCAATTTGAATAATATATTTGTTTTGTCTTCAAAAGACAATTTCACAGCTGAAACAACTTCAACAGATTTTTTATTCAAATTTTTATCAAACATTTCGCAATAAGCATAGTAAATTGACTCTAATTCGTCAAATCTATTTTTTTCGATTAACAATTTTAACAAATTCAAAATTTTGGAATCTACACGAGAAGAAAAGATTTCATCTAAAACTGACACTTTATCTTCATTTTTAATAGTCGGATTACCTATAACTTTTTGCAAATCACAAGAAGATTTCAATACGCTCAAAACTTCACCTAATTGTTGATGAAATTTATCCAATGAATTAGATTCCATCGCAACATCAATCAGCGACTTCGCATAAATTTTTGAAATTGTAGATATAATTTTTTCTGTCATTATAAATTTACCTTATCTAATTCGTCCAAACTTTCTTGAATAAATTGTCTATGCAAGTCAGAGTTTTCAGACAGCATCCTTTTGATATTTTTTTCAGCCATCAAAATAGATTCTTCAATCGTTTTCTTTTGTAAAGCATTTGAGATTTTCTTTTCTTCAATTGACATTACTCGAGAAACACTATTTTTAATATTTGAAATTTCCTCAGAAGAAGAATTTTCAATTTGTTTTTTGAAAACATCCGCCTTTACTTTTGCTTCTTTTTCTAAGTTTTCAATATCAGTTGGAAGTTTTTCTATCTCTGCCTTAGATTTTTCTAGTTTTGTTATTGATTCAGACTTAGCATCATCAGACTTTTTGATAATACCTGCAACATTTGATATTGAAGTATCCATTGAAGCTTTTAAATTCATCTTTATTACAATTACAGCAAGGATACCCAACATTATTATAAAGTTGATAGTATTTGATTCTGCTAATTTTTTTAATAATTCCATCATAACTATTTATTCACCGCCAAGTCCTTACTCATAAATTTTGAAGTAATAGAAGATGCTAAATCTGTTACAACACTAGATTTCAAAACACCTTCCAATGCTTCACTTTCTCTTACTAAAGAGTCTTTTTTTAATTGAATTTCATTTTTTACTTCAGTTCTTGCATCTTGAACATTCTTAGAAGCAAGTCCTTGAGCATTCTCAACAACATTTTTTATTTCTGTTCTACATTCGTTTTGAGTTTGTTGGATTGTTTCAGCTTTTTTGATATCAAGTTTTTCAGCTTGTTCAGAAAATTCTTTTGCTTCATCATAATTAGAATTTATATATTCGTCCCTTTTTCGCATAATATTCAAAATTGGACGATAGAAAATAGCATTCATAATCATAATGAATACAACAAAACTCAACATTGCAACTAAAAATGTAGCATTAAATTCAATCATTTCGGCTCTTCCTTAACTAAAACTATTTAGAGAATAACAACATAATTGCAATAAACAATGCATAAATAGCAGTTGCTTCTGCTAAACCAGCACCAATAATGAAGTTTTTGAATGCTTCAGCTTTAATTTCTGGTTGACGAGCAATTGCATCCAAAACACCTTTTGTAGCAATACCTAAACCTAAACCTCCACCAATTGCACCAAAACCAATTGCAATACCTGCACCTAATTTTGCTAAATCTAAAGTTTGTTCTACTGCCATATTTTTCTCCTTTATCTATTAAAATTATAATCTCGTTATTCTTCTTGAACCGCCATTGAAATATAAGTTGTGGATAATAGTGTGAATACAAGAGCTTGAATCAACGCTACAAACAACTCAAATAACATAAACGGTAACGGTAAAACAATTGCAAACAAACTAATGAATGTTGCAACCAACATTTCGCCAGCCAAAATATTGGCAAAAAGTCGAAGAGCCAATGAAAACGGTCTTACAAACAATTCCAAGGTGTCAACAAGAGTAATGATAATTCCATCAATACTGAAACCCTTGAAAAAGAATCTGAATCCATTTTTCTTAACTCCGTAAAATATATAATAAATAGAAACAACAATTGCCATTGCTGCTGTCATATTTATATCATTATTAGGAGAAGCCAATTCGCCATTCGCAAGATGAATCAACTTCAATGGTAATTGACCAACTAAATTTGCAGTCAAAATAAACATAAATAATGTCAAAATTATAGCTATGTGTTTTTGAGCATTTTCATTACCCATACTTGCTTTAGAAATATCATTAAAATATTTAATGATTCCCTCGCCAACAAGTTGCAATTTTCCTGGAACCATATTCAAATTTCTTGTCGTCAATAAAGCAAGGATAATTAGCAACAACATAGTAAACCACATTGTCAAAATGGTATCCATATTAAATGATACTCCATGCCCAAATATGCTAGCTGTGTAAACCCAATGTTCCATTTTTCTCCCTTCGCACATAACATGTTACCACTGAAAAAAAATTTCGCAATCAAATTTTTGTTTGTTATATAATAGAGGCATAATATATATGGTCAGGAGTTTAGATGGTTAAGGTTATCCAATTAGAGGAAGTAGATTCTACAAACAGTTATGGGAAAAAGCACATAGACGAGTTTGGAGATAAAACAGCGATAATCACAAAAAAACAAACCTCTGGAAGAGGGCGTTTAAATAGATCTTGGGTCGATTTAGGGGAAGAAAATTTATTCTTATCAATTATTCTTAAACCATCCGAAACCTTTAATGAGATATACCCAAACCTCACACAATACCTATCTGTCACACTGTGCAAAGTTATTGAATCATATGGGATTCAAACTCAAATTAAATGGCCTAATGATGTACTAATTGACGGTAAAAAAATTGCAGGAATTTTATCAGAAACAGTTATGCAAGGTCAAAAACTTAAAGGAATAGTTTTAGGAGTAGGAGTAAATCTAAATTCAAACCAAGAAAAAATTGATGCAATTCCAAATAAAATTGCAACAAGTCTAAATATTGAAACTCAAAAAGCTATCGATTTGAAAGAATTTTTAAATAAATTATTAACAGAATTTTTTGAACATTATGACGAATTTTTACAAAGTGGATTTTTACAAATTAAAGATGATTATATAAAAAGAAACTGCTTTTTAGGGAAAGAGCTAAAAGTCCAAGTATTTAATCACATGGAATCTGGACTAGCAAAAGCTGTAAACGATTTAGGAGAACTTGTTTTAGAAGACAATAATAAGAGAGAAATAGTACTTACAATAGGAGATATTATATGAACAATTTAGAAAACGGATTAATTCTTCTTGTTATGGGCATGGGGTTCGTGCTTATATTTTTGACTATTATGATTATTTCAATGGGAATAATGTCAAAAATTGTGGGATATTTAAACAAAATATTTCCAGAAGCAGTAGAAGAAGTTAAAACAACTGCCAAAAAAGTTGCAGGAGGAATGGAAGAAGTAGCACTTGCAATTGCAGCAGTAATGGCAAAAAGAAATTAGTATTTAGAGAAAGGATATAAATTTATGGGGAAAAAACTTATCAAACTAATGGATACCTCATTTAGAGATGGTTTCCAATCTGTTTATGGAGCAAGAGTATTTGTTGACGATTTTATTCCTGCATTAAAATCAGCAGTTGAAGCAGGTATTAGACATTTTGAAGTTGCAGGCGGAGCAAGATTCCAATCTCCAATTTTCTATTGCAACGAAAATGCATTTGAAACAATGGACAAAATTAGAGCAGCAGTAGGACCTGATATTAACCTTCAATCTCTTTCAAGAGGAGTTAATGTTGTTGGTCTTGATTCACAACCTAGAGATGTTATTGATTTACACGCAAAAATGTTCAAAAAACACGGTGTTACAACTGTTAGAAACTTTGATGCATTAAATGATGTAAACAATTTATTATATTCAAGCCAATGTATAAAAAAACATGGTCTAAAACATGAAGTTACAATTACAATGATGGAATTACCTATCGGATGTACAGGAGCTCACGACGTTGAATTCTATGAAAGAGTTTTACGTTCTATCCTAGATGCTGGTATTGAATTTGATTCTCTAGCTTTCAAAGATGCATCTGGAACATCTGCACCTCGCAAGGTCTTTGAAACAATCAAGAGAACTCGTGAAATTTTAGGTGCGGATGCAGATATTAGATTCCACTCTCACGAAACAGCAGGTACTGGTTTATCAGCGTATCTTGCAGCTTTAGAAGGCGGAGCTAATTGTATCGACTTATCAATGAAACCAGTTTCTGGCGGAACAGCTCAACCAGACATCGTTTCTATGTGGCATGCACTTAAAGGTACTGAGTATGATTTAGACATTGATGTTGAAAAAATCTTAAAAACAGAAGAAATCTTTAAAGAATGTATGAAAGATTACTTCTTACCACCAGAAGCTCTTGCAGTTAATCCAATGATTATTTCATCTCCACTTCCAGGAGGGGCTTTAACAGCAAATACTCAAATGCTTAGAGATAACAACTTGATGGATAAATTCCCAGAAATCGTATCTGCGATGAAAGAAGTTGTTGAAAAAGGTGGTTTTGGAACATCTGTAACTCCAGTATCTCAATTCTATTTCCAACAAGCATTTAACAATGTAATGTTTGGGAAATGGAAAAAGATTGCTGAAGGTTACGGTAAAATGGTTCTTGGGTATTTTGGGAAAACTCCTTGTACTCCAGACCCTGAAGTTGTAAAAATAGCTGAAGAACAACTAGGTCTTCAACCTACAACTGAAACAGTAGTAGATTTGAATGACAAAGATCCAAATAAAGGTCTTGAAGTTGCAAAGAAAAGACTTGAAGATGCGAACTTACCAGTTAATGATGAAAACTTGTTCATCTCAGCAGCTTGTAAAGAAAAAGGTATTTTATTCTTACAAGGAAAAGGAACAATTGGAGTTCGTAAAAATGAACCAGCTAAAGAAGCTCCATCAACAACAAGTTCTGATTCAAATGAATACACTGTTACTATTAATGGTAAAAAATATGCTATTGCTCTTGATGGAAATAAAGCAAAAGTTAACGGAAAAGATTACGATTTTAGCGTAAAAGAAGGTATTGAAGCAAAAGGAACTTCATCTGGCGAAGGAACTCCAGTTAAAGCAGCTCTTCCAGGAAACGTTTTAAAAGTTTTAGTTTCTGAAGGAGATACAATTGAAGAAGGTGACGTTATTGCAGTCGTAGAAGCAATGAAAATGGAAACTGAAATCAAATCTCCTGCTTCTGGAACAATCCAATCAGTTGAAATTGAAGTAGGCAATAAAGTTCAAACTGGTCAAGTGTTGGTAACTATCGGATAGGAGGCTAAAAATGATATTATCAGAAGGATTATTACAATTATGGCACTCCACAGGTATTTTCAATATGATTGAAAAAGCCGACCCGACAATTACAAGTGCATTTGAACAATTTTTACACCAATTTGGACATCCCATAATGATTTTGATTTGTCTATTCTTACTATGGCTTGGAATCAAAAAACAATTTGAACCATTACTTTTAGTTCCTATTGCTTTCGGTGGGTTATTATCAAATATTCCTCTTGCAGGAATTGCAGAACCAAATGGATTTTTAGGCATTGTTTACGAATTTGGTATCCATAAAGGATTATTCCCATTAATTATCTTTATGGGTGTCGGTGCAATGACAGACTTTGGTCCACTAATTGCAAACCCTAAAACAGCTCTTTTAGGAGGGGCAGCTCAATTCGGAATTTTCGGAGCATTATTACTGGCTCTATGTTGTTTTGGATTTACACTTCCTCAATCTGGAGCAATCGGTATTATTGGGGGTGCAGATGGTCCAACATCAATTTTCGTAACTTCAAAACTTGCGCCAGAATTATTAGGAGCAATCGCAGTTGCTGCATATTCTTATATGGCATTGGTTCCAGTAATTCAACCTCCTATTATGAAATTATTGACATCTAAAAAAGAACGTCAAATTCAAATGGAACAACTAAGACCAGTAAGCAAAAGAGAAAAAATTGTTTTCCCTCTTGTTGTACTTGGCTTGTGTATAATTTTCTTACCTGATGCTTGCCCTCTTGTTGGTATGCTAACTTTCGGCAACTTATGTAAAGAATGCGGTGTTGTTGACAGATTGTCAGATACAATGCAAAATGCTCTAATTAACATCGTAACTATTTTCTTAGGCTTGTCAGTTGGGTCAAAACTTTCAGCTGAACAATTCTTGACAGTTCAAACATTGTTCATCTTGATTCTAGGTGTTGTTGCATTCTCATTTGCAACAGCAGGCGGAGTAATTATGGCAAAACTTATGAACTTATTTGAAATAATGGCAGCAAAAATGTCTGGAAGAGAACCAAAATTAATCAACCCACTAATTGGTTCTGCGGGAGTTTCAGCCGTTCCTATGGCTGCTAGAGTTTCAAACAAAGTAGGTCTTGAATACAATCCTCAAAACTATTTGCTAATGCACGCAATGGGACCAAATGTTGCTGGGGTAATCGGTTCAGCCGTAGCAGCAGGGGTATTATTAGCACTTTGTCACTAATAACAACTAGTTTATAAAAATATACAAGGATGTTCTAGTTTTACTAAAACATCCTTTTTTTTAAACCTCAATATCAACAACAGAACCTAATCTGTCAACTATCGTTTTTTGAATATATCTAAATTCCCCCTTTGTTGCTCGTGGGTGAGATAGAGCATAAGCATTGATTTCATCTACTGCATTTTTAATTTCTGGATATTTTGCAGTAATTTTATCAGCTATTACTTTCAAATAATATCGATAACCTCTATTCCCAGCGGCTTTAAATGGCTTATCCCAAAAGGTATCAATTATTGGTTTTAAATCCGCAACAGATTCACTTTCTGTCAACTTTAATGTTGCAGCTTCTAAAACTTTCACTGTTGAAACTTTTGCACCAAAATTTATTTGTGAGGGGATATTTGTATTATTTTGTATTTGCATATTATATTTAACTCTTGTGAAATTATTTTTTGCTATTTTTGTACTAAAATTTATATATGAAAAACAAAAGAGTTGCAATAATAAATTCTGAAAATAAAAAAATTATATCAGCCATTAAAGAGGTTTTAAAAGATAAGGCAGAAATTCTTGAAAAGGATGCCGACCTTACTAATTATGACCTCATTGTTCTGACTGGTTATGAATCAAATTTTGAGAATAATTTTACAAATAATGAAGTGATAAATATTCATCCTTCATTACTTCCTGCTTTTAAGGAAGAAGATGCAATTACAAAATCATATCTTTCGGGAGTAAAAGTTAGCGGAGTAACAATCCACAAAGTTGAAAAAGAACATTTCTTTGGGAAAATTTTAGCCCAATATCCTGTTTTGATAGGACTTGAAACACACTTAGAAGAATTTAAAGACGACCTTGAAAAAGTGGGAGCGAGATTATATCCTCCCGTTATAGAATCAATTCTCAACGATTCAGTTTTCGATTTCCAAGATTTATTCAAAAATCCATGCAACCACACAAACGGAGGTTGCAACGGAAATTGCTCCTCATGCAATCATTAATTAAATTTTAGATATTTTCAATTTTTCTATGACCCCATTGAAAAATGTTTTAGAATTTTTCGTTTCGGGTTTAATAGATTTGATTTCTGCTGTTAGTGTTACAGGATTTTTCGTTCTAATTTTGTTGGAGTAAATTGATTTAACTTCTTTAATCACTGATTTATTCATTATTGTTCAAGCCTCTTTCACAGGGTAATTCATCTCTTATAATCAAATGCTATCTATAATAGCTCCATAGGTTCAACCACAAAATCCACAACAAATGGACCTTCGGTTGAAAAAGCACAAGTTAAAGCTTCTTCAATTTCATCTATTGAAGCAACTCTCCTTGAGCCAATTCCATAACTTTCAGCTAGTTTCAAAAAGTCAGGGTTAGAAATTTTTGTTTCACAGTATCTTCCACCAAAAGATTTTTCCTGCAATTGGCGAACCATACCTAAATATCCATTATTTAAAATCATAATTTTTACATTCAAATTATAATCTTTACAAACGGCAAGTTCTTCTAAATTCATCTGGAATGAACCATCTCCAGAAATACATACAATAGTTTTATCTGGTTTTGCAATAGCAGCACCAATTCCCGCAGGGAAGCCAAAACCCATTGTACCAGAACCACCTGATAATAAAATTTTTCTATCTTTATTCAATGATAAATTTTGAACAGCCCACAACATATGTTGCCCAACTTCTGATGTAAAAATTATATCTTTATCTTTTGTAAACTTTTCTATATGTTGAATAACTTCAAATGAATGCAACATATTAGATATTTTCTTATTTGGAGTATTCAAACTTCGTAATCCTTGGGCTTTCTCAAGCCATGGGCTAAAATCTACTGATTTTGGCATCTTATTCAACGTAGATAAAAAATCACTCACATCCGCACAAATTGAATCAACCCCATCAATAACCCTTCCTATTTCCAAAGGATTTATATCAACCTGAATAAACTTTTCAGCGAGATTGCAATCTTTAAACATGCAAGTAATTCTATCATTAAATCTTGCCCCTAAAGAAATTATCAAATCTGAATCTTTTAAAATCTGATTTGCAGCTTTCTCACCAAAAATTCCAATCATGCCAAAATAATTTTGACTATTCTGAGGGAATGTTCCAACACCCATCATTGTCGCAACAACAGGAATATTTAATGAATTTGAAAGAGCAAACAACTCTTCCTCTGCCCCAGAATGGGCAACTCCGCCACCTGTAACAATTACTGGTCTTTTTGAATTATTAATTCTATTAAAAATTCGTTCAACATCTTGTTTTGAACATTCTAAGCTCTCAGAATTAAAACTTACATTATCTGCTTTATACTCAACAAATTCTCCAAAAACATTCTTTGATAAGTCAACTACAACAGGGCCTTTTTTACCAGACATTGCAATCGCAAAAGCTTCCTTTAAAGTTGATTGCAACTCTCTAGCATCAGTAACTTGGAAAACTTTTTTTGTACAAGATTTCGTAATATCACAAATATTAGCCTCTTGAAACGCATCTTTCCCTATTAAATTTTTGAAAACTTGACCAGTTAAAACAACAACGGGAAAACCATCCAGATAAGCATTCACAATACCTGATACAGTATTCGTAGCTCCTGGACCTGAAGTTACTAGTGCAACTCCACATTTGCCAGTCACTCTTGCATAACCTTCTGCGGCATGTACTGCAGATTGTTCATGTCGAACCAAAACATGTTTTATCTCTGATTGACGATACAATTCATCATACAAATCCAAAACAATTCCACCAGGATAGCCAAAAATAGTATCAACACCCAACGCTCTAAGGGTATCGATAATAACCTTTGCACCTTTCTTTGTTTGAATTTCGTCTTTAATAAACATGTACACCCTAATCCTAAGTCTGATACATTTAATGGTATCACATAATAATATCACGGGCAACAAAAAAGGAGGAAATTTACATTGATAAAAATCCTCCTTTTTATATTAAATTATTTTGAAAAAACTATTTTCCAATTAAAGTATTCCAAGCATCTCTTTTCTTTTGCATTTCTTTTTGGTTAGCTTTTTGTCTTGATTGAAAATCTTTCTTAGCTTGTTCATGTTGTTTTTGCCACTCTTGTTTTTTCTTTTCTAAAGCCTTTTGGTTAGCTTCCTGTCTTGCTTGAGCATCTTTTTTAGCTTGTTCTTGTTGCTTTTGCCATTCTTGCTTTTTCTTTTCTACGGCTTTTTGGTGAGCTTCTTGTTGTTTTTTTAATTCTTGTTTTTTCTTTTCAATAGCTTGTTGGTGAGCTTTCTTTTGTTGTTCGTAAGCTTTTTGACGTTCTTGTTGTCTTTTTTGAGCTTCTTTTTGAGCGTTTGTTAAGGATTGTTCTCGTTGACCAACTTTATTTGCAGCATTATTCAATGCATCAGATAAAGTTCCAGCGTTAGCCGCAGCCCCTAATGATAAAACTGATACTGCCATAAGAGCAACTAATAATTTTTTCATTTACTTTCTCCTTTCACATAATCAGGAAACCTTGTTTCCAGTTTATTCCTTTTTACCTCTAACCTACTTTTTAAATATTCAAGTTCTCTTTCTTGCTTTTGTTTCTTGAGATTTTGCTTTTTCAAATTCTTATTATTCTTTATATATTTTTTAGAACGACTTTGAAGAGCTTTTTGTTCATTTTTTTCAGATTTGGTCATTTGAGAGTTTGCAACATCTTGAGAAATTTCAATTCCTTGAGTTGATACTACGGGTTCAGGAGCCTTCTTCGCAAAACAAGGGACTCCTAACAATACACAAACAATAATCAAAACAAACGACTTCATATACTGAACATTACCCCCAAAATTAATACATTTCAATAATTTTTTGAATCCCATCTCGTGCAACTTGAAAAATTTCTAACATTTTTTCATATTCATAAGGCTCACCCTCAGCAGTTGTTTGAAACTCAATAATTTTACCACTCTTTGTTAATACAACATTTGAATCAACTTGAGCATGAGAATCTTCAGCATAATTCAAATCCAAACGAACATCCCCATCAACAATTCCCGCAGAAATTGCACCAATCGGCTCGATGATAGGATTTTCTTTCAATGTTCCATCTGCTAACAATTTTTCAACTGCATCAGAAAGAGCAACAAAACCACCGCAAATACTAGCTGTTCTTGTTCCTCCATCTGCTTGAATAACATCCGCATCAATTGTTATAGTTAAATCTGACATTTTTTCTAAATCTACACATGCTCTTAAACTTCTACCTATCAAACGCTGAATTTCTTGAGTTCGTCCAGAAATTTTGGTTCTTTCCCTTTGGCATCTTGTTGAAGTTGACGATGGCAAAAGTGAATATTCCGCAGTTAACCAACCCCTTTTATCTTCTTTGTCCATCCATTTTGGCTTACCGATTTCGACTGATGCAGTCGTTATAACTTTTGTATCCCCAAATTCTACCAAAACAGAGCCAAGAGCATGCTTTGTATAATTTCTCGTAAATTTAACTTCCCTTGTTTCATTATTCTTACGATTTTCTAATCTCATACTTAATTCTCCTTATAAAACAATCTAAACGTCATAATCCCACATATAAATTTGTCCACAATAACGACAAACAGCATGTTCATTCATGAACTGCAAATCTGGAACAAAAACATACCCGTCAACAGTAATTTCGATTTCATTTTTATCGTTATACCGTTGAGAAAACTGTTTGTCCCCATGATAATCAGGCGAAAACATCAATTCAAATTTATCAACAGATTTACAATTTTTGCAAATAAACATCTAAATTAATCCTCTTTTTCATACCTTGATTTTCTAGAAACACGTCTTACAGGCTTTGAAACAACAATTTCAGCCTCTGCACCTTTTACATCAGACAAATTTTTATACCACAAAGACCAACAAATACTCCTTATTGGCAATGTTAAACCACTAATTATCATTCCCAAAACAGAAACAAATATTGTTTTAGAAATCATTTCATTTGTAATAATTGGTTGATTTGCATGAACTAAAATTTTATTAACTAAATCCAACGGAATTAAATTAGAAATAAAATTAAAAATAGAACTTGCACTTGCTGTCAAATTTAAATAATCAAAAACAACCGTAATTCCCTCAGTCAAAATATACATAGAGAAAAAGCCAAGAACAGCCATCAAAATAAATGTTCTAGCCCAATTACCTTTAACAAGTAAAAAACTACGTTTAAAAATATCCGTAATAGATAAATCTGGTTCAAATGTAAAAACCTGAAAAACTAAAATAAAATAAATCCAAAGTACAAATCCAGGAATTATAAAAAATATACTTGACCCCAAAGACATCAAAACACTCAAAATAATTAAAAATCCAATGTATTTCCAGCCCCTTTGAGTTGCAACTTCATTATGAGAATCCAAGTCATAAACTTTTCCCGTAGTTACAGCACCCTCTGTCATTGAGTTCAATGCAACATACGCAACCATATAATCCCAAAAGGCTTTTGCGAAAATTAAAAGTCCAGGAATTGCCAAAAGTAAAATCATTAATAATGCAACAGCAGGACTATCGGCTTTTTGAACAACCTTATCTGCAAAACCTAAAGACAAACCAAAGGATAATGCAATACCAATAACCTGCCCAAACACTGGGAATAACATATAAAGTAAAAATTTATCGATATTAGAAAAATAAATTTTTATTCCTTCCCAAAGAATAAAGAAAATACTATTTTTTAATTTATATTTGGACATAAAGCCTCCTTTGTTGTATCATAATTTTATTACAAATATATTTAGAAAAACAATGAAAAATTACAAAGAATTAATAAAGGGAATTACGAGAGAAGATTTTGAAAAAGGATTAGTGAATTTACATATCCATTCAAGATATTCCGACGGGAAAGCAACATTCAAAGACCTTGTAGAACAAGCAAAAGCCAAGGGCTTAAAATATTTTGCAATCACAGACCACAACACAATTCAAGGGCATATTGAAAACCCAAATACCGATGCTATTTCTGGGGTTGAATTTGATGTTTGGCACAAATATATATTCTTGCACTTATTAGCTTATGGAATAGATTTGAATAACGAAAAGATGAAAAAATTCTATTCAAAAGACAAGCGAGGAACAGAAGCAGACATTGTGAGAATTTTTTCTCAAAGGAACTTAAAAGAACTTATTGAAGCTATCCATGAAGCGGGCGGTATTGCCGTTTTAGCACATCCATGCTGTTGCTGGGCATTATCAATGGATAAATTTGTAAAAGATTTAGTAGAAATGGGCTTAGACGGGATAGAAGTTTTTTATCCATACCCAAGATGGAGAAAATATATAAAATTTTCTTCCCCAGATAGTATAGAAAAAATCGCAGATAAATACCACCTGATAAAAACAGGTGGCACTGATTGTCATGAAGAAAAGTTGTAAATTACCTATACCACGGATAATCACTTGAATATCGCCAACCATTACGCCTTAATTTTTCAGCACAATACAACCCCTTTCCTCTAGTTTTGCAATCTGCATTAATTTCTTCATCTGACAAACCATATCCAAATGGAACAACGGCACCACTTTGAAGCCTAATAAACATAAAAACATCGTTTCCAAAACGATTTGGAGGAGATGATGCGTTTACATCTACAATTATTCCATTTTTACCAAAATAACGTGTATCATAAGCCCCATCTGAACCATCTGATCCTCCATTATTTATTATTGAATACAAAATACCATCATTTGTAATAAATGGATAACGACCATTAAAATTAATCCAAGTATAACCACCAGTTCCATCATTCTTTTTCCATGGGACGGAACTTTTATAATTACATGTGCTGTATGTTTCGCAAAATACCGCAATATTCATATATGGTGCAAAATAAAGTTTAACATAATCTTTAATCGATAATGAAGAATCCCAAGTTTCATAATCTTCATTATCGATTGTAGAAAGTTTTATTGCTTGGTTTAAAACAGAATGAGCTTTTTTAACATTAGCAATTTTTGCGTCTCTATCTGCCTTAGATATAAGGGTAGGTAAAGTCATAGCCGCAACAACACCAATTATACCGAGAGTTATTAGGACTTCGGCTAAAGTGAATGCACATTGTTTAATTATGTTACTCTTAACAGGTTTCAAAAACTCGAGGTTAGCAAAAGATAAACCCCTCTCCCCTACCCCCTCTTCCCTTGGAGAGGGGAAATTGCATATGCGTTCAGTTTGAGATTCCGAAACTAGTTTAGGATGACAGAAGGCTCCTACTTCCTCCTCTCCTTGGGGAGAGGATTGAGGTGAGGGGTTTATCCCTACGCCAACAGCCAGAGATCCTTCGCTTTGCTCTGGATGACGTAATTTTTTATGATTAATTGTCATTCCGAACTTGTTTCGGAATCCCCTTAACTTTATTTTTCCACAATGGAACAAGCGGTTACCATCCGCTAGAACATCGGTTATTAAAGTCTTTAAGAGGTTACCCCCCCCCTGTTTTCAAGCTATTGTTGAGTTTTACCATAATTCTATCTCCTTTATTATTAACTTTCTTTCAAATGTTTTACGTGTTTGTAAACATAAATTCCACCCAAAATTACAACTGCAATAATTATCACTGCATCAAATTTATGCCATATTGATTTTAATTTGTCGATATGTTCGCCAAGCTTTACACCAACATAAACTAACACATAACTCCAAATTAAAGAACCTAGGAACGTTAAAGAAAAGAATGCTCTTTTTCTTGCTTTCAAAATACCTGCAGGCAAAGAAATAAATGTTCTTATAACTGGTAACATTCTGCATAAGAAAAATGCCCAATCACCGTATTTATCAACCCATTTATCAGCTTCATCCAAATCCTTTTTTGAAACTAATAAGTATTTTCCATACTTTTCAAAAAATTTACGACCTCCGAAATAGCCCAAATAATAAGAAGGCAATGAACCCAAAACACAACCAATAGCACCCGCAAATGCTGCAGCGTGAAAACCCATTTCACCTTTGCTTACCAAATATCCCGCAAAAGGCAAAACAGCCTCTGATGGCAAAGGAATATTACATGACTCTATTGCCATTAAAATTGATATTCCAGCAGGCCCAAAATGCGTAATAACACTTTCTATCCAACTAATTAATCCAGCTAATATACTATCCAACATAATTTTCTCTCCCTAAAAATTTTCACCTGCTAGTATAGCATAAACTAAATAATATTTTTATAGTAAAATAGAGATTAGTTAGGGATATATAAGGAGAATTTTTATGCTAAGAGGACCTTTTTTAGATAGATCATGGATGGCTCAAAATCCTAATTATGACTCATCAAATATTGTTATGTTAGGACTCCCATTCGATGGAACGGTTTCTTATCGACCAGGGTCAAGGTTTGCACCAGAACAAATTCGTCTAGCAAGTTGGGGTTTAGAAGAATATTCACCTATTTTTGATAGAGAATTGGAAGATGTAAATTTTCATGATGCGGGAGATTTAGAATTTCCTCTTGGCAATACTTATAAAACACTTGAACAAATAGAACAAAATGTTGAGGACATTTACCGTGATGGCAAAAGGGTTTTCGGTATTGGGGGAGAACATTTGGTAACATTACCAGAAGTTAAAGCCGTATCAAAATTTTATGATGATTTAGCTGTTGTCCACTTTGATGCTCATACAGACTTGAGAGAAGAATATATGGGCGAAGAAATGTCACACAGTGCAGTAATTCGACATATTTCAAAATTCGTTAAACCAGAAAACATTAAACAAATCGGTATTCGCTCTGGGATGAAAGAAGAATGGGATTTTATGGCAAAGCATAATACATTGTGTAAATATTATGAGGATTTAGATTCCTTAAAAACAAAAAATGTATTTGTAACTGTTGACCTTGATTGCCTTGATACATCAATTATGCCAGGGACAGGAACACCAGAGGTTGGAGGAATGAGCTTCAATGAGCTTGTGGGCTGGTTCAAATATTTGAAAGATTTTAATATCGTTGGTGCAGACGTTGTAGAACTTGCTCCAGATTATGATGCATCAGGAGCATCCACAGCAGTCGCAACAAAAGTTATACGTGAACTTTTAATGGCAATGTAGGATTTTTAATAAAGAGAGAAATTTATGCAGATAGAAGAAAGAATCAATTTTCTAAAAGACGAAATTAACAAAAGTAATTACAAATACTATGTTGAAGAAAATCCATACTTAACCGACTTTGAATACGACAAAATGTTCGCAGAATTAAAAGAATTGGAAGAAAAATATCCACTTTTAAAAACTCCAGACAGTCCTACCCAAAGAGTTGGTTCAGTTAGTGAAAAATTCTTCTCTCATAAGCATAAATATCGTTTGTACAGCCTTGATAATACCTACAATGAAGAAGAATTAAAAAAATGGTATAACAGAGTTTGCAAAGAATATGACAAAAAACTTTCTCTCGTTTGCGAACTCAAAATTGATGGGCTTGCAATTGCTCTAACTTATGATAAAGGCTTATTCACACTCGGAGTAACACGTGGAGATGGTGTTACGGGGGAAAATATTACCCCTAACTTGAAAACAATCAAGGCGATTCCATTAAAACTATTTGAACCAAAAACTCTAGAAGTTCGTGGAGAAATTTACATGCCAAAAACTTCTTTTGAAAAGTTGAATGAAGAATCTTTGGCAAAAGGAGAAAAAGTTTTTGCAAACCCTCGTAATGCTGCAAGCGGTTCTCTCAGACAATTAGATAGTAAAATTACGGCAAAACGTGATTTGTCAATGTTTACTTATACGGGGATTTTTGAAGATGCCGAAGATAAAAATATTAAAACCCATTATGACGGCATGATGTATTTAAAAAAATTGGGATTCAAAGTTAACCCTAATATTCGCTTAGTTGATGATATTCAAGGGGCAATAGATTATTGCAAAGAATGGGAAACAAAGCGTTTTGATTTAGATTACGCAACAGATGGGGTTGTAATCAAAGTAAATGATTTAGCAATTCAAAAGGATTTGGGGTTTACGGCAAGAGCTCCAAAATGGGCAACAGCATTCAAATTTCCACCAGAAGAAGTTGCGACAAAACTTCTGGATATTGAACTAAACACAGGTAAAACTGGAGTTGTAACTCCTGTTGCGATATTAGAACCAGTTCAACTCGCTGGAAGCACTGTTGCAAGAGCAAGTTTGCATAATTTCGATGAGATTGCAAGACTTGATATTAGAATTGGAGATACTGTTTTAATCAAAAAGGCGGCAGAAATTATTCCAAAAGTTGTAAAAGTTATGGATACAGAAGTGCATAATTCTTTACCAATCTACAATCCGCCAACAGTTTGTCCATCTTGTGGGGGCCCTTTAACAGAAAAAGATGGAGAAGTCGGATTATACTGTAAAAATCCAGATTGTAGTAGTTTAATGTGTGCAAAAATTGAATACTGGGTTTCTAAAGAGGCAATGGACATTGATAACGTTGGTCCTTCTTTAATTCAACAATTATATGATAAAAAATTCATTTCAAACCCTGTTGATTTGTACCGATTAACAATGGATGATTTTATGCAATTAGAATCAATCAAAGAAAAATCCGCATCAAATATTTATAATTCAATTCAAGGAAGTAAAACTCAACCATTAAATAGAGTTTTAACGGCTTTAGGCATTCGTCACGTTGGGAAAGAAACCGCAGATATTTTAGCTGGAGAATATGCAACCATAGACGATTTGGAAAATGCTTCTCTTGAATCATTATCTAATATTGCGGGAATTGGAGAAATAATTGCCCAATCTATCTTTGATTATTTTAGAGATGAAAACAATTTAAAATTATTAAACGAATTAAAAGAAGTTGGAGTTAATCCTGTTTCCAAGGTTCAACCAAAATCAGATATTTTAGCAGGGAAAACCTTTGTTTTGACTGGAACGTTACAAAATATGACAAGAGATGAAGCAAGTGCAATTATTAAATCTCATGGCGGGAAAACCTCTTCTTCCGTATCTAAAAAAACATCTTACGTCTTGGCGGGAGAAAACGCAGGGTCAAAATTAGACAAAGCACAAGATTTAGGTGTTATAATATTGACAGAAAAAGATTTTCTTGAAATGATTAAAGAATAAAAAAAAGGATTTATCAAAATATGAAAGTTGTTCAAATAGATGGGTTTAGAGGAATTATAACAGCGTTGTTTATCGGTGCTTGTTTGTTTGCTGGCTTTGTAGTTTTCCCTGGAATGGTTGCAATGTCTTTATGGAACAAGTATTTAGCATCTTTATTCATGTTCCCTGTTTTAAATATTCTACAAGGCGTTTTGCTATGGGGAATAATTGCAATCACATATTGCATTCTTTCTAAAAAAGGTTTGGCAATATCTTTCAAAGATGGACCTTCTTTAAGTGATGCAGAGTTTGATACCATTATGCGTAAAGCTAAAATAAATTCACAAATAAAAAAGATAAATACAGTTATTCAAAAAGCAGATAAATTTGAAAAAAGCAAGATTGAATCTGAAAAAGATTTAACTCATGTTTCAACTCCAATTTCGCTTAACAAAGACATAAATAGAGAAAAAGAAGATGAAACAATTTCTAATGTAAAATAAATTTTGAATATTAGGAGGTCTTATGAAAAAACTTATTTCCGCAACATTACTTAGTGCTGTTATGTTGTCAACTTCTATTTGCACATTACCTGCAGGAGCAGTGAATGAAATTGCATCTAATAAAGATAGAGGTTACGTATCAGTTTCTTATACAGCAGAAAAAGAAGTTGCACCTGATACAGTTGAAGTTTCTATTGCAGTAAAAACAAATGATAAAAAAACAATGCAAGAAGCAGTTAGAAAAAACAAAGAAATTACAGATAAAGTTTATGCTTATTTAAAAGAACAAATAACAGTAGAAAATGGAGATTATATCAAGACTTCAAACTTCTCAGCTTCTCCAAGCTATATTTATAGCAACAATAAAAGAGTTTTAGATAAATATGAAGTTTCTAATAATATTATTGTTCATACAAAATCAATCGATAAAATTGCAATGATTATTGATAAATCTCTATCTTTAGGAGCTACAAATGTAGATAGCTTAAATTTTAGCTTATCAGAAAAAGATACTCAATGTGCAGAGCTATTATCTAATGCTACAAAACAAGTTAAGAAAAGAGCAGACATCGTAGCCTCTGCTGCTGGCTCATCAGTTATAGGTATCAAAAATATTGATACAAGTTGTTCTATAAATAATTCAAATAGATTTCCTGTTTATAGAAACTCTTTAATGATGGCAAAAGCGGAATCAATGGATGCTGGTTCTACTGAATCAACCCCAACAAATATCGAAGCTGGAACAATCAAAATTTATTCAAATGTAAATGCAAGTTTCTATTTAAAATAAAATTTGAATACAAAAAAAATAACTGGAGTGTTTGCTCCAGTTATTTTTTTTACATATTACACTTTTAGATTTTTCTTTTACCACCATTTAACCAAGGTGCGGCTTCAAGATCATTAATATTGTATTTTAGCAAATAATCATTTTCTTTTGCAGGTTGAACTTTTTGAGTGTTAACTTTTTTCACCTGAGTTTTTTGAGCTGGCTTTTTATTATAATTAGCATAAGTAGTTGCAGCCCCAACAGTTAATTGTGTTTGGAATAGCAATAATGCCATAATAATCGCAAATTTTTTCATTTTTTATCTCCTGAATCCTTTACTAATATTGTAACATAGAAACTACTTTTCCGCAATCAGCAAGTTTTTCTACTCCATTTAATCCTTTTAACTCAATCAAAAATGCAGCCCCTACTAATTCTCCTCCAGCTTTTCTAACTAAGTTACAAGCTGCTTTAGCTGTACCACCTGTTGCTAGCAAGTCATCCACAACTAGAACTTTAGCACCTTTTTCAATAGCATCAGCGTGAATTTCAATTGAATCAGAACCGTATTCTAAATCATAGCTTTCTTTGATTGTTTCAGCAGGAAGTTTATTTGGTTTTCTTACAGGAATAAAACCACAGTTCATCTTATAAGCCATTGGCATTCCGAAAATAAAACCTCTACTTTCAATCCCTGCAATATAATCTATTTCACAATCTTTGTATTGTTCACAAAGATAATCAATCATTACTTGCAATGTTTGAGCATCTTTTAAACCTGTTGTAATATCTCTGAAAATAATTCCTTTTTTAGGAAAATCAGGCACTGCTCTGATTTTATCTTTTACATTTTCAATTGTTAATGTTTCCATTTTATATTCTCCTATTTTTTCAGTAATTTTTTTAATTCTTCTTTAGCTTGTCTAATTTTTTCTTTTGCCTTTTGAATTGCGTGTTCATGCTGAATCAATCCGTGAGCGGTTTTACCCCAGTTCATATCCTTTTTCATAAATAAAATTTTGAAACCGATGAATAATACCAATGGGAACCATATTAATAATAAATATATAGAGGTTTCAATTGATTGAACTAAGGCAGCTTTTCTTGGAAGGTTATCATATCTTCGCAAGCTATATCTACATGCCATCACAAATCCTAAACCGATTATTGCACCCATAATCACAGAGGAAAGCAAAATATGAGGAGGAGCATCTTTAACAAAGACTTTAACCAATAAAATGCCAATTTCTATGATAAACCATGCAGGCATGATGAATTCAGAAATATATGCTATGGTATCTAATCTAGCACGTAAAGACATTTTTTTAGAGGTTAAAATATCTCCAAAATATTCTAAATATCTGCGAATAGTACCTTCAAGCCATCTTCTTCTCTGTCTATATAGAGGGAACAAATACATAATTCCTTCTTCATAAACAGCAGTATTTGGGCAAAATCTTACGTCCCAACCCTTAATGTGCAATCTTGTTGACATATCGAGGTCATCAGTAATTGTATAATTATTCCAGCCACCAATATCTTCTATTGCCGCTCTTTTAATTAATTCTCCATTTCCACGAAGTTCAACTGCACCTTTCACCGCATCACGACTTACTTGGAAATACGTATCCATTGTCATTTCATTATTTTGACAACGGGTTAAAATGTTCATATCTTTATTTCTAATAATTTTTCTTGCTTGAACAGCCCCAACATCTTTTGGCTCAAGTTCATAGACAAGATTTGTTAAAAAATCAGAATCCATAGTTGCATCAGCATCGAACACCAAAATAGCTTCGCCCTTTGCAATTTCTAGAGCATCATTAAGTACAGCCGATTTCCCTGGGAAAGCATCCTTAGCTCTTATGAAGGCTTTAACCTTCTCTGGATATTGTCTTTCAATATCTTTAATCACAGAAGCTGTGTTATCTGAACTTCTGTCATCTATTGCAATTATTTCAAAGTTTGGATAATCAAGTTTTAAAACCGTTTCAATCGTGTGAGCAATAACCGTTTCTTCATTATGAGCAGGAATCATAATACTCACAAATGGCTTGTATGATTCATCTTTTACTTGAGGTTTTTTAAGGTCAATTCTTTGTTTAATTTTATACGCAATAGTTGTAAAAATCGCATAAACAGACATCAGAATAACTAAAAGAGCTAATCCCCATTCTGTATAACTCTGAAATATATAAATAAACGCTGTAAGCCCCAAAACAATAACAAATAAAAGTATTCGTTCTTTCATAATCTCTAATCTAAATCCCACTATTCCACTAAATATATTTATAACAATATTTTAACAAAAAAGAGAGAAATAAGTTGTAAATATAAATATATTGATACAATTTGCAACTAATCTCCTCTATTGAGAGGTTTTTTGAATTAAAAAGTGTTAAAATTCGTTAAAATACTTGCATTGTAGAGAATTTTCTATATAATAAATTTTGTACACAAATAAGAAGGAGTTTTATTATGAACAAAGAAGAATTAGTACAAGAAATTTCTAAAAAAGCTAATGTTACTCAAAAAGAAGCTGCAGAAGTTTTATCTTCATTAGTTGATACTATCCAAAAAACAGTTGCTAAAGGTAAAAAAGTAACTTTAGTAGGATTTGGAACATTTGAACCACGTAAGAGAGCTGCTAGAACTGGTAGAAACCCTCAAACTGGTAAAGAATTGAAAATCCCTGCAAAAACAGTTCCTGCTTTCTCAGCTGGTAAAAAATTCAAAACTGTTGTTAACGGAAAATAGTTTTTATAAATCAAAAAATTTGCAGGCAGATGGTTATTACACCACCTGCCTGTTTTATTATCTAACTATCCCATTGGAGAATGTTATTTTCTCCTTTCTGTTGATTAATTATCCTATCACGAAAGGAGATTTTTAATGTTTTACAATGTACAAAAAGTTAAAGATATTACTGACACTAAAGAAAAATTTTTTACTCGAAAAGTTCTAATGGAGCATGACAATAGCAGTCTTTCAGTTGTAGCTATCAAAAAAGGAGAAATTATTGACACCCATACATCAGAAAGTGATGCAACCGTTTACGTTATTGATGGTGAAATTGAATTACACTTCGACGCTCAAAAATTTAAAATTGACAAAGGAGAAATTCTTATGTTCAAAAAAGATACAGAACATAAGGTTTTAGCACTAAAAGATAGCTTATTTTTACTTATAAAAATATGATTTTAGATTAGCACTTATGGTACAGGGTCATAACCCCCAGGATTTCCTGGGTGACATCTGCAAATTCGCTTAATTCCTAACCAACAACCTTTTAGTATGCCGTATTTTTCTATTGCTTGTTTTGTATATTCAGAACAAGTTGGATAAAATCGGCATACTTTCGGAGTAAATTTTGAAAAATACTGATATACTTTTATTAAACTAAGCAAAATTTGTTTCATCGAAATCCTCACTTATATTTTACCATAATTAGACATTTCGAAGATGTTCAATTTTTAAAATAGGTTCTAGTGTAATACCAATTACATCAATTTGAAAAGCTTTTATTTTATGTTCTTGAACATAGCTTAATGCACCTGTTTTGATATTATGGTACTTTGTTTTAGTAATTGCCTCCATTGGAGAACCAAATGCGTTTGATTTTCTAGTTTTAACCTCTACAAAAACAACTTTATCCTTCAACTTTGCAATTATATCAATTTCGCAAAGTTTTGAAAAATGCTTATTGCGTTCCAATATTTTATAGCCATTTTTGATTAAATATTCACAAGCTAAATCTTCACCTTTATTTCCAAATTCTCTATTATTCATTCTTAATTCCTTATTCTAAAAATAAAGGAGCGATGAATATTACAACGCTCCAATATTTTTATATTATTTTATCTATCTTATGCAATTTCTTCATACGCTGCTGGGTTATTTAATAAATCATAATTGATTTCATTTTCATTATCCGCAATAGTTGCAGCTACAACAGCATCAGAAGCCACGTTCAATGTTGTTCTGAACATATCAGTAACCCTTTCAATTGTGAATAAGAATGCAAAGCCTGCAACCAATTGTTCTGGGCTCAATCCCATTCCATTCAAGATAAGAGCAATTGTAATCAATCCACCTCCAGGAATACCTGCACACGTACTAGAAGCAATAATTGCTAACAGTGCAATTTGAATAATCAAAAATGGTGTTAAGTGAACTTGATATGCTTGAGCCAAGAAAATTACGGCAACAGTTTGTAATAAAGCGGTACCGTCAAAATTCAAAGTTGCACCTAAAGGCAACACAAAACTAGAAATTTTATGAGAAATTCCTCGTTTTTCGCAACACGCAATTGTCAATGGCAAAGTTGCAGAAGAACTTGCTGTTCCGAAAGCAACCATTATAGCTTCTGCGATTGCAGAGAATAACATTGGAGCTGAAACCTTTGAAAAACATTTCAAAAATACAGGATAAACTACAAACATTTGAATACCAAATCCTACCATCAAAACAAGTAAATATTTTGAAATTGTAGCGAAAATATCAATACCAAAACTTGAAACGGCACTAGCTGTAAGTGCAAATACACCTGGAGCAGCAAAAAGCATAATCCAATCAGTAATTTTCATTGTCGCAGCAAACACAGATTCAAAGAAAGAAACAATAGGTCTATTTACATCCCCAACTTTTGCAAGTGCAAGAGCAAACAATACTACAAATAAAATAATTGGAACCATATTACCCGTTGCAAATGCTTCAACTGGATTATTAGGAATAAATCCTAAGAACAAGTTTAAAATATTACCTTGTTGTTGTTGCATTGCAGAAGCAACAGATGCTTGAACCCCAGTAGCAATATTTGAAGCAATATAATGAGCTGCACCAGACCCAGGTTTAACAATTAGAGCCAAAGTAGTCCCAATGGTTACAGCAACAGTTGTTAAAATACCGTAATACAGAACCATTTTAGATCCGAATTTTCCTAATTGTTTGTTATCGCCAACACTTGTAATCCCAATAATAATTGCTGATACCACAAGTGGAATTACTACCATTTGAATTAGTCTGATAAACATTTGGCCTACAAAGGTCAAAATATTTGCAACTAATGCATTTGGGTGTGCGTACAAGAATATTCCAACAAAAATACCCGCAATAATTCCAAAAAAGATGTGCCAATTTCGTTTGATTCCAAGACCTAATGCGATGAGAATCTGCATGTGAAGCTTCATTTTAATTTATCCTCTTAATTCTTCTTACTATAAACTATGTGATGAGCTTATTATACAATCTTTTCTTAAAAATATCAATTCCATGCTGAAAAATGGTATATTGATAGGACAGTTATAACATTTTAAAATATGACAAACTAGTTATTTTTTTGGGAAAATAGCAAAAATTTTTATTTTTGATTTTAAATATTAATGAGGCATGTAAAATGGAAAACAATATAACATTTACCGCAAAATTTATTTCCCCTGTGACAGTCAAAAAACTCGCTACGGGAGGGGAATATATCCCAACAACAGTTAATGCGGTTGAATTATCTGCAAATAACAAGAATGATTTAAAATCTTTAGAATCAATAAAAAAATTATGGGGAAAAGATTCTTACGCAGGAGAAATTTATGAAGATGCTCTTTTTGTGAACGATTATTATGAAGAATATAGACCATCATTTTATGCAATAACTAAACAAAAAGATAATTTTGAAACGTTACAACCAAAAGATATATTAAGTCTTGCTGAAACACAAACTACTTTTGGGAAAATTAAGTCATTAGATTACTTACAAACAAACCCAGAATTTTTGAACAAATTTAAACCAACCCTCAAACAGATTGGCTCAGCAATGCTCGGACTAATTGAAAATATCAATAAAGGGCGAAGAATTGAAGTTAATCCCGCATCTAGTGCAAGAACTTTTTACTTGAAACACGAATATAAACCAATACAAGAAAATGCCCACACTCTTTACAAAGAAGTATGATGTTTTTGATTACATATATAATCAAAAAAAAGAACCTCTAATGAGGTTCTTTTTAATAATGGTTAAACTTCACATACGGTTTAAATTGTCGAAAATCGTTAAATTGCTTTTTGTGCCGAGATTTTTAAATCGTATCCTAAACCTGCAAAAATCCTATGTAAAATTTCTATACTTGGTATCATTTTATGAGAAAAAATCTTGTATAGTGTAATTCTATGAATTCCAATTAATTTTGCAAAATCACAAATAGTATAATTTGCCTCAATTAAGGGTTTCAAGTTGTAAATTAAATCATTAACATCTTTGGTAGTTGAATAATCTTCCAAGAGACTTTCAAGCCACATTTGTGCATATTCAGAGTCATTCTTTAATTGTTCTTGTAAATTGTCCTGATACCTTGGGAATTTTTGCAATAATTTTTGTTCTTTTTTATTCATAAGTTAATCTCACTTTCAAATATTATTTTCTTGAATTATAATCATTCAAATATTTTTTAGCAGTTTCAATATCTTTACTTTGTTTAGATTTGTTGCCACCTGTAAATAGCAAAACTATTGTATTTTCTATTTCGGTATAATAAATTCTCAAACCATTATCAAATTTAAGTTCGTAAAGTTCTTCAGAAAGTCGTCTATTATTACCATACAAACCTCGTTCAACTTTTGATAATCGTTTATCAACAATAAGCCTTAAACTTTTATCAAGTGAACAATACCATTCGAAATATGGTATTTTATTATCAATTGTTTGGTAATAAATAATTTCTTTCACATTTATATTGTAGCATATAGGCTACAATGTTTCAAGTGTAGTTTTGTTACAATTTAGCAATTTTGAAAAAGAAAAATACTTTATATATACATAGGGGATAAATAAGGAGTTTTCTATGGGAATAGCAAAAGTTGCATTCAATTTTATAGTGAAAAATGGCAAAGGTGAACTTGTCAAAAGTACGCTACTGCATTCTAAACCACCCCAAATACCAATAATTAAAGGTCTAAAATATAAGCCAATGAATGTTGATACTATTCAGATATCACATTTATCAAAAATTGATAATTCCACGATAAAAGCATTTTTAGATTTGGGCATTAAAAAAAAGGACGCTGAAATCTTAACTAAAACAT
Source organism: Candidatus Gastranaerophilales bacterium HUM_1 (assembly GCA_002103105.1). GTDB lineage: Bacteria > Cyanobacteriota > Vampirovibrionia > Gastranaerophilales > Gastranaerophilaceae > Zag111. The sequence goes on from DAAY01000008.1 coordinate 62,590, forward strand.
GTCCTCCTGAAGAACTGCTTGAAACTCTTAAAATGTACAAAGAGACTTGCGGTTCTTTGGACAAAGTGATACCTGCTTTGATTGAAGAATATAATACACTTTGCCGACCATTTGGACGGGGGTTAAATTTAGGTGGTTATAATTCGTATATTGGTTATCCAAAAGAATTCGGTAATATAAATATTATGACATTAACACGCAAACATCGTGCGTTAAAAGAATTTAAAAATGGAGAATTAAAATGCAAGCAATTGCCAGAAAGTGTACGGCTTACAGAAGAAGAAAAAGTTCAAAAATCATTAGTTGATAAAGCATTTAAGGAAATAAAAGGCACTGAATATGACATGTTCCAGTATAGAGGGGAATGTCTTAGTGAAGACTCTCCTAGTTTTATGAAATTAAAAAACTTGAAAAAAGGAGATGTTTTTGACATTCCTGGCTATGCTTGGACAACCGATTCCTCTGAATATGCTTTTAAAACTTATGCAGGCGGAACAAAAGATATGCTAGAATTTTTTAAGAAATGGAATATTAAGCATCATATTTTATGCCCAGAAGGTACAAAAATATTTGCATCACGGTCAAGATTAGGGCAGGAATTTATAATGCCTTGCGATAGCAAAATGAAACTTGTCAAAAAAGTTATTGATAAAGAAAATCGAGAAATAATTCTATATACTGAACATATACCTTCTTAATATAGGCTACAATATTTCAAGTGTAGTTTTGTTACAGTTTAGCAATTTTGAAAAAGAGAAATACTCTATATATACATAGGGGATAAATAAGGAGTTTTCTACGGGATTTGGCTTGTATGTTGCGAAATTTAGTGGTAAATATTTAGGCTTATATACCAAAAAAGATGTGCCAGTTTCTTTTGATTCCAAGACCTAATGCGATGAGAATCTGCATGTGAAGCTTCATTTTAATTTATCCTCTTAATTCTTCTTACTATAAACTATGTGATGAGCTTATTATACAATCTTTTCTTAAATTTTTCAAATGTTGTAATCGAAAAATAATATACATATAGGAAGAAGTTAGTTGGTTGATTTTGATTTTATTATATTATTTATAATTTGAATGTGCATCTAATAATCTTCAAGTTAAGAATAAAAACCCTCTGTAAAATAGAGGGTTTTATTTTTTAAGCTATTGTTTGTAGTTTATTGCCTGTATTTTTACCATAGCGAGCTACTAATTCATCTTCAGTTAAGATTTTTGATTCCCATTGTGCATTAGGAATAGTTGGTTTGTATTTGACTTCATATGTTCCATCTTTCAGTGGTGTAACATCCGTAGTAGAACCCATCATTACAGGAATTTCTATTTGTTCGCCTTTACTTGTTGTTACAATTTGACGCACTCCTGGGTTATTTTTCGCATAACTAACGCTTCCAACACTTGCCATATTAATTTCTCCTATCGTTTTAATGTGCATATGCATGATAGATAAAACAAAGTAATTTTAAATTTTGCTACCTAAAATCTCCGTTTTTACATTTTTTAATAATTTTTTCAAGAAATGAATATTCAAAGTGTCTAAAAATGCTTTCTTAAATTAGAAAATTATTATAAACTATTTTAATAATTGCTCCATTGAGTTAAAAATAAAGTAATTGTTAATCGAACTCTCAAAATTCAATCAGTGCAATAAAAAAGAACCTTTTATAAGGTCCTTTTTTATAAATGGTGGGCATGAAGAGACTCGAACTCCCACGCGTTAGCACTAGTTCCTAAGACTAGCGTGTCTACCATTCCACCACATGCCCATATTCAATTTTCAAAATCAAGTCTTTTGACTTGAAGCGTGCCTACCACCTCTCAGAAACAATACTCAATTGTTTCCTCGGCAGAGTATCACATGCCTGTATTCAGTTTTCAAAACCATCTTACCAAGTGCTTGACGGTAATATTACTGTATAATAACTTCTCTTGATTGTCAAGTTAAATGTTTTATTTTCTTCTAAATTTGTAAATATCGTCAGTTTATGTAATACTTGAAACATAAGAATTAGAGAACTTTAAGGGATATGTTATGGATTACAAATTAAAAGAAACTTCGTCTAAAGATGCTTTTAGATATGGATATTTAGTTAATAAAGTATTGCCATTTATCAAACCTCATACGGGCAGAATTGTTCTTAATATGATTTTGGCTGTACCTTTGGGGTTACTTGATGGGGTTGTAGCTTTTGCTCTAAAACCTTATATGGACTGCGTAATTAATGGTAAAACATGGACAATGGGAAGTTTAACTCTTGAACAAAGCACCTTGGCTTTAGTTATCCCATTCGGAATTGTATTATTTGCAATTATTCAAGGGCTATTAAAATATTCAAACAACTATTTGACAGATTGGACTGGGAATAAAATTTCCAACGCACTAAAGATTGAATTGTTTAGAAAATTGACATCATTAGATCCAAAATTTTACGATATAAATTCTTCTGGACTTGTTCTGACACGTTTTTTAACAGACCCAGATACAGCATCAAAGAATATTATAAACAGTATTAAAAATTTCATCATGACAAGTTTTGGCATTGTCGGACTTGTTGGGGTATTATTATACAACTCTTGGAAGTTGGCTATTATTGGAGTAACAATTATGGCTGTTGCAATTACTCCTGTAACTCTAATTAGAAAAAGAATCAAAAAAGTTTCTAATGCAACAATGGTTGTTGGCGGAGATATGACAACAAACTTTAATGAAACTTTTGCAGGAAACAAAATAATGACTGCATACAATTTGCAAGAGTTGCAAAATAAAAAGTTTGACAACCAAATCAAACAACAATTTGAACTTACAATGTCATTAACAAAAAGAGTTGGATGGATGTCACCGATTATGTATTTTGTTTGCTCAATCGGAATTGCCCTCGTTATGTTTTATGGAAACCACTTAATTATTACGGGACAAATGACAGCAGGAAGTTTTGCATCCTTTGTAACTTCATTACTATTATTATATAAACCAGTTAAAAATTTAGGTGGAACGCTAACAGATTTACAAACAACATTTGTGGCATTAGGACGTGTATTTGAATTGTTTGATTTGGTTCCACACATCAAGAATAAAGAAAATGCAATAAAAATGACAGGATTAAACTCTTCAATTGATTACGAAAATGTAACTTTTGAATACGAAGAAAATGTTCCAGTACTTAATAATTTCAGTTTGCACATTAACAAAGGTGAAACAATTGCACTTGTCGGGAATTCTGGTGGAGGAAAGAGTACAACAGTAAACCTTCTCCCTCGTTTTTATGATGTAAATACTGGAAGCATAAAATTTGATGGTATTGATATCAGAGATTATGAAATTGACTCCTTAAGAAATAATATTTCGTTTGTATTCCAAGACAATTTCCTTTTCTCTGGAACAATAAAAGAAAATATTTTGATGGGAAATGAAAAAGCGACAGAAGAAGAAATTCAAAAAGTTGTTAAAATGGCTCACCTTGACGAATTTTTAAGCACTTTAGAAAAGGGAATAGATACTCCTGTGGGAGAAAGAGGTGCTTCTTTATCAGGCGGACAAAGACAACGTGTTGCAATTGCTAGAGCAATGATTAAAAATGCTCCAATAGTAATCCTAGACGAAGCAACATCTGCACTAGATAATGAATCAGAAGCAATTGTACAAAAAGCATTAGATAATTTGATGCAAAATAAAACAGTGTTTGTCATTGCACATAGATTATCAACAATTAATAATGCTGATAGAATTGCCGTAATAAACGAAGGACAATTAGTTGAACTCGGAACGCACGAGGAATTAATGTCTATTCCTGAAGGGAATTACAAGCATCTTTACGAAATGCAATTTAAAAACCAAGAAGTTTAAAACATTGAAACCCGTTGTTAATGTAACAACGGGTTTCTTAATATAATAAAAATTTTTACAAAAATTAGGCAATTTTTTACTTCAAAAATACTTTATATAAATATAGGGGAAAACACGAAAGTACGAGGTAAAATAAATTGTTTGACATGTATAGTCCTATCACGTATAACACTGACATAAATTCACTCTGCTTTAACTATTTGTCAGGAGGGGCAACTTACGGTTCTGGAGTTGGAGGAAATTGGAGTAACAACTTTTCTCAAGAATTCCTTTATACTTTTGGTAACGGTTATGCTCGACCAGGAGTGAATAATTACAATTATTCAAACTATAATATATTTTCTGGGGACAACAACTGGTGTAACTGGCAAGGCGGGAATAAAAATGAATTTCACCTAACTCCTTATTCTGGTTATTCTCAGTATGGGGATGGTTTTGGATACAAAAGTTTATTTTCAAATCAAGAATGGTGTAACTGGCATGGAAAATCACCTTCCGTTTCATCAGCATCTTCAAGTGCTTCTACAAGTTCAGTAGAAGAAAAAAAATCAACAACAACTGATAAATCCCAAAAATCTAGTACAACAAATCCGATAAAGAAAAACGAAAATTCAAAAACTAATTTATCACAAGAAACAAAAACATCAAAACATTCAAATAAAAAACCAACTCTACAAGAAGGTCTAATCAAAACAGCGTTCAAATATAGAGGTTTGAACGAGGCTGACGGCTCTTGGCGACAAATTTCAAACAGCAAAGAATGGTGTGCAGATTTTATCTATCACGTAATTGATGAAACTTATAAACAACAAGGTAAAAAAGTTCCTAAAGGATTAGAAAAAGAACTCCCTCCTGGAAAACCGCACCACAGAGTTGAAGAATTGAAACAATGGGGTATCACAAATGACAAATACATCCAAACCGCAAATAAAAAGAACAAAGGTCAACTAATAGCAGAACGTGTCAAACCTGGGGATATACTAATCCTTAGAGAAGATGGTGCATCTCATACTGGCTTTGTCACAAAAGTATATCCTGACGGAGTTTTTGAAACAATCGAAGGCAACAGAAATGACAAAGTTTGCAGAGTAAGATACAGTCCAAATTATCACGAAATTAGCGGATTTGTTCAATTACGCTAACAACCATTTTTCTCAAATCTTCCACAGTTGAGTTGTTATAAATAACCCAATCAGCGAGTTTAACTTTTTCATCTTGGCTAATTTGAGAATTCATCCTAACAATAGCATATTCTTTAGTATAATTATTACGCTTCATTAGGCGTTGTAATCTGATATCGTCATTTGTATAAACAAATAGAACTTTGTCAAACAAATCTTCCATTTTTGCTTCAAATAGCAAAGGAATTGAAACAAAAACAAGCTTTTCATTTGAATGGATAGAAAAATATTCTTGGATTTTTGCTCTAATTTGCGGATGAAGAATTGCTTCAAGTTTTTGTTTTAATATTTCGTCTGAAAAAACTATTTTCCCTAACTTTTCTCTTGATATTTTACCTCCTGTCAAAATATCATAATCCTTGAACGCTTCCATTATTTCAGTATTATTCTCTAACAAGCCATGAGCAACAAAATCAGTATCAAGAACAGAAAAATTTAATTCTTGAAGAGTTTTTTCGACCGTCGATTTACCACTTGCAATATTGCCAACTAATGCAATTTTCATCATTTTTTAGAAGCCAATCTATTTAAAAAGTTTCTTAATTCCTTAATTTGTTGAGGTTTAATTGGTTTTAAATCTCCACGTTTCAAACCATCTAGGTTTAGAGTTGCGTGTTGAATTCTTTTTAACGTCAAAACTTCAAACCCAAGGTGTTCAAACATTTTTCTAATTTGACGATTCAAACCTTGATATAACATAATTTCCATCACAGTATGTTTATCATCAACTTCAAGAACATCTACTTCTGCATAAGCCATTTTGTTTGGTTCAATCTCAATCCCTTTGTACATTGTATCAATATCATTTTGAGAAATTTTTCCATTGATAGAAACTCTATACAATTTTGGAACTTTAACAGATGGATGAGTTAATTCATTTATCAATTCACCATCATTTGTAAGAATTATTAATCCTGTTGACTCTCTATCAAGTCTTCCAACTGGTCTTAAGTGATGAAGATTTTCTGGAATAAGGTCATATATAGTTTTACGTCCTTTTTCGTCATCAGAAGTTGTGATATAACCTGCTGGTTTATAAAATCTGTAATATTCGTGTTTTACAGGATGAATCAACTTACCATTTACGAAAACTTTGTCTTTTCTTTGAACAGTAAAACCTAATTCAGTTACTCTTTTTCCATTAACAGTAACAACTCCGCTTTCAATAAGTTCGTCCGCTTTTCTTCTTGAACACAATCCAGAAGATGCAATATATTTATTTAAACGAGTTCCTTGCATTTCAACACCTCATCGAAAGATTTTGCTAAAACTTCTGGCATTTTTCTATATAATTTGCCATTATTATCAATCGCCACAACAGAAACCTCAGCATCTATACATACTTTACCCGTTTCTTTTGAGCGGATAATTTGCTTAAACTTAACTGTAAATCCATTAAATTCAGAAATTTCTGTTTCAGTAACCACAACGTCATTTAATTTCGCAGACATTTTATATTTTACGTTCAAATTTACAACTGGAAGCACAATATCTTTTTCTTTTAGGTCGATTAAATTGTGTCCAAGCATTTCACAAACGCCCACACGTCCCATTTCAAGCCATCTCAAGTAAGAACCGTGCCAAACTACACCGTATGCATCTGTATCAGAATAAAAAACCTTTTGTTCAAATATATGTTTCATAGTGCAATTATACCATTAAAAATAAATTTTTATGTATAATAAATATATGGATAAAAAAATTTCGGAAAAAGTTATAAACCGTTTAACCTTGTATCATTGCATTTTACAAGATTTCATTGATAAAAAGATTGAATATATTTCGAGTAAACAAATTGCAACACTTTTGAGAATTGATGATTCTCAAGTTCGCAAAGATATTAATTTACTAAACAATTCAGGAAAATCACGAGTAGGTTATATTGTTAAAGAACTAAAAAAATCCATTGAAACAACTCTCGGTTTTGCAAAAACAAAAAATGCGTACATCATTGGAGCAGGTAACTTAGGAATGGCACTTGCAAAGTATGATAACTTTACTAGCTATGGACTAAATATCATAAATTTATTTGATAATGACGACTCAAAAATCGGGAAATCTGTTAACAATAAAGACATTATTAATATTAAAGAGCTTCCAAGACACACAAAAGAAAACGATGTTGACATTGCGATTTTAACAGTTCCAGGGAAATTTGCTCAATCAACAGCGGAATATTTAGTTAGTGCAAACATTAAATATATTTGGAATTTTACCCCAACAGTTTTAAACGTACCAGAAGATGTTCAAGTTTGGAACGAAAACTTGATGGGGAATTTCTTGCAATTCACATATAATATATAATCTCTACTTTTCCTAGTGAGAAGCCCCAAATTTAGGAGTATCTACAACGATTGAACACATATCGAACCTGCTTAATAATGTACCAGCAGGAGGATTACATTTAGGAAATAATTCTTCATCATAAGTTTCTAGATAGATATTCTCTTTGTTGAAATCGTATAATTGAGTACCGTTTCTTTCCAAAATTTCTTTTATGTAATCATTATAAGTAAATGAAATTGTTTTTCTAAATTGGATATTCCCAGCACTTGGAGAATACCAACCCCAAGCCATATGTTTTGCTTGACGGTATGAATAATATGGGGAATAATATTTTGCCTTATTTTCAATATATGAAATTCTTGTAGAGAAAAACTTGTTGTCATACTCAGCAGCACCCATAGGAATTGCCTCTCCCGTAGGAATTATTGCAAAAGCGAAAACATCTGGCATCTTTTTCCCTGTTGGGTCAACTTTAATTGTATGAGGTCTATTTTGATATTCAGTTCCGTTCAAATCAACATATACCATGAAAAATTCCAACGTAAAATTTGGATTTCCTGCATCGTAATAGCTTCTTGAAATAGCTGGAAGTTTATTATCCTTTATAATTTGCGAAATATAGAATTTAACACCCGTTAGGGATTCCAAGTTTGGAGTAAGCTTTGTGAAATCAATATCTTCATGTTTTAAATATGCCACATTATTAGAAAGAGCAGGAATCTTACATGATACAGAATCTGTGTTAATATATGCAGCTAACCCCTTACAAAGTTTTTGATATGGGTCGGTATTGCCTGTTGCTTGATCTTCAGCGGTAATAATAAATGGATTTGTTTCATCTTTGCCAATCAAGTCGTAAGTTGCCAAATTCAAAGCATCATAAACCGTTGCATACTTTGTTTTGATAGACTTTTGGTCAAGATATTGTTTTGGCTTGGTAGTTGTAAATGTTATTGCAATCAGAATAGATGCAATGATTAAACAAAATATAACTTCTGCCAAAGTAAACGCTTTTTTCAATTTATAAATCCTCTATTTTGAAATTTTTTTTGAATTTTGCAAATACTGTTTTGCAATTGGGTCTTTGATGTAAAGTTTTCCAGATTCTGAAACATAAATTTTGAAGATGTCTGGTTCTTTGCAATTTTCAGCACCTTCTTCGCAATTTGGTTTGTTATCTTTCCCGTTAACATCAACTTTAATAACTTCCTGTCCTGTGAAAGAACCTGAAGTTGTTTTTGGTGGAAGATACCATGTTATACCATCCATAGTTGAAAAACTTTCGCCAGAACCAGCAGAGCAATTGGGTTCATCTGCGGTGTTAATAAAATTTGCGAACACTTTGCAGAATTTTGTTTTTCCACTAGGTCTTTCACCATTAATCGTTTCAGACGTTGGCTGAAGAACAGCAAACGAACCGCTTTCGTAATATACAGAATTCTGTAATATTTCATAAATAGTAGTTGAAGTAATATTATATGCCTTACGGAACATTACCATATTAGAATTTGGTTTAACTCTAATTGTTGAGAGAAACAATGCTACTAATGCTGCCATAACTGTAAGGCACACCATCATTTCGCTTAAAGTAAAAGCTTTTTTCATTATAATATCCTTATTTATTTTCTTTTTTGTTCTAACTTTTCAACTCTTGCCGTTAACTCTTTAATTTCAACTTGTTGTTGTTCAATTGTTTGAGCTTGAGCTTCAAGAGTTTTTGTATGTTCATCTGTAACAGTTTTCAAATTAGTTACATCTTTAGCTATTGCACATACTTTAGTATTCAGTTCTTTGATTGCGTTGATTGCAGCATAAAACATTTCGTCCCAACGGATTGTCAACCAACCGCCATCGTCTTTTGAAACAGCTTGAGGAAATACTTTTTGTAAATCTTGAGCCATTACACCAACTTGAGGGACTTGGTCTTTATCCTTTTTAAATGTAAAGTGGTAAAAATTCAACTTTTCTAATTCATTCAAGCCAGCGGTGAAAGGTTCTCCAACATTTTTCAACCTTATATCAGATTGTCTGTGAGATTTTGGGTCGTTACCTCTTGTTGGGTCTTCAAAGTTGATATGGGTACGGTTGTTGTCTTTATAATCCCTTCGCCACCGTTCTGTCTGAGTTGAATAAGGACCAACTCTAACAACTAAATTATCTGTATCTGTATCATCTTGAACCATAGAGAGGTTACTGTCTTCCCCCTTCCAGTCACCAGCGTTTAATACCGCAAAGTGCCTACCGTCTTCTTGAGCATAAGGTCTAAAATATAAGTTGTCATTACGACCAGCTGCTCGGCCAATCAACGCAGCATGGTTAACAACAAGATTCCCAGGAATAAACACCGTTGTATTTGAATCTCCTAAAACAACTGTATTTTTGTAATGAGCGGTAGCATTGTTTCCAATGGCAATAGAATTTTCACCCATTACAGATGCATTAGCACCTATCGCAATAGATCTCTCGTAACTGGCCTTAGCTCCATATCCTATCGCAACAGAACGTTCTCCAGCTTCAGTTCCCCATTGACTAGCCCCAATAGCAACCGCATTTTCACCTGTTGTCCGAGCACTATAACCAATAGCAACAGAATTCTTATGACGGGTTTGAGAGTTAGAACCTATCGCAACACCATAATCACTACCACTTGCTGAATTTCCAATAGTTACAGAATCTGTATTTGCAGCAGCTTTATATCCTATTGCAACAGAATTCAAATAGTTAGTAGTGCCAAAGCCAATACCTACAAGATTATTTGCAGAAGTTTCTTTTGTTGCATAATTAAATGGGAAAAGAATGTTCTGTCCAAATAACACCGAATTCGTTGGAATATTAACACCAGTTTCAACAATACCAATATAACCATCTTTTCGCCCATTCATAAAGATACGTTGATTACGACCTTTTACATACTCAACAGCGTTATTAGGGTCTGTACCGAGCATATCGAAAATTTTATCAGAGCGTTCTCTCGAAACTTTTCGTGTTATCATCGGTGCTGATGCCGCTAAAACAACAGCAATCAAAAGCATAACCACCATCATTTCTACTAATGAAAAACCTTTTCTTTTTGTTTTTGGTTTCTCATTAGCGTAAAAACTTTTCATATCCATGCGAACTCCTTTAAATTTGCAGATTCTTATAATTTAAGAACAATAAGTTATATACAAATTATATCATGTTTTTTTAAAGAATACAACCCATAATTTACAGATTAAATTCTCATGTAATCATTGAGGGGTAAGCCTAAACACGTTCGCACGATTGAACAGAAATATACTTTTGTGTAGAATTCATATTATAAATATAACGAAGCCCTTCTAAAGTTAAAGTAGGATTTACATAGTCAAAAGGTCTTGTTAAATAATTTGCAATCAATCCACAATACCCGCCAGTAGCAACAATAGTAGCTTTTTCGCCAAGTTCTTTTTCACACTGAGCAACAAGCCCATCAACCATACAAGCTGTACCCCTAATTACACCAGAAAGAATTGCATCCGTTGTGTTATGACCAATTGCATTTTGAGAGATTGAAACATCAATTTTCGGAAGCTTTGAAGTTGCGTTCTTCAAACATTTCATTTGAGTATTTATCCCAGGAGCGATAACCCCGCCTAAAAATTCTTTATTAGAATTAATTATGTCAAAGGATGTCGCAGTTCCAAAGTCTATCACTATAACCGCTCCGCTATAAAGATTTGAAGCAGCAACAGCGTTTGCAATTCTGTCCGCTCCAACTTCTCTTGGATTATCAGTTGCAACTTTAACCCCTAAATTTATATCATAGGTAACAAAAACAGATTTGATATTAAAAACATTATCGACAGCTCTTTTGAACTTAATATTCAACTCCTCAACAACAGAAGCTATAACACATCCGTCAATAACATAATCTTTAAACAAAGATTTTAAAAGAATTTCGTACTCTTCCCCTGACAAATCTCTATCAGATGCAAGTCTGAACTCATTGATATACTTGTCTTTTTCATATAATCCAAGGGTAATATTTGTATTTCCAATATCAGCTGTTAATAGCATAATAAACTTGTCCTCACATATCTGAGAACAAGTCTATTACAAACATAGTTTTTATGCAAAATTCTAATTTATTTTAGAATTATTGAGCACTAGCAGCTGATGCACTTGACCGTAAATTACCATCAAATACACAGTTTGGTTGACCATTTGATAGCAAGCCTATTTTTTTTAGTTCTTTCTTAATTGAAAAGTCACCTGCTTTGAAATCTTTATATATATCACTAGCAATGCTGTATGATTTTTTGCCGATTGCTCCGATTGGTTCGCTCATAATATCATCCTCCAAGTATCATAATCTTTGCTTACATATATAAAGTATTTTTTAATGATTGAATTGCAGAAAATCAAAAATATTGTTACAAAACTTAATCAAATAAAAATATATTACCAATGTTTCAATTTACTCTTATAACCTTGACAAAAATTTATGAGCGGTTAGAATTAGAAGTATCGTAGAATACTAAATTTATAGTAGTATATAGTAGACAGAAAAGAAGGAGATTAATCTCATGGCACGTGAAAAGTATGAACGTAAAAAACCGCACGTGAACGTAGGTACAATCGGCCACGTTGACCACGGTAAAACTACATTAACAGCAGCTATCACTGGCGTTTTAGCAGCAGCTGGTCAAGCAGCAGCTAGAAAATTCGATGAAATCGATGCTGCTCCAGAAGAAAGAGCTAGAGGTATAACCATCTCTACTGCTCACGTAGAATACGAAACAGAACACAGACACTATGCACACGTTGACTGCCCAGGCCACGCTGACTATGTTAAAAACATGATTACAGGTGCAGCTCAAATGGATGGTGCTATCCTTGTTGTAGCAGCTACTGACGGTGCAATGCCTCAAACTCGTGAACACATCTTGTTAGCAAAACAAGTTGGTGTTCCTAACATCGTTGTATTCTTGAACAAATGTGATATGGTTGACGATCCAGAATTGTTAGAATTAGTAGAAATGGAAGTTAGAGAACTTCTTTCTTCTTACGAATTCGATGGTGACAACATTCCATTCATCCACGGTTCTGCTTTAAAAGCTTTGGAAGCTGTTCAAGCTAATCCAAGCATTAAACGTGGCGAAGATAAATGGGTTGATAAAATTTGGGAATTAATGGATGCTTTGGATTCTTACTTCCCAGAACCAGTTCGTGATTTAGACAAACCATTCTTGATGCCAATCGAAGACATCTTCTCAATCACTGGTCGTGGTACAGTTGCTACTGGCCGTGTTGAACGTGGTATCGTTAAAGTTGGTGACGAAGTTGAATTAGTTGGTATCAAACCTACTAAGAAAACAACAGTTACTGGTGTTGAAATGTTCAGAAAACAACTTGACCAAGGTCAAGCTGGTGATAACATCGGTGCTTTACTTCGTGGTGTTGATAAAACTGAAATCGAACGTGGTCAAGTTCTTGCTAAACCAGGTTCAATTCACCCACACACTAAATTCACAGCAAACGTTTACGTATTGACTAAAGATGAAGGTGGACGTCACACTCCATTCTTCCCAGGATACCGTCCTCAATTCTACATCAGAACAACAGACGTAACTGGTTCAATCAAATTCGAAGGTCAAATGGTAATGCCTGGTGATAACGTAGTTATGGAAGTTGAATTAATCGCTCCAGTAGCTATCGAAGAAGGTATGAGATTTGCTATCCGTGAAGGTGGTAGAACAGTTGGTGCTGGTGTTGTTGATAAAATTGTTGAATAATAATTTTAAAACAATATAACACAATTAAAAAAGGGCTTGATTTAATTATCAAGTCCTTTTTTTACTTTCCATAACCATTTTACCTAAGAATTAATAAAAATTTTAACCAACGAAGTCCTCTAAGTCTTTTTGTTGATTATGCTAACAATACTTCTAGTAACTTAGCATTTGTTTGAGCCCGACGCATATTAATTAAATATTTTTCTACATTTTCTTTAATTGTTTTTGCATCGTTATTAACGTATTTTACGTCTTTGTCCAGCATTTTTAGATAGTCATATACAGTGACCATTTGATATTCTTTGTTCATTTTTTCCCCACAAATTTTCTTTTTCCCTATTCAATTTTTAAAGTTTTTAACCAAGCAGAGCATCTAAGATTTCAGCATTTGTTGTTGCTTTCTTGCTGTTTCTAACTTGATTTCTGTACATATAAGTTCTAAGTGCTTCACGAATCAATTCTGAACGTGTACGGTTTTCATAGTTTGCAACTGAATCGATTTCGTCTAAAAATTTTTCTGGCATTGAAATTAATACTCTGGCCATGTTGTCTCCTTTTAATTTTTCCTTATTGTAATCCCCTTACATATATATAAAGTATTTTTTAATTCAAAAATTGCTATTTTTTAATCAAAAAGTATATAATTGTAATATAAGTTTACAATATTTTTTACCCCGTAAATGCACAATATAAAAAGAAAACGGGCAGAAAATTAATCCTGACCCGTTAAATTTTTTATTATAAGAAAAGAGAGTGATTATGCAAGTAATGATTCTAATTTTTGTGCTTCATTTTCAGATTTTGCAGATTTGATAGATTTTTCAATTCTTGCTGCAATTTCTTCTTCAGTTTCGTTCAATTCTAGATTGTATAATGAATTAACATAGTCTTGAACTGTAATGAATGCTGAAGTTTGGCTTTTCAAAGATTCATTTTTTAATTCATTAGCGTAATCTTCAGCTGTATAAAAATAGTTTTCTTTATCTTCTCTTAGTGATTTAACATAATCTTTAACTGTAATCATTTCATCAATCATCATAATCATTTTTCCCTTTTAAATATCCCTTACATTTATATAAAGTATTTTGCGTTTTAAAAATTGCGTAAATCGTATATAATTTTTAGATAATTGTAATATATCTTTACAATTCTGTTAAATATATGTAATTTTAGAGAAAAAAACTGTATATTAACTCTAGTTTGGGGTAAAATCAAGAAAGGAAGAATAGAAGAAAAGGATTTAAAATAAAATGCTAAGAACAGGAATTGTCGGATTACCGAACGTAGGGAAATCAACATTATTTAATGCCCTAACAAGTACACGAAACGCACAGAGTGCTAATTACCCATTTTGTACAATTGAACCAAACATTGGAGTTGTTGAAGTTCCAGATGAAAGATTACCTATCCTTTCTAAACTATGCAAAACAGAATCTATCATTCCAACAGCGATTGAGTTTGTAGATATTGCAGGATTAGTTAAAGGAGCAAGTAAAGGTGAAGGATTAGGAAACCAATTTTTACAAAACATCAGAGAAGTTGACGCTATTATTCAAGTTGTAAGATGTTTTGATGATGAAAACACAATCCATGTTGATGGTAAAGTTGACCCAATTAGCGATATTGAAACCATTAACACAGAATTAGCATTAGCGGATATGGCATCTGTTGAAAGACGTCAAGCAAGAATTGCTAAAGTCGTTAAATCTGGAGATAAAGATGCTGTTTTAGAAGATAAAGTATTGAAAAAGCTATCAGAATTACTTTCTGAATGCACATTTATCGATGTTTCAAAACACTTTGAAGAAGATGAATTACCTGTTGTTAAAATGCTAAATTTACTATCTACAAAACCAGTAATTTACTGTGCAAATGTTTCAGAATTTGACTTAAAAGACGGAAATGATTATACAAAACGTGTTGGCGAATATGCTAAAGAACACGGAGCAGAAATGGTTATTATTTCTGCAAAAATCGAAGAAGAATTAGCAGAACTTGATAAAACCGAAGCTCAAGAATATTTAAAAGATTTAGGAATTGAGGACAGCGGTATCAATAGAATGATTAAGTCTGTTTATCACCTATTGAAATTGAGAACATTTATCACAGCAGGAGAAAAAGAAGTTCGAGCTTGGACAATTACTGCTGGGACAAAAGCTCCACAAGCGGCTGGCGTCATTCACACAGATTTTGAAAAAGGTTTCATCAGAGCTGAAATCACTCCATACAAAGAATTTGCAGAACTAGGTTCATACAATGCTTGCAAGGAAAAAGGTGTAACACGTCTTGAAGGTAAAGACTATGTTATACAAGATGGAGATTTAGTTCACTTCAGATTTGCAGTGTAAATTATTATCATTTATAAGTTTGAACCCCTAAAGAATAATCTTTAGGGGTTTTCTTATATCACTCTATGTTTATTTTATTTATATAGAATTAAATTTTTACCATTTTCAACATTACAACTATTTTCGTAATTTCTAGCAACAAACTTGAATGGTAATTTTACATCCATTCTTCCTGTAAAAGATAATGGTTTTCCTTCTGGAACACTGTATAAAATTAGAGTCGAATCAGAAAAGTCAATTGGAGAATCCTTTCCATCTACAAGACGTTTTAGATAATATGTACCATATTTTTCTCTAACATAGTAAACATCATTTGGATTATTAGCATTTACAAATTCTGTTCCTTGTTTCAAGCCTTGAATTCCACGACCCAGCGTTCCATTATGAGTATAAGGAACGTCTTCTTCACAATTTAGATTTATAGAATCTATTCTAACATGTTGAGGGCTATAATCTTTGTCGGTATCATTCACAAAACCTGTTGGGTTGAATATAGAAATAGCCATTCTTCCATCTGTACTTTGACGTAAAATAGCAGGACAAATTTGACCATTTGTTGCATGTTGAGGTGGAAGCATAAATGGTGTTCCATTATTCAAAGCATTACACTCAGGCTTCTTCCTTACGGCCATAATATCGTCAAATTCTTTTTTATGTTTTTTAATAAAGGCTTTGTATAAATCATTTCCATCTTGAGCCCATTCATCATGTACTCTTTGACGACCTTGAAGATACATATTTTTAGTTTTGGAATCATAACCAGTCGCCCCCATATCGTCACCATCATACAAGGTTGGCATGCCAGGAAGAGCAACCAAGAATTTCATCATTCCAAGAAGTCTTGTAATTCCAGGTTCAATTGCCTGTTGGAAAGTATCATTTTCAAAATCATGTAAAACTTGTTGTGGAAGATTTAAGTTATGACGTTTTTGAGCTTGTTTTATTACCATTTTAATTGTTACATCAAAAGGTTTTACGCCAAATGAATCTGGATCAAATCTTGTTCCATCGTATTTTCCGTTAACTAAATCGGAAATAGATTTACTAATAGAAGCAAAAGCTTGATTAAATTGTTCTTCTGATATTCGGCCTTCATTTCTATATTTTTCAAGAGTTTGAATAGCAGGAGTTCTAACAGCATAACCCATTGATACAGCCTTTGGAGAAACCGCTGAAAAATCGTATTCTTCAATTTCTCGAGGATCAATATACCCAAAGAATCTATCTTTAATCATTTTATATGCATTATATCTTTTATCTTTTTCATCAGGGTTAGTTAAATCTGCATAAAACATCTTCATATCCATTGATGCACAATGAATAGCCCTTGGTTTATCGTGATTTCCAATAAATGTGTAAGCAAAATTAATAGAATCAAGAGAAGAGTGTTTTAAGAAGCTATCCATAATTCCATATAATTTGCCACCCATTCCAGGATTTCCATCTGGAACCATACTTCCATCTTCAAATTTATTTGCAAACATTTCTTGTAAATCACTAAAGAAATATGAATACATCGCAGTAGATGTTATACCTGTTTCACGTTGGAATTTTTGGATAATATCATTCTGAGAATGGAACTTATCAGACCAATGTCCAAGACCTATTCTATGTAAATCCCCTTCATCAGTAATTTCTGCAACAGTATAAGCATTTGGATTTTTTGACAACACACCTTGATTGAATGCTTTCCAGAAATTTATAACACTTTGCCACGTATAATCAAAGTTATTATTTCCATTTCTCAATGCTTCAATATCTGCAATATCTTTAGTCGCATCAATTCTCCAATCCAAACCTGATTGAGTTTTATCAATGATTAAATCTGCGAGTTTGAAGCTATTAGCACTTGTTCCATTCAAACTCTTCTCAATAGATTTTACAATCGGGCTATCTGGAGTTACAGACAAATTGCTTATACCTTTTCTCATTTTTGAAATAACCATATCAGCTTCATCTTCTGGAGAAGAAGGATTTGTTATGCCAAGAGATTGCAAATGAACATTTTTCAATGAATTGTAGTCATAAGCAATTTCGCCAGAAGTATCATCGACATTGACCTTAACTTTTGGAGCTAAAGATTCTACAACCGCATATTTTGCTATTTCTGGCAAAATTAAAGGCAAAGTATATTGACCAAGTTCAGTAACTTTGTAACCTTCAAATAATTTGATATTACTATTTTGTTGAACTGTTTCTAAAACTTTCATCGCATAATTAGACATTTCGTTTTTGTACAAATTGTCCATTTTTTCGTAAGTTTCTTTATATTTTAATTGAAGATTCTTATTGCCTTGTTTATACAAATCATACCTAGAAACGCCCACATCTTTTGCATTCGTTGCCCTTTTTGAAATTAAAGGAGATGCCAAAACAGCAACTAGGTTATCTCCGAATTCAAAAGAATCAAGAGGAGTATTCATTAAACCTTCTAAAACTTGTGATTTTGTATCTGCTGTTGAAAGTTTTCTGGTAGAATTATAAAATCCGTCAATTACATTGTTTACTTCTTCTTGAGTAATTTCTTTAGGAAGTGATTTTGGGAAAATTTGACCATTAGATTTTAATTTAATATTCTTATATATCAAAGAAGGATTTTCATAATCAATGTTCTTTAACTGTTGAGCAATAGACAATCTTAATATATCATCTGTCTTTTGAGTCCAGTATTGTCCAGAAGTTACTGTATAATCTTGAACTTGATAATTAGCACTCAAACGTTTTTCTATTTCTTTTTTACGTTCTTCTTTTGGTAAGTTTTTTAAATCCTTAGTATCAGCATGAGAATAAACAAAACTTAGTTTAGCAATGTCAGGATTAGCGTCCCAAGTTTCAAATCCACTCTCATATTTAGCCTCAACATCAAAAGTTGGGAACTTTGAAACAATTCTTGCTGCTAAAGGAGATGAAAGGCTAATTTTCTTACCATCTTTTCTAGTAGAATTGTATTCATTTAATCGTTCAATATTTTCATTATATATTTTTGGATCAATTTCAAATGAATATGGATAAACAGAATCATTGTGAGTATGGATAGAATATACATTTTCTGGACTCATTACTGAATAAGTTTTAATCAAGTGTTTTGTATCATTTTTCTCTTCATCAGTAACAAGTCGTTTATCAAAAAATTGAATATACGTAGGGCGTTTAGAATCATAATTTTTGTTTGCACTAATAGAAACTTTTCCGTTTTGCTTTTGAGTGTATGTGTATGGAGAGTTTACTATTTTGTGTGAAATATTCGTCTTATTTTTAACAAAAACACCCATGTTAAGAGGGCTATTCTTCAAGCCAGAAGCTTTGAACCAATTAAAATATGGAGAATTTTCACCCCATTTTAACATATGCTTAAAATGTACACCTTGCAGCCCTTCGTTTACAAAGGCTCCATCTGAAACGAAATTCAAACCATGTGCAAACATATCTCTTTGAAGTGAAGCATAGTTATTAATATTACCAAGAGAACTTGCACTTTGCATACAGTTTTTGTTCCAGTAAGCATGAGCAGTAAAATCATCATCTGTGAATACAGGAAGAGAAATTATTCTCCCATACATATCATACTCACCGTTTCTGACTGCATCCTGCAAACCAGCCATTGTTCCGCCAAATTTATTATTTAATGTCTTTATACCTTTTTGAGCTCTGCGTAAAAGATTAACATCATCGACAATCATATTTTTATCGTTATAAACTTTTCCAACCTTTTGAGAATCTATGTTTATCAACTTCATAGAACCACCTCTAGAAAGGTTTGATTTTGTCGGAATTTCTAAATTAAACTTACCCTTTTGATTGTCAAAAACCATATCTCCAGGGTCAAGCATTGTATCCTTTTGCCCCGTATGGTTGTTTTCAACAACATAGTGATATGCAAAAGCTTGATTATCATCAATCCCAAATGTTTGAGCTAAATCAATTCTATTACTTCCAGTCTTTAATTGATAAACCCCATTATGACTATTTTGAGGGTATATTCTTTGACCAATAGCATAATTATTATTTTTATCCTGAGTTACAGCATAAATTTCCAAGAATAATTTCTGATGGTCTTCATCAAAAGGATAAGAAAACTCATAAGTTTTAAACCCATCCTCAGATTTTACAGGCTTGATGCCTCCAAACGATACCCCATTTCGGTTATTTTTAACTTTGTCATGATTTAAATCAAAATATACTTTCACACTACACTCCTTAGTTTCAATTATAACAATTCTAAAGAAAAAATTTTGTTATCCTATTGGGCATTATTAAGAAATTTTTACAATATGACTAGTATTTATATAAGCTCGAGCATTTTTTGAATATAATATGGAGTGTAATACTTACAATTAAAAACTTGATTGTATAACTTAAGGAGAATAGAATGTTGATGACTGAAATGAAGTGTGACATAAAAGATATTAACTTGGCAGAACAAGGTAAAAATCAAATTGATTGGGCTTTCAAAGATATGCCTGTATTGAAAAAAATTAGAGAAAGATTTATCAAAGAACAACCATTCAAAGGGTTAAAATTATCTGCTTGTGTTCACGTTACTAAAGAAACTGCAGCTCTTTGTACTGTTATGAAAGCAGGTGGAGCAGATGCAATTTTAGTAGCTTCAAATCCACTATCTACACAAGACGATGTTGCAGCTGCACTTGTTAAGTATTACGATATACCAGTTTTTGCAGTTGCTGGCGAAACAGTAGAACAGTATAAAGCTCATATTCAAGAAGCAATAAACCACAACCCTGATATTATTATTGATGATGGCTGTGATGTTGTTTCTACAATCCATGCTCAAAGACCAGATTTAATCAACAAAATTATTGGTTCTACTGAAGAAACAACAACAGGAATTATTAGACTTCAAGCAATGGAAGCTGAAGGAACTCTTGGTTTCCCTGCTGTTGGGGTTAATACAAGTTTAACAAAACACTTATATGATAATCGTTATGGAACTGGTCAAAGTTCATTTGACGGAGTTTTGAGAGCTGCTAATATCCTAATCGCAGGAAAAACAGTTGTTGTTTCTGGTTACGGATGGTGCGGTAAAGGCGTTGCCCTAAGAGCAAAAGCCTTAGGTGCAAACGTTATTGTTTGTGAAGTTGACCCTCTAAAAGCTCTTGAAGCCGCAATGGAAGGTTATAGAGTTATGCCTATTGAAAAAGCAGCGTTAGAAGGAGATTTATTCCTAACAGTTACAGGCGACAAACACGTAATCGATGTTCAACATTTACTTTCTATGAAGGATGGGGCTTTTGTTGGTAATGTTGGTCACTTTGACTGGGAAGTTAATGTTAGCGATTTGAAAAAACACGCAAAAGAAATCAAACAAATTAGACCTAGCTTAGAAGAATATGTACTTGATAATGGTAAATCAATATATGTATTAGCAGAAGGAAGATTAGTTAACCTTGTTGCAGCAGAAGGTCACCCTGCAAGTGTTATGGATATGAGTTTTGCAAACCAAGCTTTAGGTATTGAATTCTTGGTTAAGAACAAAGGTAAATTAGAAAAGAAATTATACACTCTTCCTCATGAAGTAGATGTAAAAATTGCAGAATTAAAACTTCAATCTATGGGTATTGAAATTGATACACTTACTAAAGAACAAGAAGAATACCTAAATAGCTGGAATGTTTAATCCGCTAAAATAAATTTCAACTCCGAAAAAATACAGCCACTGAAGTAATTTCAATGGCTGTTATTTTTATAATTCTAACATCTTATTCTTGAGTTTCGATTTGTTTTTCTTTTTTATTTTCAATAATTGAAGAAACCAAAGCCGCAACAATAAAGACTAAACCAATTAAACCTGTCACAACCTCTGGGATTTCTTTAACAGTTGTAATAAGCATGATTATAGCCAAAGCTCCGATAGCCCAATGAGCACCGTGTTCAAGATATTTGAATTTAGCTAACGTTTTTGTTTCTACTAGCATTATAGTCAAAGATCTTACGAACATAGCACCAATAGCCAAACCAATTGTTATAATTATTACATCATTACTCAATGCAAAAGCTCCTAAAACCCCATCTAAAGAGAAAGAAGCATCAATTAGTTCTAAGTATATAAAACTAATCAAGCCAGTACATTTAACAGCATCTGCTGCACATTTTGCAACCCTCATTTCTTCATGTTTTTCAAGATAGTGAGCAACGCCATCAATTGCCAAGAAAGTAATAATACCTGCGATACCAGACAAAGTTACAGAATGTCTAATTTCTGGCGGCATAAAGGATTGTAAAACCATTACAACTGCAAGAGATATGATTATTTCAATTCCTTTTATATGATCAAGATGAGAAAGAGGAGCTTCAACTGGAGTAATCCAGTGAACAGTTTTTTCGTGATTGAAAAAGTAGTTTAAGAATAACATTATTAAAAATAAACCACCAAAAGTTACAATTGGAGCATGTGTTAAGTGTAAATAATGAGCATACTTATCAGGATTAGTTAATGCAATATTTGTAACTGTTAACATATCTAATTTTGCAAAAATTGCAACAACTAAAATAGGGAATAAAAACCTCATTCCAAATACTGCAATTGCAATACCCCATGTCAAAAATCTATGTCGCCAAGCTTCAGACATATGCTCAAGTTTCATTGCATTAACAACTGCGTTATCGAAAGATAAACTAGTTTCTAATATTGCCAATATCATAACAATAAAAACTGAAACCAAACCCGCTCCAGAATGGACATGTTCACCCCACAAATAAGCAGTAATAACACCAAATATTGTCAAAAAATATGACCCGAGAAAATATTTATGTACACCCATTTTTCATCCTCTTCTATTTTATACTTCTAACCTTTTGAATTCTAACATTTAAGGAGTTTTTTACATCATATAAAAATACTAAAACATAAAAGAGGTAATTCTTTTACTGAATTACCTCTTTATAAAAATATTCTTTTATTAGCAAAATACTAGTCCATATCGCTTACACTTGGAACATAGTATTGGAATGTATCAGGACCATTATCAGGGAATACCAAGAAAAATGGTTGGTTTTGTCTAATTAAACCAGCTCTACCTTTATACACAGCAGGGAATTCTTTTGTGATAGGCAAGCTTTCTTCTTGGAAGTTTACATAGCTAACTGGGACAAATACAAATCCTCCATTTTGAGGAACAACTTTACCAGTAACTTGGAATCCTTGGAATAACATTAAATCGTAATCAAGTCTTGTATTAGCATTCATTTGAACGTGAATTTCAGCTGGAGGATTAGTTGTATTAAAGTCTTCCAATGCTGAAACTTGAATTGTTTTTGCATCAACTGATTGCATCAATCCTAAAGAAAGAATAAGTCCTGCAAATGCCATAATTAATTTTTTCATCTTTCATTACTCCTTTTCAATAGTATATGTATAATTTTGCTTTTTATCATCTTTTGTTTTATTTAAATTTGGAAATTTTAGATAAAAATACTGAGATTTTTTTATTTCTAAATCTTCACCTTTATTTGCGTAAGAAAATGGAGAGGATTCGTATGCAGAGGTTATAGATGACTTAAACCTGTTATCTTCTTCATTTTTTACAGCCCCTTCAACTGCGGCATATCCAATTGATAAACCTTTAACAAAGAAACTTCCGACTCCAAGAGCTGCATTTTTTGCTAAATTTCCTTTATCAACTGGTTCGGTATAAGATGCCGTTACATCTTGCGTGATTTTGTGTTCTCCATCTTTATCTGTATAACTTTTAGGTTTGAAAGAGAAATTTGCATCACGTTTTAACCGTTTTGGGCTTGTTACATCAACCAAATCACCTTGCATTATAACCCCAGCATTGAGCGTAATTTCTTTCGCCAATTCTAAAGGTTCAATCAATTTGACTTTAATTGATGTTGGTGGGTTTGCGGTCGAAAAATCGGATAACGATTCAACTACCACTGTCTGTGCGAATGTTTTACTAAACATTCCAGACAATAATATAAAAAAAACAAAATATAAAAATTTTTGCCTCATAATATCACCCTATGCTTGAAAACATAATAGCAAATTTTTTGAAAAATATCAAATACGCAATAATATCAAGATTTTTTCAAGTACTTCTTCAAATATTTTCCAGTATAAGATTCTTTACAATTCATAATATCTTCGGGAGTACCAGTTGCAACAATTTGACCTCCATCAACCCCACCTTCTGGACCGAGATCAATAATATAATCCGCAATCTTTATCAAATCAAGATTATGTTCAATCATTAAGATAGTATTTCCTTGATCTGCAAGAGCTTGAAGAATTTTAACCAATTTATCTAAGTCTGCCCAATGCAATCCAACAGAAGGCTCATCTAGAAGGTATAAAGTTTTACCAGTAGATCGTTTATTTAACTCTGATGCTAGCTTAATTCTCTGAGCCTCACCTCCAGATAGAGTCGTTGCACTTTGACCAAGCTTCATATAATCAAGACCCACATCATTCAAGGTTTGAAGCTTATTTTTTATTGACGGAATATTATCAAAAAATTCTAATGCTTCATGAACACTCATATCCAATACATCTGAAATTGTTTTACCTTTATATTTAACCTCTAAAGTTTCTCTGTTGTAACGTTTGCCTTTGCAAACATCACATTTTACATAAACATCCGAAAGGAAATTCATTTCGATTTTTACTAAACCATCACCTTTACAAGCTTCACATCTTCCACCTTTTACATTAAAACTAAATCTTCCTGGCTTGTAGCCTCGAACTTTTGATTCATTAGTTTTTGCAAAAAGTTCTCTGATAGGAGTGAACACATCTGTATATGTAGCGGGATTTGAACGAGGGGTTCTTCCAATTGGGGATTGGTCAATATCAATAATTTTATCAATGTTTTCAAACCCTAATATTTCATCAATTCCTTGAGGTTTTGGTTTATTTTTTCTTAGCTTGTGAACAGCGTATTCATAAACCAAATCTTGCATAAGAGTAGATTTTCCACTCCCAGAAACCCCTGTTAGAATAACAATCTTACCAAGAGGAATATCTACATTAACATTTTTCAAGTTATTTAAATATGCGTTTTTAACTTGCAAAAATTTACCATTTCCTTCCCTAACTTTATCTGGAACTGGGATATGTTTTTCTCCACTTAAATATTTACCTGTGATAGAACGTTTTTCTTTGATAATATCATCAACCGCACCTTGAGCAATAATTTCTCCACCTGCAACTCCTGCACGAGGCCCAATATCTACAATATAATCTGCACTTCTAATTGTATCTTCATCATGTTCTACAACAATCAATGTGTTTCCAAGATTTCTCAACTTGAACAGAGTTTTGATTAGCATATCATTATCTCTTTGGTGAAGCCCGATTGAAGGTTCATCAAGAACATAAAGAACACCACTCAAGCCACTACCAATCTGAGAAGCCAGTCTAATTCGTTGAGATTCTCCACCTGATAAAGTCCCAGCCATTCTAGCCAAATCTAGATAATGTAAACCTACATCAATTAAGAACTTTAACCTTGCACGAATTTCATCAAGAATTTGTTTTGCAATTTTTAATTGATACTCCGTAAGGTCTAGATACAAGTCTGTAATAAATTGAAACTCATCATCAATTGACATTTTTGTAAAATCAAAAATATTTTTATCTTTTATTTTTACAGCAAGAGGGAATGGTTTAAGTCTTGCTCCTCCACATTTTGGACAAGGCTTTGCGACCATAAATTTTTCTATTTCTTCTCGCCAATAATCACCATTTGCATCATTATACCTTTTTTCTAAGAATGGAATAACACCAACAAATGGTTGGATATTTGTTTGGTAACGACTAGTTCCAAATTGTTTTACTTTTATTTTAATTGCTTCGTTTGAACCATATAAAATTATATCTTGCTCTTTTTTAGAAAGATTTTCAAACGGAGCATCCATATCTATTTTGTATGCAGAACAAACAGAACTCAATAAATCATGATAATAAGTTGTAGCACTTCTTGTCGCCCAAGCATATATTGCACCTTGATTTAATGAAATCGATTTATCTGGAACAACCAAATCTGGATCAACAACAAAATCTGCACCAAGCCCTGCACATCTTTCGCAAGCACCATATGGAGCATTGAAAGAAAATATTCTTGGAGTTAATTCTTCAAAGCTTAAATTACAATCTGGACAGGCTAATTTTTCACTGAAGATAATCTCCTTATCTCCGACAACATCAACCATCATAATTCCATCTGATTTTTTTAGGGCAATTTGAACACTATCAGCAATTCTTGAACGAGCAGAATCTTTTACAACAATTCTATCTACCACCACACTGATATCATGTTTCTTCGTTTTTGCAAGCTCAATTTCATCCTCATCAAGATTATAAATTTCACCATCAACCTTAACTCTAACAAAACCTTCTTGCCTCAATTCTTCAAACAAAGAAGAATATTCACCTTTTTTCCCTCTTACAACAGGAGCCAAGATTTGAATTTTAGTGCCTTCACCCAATTGAATAATTTTTGAAACAATTTCATCTAGCGTTTGCGGTTTAATTTTCTTTCCGCAAACTGGACAATATGGAACTCCAACCCTGGCATACAAAAGTCTTAAATAATCGTAAATTTCTGTGATTGTCCCCACAGTAGAACGAGGGTTGTTACTTTTTGATTTTTGGTCAATAGAAATTGCAGGAGAAAGCCCGTCAATATATTCAACATTTGGTTTGTCCATTTGACCTAAAAATTGTCTAGCATAAGTTGAAAGACTTTCAATATATCGTCTTTGACCTTCTGCAAAAATTGTATCAAAAGCAAGAGAACTCTTACCAGAACCAGAAACACCAGTAAATACTACTAACTCGTTTTTCGGAATTTCTAATGATACGTTTTTTAAATTATGTTCTTTTGCTCCAACTATTTTGATTTTATCTGCCATAATACTTATATTATTATACGAGAAAAAATGATTTTCAAATAAAAATCAGAGTTATGTTTTAACTTTACAAAATCTCAAAAAAATGGTATAATAAGCCTATTCTAGCCAATAAATGAGTAATAAATATTTCCTAAAATAAATGAAAGGAATTATTTATTATGGGTAAAAAATCCAAATATCCAGATTATTCTACTGGAACAATTACCGTAAACGGAAAAACTGTTGCATCCACTACAAAAGATAAAAACCATAATGTTGTAAGCTCAAATTACAACATGACTGATAATGAAAAGAAAATTTATGACTCTATTCAAAGCAATTTATATAGTTCTTTGTCTAGTTTATTTGATATTACAGATGCGAATAAACAAGAATGGAATAATCAATTAAATGCAATGAAAAACCAAGGAATACAACAAATTAATGATATTTACACTCCGCTAGAAACGAATTTAAAAAATGATATTGCAAATCGCTTTGGTAATCTCGATAATTCGGTATTCATGGACAATTTGAATGAAATAACCGACAAAAAATCTCAAGCAATATCTGCATTGAGTAATACCTTACTTGCCGCTCAAGGGGATTTATATAGTAATGAACTGAATAATAGGATTAATAGCATTTCATTTTTAAATAATTTGAATTCCGCAATGAACAATAATATTTTGAATTTCACAAACGCAGCGATGAATAATTCAACCTCAGGTAATAATTATAATAGCAACGCATACAATGCGACAAACTCTGGAAATCTATGGTCTAATCTTTTGAAAACTGGTAACACTTTTGTTAATGCCGCAGGTACAGCTGCAAAATTTATGACAAAGTAAAACAATTTAGAGGTGCGTATTCGCACCTCAATTAAATTATTAAGAAATATTACAATCAATCTATCAAAATAGCAATTTTTCTAACTATATATACTTTATATATATAAAGTATTTAACAAGAGGACGAGCTTATGGTTCACATGGTAAATGGAACACAGATGGATTCAATTATTTATAACAACAACAGACAATTTCGTTCTGGTGTAAATATGAAAACAGGCAGATGTTGTTGCGATAGCGTGTTCTCACAAAGAAAAACTGTTTACGTATATGAACAACCTAAAATGCCAACTGCTGTAAAAGCTACATTTTGGTCTATTGCCATAAAGAATTTTGCAGATATTGGAATGGGTATAGCTAATTTCTTTATGGGTATATTTGGCAAAAAGAAAGCATCTGCACCGGTTCAAACTCCTGCGGCAACGCAAAACAATAAAGTAACACCAGATAAACAAGGTGTGAATACACCAACATCACCAGTTGTTACACCAAAGAAGGCTACAACTCCTCAAGGAGTTAACGACCCAGAAAAAGAAGATAATAATAAGAAGAAACAAACAAATGAGAAAAAATATAACGTTCCAACTTCAGCAGAAATCCACAAATTTAACGGTAATGTCATTGTCCATGATGATGGATTAGGCGAAAAAGGTGATATTACTGGTAAAACTACCATTTCTAAGGAAACAGGTCAAAACGGTTATCCTCAAAAAATAACAGTTGGGAAGTACAATTACACACTTTATAGAGTTGAAGACAATGGTACCGTTTGGTACAAATCTCAAAATGGCAGTGAACAATTGTACAGATTAGAAAATAATAATAATAATACTTATGGTTTGAACCAACACGCTGAAGATAATGGCGTTGGAGAAGCAGATGTATCAAAAATGGAAGAAAACAACTCCAACAAGTAGCAAGAAAACCCAAACTCCTGCTTCTACAACTACGACTACATCAACAAATAATACCCAATCAACTACAACACAAGCAAACGCATCTCAACAAAAAACAACAAGTACTGATAAGAAAACTCCAGCAAACACATCAATTCGCACAGACGAAGAATTAAAATCTACTATGAGCATTGGACGAGAAATTCCAGATTTTAAAAATACAAAATTGGGTACAGATGGAAAAACTTATTCTCCTATGAATGTAACCTATGGTTATGCACCTGAAGAACTAAAAACGATTCCAGTATCTGCGGATAAAGTTGCAGAATTCCAAGGAGACGAAGCAAAAATCAAAGATTACGCATTAGACCAAATAAAAAAAGAACAACAAGAAAGTCAAAAAGCAGAATAGAATATAAAATTTGAAAAGTTATTTTTACACTTCTAAGATGAAAAATTAAAGATTATAAAAAATACTTCCGAAACTCTGAAAAAGAAAGGAAGTATTTTTTATGGCAAAAATTATTGAAAATGAACGACGGATTATAAGATTATCAGTAGATGATATTCTTAATATCGTAAGAGAATATCAACAATTAACAAAACATAGTTGTTGCTACGAACACACGAGGGAAATCTTGAAAAAGAATGTCCTATACCTGCCAGAAGAAGTTTAAAGTTTCGCTTTGTAATAATGCATAACCAAATATTTCCAAAATATTATATTCATAGTATTATAAGGTAAAAAGGATTTATATTATGCAATTTATAGATAAAGCTAGAATTAAAATATCATCAGGTAAAGGCGGGAACGGCGTAGTTGCTTGGCGTCGTGAAAAATTCGTAGATAAAGGCGGACCCGCAGGTGGAGATGGGGGCAACGGCGGAAGCGTATATTTAATCGCTGACGAAGGACTATCAACACTACTCGATTTTACCTATCGTTCAATTTTCAAAGCTAATAATGGTGAAAACGGCTTCAAAAAAAGTATGCACGGTAAAAGTGCAAAAGATTTATATTTGAAAGTTCCAGTTGGCACAATTGTTAAAGATTTGAAAACAGGAAATATAATTGCAGATTTAACCCATCACGAACAAAAAGTTCTTGTTGCAAAGGGTGGACGAGGAGGAAGAGGCAACACTCATTTCTGTACTCCTCAAAATAGAGCTCCTCAGTATTGCGAACCAGGAGAACCAGGAATCGAAAGAGATTTGCAATTAGAATTAAAACTTCTAGCAGATGTTGGACTTTTGGGTATGCCAAACGCAGGAAAATCAACTTTTATTAGTAGAGTTTCAGCAGCAAAACCTAAAATTGCAGATTATCCATTTACAACAATTATTCCAAACCTTGGAGTTGTAAGAAAATCAACAGGCGATGGATATGTTATCGCTGATATTCCAGGGTTAATCGAAGGGGCTTCTGAAGGTGTCGGGTTAGGACACGATTTTTTAAGACACGTAGAAAGATGTCGTTTTTTGTTACACATAGTTGATGGAACAGAAGAAAACCCTATAAACAATTTCAACATTATTAATAAAGAACTTGAAAAATATTCAGAAAAGTTAGCAAAACTTCACCAAATTGTTGCAATTAACAAGATTGATTCAATTGAACCTGAAAAACTAGAAGACTTGAAAAAACAATTCAAAGACTTAGGAATTGAAGCATTTTGCATTTCTGCCGTAACAGGAGAAAACTTGGATAAATTAAAACACGAACTTGAAAAAGACGTTAATTCCATCGAAAAACCAACAGTTGACGTAATTGTTGAAGAAGATTTAGAAGCAACAAACAATGACGATGGATGGTGGGAAGTTCACAAATTGGACAAAAACACTTATCTTGTTGATGGTGGTAGAATTTTGAGAATATCTCAAGTTACAGACCCAAGAAGCACAGAACAAGTTATTCGATTCCAAAATATAATGATAAGTATGGGCATTATGGCAGAATTAAAACATCTAGGAGTCCAAAACGAAGATACAATCATTGTAGGAAAATTAGAACTTGAATACTGGGATGACGAAGTTTACAAATAGAGCAAACCATCACCCCAATATCAAATCAAATTATCTATTCTTCGTATTTCATAGCTTCTGGGCACGGAAATCTTCTTAAGCTAGCGTTCGGATCTTTTAATTTAAGATCGATTGCACACTTAAGTGCAGTATTAACAGCAGTCTTTTTTAATTCTCTAGCTTTGTCATTGTAGATTTTTGCATTCTTATAATCAAAAGATGAAAAATACATTTCACTAAGATTAGAATAGTATTTTTCATTACTTGGATCTAAACTAATAGCTTTTTTTGCATCCGCAAGAGCTTTGTTTTTAGCAAGATTTCTTACAGATTCTGAAGCAGTAGCTCCTCTTTGAGTATTATAAGTAGAAAAATATACTGTTGAACGCTCCATATATAATGCAGCTTCGTCTGGATGTTTCACGATTGCACTTGAAAGCTTCGCAAGTTTTTCGCTACTACCTGAACAAATATACTCCTTCATTTCTTTAGAAATATCAGCTTTTGAGCGGAATTTATATGTCAAAGTAATATTAGAGTCAGGACTACAAGCTAATGGTATCTCTCTTTCTTTATACTCAGTATTTGCAGCAAAAACAACACCAATCGTACAACCAACTAAAAATAGTAACAAGAACAATTTTGATAGTTTAAATTTCATAACCAACTCCATAGAAATAATAACACTCTTTCCTACTATTGTAACATATTATTTCAACTGTTGCAAGATTATATAATAAGTGTTAAACTTGAAGAAGTAAGATTAGATATGAGGGTTTAAAATTATGGCAAGATTAATCAGACCAACATGGGCTGTAAGATGTGTTCAATCAGGATGTAAATGTTTATTTGAAGTAGCAAAATTAGAAGATGGGAAACAACAAGAAGTTGTATGTCCAAATTGCGGTGAACACTACGTTTATCCAATTTATGATAACGATGAAGACGAACAAAAATAAAAATGTTTTTTAATAATACAGACAAAAGATACAACCAATTCAGTGCATATTTAAAAAATAAATTCGGAGCAAAAGTTTATAAAATAACTATTGATGCTGGGTTTTCTTGCCCTAATAGGGACGGAAAAATATCAACTGGGGGTTGTATTTTTTGTGATGAAGGGGGAAGTTTTTCCCAAGCTCATTCAAACTTGCTATCAATACAAGAACAAGTTAACACTGGAGCAAAAACATTACACGATAGATTTAAGGCTGAAAAATTTATGTCTTATTTTCAAGCGTACACAAATACCTACCGACCTGTGAACGAACTTGAAAAGATTTATAAATCTGCACTAAATCACCCAGATATTGTAGGATTATCAATAGGAACTCGCCCTGATTGTGTAGAAAATGATAAATTGGATTTGATTTCAGATATATCAAAAGATTATTACACTTGGATTGAGTACGGCTTGCAATCTGTACATGATAAAACCTTGTTAAAAATAAATCGAGGTCACAATTTCGATTGTTTCCTTGATGCTTATGAAAGAACAAAAGAACGAGGAATAAATGTTTGTACACATGTTATTTTTGGACTTTGGGAATCAAGAGATGAAATATTACAAACAGCAGAAAAGCTTGCAGAATTAAAAGTTGACGGCGTTAAAATTCACATGCTTTGTGCCTTAAAAGATACAAAATTAGCAACGCTTTATGAAAATAAAGAAATTGATTTTATGTCAGAAGAAGAGTATGTTCAACTTGTTTGCGATTTTCTTGAAATTTTACCCCCAGAAACGACTATCCACCGTCTTGCAGGGAATGGATTAAAAAAGAACCTTATAGCTCCAAGATGGCTTGGGGCAAAGCTTGATTGCCTAAATAAAATTGATAGAGAATTTGTTAACAGAAATTCATATCAAGGAGCCAAAAACACTTTACAAAACCACAAAAACATGACATAATGTGGTTGGTACGTTTTGTAAAATTTTGTTAATGAAACTTTAGTGTGATAGCAAAAAAATATATTCACTCGTATTATACGAATGGAATTTATTTAATTATTGGAGAAAAAGGATGTTAACTATTCAGCCAAACTTCACAAGAAACACTGCATTCAGAGGGGAAAAAGCATTCGTAGATCAAGAAACTTACGAAGCAAAAAAGAAATACTATAAAGATAAACAGCGAGAATTTAACGAAATTCTTGATGATGAAAACATTCCAGAAGGGATGAAGAAGGGTGCAAAAGTATGTAAAGTTGCATCTGAAGGAATTCTTGAAGGTTGGGCTGTTGCTTGGGGTGCTTCAAAAGGAGCGAGCATGCTCAAGTCACCTAAAGTTATGAAATTCTTTACAAAAATTGGCAACCTAGCAAAACCTCTTGCTGAAGGGTTGGGCAAAGTTTTCAATAAAATTGGCAAATTTGCATCCGAGCAAGTTGATATTTTATCAAAATCAAAATTTGTAGAAAAAATGAATGCAAATAAAGTTGGCCATGTTATCGTTGAAGGAGTTAAAAAACTTTCAAACGGTGTTAAATATATTTGCAACACAACAAAAGATTTATTCTTAAAATATACAGGAAAATTAACAGGCGACACGTATGACAAAGTTACTGGAGCGGCTTCAAAAACATTAGGAGTCGGTGCTGGTATTGGAGGGGCATATACAGCTGCTAGAGGTTGTAGCAAACCTGAAGAAAGTGCCGATGTTAACGATTACGAAAATGAAGCAGATTTTTTAAATGACCAATATGACGACGAGGAAGTGTAGTTATGGCAACTGTTCAAGCTATAAATTTCACATCTAACCCTCGTACGGGTTCATCTATCGACAAAGACAAAAAAGAAAAAGCTCAAAATGTAGCAACTGCTGTCGGTGGTACTGGTTTTGCCGCAAAAGCAACAAGAATGGCTAGCAAGAGAGGTTTGCAACAAGGCGAAAGCACTTTACAAACAATGATGCAAACAACTCAAAACGTTATGCAAGGAACTGGCCGTACTATTAAAGAATCTAAGGGACTTATTGCTTCATTTAAAAGACATTACAAAATGTTTAAAGGAGATGCAATAAAATTCTTCTCAAAATGGAAAGATAGTAAAGTTCTTGGACCTATCGTTAAAAGTCCAGTAGTGAAAGGCATTGCATCTGGATTCGGAGGAATTCTTGCCGTATTTGTACTAATTTCTGGCGTAAACAGAGCTATTGAAAACGGAGAATTGGCATTTAGCGATTTAAAACATCAATATAATAAATATTCTAATCGTTAAATTAAATAATAATTGTTAAAAGATTAAAATCGTGCTAAACTTCAGTTATGCACGATTTTTTATTAAAAGAACTTGTAACAGACAACATAGAACAAGAACTAAAGAATATAGGTTTTGATAAAACTTATACTCATTTTGCAAAGAAAAAATTTGAATATAAAAACTTTAAAATTTTCAATCTAAACCCTGCACAAGCAAATATTTTAAAACAAACAGCAATTTCTGTTGGTGCAGATTGTGGCACACATAGAGAAGTTATTACAGGGAAAATAGAAAATTCTTCTTGCATTTTGGGCGGTAGTTATGCTCAAATCATCAAAATTTCAAAAAAATTACAAGCACAACCCTTTGGGCTGAAAATTTTAGGACAAATGCTGGAAAAACAAATTTCTTGTTGTAATGCTCCTGAAAGAACACAAATAATGGGAGTTCTTAATGTTACAACAAATTCTTTTTCAGATGGAGGTGAATTTTATAGTTTTGAAAAAGCTATAAAACATTTACACGAAATGATTGAAGATGGTGCAGATATAATTGATATCGGTGCGGAATCAACAAAAGCATACTCTTCTCCAGTGAATTCAGATACACAATTAGAAAAACTTTGTCCAATTTTAGAATATATAAAAGAACATAATATCAAAATTCCAATTAGCATTGATACAAGAAGTTCTGTTGTTGCTAAAAAATGTATTGAGCTAGGTGCAAATATTATAAATGATGTTTCTGGGTTTGATTTTGACGAAAAAATGGCAGACATTATTTCAAATTATCCAGACGTCAAGGTTATAATTCAGCACTCTCAAGGCTCGCCAGAAAATATGCAAAACTCACCACACTATGACAATTTAATGGATGAAATTTTTGTTAACTTACAAACAAAAGTTAATTTTGCTATCTCAAAGGGAATAAAAAAAGAAAATATTATTCTAGACCCAGGAATTGGCTTTGGAAAAACGAAAGAACACAATTTTGAAATCTTGAAACGATGGAAGGAACTCAAAACTCTTGGTTGTCCAATTTTGATAGGTCTATCTCGCAAAAGTTTACTCGGCATGCCTGATGCGACAAATCAAGAAAAAGATATGTATTCTTTAGCCTTGGATAGTATTCTTATGAAAGAAAAAGTTGATTATATAAGAGTTCACAACGTTAAAATCCATAAGACTTTTCAAAATATTATTGGATAGTTCGACTGTTTAATTTACATAAATGAAAAATATCTCAATAATTGTCTTATGTCGAATTTAACAACAGGCAAAATAGTTCTATTAATAGTTTTGATTTTATTAAGTTTATACTTAACTTGGTCTTTTTTTACGCATACATACATTCGTGCAGAGTTTAACAAAATGGATCCAATGCCTTCTAGAATGGGAGTATATTATAAAGGGTACAAGCTTGGAACAACAAGTAAACTCAAAATTTCAAAGGATTTTAAAACAACATATTTATACATAACTTTAAATCAAAGAGGGCTACAACTACCAAAAAATATCACCGCAAGAATTAAAAATTATAACGAAGATACAAAATATGTAGATTTAATTTATCCCCCATCTCCAATGCTAAAATATATCGCTACTGGAGATACCATAAAAGGAGAATCTGGTTTTACTTTAAGCGGGATTTCCGATATTAATCAAGCACACCTTGATGATTTGTCTGAAAAAGGCGGAGATTTGTTGAGTTCTGCAAAGAAAACAACTGATTCTTTAACCCAAATGTTTAATCTAATCACAGATATTTTAGAAGAAAACAGAGAAAATATTCATTCCTCTACTACAAGCTTAAAAAATGGAATGGCAAATTTAGAAAAAACCACCGCAAATTTTAAAGCTATGTCCGAAAAAGTTAATGATGGTATTAGCAAACAAAACATTCAAAACAGTACGAAAAACATTGAAAAATTGACCGCAAATTTGACAGATTCGTCTAAAGATTTCATTTCAATTTCAGGCAATTTTAATAAATCGAGTCAAGATTTCTCTGTTCTTGTTCCGAAATTGAGTATTCTAATTGATGCCGTTCAACTAGTCGTTTGCAACGTCAACGATATTATTGTCGGATTGAAAAAGACTCTTCAACAAAAATTTGGAGGTGCAAGATTACTTTTTGGCAAGCCTATTAAGTAATTATTTAATCCGAAGCGTAAGCATCACCAATTGTATCAATAGCTTCAACCTTAATATCTGTAATTAATTCTGAATAAGAAATAACAACAATTGTTGGAATATGTCTTTCTAGCAATTGGAACAATGGAAGTCGAATTCTTGGAGAACATAAAACTACTGGTTGTTTACCACATGTTTGATGGGCCCTCATTAATGTCGTAGCGGTTGTTTCAATTAATTCTTGAACTTGAACAGGATTAAGTAAAAACATCGTACCCAACTCCGTTCTTTGACAACTGTCATCTAGAATTTTTTCCCATTCAGGAGAAAGAGTCAAAGCATATAAAACTTTATCATCTTGAACATTTGATAAACAAATCTGACGTCCTAATGCGGCACGCAACCTCTCAGAAAGAATATCTGGTTCTTTAGAAAATCTTGCATAGTCACAAAGTCTTTCAAATACAAAGATAATATCTTTGATAGAAACTTTTTCTCTAATCAAGTTAACAAAAATCTTTCTCAAGTCACTTGTTGAAATAATCGTCGGAACAAGGTCATTAACAAGAGTTGGGTCTTGAGAACGTACAAGTTCCATAAGTTTAAGGACATCTGTTTTTGTCATAACTTCATCAACGTGTTTTCTTACGCATTCTTGTAAGTGAGTAACAATAACATCTGTTGCATCAACAGCCGTAACAAGTCTTGCAGATTTCGCATCTTCTTGAGAAATCCAATAAGCTTGTGTTTGATATGTTGGGTCAATACCAATAATCGCATCTTCTGGAACTTCTTTTTTCATTGAATCCCACTGGTCAGCAATTACCATGAATTTTCCAGGATAAACGTACCCTGTTGCAACAGTGTTACCACGAATAGAAATCATATATTCATTTGCATCTAACGCAGACGAATCCATAATTCTTATGTTTGGCAAAATATAACCAAGTTCATCTGTTACCCTTTGTCTTAGGGCCGCAATTTTTGCAAGCAATTGACCCTCTTGATCAGGGTCTGCAATGACAAGCAAATTTGAACCTACTTGCAAACTCAAAATATCGACACCTAAACGCTCATACATTCTATTAGGGTTAACCAAATCTTGCATATTTTGTCTAACATTTTCTAATTGTCCCAATTGAGATTGAACATCCGCATTGATTAAAACTTGGAAACCAGCAACAAATAATCCAACTGCAAAAAGTAAGAACGGAAGCCAAGGTAATCCAGTCCAATGACCTGTAAATGCAAGTAATAACAAGAAACCAGCAGCAAAGAATAATGCATAAGGTTTGCTTGTAATTTGTGCTGTAACATCAGAACCCAATGAAGGACTAGCGGCAGAAGCACGAGTCATGAAAATACCAGCTGCAATTGACATCAACAATGATGGAACCTGAGAAGCCAAACCATCACCAATTGTTAATACCGTATATTTTGAAACCGCATCACCAATAGCCATTTGATTCATCAAACAACCAACACACAATCCACCAACAATGTTGATAATTACGATGATGATACCAGCAATTGTATCCCCTTTTACGAACTTCATCGCACCATCCATAGAACCCATCAAACTTGATTCTCGGGATAAGTCTTCACGTTTTTTTGTCGCTTCTTCTGGAGAAATTAAACCAGCGTTAAAGTCAGCATCAATTGTCATCTGTTTACCTGGCATAGCATCCAATGCGAAACGAGCAGAAACTTCGGCAATACGTTCGGCACCTTTTGTGATTACCATGAACTGTACAACAGTGATAATTAAGAAGATTACACCCCCTACAATCATATTACCACCTGTAACGAACGACCCGAATGCGTGAATTACCTCCCCTGCTTCACCTTTTGCCAAAATCAAACGAGTTGAAGCAATTGATAATACAAGCCGAAACATTGTACCAATCAAGATAATAGAAGGGAAAGATGATAATTCAAGAGTTTTTTGCACATACAACGCAAACATCAAAAGGACAATTCCAAGTGTAATATTCAAACAAATACAAATGTTGATTACCCAATTTGGAAGTTCACAAAGCAAAATAATTAATAGAAATAGGACGAACAGGGCCATCCCTATTTCACTTAATGGATTTGCGTTATTTCCTTCTGGTGCTGCCATTATATTTAAACTTCCTTCAATGCTTCACTTATTATTGCTAATTGTGTTTCTATTGTTGCATCAATTACCCCATTATCTGTTGTAACCATACAACCACCTTCCATTGTATTTTCATCAGGAACAATGATAACCTTTGCCTCTAATCCTGCCATTGAAACCGCCTCTGGCATTTCTTGCTTTAACATTGCAACTTGTGCAGGATTAACCTTCAAAACTATTTTAGATTCTTCTTTTGACAATCCTTTTAGAATGTCTTTGATATTATCTAGTAAAATCTCTGGACTTTCTTTCATTTCTTTTTTAATGATTTTCTTTGCTATATCAAGACTAATTTCTAAAATATCTGGAGCAATTTCATCATAGACATCTTGTTTTGCATTGAAAAATTCTTCCATTGATTCTTTTAGATTATCTATATCTTGTTTTGCAGCATTGATACCCTCTTCATATCCCTCTTTTGCTGCCGCTTCTCTTATGGAGTTCGCTTCTTCTTTTGCTCGAGAAATTAGATTTCTGTCATCAATTCTTCGGAAACCTCTTCTTCTATCTCCACGACGTCTTTCTTGACGCTGTTTGAAGTCAATATTATCCAAGTCAAATAAGTCGATTTCCTTTTCTTGTTGGACTTCGACCTCTTCTTGGTTTTGTTGTGGAACTACTTGTTCCGCTCCCTCCTCAGCTGATTTTTTTCTATGTTTTTTAATAATCATGATACAACATTATTATACACTATTTGACAAGTGCGTGGCAACAATGCTGGCAACTTTGGGTGGCATTTTGTCATAAAATTTACCTTCTAACGCATTGAATACAAGGCGTTTAACCCCAATTCGCTCTCTTACAAGTATTGTATCTAAATCTTTACTTGAATACTTTTGACCTAAAAGTTGAAGTTTTCTAACAACTCTATTTGGAGTAAGGTCTGTATTTTGAGGTAAATTCGTTTTTATTTCTTGCAAACATCTTAGAGCATTATGAGCCCCAACTCTCTCAGGCAAGTCAGGCATTCTCATGAATTTTATAACTGTTTCGGCATCATTAGCATCAAATTTGTTTAAAATTGCTTGAACCTTGTCTTGATTCATTTTTTTGAAAAGCATTGCAACGGTGGCAAGTTTTAAAACTTTAGAATCTACTCTAGGGAAATCCGCAGAAGTAGCTGGAGTGCCAGCTTGAGGTGATTGAGCAGGAACATTTGCGTTATCTGGTTGAGGGGCTTGTTGTTGCTGTTGCATTTCTTGAGCCATTCTATCCATATTGGATTGAGATTCCGCAAATTCCATCAACCCTTCGTCAATTGCACCTTTATTTTTTAATTCTTCAAGAGCTTCATTATAACTCTTTTTAACATGATGCTCAATTAATTCTAATATTTTGTCGTGAGGAAGATTTTGAGAAAAAGTTTGCTTTGCAATCTCAAAAATAGTATATGCAATCTTCTGCATAACACCATCCCAATACTGTTGTGGAATTCCAGAACGAATTAAATCTACGGATTTGTGAAATGACCATTCTGCGATGATTTGAGTAATAGTAACAGCTTGTTCTTCATTAAAATTAAGATTCGGATCTTCCGCTAAAGCTTTACCAGAAAGGAGAGAAAAATTACCAAGAGTATTGATGACATATTGTTTTTGGTTATCATCGAAATCTTGAGGTACAAGTTCTTGAGCTTGTGCGGCTAAGTTTTGTGCAAATGATTCGTAATCAAAGTTTTGTGTAGCCATTTTCCTTCCTTATTATTCTTTTGTAGAACCTTCTTCAATCCAGCTTCTGATATTATCAGCAGCATCTTCCGTAATTTCATTTGAAATACTATCCAAAGAATCAATCAACAAGTTTTCATCAAATTGAGGTAGTTGAACTCTTTGTTGTTGAGAATTTATCAAATCTTGAGCAAGTTCTGATTGTCTTTGAGTTAATTGGCTTGCACGAGAATTAATATCATTTAATTGTCTT
This sequence comes from Candidatus Gastranaerophilales bacterium HUM_1, assembly GCA_002103105.1. Lineage (GTDB taxonomy): Bacteria > Cyanobacteriota > Vampirovibrionia > Gastranaerophilales > Gastranaerophilaceae > Zag111. The sequence goes on from DAAY01000008.1 coordinate 102,046, forward strand.
TCTTGTTCTAGAGCTTTTTGTCTTAATGCTTCAACTTCTACTTCATTTTCTTCTCTAATGCGTTTAACCTTAGAAGAAATTGCTTTGAAAATTATTACAAGACCAAGTCCAGATAATAACAATGCTAACCACCATGGATTTCCAGACTCATCAACTTTTGGTAAATTTTGTTGTTTTTCTGGAGTTAAATATGGGTCATTTGAGTTTGTAAATGCTATTGAAACATTGTTTGCTGTAACTTTTGGACTAGCTGAACGAGCAATTAATTCTTTCAATTCTTCGATTGTAGTATCACTTGGCAAGTTATTTCTATCCAGAGTTACAGCAATTGAAATATCTTCAATAACTCCAGGTTTAATATATTCATTTGTTTGTGTTTTAGTTACACCGTATTGAGTTTCAGTTGCTTGACGAGAATAGCTTCTGTTTTGACTTGAATCAGAACCACCTGTTGGCAACCCATTTGGAAGATATGTACTAACGGCATTAATACCTCTGCTTTGATCTTGAGTTTTATCACCCAAACCTTCTGAGAAAGATTGCTCTGATACAGAAGCCTTTTTATTCGGGTCGTATTCAATTGAAAACTTTTCGATTGGTGCTTGTCTTAAAAATGTACTAACAGTTGCAACATAATTCCCTGGTCCAACCAATCTGTCTAACTGTTTAGAAATTTTTTGTTGCATATATTTATCATTTTCTTCTAGACGTTGAAGCATTTCATCTTCAGCATTCATAACACTGTGATAAACATTTCCATTGGTATCTGTAATCGCAATATTTTCCGCCGTTAAGCCAGAAACACTTCCCAATAAAAGATTTGTAATAGCCTTAACCTTTAATTGATCAAGTTTTTCTCCAACAGGCATAACAATTTGAACAGTCGCTGTTTTTGGTTTTTCGGCATCAAACATTGTTGAATTTTCTGGAATAGAAATAAACACTGTTGCATTTTGTATAGGTTTGATTTGTTTGATAAGTCTTGCAAGTTCACCATTCATAGCTCTTGCTAGCCTAATTCTTTTATCTTCTTTTGTAGAAGTAAAATCACCTTTATCAAAAATTTCAAGCCCAACATTTTGGTCAACCAAACCACTTTGAACAATTGTAATAATTGCATTATCTCTATCAGTAACTGTACATTTTTTAGTTAAAGTTGAACAGTTATTTTTATTTAAGACAAGTTTAGACTTTGTACCATCAAGCTGTCTTTCTACTGTTATTCCTTGTTTTGCAAGTAGAGCTTGAATTTCTAAAGCTTTACCAACATTATCAGTTGTCAATAAGTCAACGTTAGCTTTTAAAGGCTCTCCACCTAAATCAGTTTTACCTTCGCCCCCACCGCCATTACTAGCAGCAACAGAAATTGCTATAATTATTATTGCAAGTACAAGAACAACCCCTCCGATTATTCCATACAATAATGGCTTATTTTCTAATAATTTACTAAAATCCATATCTGTCCCGTTCGTCTGTTATAATTTTCCCGTATATTAGGTAATAATTTATTATACCGAAATTTGCATGATTCTATCGTAAGCGTTAACAACTTTACCTGTAATTTGAGTTGCCACATTGATACTAATTTCTGATTTTGCCATTGCAGTCATTACATCGTGAATATCAACATTTTTACTGCCAGACATTACGTCTTTCATCATATTATCAGGAGCGTTAACTTCAGCATTAAGATTTTCTACTAACCCGCTCATAACTTGTTTAAAGTCTTGAGTTTCAGGTTTTTCAACTCTATCCATTCTCAATCCCTGCATCCCAAAGCTAGAATCAAACTTTGAATGTTGAATTCTTGAAGCTAAATCATATTTAGGAATATTGCTGTTCATAATTACTACCTCACTATTTTATATTACCCTATATTGCCTATTTATTTCAACTTTTAATCAAAAAATCAATCAAAAGGAGTACAAGGCTTTAGGTTTGGGACATTTTACACTTCATATTTAATAATATTTTTCAAAAAATCAAGGTTGAATAATTTTTCATCGTGATATAATGATGAAAAATGTGAGGGATATATGGATAAAACTTTTTCAGGGGAAATAACGTTATTAAAAGCCTTAGCAATAATACTTGTTGTATCTGGGCATTTAGAATTTTCAATATTTGGAATGTTTCCACCTTATTCATTCCAATTGTCATTATTTTTCTTTATCTCAGGAATGTTATTTAAAGATAAATATTTAGATGATGTTTCAACATATTTCACAAAAAGAATTAAATCCCTACTCCTTCCATATTTTGGATATGAAATAGTTTATTTATTAATTACACTTGCTTTAGTTCCCGTAGTTGGTGAATTTTTAGGAGAGCCAATCACAATTAAGAATTTCTTCTTAACACCATTTTTAAACGGACATCAACTACTTTTATGCTGTCCATTGTGGTTTGTTCCGCAATTATTTATGACATTAATCGTATTCTTATTTTTAATGAGGATGCTACGAAATATCGATAACAAATTTGTTGAGCTTGGATTTTTTACGGTTTTAGGATTCGTTGCAATTCCTTTCTGGAAACTAATTCCTCATCACACCCCTTTAGCTCTTGTTACGATGCGTACAATGTTTTCATTATTTTTTGTATATTTAGGGCATTATTACGTTAAATACATCAAAGACAATCATAATATTTTCACCCCTAAATGGCTAGGAGGAATAATATTGTTTCAATCCATCTTGTGGCTATTTAACAGAGATTTTGACCCTGTTCACGGAATAGGTTTAAGTTTTGTTTTAGTATGGGGAAGATTTGACCAACAGATAATAGTTCCTGTCTTAACTTCCTTAACTGGGATTTGGGTTTCAATCTTTACGGTTAAACTACTTTACCCTTACTTAAAAGACGTCAAACTATTAAACCAAATGGGGAAAGTTACATATCACATAATGGCAAATCATCTACTTGTTATGTATTTGATTACACTTGGACTCTTTTATATAACAGGAACGCCATTAAGTTCAAAAGGCGATAAAATATACTCAATATTTAACCCTGTACAAACAACATATCTATATTTTATTGTAGTAATGCTTATTACAACTTACTTGGGAGTATTCCAACAGTTTGTATGGAAAAAACTTTCTATGGTAATTTCAACCAAACAACAGCATAAGGATACATAAGAAGCCTTGTCTTTTTATCTTTAAGCGACAATTTAAGTTTATATTGTTCATCTGTAAGGATATTAGTTAGAGCAATAGAATGGTCATCCGCCTTCATTGCCTTAACCAACATATCAGATGGCAAATCTACTTCAGCCGTTAATCTTTTATTAGACAAATTATTTACTATCAAATATTTCTCACCTTTATAACTTCTTACATATGCAAAGATATGAGGGTAATTTGTCTTTAGAATTGATAAATTTCCTCTTGACAACGCAGGAATAGATTTTCTTAAGGCAATCATTTTTTGCACTTTGTGGAATATTTTTCCACTATAAGTTTTATTTGAATTCATCGCATCATAGAATGATTGTTGAGTTAAAGAACCTCTATTTATATCTCTACTATCGAAAAATGATAAGAGTTTTATTTTACTTTTCGCTTGTTTTTTCTTTCGTAAATCAGCAGATTTTTTCGCATTAGCAAAATTATTTTTTGCACCAATTTCATCTCCATAATAAATAATAGGAATTCCTGGCATAGATAATAAAACCGAAAAAGCCATTTCTATATGGTCGTGATTTTCATCTAGAAAATTTGCCATTCTTCCAGCAACCCCAAAACCTTTTCTAAAAGATGCACCTTTTGGTTCAAGAGCTTGATAAATAAGTTCCCTCATCTCTGGAGTAACCATTTCCAGAGTTAATTCATCATGAACCCTCAAAAATGTTGCCCAACTAGCAGAATCAGGGATATTTGGAGTTTGTTTTAATGCCTCTTTGAAATATTTACTATCCTCTGTTATAAAACTTGCCCACAATGCAGGCATGTAAGGGAAATTGTATGCGATTTGAACTTCATCAGTTCTTTTAAATTCTCTTAACTGTCCATCCACAATAGTTTCAGATTTTTTCTCTGTTCCAAAGTAAGGAATAACATCCTTTGGAAGCTGACAAGCTTCGGCTTGCAAAACTGTTCGAGGGGCAACAGCTTGGAGATACAAGCTCAAAATTTTTATAATATCATGCGTTGCAGGTAGGTTTTCAGCATTCGTTCCAGGTTCTTTATCCAAATATGGAATTGCATCAAGCCTAAAAATATCAACACCCAAATTTGCCCAGTAATTTAAAGTTCCAAGATTGTAATATAAAACATCTGGATTTTTCCAATTTATATCTAATTGAAAAGGATAAAACGTATGATACAAGTAATAATCTTTTCCGTTAATTGTTACTTTTCGGTAATTATTTTCAGTAATTTCTGGAAAAATTAAACGTCTTTTGCTTATACTTCCGTCATTTTCTTTGTATTCAACAACTGTTCCAAGCTTTGGATCAACATACTTGGTATATTCTGGCATGTCCTCTCTTGTAATAAAATAATCAAGTTTTGAGGTATCCCCCTGTAATGCTTTTTGAAACCATTCATGTTGATCAGAAAAGTGATTAAGGACTAAATCAGCTTTAATATTAAATCCTTGAGCCTTTGCTTGTTTGATAAACTCTTCAAATTGAGGCTTTCCACCTAAATCTTGTCTGACATTTTGAGGATTTTTGACATCAAACCCCGCATCCTCCATTGGAGAATCTGCAAAAGGCAACATATATAATGTTGTCACCCCTAGGGTTTTAAGATAAGGAAGCATTTTAGTTATATCTTTAAATTGATTTGGTTTCTCTGGAGTAATTGTCCCGAATTGGTCAACATAAAACATATAAATTACTTCGTCTTTGTACCAATCACTAGGTCTAGTCAAATCTTCTTGTTTGAGATTTTGAGGTCTTTGAGCCTTTGCAGTTTTTGCAATTTCAACTAACTTATTATATATTTCATCGGTTTTATCTTCTCCATAAACCTTTGAAATATTTGTTCTTAATTCTTTTTCTATTCTCGGAGAAATTACTAATTGCTCTTCTTGTTGAGATTGTTCAGCTACATTCTCAGCCGATTGTTGAGTTTCTACAATATTTGCAAATGTTGAATTTTGAACCCCACAACCAAGTAATGACGCCATCAGTAAAATTGCTAAAACTTTTTTATTCATTCCCTAACCTCGAAATTTAGCTTATAAATTATTTTTGATTCTCTAATTCTTCTCTTATATCGTCAACAGAAACTCTGACAATTGGAGAATTTTCGTCTTTTTTAAGAACACAATTTTTAATTCCAGATTGCACAATAAAACGCTTACAGAGAATACAAATAAAATTATGTCCCCAAATATAAATAGTTGCATCCTTGCAACGATCTTGCCCTGCTTGAATTATAGCATTTTGTTCTGCATGAATAGAACGACAGGTTTCATATTTTGTACCAGAAGGAATATTATTTTTTATCCTGTAACATTCTCCTCTTTCCGCACAAGATTCCACTTTTGATGGAGTGCCATTATAACCAGTGGCTTTAATTTTTTTATCTTCTCCAACAATTACAGCACCAACTTGAGCCCTCAAGCAATTTGATCTACTTGCACAAGTCTTTGCTAAATCTAAAAAATAGTCATCCCACGGTTTTATTTCCATAGTTTTATGTCCTTTTTATTAGTATCTATTATTTTGAATTGTTGTGTGAATCATTGATAAATTATATTTATCTGCTAGTTTTACAATTTTATTGGAATTACGTCCGTTACCAGCTTCAATGATTAAACCAATTCGTCCTTGAATTGCAGCATTGATAGTTTCTTCATTTTCTATCACACCATCAACAGCTAAAACTGCTTTCTTTGATGATTCACAAGCATAATCCATTGCCATTTCTGAAGTAACAATTCCATTAGATTTCCCTTGTATTATTGCCTTTGTAGCTAAATCTTTTGCAATCACCGCAGATTTACTTTTTAAATATTTTGAAACCTTCCAAGCAAAAACAGCATCCTCAGCTTCTTCCTGTGTTGGCTTTGTTTTGGTAACAACTTTGAATGTTTCTTTTGAAAGCTTGCTCAAATTTTGTTCTTCTATCAATGCTCCGAATGGAGTAACTTTAATATCCTTAGCACAAAAACCTAGCAATTCTTGCAATGGAGTATTTATTTTAACAACATTGATGTTTGTATTCAAAAGATAAGTTAATGCTTCCTTTGCAAAATTTGGAGCTAAAATATTTCTAATTTTCATTGCACAAAGCTGTTTAGCAATATCTAAAGAAATAGCTTTACTAAAACCAGCCGTACCCTCAAAAATTGCAACAGGGTCACAGTCTAGAGCCTTTTCTAAAGCTGTTTCTGAAGAACTTCCTAATGCTACTGCACAAATGGAAGCTTCTTTGGCAAACACAGCAGAATGAACATCAAAAAATTCACCCAAAACTTTTACCGCTTCTGACAAGTTTAAATAATCTATATATTCAAGATTTTTATTCTCACTTAAGATTTCATAGTCAATTTGTTCTTCTATTGGAGCAATTGCTCCAGTTTGATACGAATTTTCACCAGATGGCAAATCTGTAAAATCTTTTATTTCAATTGTTTCCATAATATCCCTCACTATCGACACGATGTTAGCACAAAGCTATATCAGTATCAAGTTAATATATCTTAAACAATGTGAACAAGTTTGATATTTTTATCTTGATAATTTGGCATGTCTTTAATATAATCATGTTGTTTTAAAGAAACTAAAAAGAGGGAAAGATGGCTGATAGTAAGATGAATGATAGCGTTGGGAGAAAAATTGTAGAGGCTTTAAAAATGCAATCAACAGATGTTCAAGAGGAAACATCTGTAAATGAAGTTTCTGAAGTAGATGTAGATTCTCAAAACGAAGATACTTTTAACAATGATGATTTCAATAATTTGGACTCACAAAATTTTTCAAACGATTTACCTTCAGATATTCAGTTAAAAATACAAAATCAATTGAAAGAACCTGTTCAGCCACAGTTCCAATCTTCATATATTGATAACGCTTTTCAACAAAGTTTAGCAAGAAATCTCGGAGATAATGATACGTTTGCTCAAGTCCCAGATGATTTTGATTACCCAGCAAACGTTGCCGTATTAAGGCAACTTATCGCAAAACTTCCTGCAGGAGTTTCAAAACAAACAGGGGCAACTATCATTCGACAAACAATGGAGGCTCTTGGAATTTCTATGCAAGCTGTTATACAAGAAGCTAAACAAGTTCAAGGAACATTGATTGAAAATTCAAAGGAATGCCAATCAAACATTCTTGAATACAAAAAACAAATAGGTATTTTGGAATCAAAATCACAGCAGTATAAAAGACAATCTGCCGTGATGAATGATATTATTAACTTGTTTATTCAATCTTAAGCGGCTTTATAAGTAAAGGATTCTTGAATTCCAGAGTGAATCATTTCTTGATTTGATTTCAATTCAGTGTTAATCATTTCAAGTTTTTCTTCAATTTCTGTTTTTTGCAAATCAAGTTTTTCTTCAAGAAGCTTCAATTTATATTGTCGTTCTTGTAACTTTTTCGCAATCAGAGAGTCTGATTCATAATCTGTACCAACCTGCATTAGGCTAGATGCTGCTTTTGTTGCAGTCATTTTAGCTTGGGTGATAAGATGAAGTTGCCATTGATAGGTTGATTTCATCTGTTTAAGATATACATTTCTTATTATACCTATAAATAAACCCATTGCGTTTCCTGCCTTTACTACCTTTTTTGATCTAAGTGCGATCCTTTCAAGAAATTATGCTGGCTATTTTCTGCTATCAACTGTTCCATCTTTTGTAGTTGGTGTCTATGATAGTTTAATCTGTATTGTGCCATTTTTAATTTCTTTTTTACCGTAAGAAAATCTTTGAGTCCTTCGATTATAGATGTTGTCATTACCTGTATAGGATTTTTCCTAATGAAGTAATTCTTTGTATAAATCAAGAAATCCAAGATTCTTTTTACGTATAAATCCAGAGTTTCGCGAAACATTTTGCTCCTTACACTTTGGACCTACATATATTTAAAAACATTGAAGCTCAAATAATTGATATTTTTCTCGCTATCTTTTAATATTTCTTAATATATGGGTCAGTTTTCTTATCTTTTTCTTTGCTTATTATCGGTTAAAATTTTAAAATCTTTAATTAATATATTAATAAATAATATGGATAATGTAAACATTTACATTATCCACAAAAATTTAAAAGAAATACCAATATTAATTATAGGTTTTGAATAGCTTTACTATCGCTATCAATACCTTCTTTCAACATCTTCTTCGCAACATCACCTTGAGTATCAAGCATTTTGCAAACAGTTTCAATGTTACGAACTTTTGTTGATAAAATAACATCTGCATTGTTAGTAATATTTCCACTAATATTCTGGTATGCAGCTAATGCAGCAGAAGATGTTCCTTGCATCAAGTTACCCAAAACAGTTGTTCCTGCTCCATAAATTCCTAAATATGGAGAAACGGCAGTCAAAATACCACCAAATCCTGAAATACAACTTGCAAAAGGCATTACGACATTAGAAGCAATCTTACCAAGCCCAGAGCCTGTACCAATACCATATGCAGCAGCACTTGTAATATCAGCAAGTCCACCAATACTAGACGCACCACCTGTTATATAACCATTATTTGTACCCCAACCATTCAAAATTGAGGACGCACCGCCTGTTGCGAGTCCATAAATTGAACCAATTGAAGCAGCCCCTGATGGGAACCCAGAATAGTTATATAAAGAATCTGTTCCATACGCAGAGTTTGTATTTGTTTTTGAATAGTAGGATGTACCTGAAATATTCATTGTTTCAGAACCGCCAAATACAGTCGCAAAAGAAGAAGGAGCAAGTAAACTTGCCAAATTGTATAACAAGCCACCAGCAGATTCAAAACCCGTACCAGTTCCACTTCCAGATACTGTCAAATCTCTCAATCTGTCATAAGTTTCCCATAATTGAGCCTTTGCAGCGGAACTCGCATCTCCGAATCTATTTGCTATAACTAAATTGCTATCATTTTTGTAAGACATTTTATTAAACCTCTTATTATTTTATTAGCTTTCAAATGTTTTGAATGTACTTTCAATATTTTTAGAAATGATTTTGTGAACAGCATCCATTTCTGTTTGAAGTGCATTTTGTTCAGTATCAAGTGCCTTTAGACGTAATTCAAGAGTTCTATCTTCTGTTTGAATTTGCTCTGTTTTAGCGTTGATATCTTGAACTTGTTTTTCATAAACTTGCTTTTGATAATTGTATTGATTCATTGCATCATTATAAGCTTGATCGTCAGTTGTACTTGAGGTATCTAAACTATAAACAACACTAGAGCCTTCTAACTGCAATGAAGTAGCTCTTCCACTACTATCATACTCAATCACGCCATATTTTGAGATTTCTTGATTTTTGGTCTGATAATCTGCGTAATATGAGTGAAGAACAGCGGTAGAATCTTGCCTACAAGCTTCTAATGTATCTTGAGTTGAACCACCAGTACCAGTTGCGAAGTTAACTTGATTATCGCCTGTTGTCCACAAGTAAATATTATTAAGAGCATCAGTTGAGCCATTAGTTTTGTAATCCAACCAATCTTTTGCAAGTTGAGTATTAGGCCAATCTTTTGCGATTTGGTCTAATTCCGCACTATATGTACCCCAAGAACTTTTCTCGCTTGTATCATTTCTATCAATGTCACCCAAACAAGTTAATTTCTTAGTTCCAACCATATAATAGCCTTTTGAGTTTTCATCTGTTGGGGCTACATATTGAACCTGTGGGTTTGAATTCGTGTTTCTAATCCCAGTATATTCTGAAACTTTAGCGTAATATGTTACGTAGGAATTGTAATTTATACCATCCTTATCTGTATAATCCGCAGTCTGAATATCAGAGATGTATTGTTTGTTATCCCCAATATCAAAAGAGTATTGAGTTTTAGTAAAATCATTTGAACTAGGAGCAGTAGGAACTTCCATTGTATAAAGCTTGTTCCACAACTCTGAGCTTTGATTAGCTAAAGCAGTTCTTGCTTGGTTAATTTGTTGTCCTTCATATTCAACGTTTGATTTTCTTGCTGCAAGTGCTATCCATCTTGCTTGAGATGCGGCCATGCCCATATTGGTATCTCCTTCTGATTATAAAGTTTTTTCTACCTATATTTGGTATAATGATGATTTTCAATAAGTCAATATTAATCTATTAAAATTATACGGCATTTAAAGACTTTTAAATAGTGAATTTTAGAAAAATCAACTATTTGAATGATTTTAAAATCCTTATAACCGCAAAGAGGTTTACAGTTTATTTATGTTTCTGCTAATATAGAATTATCGATATTAGAGAAAGGTAGATAATGAAATTTTCATCATCATTCAAAGTTGGTTTATTAACATTAGTAGCTCTTGTACTATTAGTTGGTACTGTTTTGAAGGTTAAAGGTAGAGCTTTTTCATCTGCCAAAAGAATTGAAATCCAATTCAAGGATGTTAATGGCTTAAGACCAGGGGCGGGAGTTCAAATTATGGGCTTGAAAGTCGGTCAAGTTGAAGAAATTACTCCTGTTGTAGATGGTGAAAATAGTTTTGTTAATGTAAAATTCGTTATTACCGACCCAAATGTTCAAATTCCTAGAGCATCATCTTTCTCTATCCAGCAATCTGGTTTAATCGGGGAATTATTTTTGGAAATTACTCCTCCAAAAACAAAAACAATTTATATCCCTATGGTAAACAGAGATTTAATTTATAAAAATGATGCTGTTCAGATGAAATTGAGCGGGAAATATTATGATATTGGTTTGATTAAAGGGGTAGATGTTGTAGCAAAAGATTCTATTCCACCAAATTATAGAAACTATATCAAAACAAATTATGCTTACAAAGTTGATTATTTTATCAATTTACCAGGGTTAATATTACCTGAATTTTTAAGAGGTTCAGCTGTAACTTATGATGGTAGTCACAAATTGAGATTAGTATCATTGGATGATACTCCATTATATTACCCATCTCAAAAATCACCTTATACAATTGTTGAACCTATGAGATTGTCTGACTTTATGGATTGGCAATATAAAGCAGCAGAAACATTAACTGAAACCAATAAGAAAGTTAATGACATTCTTTCTGACGATACAATTGCAGATTTGAAATACACAATTGCTAATTTGAACGCTTTAACTTCTCGTTCAAGTGTAACTCTTGATAAGGTAGATAATTTGCTTGACTCTTCAAAAGGAGATATTGAACAATTGTTAGCAATGACTCAACAAGCAACTGACGATTTCAATAAACTTTCTGCAAACATTAATAATATTATAGGCGATAAAGAATTCAAAACTAAGCTAATGTCAACTGCTGATTCTGTTGATCACTTGTCACGCAACTTGAACAAAGTTATGGATGCAGCTGACGCTGAAGAAACTGGCAAAAACTTAAAAATTATCGCTGATAACCTTGCTCAAATTAGTGCAAGCGTAAATTCTATGACAAAAGATGACAAGTTGAAAAACCAACTTACAAATGCGATTACAAATGTAAATAAAGCAATGGTTGAAGTTTCAACAACATTAGAAACCGTTAACAGCGTAAACCCAGCAACACCAAACCAAGCTTCTGACTTGAAAAAGATTGTTGATGATACCGTTGTAACATCTTCTAATCTTAGAAAATTCTCAGATAAGTTGAACAAGAGATTCTTATTGTTCAGATTGTTGTTCTAATATGATAAATTTAAAAACTAAAATTACACAAATCCACTATACACGTGACCCTCAAGGTGTTTTATTTGAAATTTTAAAATTCTGCTCATATTTTTATGGTGCAGGAAGCAGAATTAAGAATTTTTTATATGATAAAGGAATTCTTAAACCTAAAAGAGTGGCAGCATATGTTATTTCTGTTGGAAACATGACAACTGGCGGAGTAGGGAAAACTCCTGTTGTCGCAGAAATTGCAAAATATTTAGTTGCTAAAGGCGAAAGAGTTGCTATTGTTTCTCGTGGTTATGGTGGAAAATTAAATAACAAAAATGTAAATATGATTTCAGACGGGCAGTCAATTTTCTTCGACGCAGTACAAGCTGGGGATGAACCATATATGTTGTCAGAAATGACCCCAGGATGTTATGTTTTTACTTGCCGAGATAGATACTTAGCAGCAAAATATGCTGTTGAGAAATTTGGAATCGAAAAAATTATATTAGATGATGGATTTCAACATCGCAAACTTCATAGAGATTTGGATATTGTTTTGATGGATAGCGTTAAAGGTTTTGGCAATGAATGCCTTCTTCCTGCTGGCCCATTGAGAGAAGGTTCTGAAGCTCTTGATAGAATAGACAAACTTTTAATCGTGAGCAAAAATCGAAACCACGAAATTGCAGAAAAAGTTTCAAGAATTATGCACAAAAGACTAACTCTACCAACCAGTGTTTGCTATACCGAACCAGATTATGTGTATAACATCAAAACAGGACAACGACTAATGGAAGGATTGGCAGTAACTGCAATGTGTGCAATTGGTCAACCACAACAATTTTACGACTTTTTATCTGATTATGAAGTAGTGAAAACAGTAACATTTGATGACCATCACCAATATGCTCCAATTGACATTGTGGATATTTCTGGAAGTATTATTACAACAGAAAAAGATGCAGTTAAACTTGCTAGATTTGACAGAGATAATATTTACGCACTTAAGCTAAAAACGACAGTTAATGTCGAAGAGTTGTTGAGCTAATTCAGCCCTTTTGCCCCATTAAATGATTGTCCGCCATTATTTATATAAAGTGAGGAGCAAGAAATTCCTGTTCCTTTTTTGCAATCGTTAATTTTGTTGTCTGTTGTGTGAAAAGGTATAAATCCATCTTGCATTAAGGCTAAAAAGAAGATGTCTTTGCCGACAACATTCGGTTTTGATTTCCCGTTAACATCAACTTGAACCCAACCACAGTTATTGATTTCTCCAGCCCAAGCTGTTTCGGCATCTGCTGTTGATGCACAGTTTGCTCTATGGTATCTGAATTTGACTGAATATCCAGAAAGAGTTGTTATTGCAGGCCAACTGGCATTAACATATACTCCTTGATAATTGAGTGCTTTATTCAGAAAAGTTGATGTTTCTTGACAAGCATTAGGTGCAGAACCTTCGCATTTGTGTACAACTTTTAATTTTGGGGCAAGGGCATCTCTAAAACAAGTATTGGCAAATGTTTCACAATCGGCTAATGGGTTTTCATCGGCAGCTTGAAGTAATCTTACGGCTTGGTTTAGTTCGCTGAAAATCTTTTTGTATTGTGATTGATACTGTTTTTCTTGAATTTTTGTCATAAGCGTTGGAATTGTAATTGCCGCAACAACACCAATTATTCCCAATGTAATCAAAACTTCTGATAGAGTAAAACCTTTTTTCTTTTTCATTCGCCCTCTTTTCTATATTAAATAAGAATATAGAATAATAATTCTTAAATAATACGTAATAATTCTATATTAAGTGAGAATTATTGTCAAATATTCTTACTCTATAAAGTATTAAAATCTAATAATATTAATTATCCTAATTTCAAAGAGGTAAAATTATGGATATAAAGGTTCTTTTAGGAAAACGGATTAGGGAATATAGACAAAAATACAGAATGACCCAATTTGAATTGGCTGAAAAATTGGAGATTGACGATAAGCACCTAAGCCGAATTGAACTTGGGAAAAACATGCCACAAGCTTCTACTATATCAAAGCTTGCAGAGGTATTTAATATTGAACCGAAAACATTGTTTGAATTTTATCATCTTGCCCCAATTCAAGATGTAAAGCGAGATTTGTCAAAAATCATTGACTCAATGACTGATGAGCAAATTATTTTGACCTATAAATATGTAAAAACATTTGTTATATAATTATTTTATGATAGATGAAGTTATAAAAATTCTGCAAAATGCAAAACAGCCACAGAGTGATTTTGTAAAACTTATGGATAATTTCAAAAATCCATATCTTGTTTTAATCGCTTGTATTTTGAGTTTGAGAACAAACGATAAAACAACTTATCCTGCTACATTGCGAATGCTAAAACTTGCTAAAACTCCACAAGAAATGATGAATGTTACAGAAGAAGATTTAGCCAAAGCAATCTATCCTGTTGGTTTTTATAAAAATAAAGCAGGACAAATCATTGAACTTTCGAAAATTATTGTTGAAAAATATAATGGTAAAGTTCCAGATAGCATAGAAGAATTGTGCAAATTTCGAGGAGTGGGAAGAAAAACTGCAAATCTTGTCATGACTTTAGGATTTGGAGAACCCGCAATTTGCGTAGATGTTCATGTTCATAGAATTTTCAACAGACTAGGCTATGTAAAAACAAAAACGCCAGAAGAAACAGAATTTGCACTAAGAGAAAAACTACCAGTTAAATATTGGATTCCAATAAATACTCTTTTAGTTACTCACGGACAAAATATTTGTAAACCAATAAACCCACAGTGTAATATTTGTCCAATTTCTGAATATTGTCAAAAAATTGGAGTTAAAAATAAATAAAACCCCCGATTTACATAATAGAAAAATCGGAGGTTAAATTTTTAACTTTACAAATCAATTTTGATTATTTTACAACTTTGATAATTTCAGAAGTAATATCATTACCACCAAAAAGAACAATTCCTTTACTCAATACTAAGTCATATCCATCAGCTTTTGCTTTTTCGTTGATTTGTTGAGAAATTGATGTATCAAGAGCTTTTAATTTTGCTGCATAATCTTGATCCATTTTTTCTTTTTTAGCCATTAATTCTTTATTGTATTTTTCTTCAGCAGCTTTTTTCTTGTTAGCATCTGTAATTGAAGCTACATCTTTTCTTGCTTTTTCTACAAATTTAACAATTTCTTCTGCTTTAGCTTGTTGGTCTTTTTTAAGAGCTTGAACTTGAGCAGATGCATTCACAACTTGTGGTACATCAACGATTGCTACTGAAAAATCTTTCGCCATTACAGCTGAACCCATAGATAAATATCCAGCAACTGCAATAACGGCAGCCATTAGTCCTAAATTTTTTCTCATAATACATTCTCCTTTTTAACAACCTTTATGTTATCACAAATTTTAATACTGTGTACAGTAATCCATTTGGTTTATTTTTTGCGTTACATCTTTACATGATTTTCGTAATTTAGTATAATGATGTTGCGATGGAATAACAATACTTTTTTGTTAAATATTGTAACAAAAATTCAAAAAGTATTTTTATTTAAACATCGTCGATGGACAATAATCTTAAAGATATAATTTTAGATATATAACTAGATATATAATAATTAATAAATAGAAGGTGTAAAAGACAATGAAAAAGGTTAACCAAACTAATCGATTATTGAATGCGGTGCTGGCCACTACTGCGTTCTGTGCATTGACAGTTTCCCCTGCACTTGCAGATCCTTCTGCTGGAGGTATTCAAGCAGGTTTAAATCCAATTGGACCTGGATACAGTGCCAGAGATGTTCAAATTATGCACGAAGTTGGCGGGGCAAACACTCACGATGCTGATATGATGAGATATGACAAAAACCAACGTCGTAGCAACAGTGATTATTATCAATATGAACAAAAACGTTATGGGACTGGTGGTTCGGCTGTAAAAAATTATGCAACTCCAGAAACAAGCATTCCAGATGCGATG
This sequence comes from Candidatus Gastranaerophilales bacterium HUM_1, assembly GCA_002103105.1. Lineage (GTDB taxonomy): Bacteria > Cyanobacteriota > Vampirovibrionia > Gastranaerophilales > Gastranaerophilaceae > Zag111. Next base: position 117,758 of record DAAY01000008.1, read on the forward strand.
AAAGCAACCGTTGATGAAATGGGTTCAAAAGGTGTATATGTAAACTCTATCGAAGTTTCACCTTCAGAAATTCTTACTCAAGAAGAAATTAACTCAATCATCGGTCAATATGTTGGTCGTAACGTATTTATGTCTGATATTCAAAACGCAATCAACGGTTTGAACAGATTATATGCTGAACGTGGTTATGTTACCGCTAGAGCTTATCTTCCAGAACAAACTGTTTCTAACGGAAATATCAGAATTGAACTTATTGAAAGTAAAATTGGTGAAGTTACAGTTGTTAATAACAAATATACAACTGATAATTATATCTTAAAACGTATGCCAGAAAAATCTGGAGAGTTATTTGATATTGTTAACTTAGAAAAAGATGTATTGGATTTCAACAGATACCACGATGGAGTTAACTTATCTGCAAACTTGAAAGCAGGTCAAACTCCAGGTACTACTGATATTGAATTGACAGCGGCTGAAACCTTCCCATTCCACTTGATTGGTATGATGGATAACGCAGGTCGTAGAAGTACAGGTCAATTAAGAGGTGGTCCTGCAATCGTTGCTGATAGTTTATTCCACCATAGAGATCAAATGTCTTTAGGTACATACTTCTCTAAAGGTGCAGTGAGCCCATTCTTTGATTATAGTTATCCAATTAACAAAAAAGATGGTAGAATTGGTTTTTCTTATTCTTCAACCTTTGCAAATGTTAAAAATGGACCATACAGTTGGATGGGATTAAAAAGTAATTCATATATTTACAGCTTGTACTATGATCAACCAATTGTTAGAACAAGAGGTTTTGAATTAAAGACATTCTCAGCTTTAAACTATAAACGTGCAAGAAGCTGGTCTAACTTGGGCAATCTACTTGGTGTAAACTTTGACCCAATTGCAGATGTTGACCAAGTAACAAGTATTGATGTTGGTTTGAATATGAGAAAAGATACTAAATACGGTATTTGGTATTTGAACCAAAACGCATCTATGGCAATTCCAATATTTGACAGTGATTCAAGCTACTTCAAATATTCTGGAGGTTTATTAAGATTACATGACTTCTCTCACGGTGTAATCGGTCAATTGAGAGGTAGTTACCAAGTTATTCCAAATAACAAACATATTCCTTATTTGGATCAATTCCAAACAGGTGGTTTGGCAACAGTTAGAGGTTATTCTGAAGGTGTAATGCTTGGTAAGAGTGGTTATTTCTTCAGTGGTGAATTGATGTTCCCTCTATTGCCAAGAACAGTTACTAATAAAGAAGGCAGAACTCGCAACTTTATCGGTAATTATTTGAAAGGTGCAGTATTTGCTGATACTGCTGGCGTATTCCCATTTGTTGGAGAAGACGTATATGGCGGAAGTTACTTCTTAGCCTCTATTGGTATGGGCTTAAGAGTTCAGTTACCAGGTGACTTGAGTGCTCGTTTATATTGGGGCTATCCATTGATTAACAATGCTTATGAACAACATAGACATATGGGTAGATTCCACTTTGAATTAACACTTGAACCAGACTTTGATTCATTGTTAAGCAAACGTTCTACAAAGGCTCAACCTGCACCAGCTCAACCACAACCAGCTCCGCAACCACAATTGGCACCTTTGGATAACGGACCAAACAACTACGATGATATCAGACACTATGACTACTTGTTAGATGGTTCTGCAACATCATTGTAATTTGTAAATTATTTTTGATATATAATTATAGACGGTATGTTTTAAAACTACCGTCTATTTTATTGGAGATTAGATTATGGTTTGTAAATCTATTTTTGTGACAGCAACTGGCACTGATATTGGCAAAACTTATATCTCAGCCTTGTTGGTAAAAAAATTACGAGAGTCTGGATTGAACTGTGGTTACTATAAACCCGCACTAAGTGGAGCAATTAAACAACCCGATGGTAGTTTACTCCCTGGGGATTGCGATTTTGTGGTTAAAACATCGAAACTAAATATCAAGCCGATAGATTGCGTTACATATTGTTTTGAAGAAGCTGTATCACCACATCTAGCAGCAGAAAGACTAGGGGTTAAAATAGAAAAATCGAAAATTAAATCAGAATTTGAACAAAAAGAAAAGAATTATGATTATTTGGTTGTTGAAGGTGCAGGAGGAATAACTTGTCCATTCAATATGAAGGAAGAAGTTTTACTCCTCCCAGATATAATAAAAGCATTAGGATTAAATATCGTCATTGTTGCAGACGGCGGATTGGGTACAATTAATTCTGTTTTATTAACAGTTGAATATGCTAAACAACAAGGAATAAATATTAAAGGTTTAATTTTAAACAATTTTGAAGAAGATAATTTTATGCACCTTGATAATAAAAAACAAATTGAACGCTTAACAGGAATAAATGTTATAGCAACAGTAAAAAAAGGTGATAAGGACTTAAATATTTCAACAAATGATTTGTTGAAAATCTGGGAGGAAGAATAATGAATTGGCAAGAAGAAGATTTAAAATACATATGGCATCCATGTTCACAAATGAAAGATTATGAAACCTTACCGCCAATTGTTGTTGACCACGCTAAAGGTATAAATATATATGATATTGACGGAAATTGTTATAAAGATGTCGTAAGTTCATGGTGGTGCAATTTGTTAGGTCATTGCAATCCTAAAATTAATGAAGCAATGAAAAAACAACTTGATACTTTAGAACACGTAATTTTTGCTAATTTTACTCACAAACCAGCAATTACTTTATGTCAAAGATTAATGGATGTCTTGCCAAAAGGAAAAGGTTTAGGAAAATTCAATTTTGCAGATAATGGTTCTGCCTCTATCGAAATGGCAATGAAAATGAGTTTTCAATATCACCAACAAACAGGACACACTCAAAAGAAAAGATTTATGGCTTTGACTGATGCGTACCACGGAGAAACAATTGGAGCGTTGTCAGTTGGAGCATGTGACTTATACTCACAAATATATAAACCAATATTAATGGATGTTGTAAGGGTTGAAGGACCAGATTGTTTCAGATGTCCTTATGGCAAATGTAGAGATAACTGTGCTTGCGAATGCTTTGAAAAAGCAGAAAAAACTTTTGAAAAATATGGAGATGAAACTTGTGCAATGCTAGTTGAACCACTACTACAAGGCTCAGCAGGGATGAAAATTTATCCTCCTCTATATTTAACAAAATTAAGAGCATTATGTGACAAATACAATGTTCATTTGATTGCAGATGAAATTGCCACAGGATACGGAAGGACTGGTAAAATGTTTGCATTCGACCACGCTGGAGTATCCCCAGATATTATGTGTCTTTCAAAAGGTTTGACTGGTGGTTATATGCCAATGTCAATTTGTGTTGCTACAAATGATATTTATGATGCCTTTTATGATGATTACGGAAAAGGGAAAGCTTTCATGCACTCTCACACTTACGCTGGAAACCCTCTAGCTTGTTCTGCTGCAAATGCAGTTTTAGATATCTTACAAGATGAACAAATAATTCCACATGCTGTTGAAAATGCAAAATATTTTAATAAAATTATAAATGAGAAATTTTTAGATTTACCTTATGTTGGCGAAGTCCGTCATATTGGATTGGTAAACGCAATAGAGATTGTAAAAAACAAGAAAACAAAAGAATCCTACCCATCTAATTTAAGATTAGGTTATCAAATTTATAAAAAAGCACTTAAAAAAGGTGTATTGCTTCGCCCACTAGGAGATGTGATATATTTCAATCCACCACTAATTATCCAACCACAAGACATGGATTTTGTAACCGACGTTGCAAAAGAATGCATGATAGATGTGATGAAAGATTATGAATAGATTAAATTGATTTATTTCTGAATTAAATTTCGTGACGACCTTCAATTGCTTTTGCAATTGTAATTTCGTCTGCGTATTCTAAATCAGCACCAACAGGCAAACCAAAAGCAATTCTTGAAACCTTTATACCAAAAGGCTTGATAAGTTTTGTCAAATATAGACTCGTTGCTTCGCCTTCAACTGATGGGCTTAATGCCAAAATAACTTCTTTTACTTCATCATTTGTCAAACGGTTCAACAACTCTTTTATACGAATATCATCAGCTCCAATTCCATCCATTGGAGAAATTAAACCTTGCAAAACATGATACAAGCCCTTAAATTCATTCGTTTTTTCAATCGCAATCAAATCTTTAGTTTCCGCAATTACGCATATTGTTGACCTATCACGTTGAGAAGAAGAACAAATCTCACAAGGACTAGTTGCAGAAAGATTAAAACAAATCTCACACGTATGGGTATTTTGTTTTGCATCAATAATAGCTTTTGCAAAATTTTCAACCTCTGGCATTGGCATTCTCAACAAGTGAAAAGCCATTCTTTGTGCAGACTTTGGCCCAACCGATGGAAACTTTTGAAATTGTTCAATCAATGTCGCTATGGATTTCGGATAAATCATAAATATAAACCTCTTCTCAAAACTTAAAAAAGAAGTCCTCCCTTTGTGGAAGGACTTACTTCATAAAAAACTATTTGAATAGTCCAGGAATTTTCAATCCGCCAGTCAATTGTGACATTCTTGATTCCATTTCAGCAGAAGCTTTTTGGCTTGCTTGTGTCATCGCTTGAGTAATAACATCTTCAAGCATTTCAACAGTTTCAGAATCAACAGAAGATGGATTTTCTGGATTGATTGCTTCTGGTTTAAGTGAAATTGATTTAAATTTACCTTGACCATCAAAAAGAACTTTTACAGCTCCACCAGCAGATTCGCCAGTGATTTCAAGATTAGCTAATTCTTCTTGCATTACACCAGCTTTCTTCTGAACATTTTGAACTTGTTTCATGATATTCATTAAATCCATACCCATAATTTCTTTCTCCTTAAGTCTGTTATAATCTACCTTTTTTTCTCGTACCTTTTATTATACAATAAAAATATGGAGAAGAAAACATATTTACAAGAATCTGTAAAAAACGGACGACTAATGCGATGGAACATTATGCCGCTAAAGGTCTATATTGCACCTATGAAATTCTACTCTAAACAAGGTCAGGATTTGAAATACCGTCAATTTGTTAAACGAGCTTTGGACGAATGGCATAAGGTTTCAAATGGTAAAGTTTCATTTATAATTGTTGATAATTTAATGAGCTCTAACATCAATGTAGATTGGAAAAGGGTAGAACGTCAAGCTCTTGGTCACTGCTATTTTCAATACGACAAAGCAAACAGACTATTTAGTGCAGAAGTTGCAATCGGATTAACAGAAGGACTTGTACACGCAGATTATATGGACGAAGAAGAAGTTTATCACACAATTCTTCACGAGATAGGTCATGCGGTAGGCTTGGGACACAGTCCATTCAAAAAAGATATTATGTACACTCCGCACCAAAAAGGGATTATGCACGTAGGAGAAGGAGATAGACTATCAATAAACTGGCTATATACCTTTCCTCAAGGAAAAACAGTTGCAGAAATTGCATCTAAATATGGGGTTTCTGGAAGCGATATTGATGAAGTTGTTTCTCGTATAATTTCAAAACAAACAAAAACAGATTTTGAAAAAGTGAAAGATACGATTGCCCCTCAAGAGCAAAGAAATCTATTGGATGAATCTGAAAACATCGCAAATTTGAGAAAGTATCACATGACTCTTCAAAATATTAAAATCCCAGGGGCATTACAAGAACAAATCCGTAAACATTATAGGGATATGAATTCATAACCACAATATTAACAAAAATTTATCGTTTTTGCCTGTTTTGTTTTTTTGTGTATAATTGTAAGGTAAGTAAAATTATTTTTTATTTATAGGGATATAGGAAAAGGAAATTTATATATGACAGTTCAAGATTGGTTTGAAAAGCGTAAAGAAGCTCAAATTCAACGTAGAGCTTTGGAAGCAAGAGTAGAAATTGAAGCAAACCCTGATTTATGGACTAAATGTGTTCATTGCGATGCTCAATTACTAAAGAAGGATATTGAAGATAACAATATGGTATGCCCTGTTTGTGATTACCACTTCAGAGTTAATGCAAGAACCAGAATTAAACAATTATTTGATGAAGGCTCTTTTGAAGAATTATTTACAGATATAAAACCAACAGACCCGTTGGAATTTGTCGATACAGAAAGCTACAAAGATAGAATTGAAGCAGCTCAGAAAAAAACTGGATTAAATGATGCAGTTGTTACTGGTCTTGGAACAATTGATGGACACAAAGTTTCTTGTGCCGTTATGGATTTTGACTTTATGGGCGGTTCAATGGGTAGTGTTGTAGGAGAAAAAGTTACTCGTGCAATGGAAAAAGCCATTGAATTAAAACTTCCAGTTTTAGTTATAACATCTTCAGGTGGAGCTAGAATGCAAGAAAGTGCATTGAGTTTGATGCAAATGGCAAAAACAGCTTGTGCTTGTGCAAAACTTGATGAAGCTGGATTGTTATATATCAATTTGATTACAGATCCGACTTTTGGTGGTGTTACTGCCAGCTTCGGAACATTAGGCGATATTATCGTAGCAGAACAAGGTGCAAGAGTAGGTTTTGCAGGTCGAAGAGTTATTGAACAAACAATCAGACAAAAATTACCAGCAGATTTCCAAACTGCTGAATATTTGATGAAGTATGGTCAGGTTGATGTTGTTTCATCTCGTAAAGATTTGAAAGCTACATTAGCAAATATTTTGGCTATGCACGAATAAGGAGAAACATTAATGGCTACAGCTTTAGATTTTGAAAAACCAATATTGGAAATTCAAGAAAAAATTGAGGAACTAAAAAAAATGAGTTTGGAATCTGGTATGGATTTAAATAAAGATATAGAAACATTGGAACAAGAAGCAGAAGATTTCAAAAAAGAACTCTTTGCAAACCTTGACCCTACGCAAAAAATGCAGATTGCAAGACATCCTGAACGTCCAAAATTTTTGGATTACGTAAATCTAATGTGTACTGATTTCATAGAACTTCACGGAGATCACGTTGGAACAGATGATAGAGCAATCGTTGGGGGATTGGCAAAACTTGACGGCAAACCCGTAATGATTATTGGTACAATGAAAGGAAAATCTACAAAAGAAAACCTTGAATATAACTTTGGGATGCCACAACCAGAAGGTTACAGAAAAGCGTTAAGATTGTTCAAACACGCAAACAAATTCAATATTCCGATTGTTACTATTATTGATACTCCAGGAGCTTACCCAGGAATTAGTGCAGAAGAACATGCTCAAGGGGCTGCAATTGCAATGAACCTTAGAGAAATGGCTAAATTAAGCGTTCCTGTTGTTGCAATTATCACAGGTGAAGGCTGCTCAGGTGGAGCGTTAGGTTTAGCAGTAGCAAATAAAGTTTATTTGCTAGAACACGCTTATTATACAGTAATTTCTCCAGAAGGATGTGCTTCAATCTTGTGGAGAGATGCATCTAAGAATTTGGAAGCCGCAACAGCTCTAAAAATTACGGCTCCACACTTGTTAGAATTTGGAATAATTGATGGAGCAATAAAAGAACCTACTCGTGGAGCTCATACAGATTATGAAATGATGGCTTCTGAAATGAAGAAAACTATATTAGAAGCATTAGATGAATTATCTGGTATGTCTGGCGAAGAATTGAGAACTCAACGCTATGACAAATACAGAAAAATGGGTGCATTTTTAGAAGGTTAATTATAAAAAACTCTAAATATAGGATAAATTATTTAAGGCGGAATGTTTGTTCCGCCTAAATTATATAAAAGGATAGATATGGATAAAAATTATTTTGAATTAAGACTTAAAATTAATCCCGAGATGGAAGATTTGATTGCGGAAATTTTCTTCGATAACTTTGATTGTGAGGGCGTTGTTTTAGCTGAAGAAACATACAAAGACCTTGAAATGATTTCAACAACAGAAGGAACTCTAAAAATCTTCTTAAAAGACGATGATTCAACAACATTTGAAGATATGAAATATGATATCGAAAATGTTTTAGATTTATATAGAGAAGAATTTCAATCTAGAGGCTTAACAGATGATGAACTTGGAAGTTGGGATTTTGAATTAGAAGAAAAAAAGACTGAAGATTGGTCACAAAAATGGAAAGAAAAATGGGATGTAACCCACGTTACAGATAAAATTGCTGTTGTGCCAGATTGGATAGATTATAAACCAAAAGGAAATGAAGTTATTATTAAACTTGAGCCAGGATGTGCTTTTGGAACGGGCACACACCAAACGACTCAACTTTGTATGAAGGCTCTTGAAAAATATATGAATAAAGGGGACAAAGTAGCTGATATTGGTATGGGTTCTGGAATTTTATCAATTCTAGCTAAAAAATTAGGGGCTACATCGGTTTACGGTTGTGACACAGATGATACCGTTATTGAAGTTGCAAAAGAAAATGCCAAGAAAAACAATGTTGAAGCAACATTTGAACTTGGCTCAGCCGATAAAATAAATGATAAATTTGATTTCGTTTGTGCAAACATTTTACACTTTGTACTTGCAGAAATTATGGGGGATTTAAAAAATCTTATGAAAACAGGTGCGATGATGTCTTTGAGCGGGATTTTAGATGAAAAGAAACAAATGGTTATTGATGCATACGAAAAAGAAAATCTTGAACTTGTAGAAGAAATTCATCAAGACCAATGGACATCATTTGTTGTAAAAAGAATTGATTAATTGATAATTATAGGAGAATAAAAATGTCAAAAACAGCGATAATTATACCAGCCAGATATGGCTCATCAAGATTAGAAGGCAAGCCATTATTAAAAGTTGCAGGCAAGTCGGTGATTCAATGGGTTTACGAAAAAGCTCAACAATCAAAACTTGCGGATATGATTATCGTTGCAACAGATGACCAAAGAATTTTTGACGAAGTAAAATCATTCGGCGGAGAGGTAGAAATGACTTCTGTAAACCACAAATGCGGTTCAGATAGAATTATGGAAGTTGTTTCAAGACATCCAGAAATCTCTTATATCTGCAACCTTCAAGGCGATGAACCACTTATCAAACCAGAAAGTATTGATGAAGTTATTAAAAATGTAAAAGAGGACGATTTGGCAGATATTTCAACACTTGTTAGGGTTTTAACGGATGAAGAAGAAATAAATAACCCAAATCTTGTCAAGTGCGTAAGAGATATTAATGGTTTTGCATTGTATTTTTCTCGTTCAAAAATTCCTTATGAAAGAAATACAGGCATTGCAACTTTTTACGGTCATTTGGGAATTTACGGATATAAAAGAAAAGCATTAGAAGCAATGACAACTCTAGCTCAAACACCACTGGAAAAGACTGAAAGCCTAGAACAGTTGCGTGCATTGGAAAACGGTATGAAGATTAAAACATCGGTTGTTGATTTTGTTCCAGTTGGGATTGATACAAGAGAAGACCTAGAAAAATTTAAACAAATTGTTGAATCAAAACTTGGCAAAAACTAAAATCTGCTCTTGCTTTTTTTTGTAAATTAGTGTAACATAATGTTATAAAAATACAGAAAAATTAATATTTTTTTATATTTTGAGTAAGAATTGGTGTAAGATTTTGTAAAGTAAGGAAAAGACTATGTCAGAAAATATGGAAATGTCTAATGAAACAGAAGATCGTCAACGCATCCTTTTAGCAGATGACGAGTCTAGTATAAGACGTATTTTGGAAACCCGTTTAAAAATGGCTGGTTATGATGTATATACAGCACAAGATGGGGAAGAAGCAGTTGCTGCTTTTAACAAATACAATCCAGATTTGGTTGTACTAGATGTTATGATGCCAAAAATGGATGGTTATGGAGTAACAAGAGAAATCAGAAGATCATCAGATGTTCCAATCATTATTTTGACAGCTTTAGGTGATGTGTCTGAAAGAATTACAGGTTTAGAACTTGGTGCAGATGACTATGTAATTAAACCATTCAGTCCTAAAGAATTAGAAGCTAGAGTAAAAGCAGTTCTAAGACGTACAAATAACAGAGAAATGGTAACACCTTCAGGAAAAGTTACTAAAAATGTTATCACAACTGGTAATATCAAAATTGATACAGCTCGTCGTCAAGTATATAGAAAGAATGAAAGAATTAGACTTACAGGAATGGAATTCAGCTTGTTAGAATTACTTGTTAATAACTCAGGACAAGCATTCTCAAGAAATGAAATCTTGCAACACGTATGGGCTTATCCACCAGATCATAGAATCGATACTCGTGTAGTTGATGTTCATATTTCAAGATTACGTTCAAAATTAGAAACTGATCCTGCAAATCCAGAACTTATCCTAACTGCAAGAGGCATCGGATATATGTTCCAAAGAATTAACTAGATTAAAAAGGCTCTTAACGGAGCCTTTTATCTTACTTAAGGAGAACAATTTTGCAAATGTTAAACGGATTATTTAGAAATTATTCAGATAGAGAACGATTACCACTAGTAGCTCAAATTGCAGTGATAGCAGTCGTTCTTTTGTTTTTTGGATTAACAATTGAACTAGATAAAACCATGACTTGCAAAAATCAATATAGTTATTGTACTGTTGAAAGTCATAATTTTTTTAGAATAAAAAAATCAAAAAGATTATTTATACCTAAAAATGTAGACTACGTTAACATTGATAGCTATGAAAAAACAATCAAAAGAAGACATCATTATAGTCGAGTAGAAACAAGATATCAGGTAAACTTAGTTGACAATAACGGAAACAAAACCCCTGTATTTGATGATTATATAGCTACATGGCAAGCAGAAAGGTCAAGAGATTTAGTCCAAAAATGTATAGAACAAGGTCCATATCCTTGCGTGGTTAAGGAATAAAATATCCTCTTGATTTTGAAACTGTTTTTGATAAAATAGAGTTATACGAAATGGCGGAAGTCGTCAAGTGGTTAAGACCTCGGATTGTGGTTCCGATATGCGTGGGTTCGAATCCCATCTTCCGCCCCATTTAAATTTATTGGCTCTGCGGAGCCATTTTTTGTATCTATACTTGGGTTTGATGGGGTTATAAGTTGCTCTTTTTACCAATGACTCAACTTATTTCAGAACTATTATTGCAATTAAGAATTTTACATCATTTCAGTTAAATAATAATATAATTCATTAGCTTTAGACTGTATGCTATATGCTTCATCTTCTTCTACACGCTTTGTAACAAGTATGTTTGGAACCTTAATTACATCGCCTTGAGTATTTGTTCAAATTGAGTTAGCACTTCGACAGACAATGAACCAGATTTTTTATATTCTTCCAGTGCAATTTCCCTTTTTTCTTTAGGACAACTCAATAGAGATTTAAATATACGCATATTTTCTTTACTAGAAAAAATCTCTTTACTCTGATTCAAACCAGATAGCGGAACAATTCCGCCCATATCAATACAAATACCATTAACTCCATTTCCAGGATTTGACACAAAATCTTCATGTTGAACTAACAATCTATCAAATGGAAATTTTCTTTCTGCTTTTTTCTCTTTTCCAATAAATTCTCCAAGCGAAAATTTTGTTTCACCAAGCCCAAAATATGAAGGTATTGCAATACCCTCTTCAGGTTTTACCTTATGACCAGAAAAGAATCGTAAAAATTCTGACGTATTAGCTTCAGCCATTGCTCCGTGATAATATTTCATTTCTTTTTCCGCAGCTTCCAATAATTCTACATCATTTTTAAACTTTTCTCTAATTTCCGCGGCGGATTTATCAGGAATATTTATTCCATGTTTTTTTAACATTTCTCTTTCTTTATTGAATTGTTCAATTAATTTTTCATCTGATAAACAATCCACATATCGTTTGCTTCTCTTTTGAAACGAGCCAAGCAAATATTTATCTCTATATACCTTTAAAACTTTATCATCAAAAATCTTTTTACCGTCTTCACCCCAAACTTGCAGTTTATATCCATTTCCAAACTGACCGCAACCAAGAGGTGTAATAGTAACATTCTTGACATCAGGAATATATTTTTTCATTCCTGCAAGCATCTTGTCTTCAGCTTTAATTATTGTTTCAAGTTCTTTTTCTTTATATATAGAATCCAGCCTAAATAAACCTTTTATATCACCTTTCGAAAAATAATGAGCCATTCGTTGAATAAAACCCATATTATTTTGTGGTATCCTATTTATTGCTTGCAGTTCCAACTTATTTATTTCACCCAAAATATTAACAGTTTCACCAAACATTTTCTCTGTACATTGTATTGCAGCTTTCTTATCCCCTCCTGATGATATCAAACGAGATAAAATATCTTTTGGTAAACATCCAGAAGATTTTTTCTCTGCAAGACTGAGCATTTCTTCATAACAAGAATAATTTATTCCTGTACGAAAAAATCCTTTTAATCTACTTATCTTTCCTAGTGATTGTAACATAATTCTATTTCCCTATTAAAAATCCCCTATATATATAAAGCAATTTTCGCAACAAAAATTGCTCTTTTGAGAAAATTTAATAAGAAAGCTATTACATTTTTTAATAAAAAGAATAGAATGATGATATTAGTAAATTATTAAATAATATTAGAATTTTAATTTACTAAACTTCTTCTGTTTCGTTAGATTCTAGTTGAACATCTTGAGAAACAGTAGCTTGGGATGCTAATTTATCCGCATTTTTTGCAGCAGTTTTATTTGAAAAACTATCAGCAATTGCTCCAAGTGAAAAACCTCCAATAGCACCAAGTACCGCAGATTGAGCAAGGACAATAGTTTTAATAGGCTTACTCGTCCCTTTAAATCTAAAATTATTTAATGACATAATTGGCATAAAAATCAATTCAGGTAAAAGTATTCCACCCATACCAAGTAATGCACCCCATTTTTTACCTGCATTTGATTTACAATATACATTTCCAGCTTTTGTTTTGTCTGCATAATCATTTTCTTCACACGTTGCATCTTTACCTTTTTCGGCTAATTCTTCGGCAAATTTTGCACGTTTATCATTGTTTAATTTATCAACTAAAGCTCCACAACCCATTGCAATTGCATAATTTAAAGTTAAAGCGAACAAAGCTAACTTCGAATTAGCATTCGTTGGCAGTTAGAACCATAAAATAAGCTTTAATAAGAGATAATCCCGTTTGATACAAACAACTTTACTTTAACCTTGGATTTGGAAGTCCGTAGTAAGTTATGGGAACAAAATATTTATCCTCTTTAGGATTTGAAAAAACCTTATTCTCCATCACTCCGACTACACTTGATGGTAGCATCATCGGTTCTGTTACATCCTTACGAATCAATCCCCAACCGATACCTCCAGTCATTTTCCATCCGTAGCCATATTCTATTTTAGAACCTACAACAATTTCTGGATTTCTATAACTAGCCATTTTTTGTATTGTTTTGGCAATTTTTTGATTGTTCAATGCTTTATTAGAGATTTCAAGAGTGTCTATTGCAAATTCTTGAAGAGAATCCATAAACACTTTGTTTGCATCTGATTTGGCAAAAGAGTCAACCCTCTCTATAATCGGGTGGATATTTCTATTCGTAATTTGGTGTAATGGTTCTTTTTTCATACAAGATACAGGTGTTAATGCAATTGCCGCTGCCATAATTTTTGATACAAAATTTCTACTCATCGTCTTAATCTTCAATCCTTTTATTTACGTATAGAATACTATGAAATATAAAATTTTGCCATTTCTTTAATAATTTGTTACCTATAAATTGAGCAAAAAAATATTTTTAGAAACCTTAGAACACCTAAAAAGGAGAAAAAATGCAAATTTTAAATAATCAAACAAATATAAACTTTAATGGTGCTTTCAAAATTAAACCAAGCGAACTAAAAGCTCAAACAGAAATTCCTGCACTATTTACCCAAGGAATGCAAAAATTCACAAATATTGAAGAAAAAGGCGATATGTTTATCGTGGTTCGAGATAATTATGACAAAAGAATTGGAAACTATTTGAGCGAAAACCATGTAAATGGAGTAAAATATTACCCCACAATTAACACAAAATCTGGATTGGATGATGAAAAACCAGAAGGGTTATTGGCGTTATTAAAAGATAAATCAATTGAAGTCAAAACAGAATTAGATGACATTTTTGAAGCTATTTCAAAACAAAAAAGAGCTCCTAGAAAAGCAAAATTACGCACCGTTCAAAATGAGTTAGAAAAAATTTCAAATGTTTTAAGATTAAATATAGAAAACCCAGAAATCATAACAAACAAAAATTTTACAAGAATTAGAGATTCTCACAAAAACAGAACGATTGAACTTATTAGCCCAAACAATGCGACAACTTACGTTTACGTAAAACCAGATTCGCTAAATGAAGATTCAATCAAATGTATTCTTGACGGAAAGGGAAATATAACAAAAATTGCAACCACTCCAAATGATATTCACAAATTCATGAAAACATTTAGCAAGTTGAAAAAAGATGGAGAAAACCAGTTAATATAAAACTCCCATGCCAAACAATTAAAAACTTAAATAAATTAAAAGGTTGAACAATAATAGTTCAACCTTTTGGTTTGTTATATTAAAATCTCAATTATAATTAACCTTCTTCTGTTTTTACATTTTTAGGTTCTTGAGGTTGAGAAGCTAGTTTATCTGCGTTTTTTGCAGCAGTTTTATTTGAAAAACTATCAGCAATTGCCCCAAGTGAAAAACCTCCAATAGCACCAAGTACCGCAGATTGAGCAAGGAGAATAGTTTTAATAGTCTTACTCGTCCCTTTAATTTTAAAATTATTTAATGGCATAATTGGCATAAAAATCAATTCAGGTAAAAGTAGTCCACCCATACCAAGTAATGCACCCCATTTTTTACCTGCATTTGATTTACAATATACATTTCCAGCTTTTGTTTTGTCTGCATAATCATTTTCTTCACACGTTGCATCTTTACCTTTTTCGGCTAATTCTTCGGCAAATTTTGCACGCTTATCATTGTTTAATTTATCAACTAAAGCTCCGCAACCCATTGCAATTGCATAATTTAAAGTTAAAGCGAACAAAGCTAACTTCGAATTAGCATTCGTTGGCATTTTAAAAATTTTTCCTAAATCTTTTCCTTTAGGATTCATCTTTCCATAAGTTACACCTGGAAACGAATTATTTGCAAGACGATTTAGATAAATATTTGCAAGCCCCAAAGGTGTAACAATTGAACTCCAAACAGCAGCGGTTTTTAACCCCGCATGAGAAGTTGATGTAGAATTAACATTTGACTTCTTTTCCTTTGCTTTGAAAGCTACATTTTGCGAATTTACACTACAACTTTGAACTGATAACATATATTTTCTCCTACATTTTTACACTTTTACCAGTCTAACACTTGTAAATAAAAATACTTGCATAAAAAGAAGGGTAACTGTTACAATTTGCAACAATTACACTTTTATAAAATTTTAATTTTCCCCTATGAAAAATATTTTCCAAAAATTTCGCCTAAAAATAAAGTTTTTTATACCATTTGATATAATTCTTCATAAATTTCAAATTAATTATACCGATGGAATCCGCTGTGCGTAAAGTATCTTTTATTCCTTCACCCATAACTTTGTGACAAACTTTATTTGCAACTTTCAAAACTTTTCTATTGTGAATAGCAGATCTTATAACGTATGCTGGAACTGGAATCAAATACATTTTGGGGCAATCCTTTCCTATATATTCTATAATACCCCAAATAAAAATTTTTGCGTAATTTTACAAATATTAACTCAGCCTCTTCAAATTATTTTCTTTTTACTTTGTTTGGAGTAATCTATTTTTAGGTTTTATACAACCTTTTTTATAAAATGTTGTGTATTCATTTAAGAGTAGGGATACTGTTTATACAAATTACCGCCAGAAAAAGAGTTTTAGAGGAGAATTTTAATTGACCAAACTATCAATAATAGTTCCAGTCTATAACGTGGAAAAATATCTGCCCAAATGTTTGGAAAGTTTAATCAAACAAACATTGAAGGATATTGAAATTATCTGCGTAAATGATGGCTCTATGGACAATTCTCTAGCTATCTTAAAAGAATTTGCCTCAAAAGACTCTAGAATTAGAATTATCGATAATCAACATCAAGGAGTTGCAAAAACCAGAAATACTGGGATTGAACAATCTACTGGAGAATATATCGGTTTTGTAGATAGTGACGATTATATAGACATAGACTTTTTTGAAAAATTATACAATTCGGCAACTAAAAGTAATTCAGATATAGCAATTGCAAGTATTCTCAAGCATAAAAATTTCTTTAATATCTACAATGCCAAATATACAAAAGAAGAAACAGCTATCACCATCCAAGATAAAATTAAACTTTGCGAAGATAAAAAACATTTCTTCTTTTATGCGTGGAACAAAATCTATCACTCGGGATTTATCAAAGAAAATAACATCAAATTTAGCGAAGGGCAAATATACGAAGATGTTATGTTTGCAATCAAAGCTCTATATTATTCCAATAAAATTATTTCTGTCTATGGTACAAAATATCACTACATTGAACACAAAAATTCATTGACTAAATATAAAGATAAAACAGGGGGAAAAGAACAAGATTTAGTCAAAGCATATTCCGAACTTCAAGAATTCTGCAATTCTAAAAACATCGAAATTCCCGAAAGATTAAATTATTACACAAAGGAAAATTTTGGATTTATTCTAAACCTCTACAAAGGCAAATATCAATCAAAAATTCAACTATTCAATATTTTTACCATCGCAACAATTAGTAATTATTCAGAAACAAGAAATTTGATAACTATATTAGGGTTTAAAATCAAAATTGCCAAAAGAGAAATAGCAAAAGAACGACAAGAAAACGTATTTTATCAATACAAAAAAGATAAAATAGATATTACAAAAGTTCCTCCAGCACAAGGATTATTAAGAGATATTCAACTGGCAAATCTAGCCCTTTTGAAAGAATTAGCTTATGTTTGCGAAAAGAACAATTTTAAATATATTCTTGATGCAGGGACATTACTAGGAGCGATGAGGCATAGCAGATTTATCCCTTGGGATGATGACATTGACATTTTGATGTTCCGAGAGGATTATGAAAAAATTGTTTCCGCATTTAAAAACACAACAAGGAATTCAGATATTTATGCTGAATATCACAGAGATAAAGACACCAATTCACAATATTTTATAAAAATAAAACATAAAAAATGTCCATTTCTCGGAGTGGATATTTTTCCACTTGATTCATATGGAAAACACTTATCTCTAAAAGAACAGTTAATAGAAACCAATAAAATTTGCAAAATTCTAAAACACCTCAAAAAAGAAATTAACCAAAACATTTCCAATAAGGAAACTAAAACTATTTTGACAAAAACAATGAAAGAAAAAATATTACTATCTTCAGCGAATGAAAATGGGGATTTTGTATATGGGGTAGATTTTGCTCACAAATTAAAAAATTGGTTTTTAGATAGAGATATTGTCCTACCATTGCGAAAAATCCAGTTTGAAGATTCTAAATACACAACAGTAAACAAACCAAAAGAGTTTCTCAAAAACATCTATGGAGATTATATGAAATACCCAAAGAAAATGAAGATTTTACACTACTCGTACAAAAATTTAACAAGTGAACAGCTTGAAGCCATCAAAAAGCTAGGAGAAAAAGTATAAATGGCAAAATTAAGCCTATTAGAGAAAATATTTTCAATAACAAATAAAGGGATATTCAAAGTTATCACGATACTAGGTTTTTCCATAAAAATAGACCAAACTCAAAAGTATAAAAAAATTTGTAAAACCCTTAGTATTAATAAAAATAAAATCGTATTTGAAAATTTTAAAGGTAATAGCTACGGATGCAACCCCAAATATATTACAGAGGAAATAATCAAAAGAAAACTGCCATACGAATTAGTTTGGATAGTAAAAAGTGTTACCAAAGAAAAAGAAATGGGAAATTTTCCTCCAGAAGTTAGATTGGTTTCCCGAGGAGGGGTCGAAGCCTTAAAAGAACTTTCTAGTGCAAAATTGTGGATTGATAATCAACGTAAAATTTATTACCTCAGACGAGGCTTAGAGAAAAAAGATTCTCAATATTACATCCAAACTTGGCACGGAAGCCTTGGTATTAAAAAAGTCGGACTAGACTCTCCGCTTTCAAATGTAGAAAATGAATGGATTCCTTTTGGCAAACAAGATGCTGAAATGATTGATTACATCATCTCTAATAGTGACTTTGAAACAAATGTTTTTAAAACAAACTTCTTCGGACAAGGGAATATCAAACCTTGGGGACACGCTAGAAATGATATTTTCTTTAAAAATACAGAAGAAATTGATAGTATAAAATCTAAAATCAGAAAGTTCTACAATATTCCAGAAAACAAAAAAATTATGCTCTACATCCCATCTTTTAGAGATAATTTTAATTTAGAATGTTTTAACATCGATACCCAAATGCTAAAAATAGCTTTGAATAGAAGATTGGGAGGAGATTGGGTTATTGCAATTAGAATGCACCCACATCTAAAAAAATACTCCACAGAATTATTCAACTTTTCAGAAACAGTAATTGATACAAGTTATTATCCAGATATTCAAGAGCTTTTAGTATCAAGTGACGGAGCAATTACAGATTACTCAAGTTGTATATTTGATTTTATGCTATCTAAAAAGCCTGCCTTTGTTTTTGCGACAGATATAAAAGATTACAACACCGATAGAGGATTTTATTATCCATTAGAGTCAACACCATTCCCTGTTGCGACAAATAACGAGAAATTAGAACAAAATATTTTAAATTTTGACAATGAAAAATACCAAAAAGAAGTTGCCTTATTCTTAAAAGATAAAGGTTGTGTTGAAGATGGACACGCATCAGAAAGAATTGTTGATTTGATTGAAAAAATTATGAAGGATGAAGTGTAGAAATGAATATTGCGATTATTTTTGCAGGAGGAATAGGTCAAAGATTGAATAATGGGGAAAATTCTACTCCTAAGCAGTTTTTAAAAATCAATGATAAACCCATCATCATTCGAACTCTTGAATTATTTCAAACTCACAAAGATATTGACAAAATTTATATCTCAATCCACCCAGATTACTATGAATATATGCAAGAATTGGTAAAATACTACTACATTACAAAAACTTCAGGAATAGTAAACGGAGGGAAAACAGGTCAAGAATCAATATATAACGCACTAAAATTAGCTCAAAAAGAAAATCCTCAAGATTCAATTGTACTAATTCACGATGGAGTTCGTCCAAACATAACAGAAGAAGTAATTACGAAAAATATTGAATGCACCAAGAAAAATGGGAATGCAATTACTTGCACTTCGTGTTTTGAAACAATTCTAATCTCTGAGAATGGAATAAATCCAGAACACGTACCATATAGAAAAGACACATATGCCGCCCAGGCTCCACAAACTTTTCACTTAGGCGAAGTGATTGAAGCCCACGAAATTACACGAAAAACAAATCCTAATTACACAGATATTGTCGATACTTGTACACTGTATAAAACTTTAGATAAAAAAACTTTTATGGTTAAAGGAAATAGAGGGAATATTAAAATTACAACTATTGAAGATTTGTATATATTACGAGCTTTGATACGATATAAAGAAGATTTAGAAGCCTTTGGAGAACAATAACAATGAATAATTCTATATTTGAAGAAGATATAAAAAATATTATAAATGATTTTGACATGTCAGTATTTGACGGAAAAACAATCCTCGTTACAGGAGCAACAGGGTTAATTGGAAAACTTTGCGTAAAAAGCCTTTTAAATTCTGGTTATAACACCCAAGTTATCGCTCTTGTTCGAGATGAAGAAAAAGCCAAAAATATTTTTGGAGAATCTAAAAGATTAACTTATTTAGTCCAAGATATTAACCAACGAATAAATACAACAAGACGAGTTGACTATATTATTCACGCAGCAAGCACAACATCATCAAAAGATTTTGTAGAAAAACCTGTTGAAACAATCTACACAGCAATCAATGGTTCCAGAAATATTTTAGAATTTGCGAAAAACAAACGACTAGAAGGAATGGTTTACCTCTCATCACTTGAAATATATGGGGTAAATGAAAAAGAAAATATTAAAGAAAGGGATTATGGTTACATTGACATTTTAAACCCTCGCAGTAGTTATTCTGAAAGCAAAAAAATGGTAGAAACAATGTGCATTTCCTATGGAAGAGAATACGGAGTTCCTGTAAAAATCGCAAGACTTGCCCAAACATTTGGAGCAGGAGTTTCAATTTCTGATAATAGAGTTTTTGCACAATTTGCAAAATCCATAATAAATAAAGAAAACATTGTTCTCCACACCAAAGGAGAAACAAAACGAAATTATTGCTACACCACAGATGCAGTACGTGGTATTTTCACGATTTTAACTAAAGGTGAAAACAATAATGCGTATAATGTTGCAAACGAAAACTCTTACTGCTCAATTTCAGAAATGGCACACCTTTTGGAGAATGAATACACTAAAGTAGAATACAAAATAGATGAAGTCAATCGAGGTTACAATCCAACAGTTAAAATTGCACTAAATACTGAAAGACTCAATGCACTTGGCTGGGAAGCTAAAGTAGATTTAAAAGAAATGTTTGATAGACTAATTATGAATTTTGGGAAATAATATGAAGAAGGAAATAGTATTGGTCGGATTAAAAAATAAAAATTTAGGCGATATTGCAATTTTAGATACTTGCAAATTTCTTGTGCAAAATTTATATCCAGATGCCAAAATATCCATCAAAAATATTTTTCCGAACAGACAAACAATGAAAGAAGTGAATAATTTACACCCCAAAATTGATTTTGCCATTGAAAAAGTAAAAAATTATCCTTATATTACGCAAATATTAAATTTTTCAAAATGGTGGTTATCACAAAAGAGAAAAACAGAAATTTATAAATATTATAAAAAGATATTAAAGAAAAACTCTTACGTAATATTTGCAGGAGGAGGAATAATAAAATTTTCTAGAGAATATCTTTGGAATCCAGTTTATAGTATTACAACATATTGTCAAAGAAAAAAAATCCCCGTATTTTTCAATGCAACTGGGGTCGAAGGATATGATGATAAAAACTTTTATTCTCAATTACTAAAATATAGTTTAAATAAACCCTGCGTAAAAAAAATAACAACAAGAGATGATATAAATTCCCTAAAAAAATATGTTAAAAACTGGAATAAAATTTCTATTGCAGGAGATTCTGCACTATGGGCAAGAGAAACTTACAACATTGAAGATGTTGAAAAAACAAACATCATAGGTATTGGAGTAATTCGTAGTAACATCTTCAACGATTACGGAATAAATTTTTCTGAAAAACAACTTGTAAATACATATATTAACATCATAAAAAAACTTGAAGAAAAGGGGTATAAATGGCAATTATTTTGCAATGGAGCAAAAAGCGACTATGAAATGGGTAAAATAATTTTAACAACCCTTGGATTACCAATTGAAGAAAAATATTTAGCCCCAAGACCACAAAAAACTATTGATTTAATCAAAAAAATTTATTCTTACAAAGCAACAATTTCTGCAAGGTTACACGCAAATATTATAGCCGTATCATATGACATTCCAACAATTGGACTCGTTTGGAATAATAAATTGAAATTTTTCGGGGAAAGAATTGAATGCCCAGAAAGATTCCTTGTTAAAGAGCAATTTACTAATGCAAACTTTGTTATTACAGTTTTAGAAAACGCTATCTTAAACGGCTACAACAAAGGAGTTATAAATTCACTAAAATCAAAAACCCAAAAGAGCCTATATGAATTTTTGCACACAGGAGATATTGATGAGTAGCATTTTTCATAATATAAAAATCAAAATGGATGGAAAATATGGAGAAAACGAAAATTATCACAGTTTGACGACAATTTTACCATATTTCAAGCCATATCTTTTTAGAACATTACTGGCATTATTATTAGCTATTCCAATAGGCTCTTTAGATGCTGTTATTGCTCTTTCTTTAAAACCATATATGGATATTGTGATGTTGAATAAACAAATGCAATCGCCTTTATATATTCCGTTCCTAATTATTATTTTTACAACAATACAAGGAACATTGAATTATCTTGCAACATATATGAACGACTGGGTTGGAGGAAAAGTTACTAACGACTTAAAAATCGATTTATATAAAAAACTAATGCACCAATCCTCTAGTTTTTTTGATAAACAAACCTCTGGGAAAGTGTTAAAAGGCTACAATAACGATGCCGACAAATCTTGCAGTGGGCTTTTGACAAACATTAAAACGTGTATTTCCAGACTATTTTCATCAATTTCATTGATTGCTGTTTTGTTTTATAACTCTTGGATGCTTGCAATTATTGCAGTCATTGCCTTAACTTGTGCAATGATTCCGCTGATGAAAATGAAATCAACTATAAAAGGAGTTTATAACAAATCTGAAGGAGAAAATGCAAAAGTTCTTACAACTTATAATGAAGCATTTGCAGGAAACAAAATTATTGCAGCATATAACCTTTATGATTTAAAAAAATCACAATTTAGCAAACTCGTAAATACCGTTTTTGGACTTAGAATTAAAATCACTCAACACATAGGATGGTTATCTCCTTTAATGCACATTATCGTATCTTGCGGAATTGGTGCTGTCATTGGGCTAGGGAGTTACTTAATTGTTCAAGGTAAATTAACCGCAGGGCAGTTTGTTTCATTCATTACGGCTCTAATTATGCTTTACACACCAATTAAAGGTTTAGGTAATAACGCAAAAAGTATGACAACTTGCCTTTGTGCAATGGAAAGGGTTGTTGCAAAATTAGACAAAAAATCTGGAATTATAGATAAACCAGATGCGATAAATTTCCCAGACTTTAAAGACAAAATCACTTTTGAAGATATTAACTTTGAATACAAAAAAGATAAACCCGTACTTAAAAATATTTCATTTGAAGTTACAAAAGGAGAAACAATTGCACTTGTTGGAAATTCTGGAGGGGGAAAAACAACTATCGTAAACCTTCTTCCAAGATTTTATAAATTAAAAAAAGGAGCTATTAAAATCGACGGAGTTTCAATCAATGACATTAAGCTAAACGACTTAAGAGAACATATCGCAATAGTATTTCAAGATAATTTCTTATTTGAAGGAACTATCAGAGATAATATTTTGCTCGGGAAACTTGATGCAACAGAAGCAGAGCTACACAATGCAATAAAAAATTCCTACCTGGAAGATTTTATAAACTCATTAGAAAACGGACTCGACACCCAAATTGGAGAACGAGGAGTTCTATTGTCTGGAGGTCAAAAACAACGAATTGGAATTGCTCGGGCATTTTTAAAAAACGCACCAATATTGATACTTGATGAAGCAACATCCGCACTTGATAACCAAGCCGAACATATTGTCCAACAAGCAATTGATAATTTAATGAAAGATAGAACAGTTTTTGTCATCGCACATAGACTTTCAACAATTCAAAACGCCAACAGAATTGCCGTAATTAACCAAGGATATTTAACAGAACTTGGAACCCACGAAGAATTATTAAAAATACCAAATGGAGATTACAAAAAGCTATATAATATGCAATTCAATCTTGAAACATCTGTAAATTAAAAAAAATGCAATATACCTTTACAGAGAGTTTTTGTTAGAAAAATTGAATACTACAAGGCGGAGTTGATGAAATCAATTCCGCCTGATTTTGTTATTGTTTTGTGCTTCTAAAACAAATTGTAAAAGAGTATGAGAGATGAGTGATTATGAGTGTGTTGATTATATTTGTTGCTTTGCCTAGTTTAAATTGTTGTTTGAATAGTTTTTATTATTGTTCTGAGTAAAACGAAGAATCTCATTTTCCCTCAGAATATAAATCTTTTTTATTAAGCTAAAAGAGCTTCAACGATTTTAGCATTAGTTTCTGATCTTTTTTGGCTTAAGATATATCTTTCAACTTGTAAAGCGATTTCTACTTCAGAAGTAGATAAGCATTTTACGTTATCTAATTCGTTTACATAATCGTTAACTGTAATCATTTCATAATCGTTTCTCATAATCTGTTCCCCTTAATTTTGTTTATCTCATTTCCCTTACATTTATATAAAGTATTTTTAGATTTAAAAATTGCCTAAATCGTATCTAATTTTTATATATTCGTTACATTTCTTAATGATTAAACAGTTTTTAAATATTAAATTTATACAAAAACCACAAGCTATAAATACAACTTGTGGTTTTTAATTCTAAAAATTATCATCAAATAAATTTAAATTTTATTACAATGCCGTTTGATAGTATTGGTCAATGAAGTATTTTTGGAATGTTTCTGGTTGCAAGTGCATTGAAATTTGGTCTAAGTTTCCGTGTGGGATTGTTTTCAATCCTGCTTTTTGCAACAAAGTATTTATTTCGTTCATGAACAAAGAATTGTTAATTTGACCGTACGGACGTGCATTTGCTGCATATTGATAGTGTTCGGCAATTTTTTTAAGAATTTTTTGTTCAGAAGCTCCTTTGTTTATCAAATCCAAAGTTTCTTTTGCGGTTCTGTGCATTTCTTTGTAGTAGTAACCCAAGCCCTCTCCATCAGGATATTGATGAGAATGTTCACCATAATTATAATCTGTTGGTTTATATTTATCAGGGATACCCTTTAAATTTACTTGAGATTTAGTTGTCTCAACTCTGTAGCTATCACCATATTGTTTAGCGATTTCTTCTGCTTCAATGGCCGTATTTGTACGGTGATTAACCATATAACCACGTCCTCTGATTTGACCTGGATTTACAGAGTTACTACCATTTCCAGCTTGGCTATACCATTCATTGTTACCATTTCTGCCAGTTGCAGAAACTTTGTGCATATTGTTCATTGTTTGAACATAGCTTTCGAAACTATCAGTATATTGACCAGACTCGATTGCATCATATAGGTATTCTCTTGCTTCAACAGAAGTTTGTACATAATTTGAATTAATTTCTTTTCCGTTGTTACCTTTAACTCGGACTAATTCGTTAGCATCAAGAGAAGTTTCGATTACAATTTCTCCATTATTATTTTTAACAACATAATGTCTGTCACCTTTTGTCAAAGATACACTTTGACCATTTTTAAGTTTTTTCAAGTTTTGTTGCGTATTTTCGCTAAATGTAGATTTTATATCTTCAGACAAGCCTTGAAAATTGCTATTATTGCTTCTGCGTGAATTGTTTACTCTTTGGTAATTGTTTTCAGGCTCAACAGATAAAATCTGTACCTCATCGCCTAAAGATTTAAATTTAGTACCATTTGTTGATATATCTTTTACAATGATTTCATTTCCAGATTTTTCAATTGTTAAATGTTTTCGAGAAATAGTACTATTATTTGCTCCAACAACAATGTCACCTTCTCGTCCAATAGTTAGAGATTGTCCATCTTTAAGATTTTTCAATTTTGATTGAATTTTTGGAGATGATAAATCTACTTCAACTTTATCTGCCAATAAAAGTTTTGCGTTTGAAGCCACAATTACACCTTGGTCTTTAGGTAATTTGTCTCCAACTTTAAAATTGTCAGCAGTAAAATGCGCCTCAATTACTGGTTCTGCAAATATCACTTGAGCATCATCATTGAATAATCTTTCTGCTTTTTGTACGGGTCTTTCGTCTAAAACTCCTCTATCGATAGCTGGTTTGCTTGTGTGTTTTGCCATTATTGCTTGAATATTTTTAGCCATTTTAGCAAGTTTTTCTTTGATTGCTTTTGGTGCAGTTTTTGCAATAGATCTTAAGCCTTGAAGTACATCTTTGCAATATGTAGCAATTCCACTTGATTTAATTCCATCTTTCATAGATTTCACTGAATCAAGAATAACTTCATATTTTTCTTTTACACTAGTCCAAAGTTGTTTTTGTTGTGCAGGAATTTCGCTGCTAGCTTTAATTTCTTTATCAAGAGCCACAGCTTCCTTTTTCATGCCAGCAACTTTTTGCGGTGTAAGTTCAACCTCAACCGCAGCTTGTTTAACTTCTGCACTATTAGCTGGGGCATCAGAAACTTTTTGTTCACTAGCATTGCGAACTGCTGGAGTTTCATCTTGTTTTACTTTTGGTTGAGTTTCGATAGGAGTTCCATCAGAATTTAGTTTTCCTTCTTCAACCATTCTTCTTTGTTCCGCTGCAAAATCTGCAACTGCTCCGTCTGCTGCTCCTTGAGGTTCGCCAACGTTATGAGCTGCTGGAGTTTCTTTTGATTCTGCTTTTTGTTGAGCTTCGATAGGAGTTTCATCAGCTTTTACTTTAGGTTGAGTTTCGATAGGAGTTCCATCAGGATTTAATTTTCCTTCGGCTATCATTCTTCTTTGTTCAGCTGCAAAATCTGCAATAGGTTTATCTGATACTCCTTGTGGTTCGTCAGCGTTATGAGCTGCTGGAGTTTCTTTTGATTCTGCTTTTGGTTGAGCTTCGATAGGAGTTTCATCAGCTTTTACTTTTGGTTGAGTTTCGATAGGAGTTCCATCAAGATTTAGTTTTCCTTCAGCTATCATTCTATTTTGTTCAGCTGCAAAATCTGCAACAGCTCCGTCTGAAGCTCCTTGTGGTTCTTCTGCTGTTTGAGCTTTTTGAACGTGTCCTGCTTCTGCTTTTTTCAATGTTTGAACTTGAGCTTCCATTTCACCAATTGCTTTTTTAGCTCCAGAATGACCTTTGATTTTTTTGTTTGATTTCATTTTATCAATCAAAGATTGAAGAGATTCTGAGTCTGTCATTTTGCCTGCAACAGATTTTAGAGTTTTTAATTCATCTTCTGATAAACCTTTACCCGCAGCATTTGCTTTATCTAAGATACTTGATGCTTCTTCGAAATTAGCTTTATTAGCTCGAATATCTTTTAATTTCTTTTCTGCTGCGTTAACCAAATCTGCGGCGTGGTCTTTTCCTTGAACTTGATAAACATGCATATTGCCTTTTTCGTCAACTCCAACACGTTGTTTAATATCGGCGATAAATTGTTCAATTTCACCTTCAGATTTCAAGTTGTTTGCAAGCTGATCTCTAAGAGTTGCTGCATCATGAGAACCGATAGCTCCAGTATTACCATCTAAAATGTGTTCTGCATTTTGATTTACTTTATCGTTAATATGTTCAACTACATCAACACCTCTTGCATGTTCTGTTGGTTTTACTTGCCCAGCATTGATTTCATCCATACGTTTGTTAATTTTTGCGAGAATAGCTTCTTTATCCCTTGTTCCATCAGTCCAATTTGAAACTTCTTTTTTAGCTCTTGCAAGGGCATCAATATCAGAAGAATCTAATGCGATTCGTTCTTTTCCAATAGCAACAAATCCAGCATTATCTTCAATTACATGTTTTAGTTCTCTACCTTGAGGTCTTGATTGAGCTTGTTGTAAGTCAGCTTCATTGTGAACATGTGCAACTTCTTGTGGTGTTCCGTGTTGTGCTACGTCTGCAACTTGTTGTCTTGCTAAATCCATTTTTTCAGCATTTAGTTTTCCACCTGATTGATGAGAACCATTACCTGTTGCGTGTTCTAATACGCCTTGTGGTTCAACTTTTGGTTGAGGTCTTAAATCTCCAACTCCACTTGTCATATGACCAATTGTATTGCCTGCAATTGACATAATCATACCTTGAGTGAATGATGTTTCATCAAATTTGCCTTCTTGGCAGTACATTTGAACTAAACTTTGAACAGAATCACTTGTTACTTCAAAACCTGCAGCTTCTGTTCTTGCTAGAATTACAGATACTTTTCTAGCTGTTTCAGGATTTAAGTTTGGAGCTACTTTATTAAGCAATGCGGTTTGTTTAGAGATTAATTGAGCACCTTTATCTACAAATTTATCTCCCGCGGCAGTCATAACTTGATTAAGTTTTGTTTGTTGAATTTTTGTGCTAATTTCTTCTGCTCTTCTTAATACTGTTGAAACAGCATTAGGAGATTTAGAAATTAGTCGTGCAGAATTAGCGTTTAGTCCTTGTTGGATAAGCATTCTTTCAGCTGCTGCTGATGTCATTTTTAATCCTGATTGAACCATTCTTTCTGATAATTGACCAATCTTAGTACCGGTTGCAGCTAGAGCTGAATCCCATAAAACTTGTTGAGTAGCAGATGCTCTATTTTCAGCGGTGTTACCAGTTTCGGATGTAAGAAGCTCTGTTGCTTGAATACTG
This sequence comes from Candidatus Gastranaerophilales bacterium HUM_1, assembly GCA_002103105.1. Taxonomy (GTDB): domain Bacteria; phylum Cyanobacteriota; class Vampirovibrionia; order Gastranaerophilales; family Gastranaerophilaceae; genus Zag111. The sequence goes on from DAAY01000008.1 coordinate 145,880, forward strand.
CCTTCAACTACAGCGGTTGTTACCCCTGCAACAGTCGCAGTACTTCCCCAGCCAACAGCTGCAGCACCACCTGTCGCTACTGTCGTAACGACAATAACTGGAGCTAAAACCATTCCCATTTTGGCAGTATTAATGGAAGATTTGTAATCTGCATTTGACTGTGAAAGTTTTCCAATTTCATTTTGAACTTTTTTAGCTAATTGTTGAGCGGAAATAACTTTTCCATTGCTATCTCTTAATTTACCCTGAGCAGCCAATTCAAGTTCTTTAAGTAAATTCTTAGCGTATCTGTAGTTGTTTGCAACCTCTCCTCTACCTGTTCCAAGACCTGAATATTCAATAAGACCATTTGCAGCATCAGAAAATGCTCCTTCTTCGTCAACGCCCATTTTGAAATCTCTTTCAAGTTCTGCAACATATTGTCTTAGACCTTGTAATGAGTTCATATTTGCCTTTGTTAAGGCTTCTATTTGTGCTGGGTCTGTGATTTTGTTACCTTTTTCATCATAGAAAATAGCGTCTTTTGCTGCTGTATTTGTATTGTTAATTATATCAAGGTATTTTTGTTTATTATCGTGGCGGTTAGAGATTACCATGTCCCCAGCATCCGTTGTTACGTCAAATGTAAAATCTTCTTTTTGAACTTTTGCTTTAACATCATTAATAATTTCAGGATGGTTTGTTAAAATTGCTTTTAATTGTTCAATTTTGTAATCTGCATCTGTTGTATTACTTCCGCTTTGGTGTGAAGATAATCCAGCCCCTGTTGAACTATCAATAGAGTGCATTAACTCAATTGCAAAATCTGTAATTTCTTTTTGTGAGAACTCTACTTGATTTGAAAGAATGGCATTTGCTTTAATGTATACTTTTTTATCAGGTCTTGCTTGAGCCATAGCTTTGTTATATGCGTCTTGAACATTTTTACATCCTTTGATGTCACCTTTTGCAAAGATTTCTTGTTGAGCAGCATAAACTTCGGGATCCATGCTATCAAATACATGACTCATATCTCCGTTTTTAGCGGCATACAATGATTCTTCTGCACGAACTCTTGGTGGTTTTTCAGACTTGAATAATAAATTATTGCATGCGGATAATTGTTCAACATCAACTTGTCCATCATCTGTTGCACGACCTGCCAAGTATTGTTGTACGCATTCTTGGTCTGTGAATTGTAATTTGTAATTGCGTTTTTGGTTTTCTTCAACGGCTCTTTGAGCAAAACAAATATAATCTTGGCTATCTGGATTATCGTTCATTGCTTTTAAACCTTTATGCAATGCTTCTTTATCCTCGTAGTCAAAACTTAATCTTGAAATAACTCCATTTCTGTGTGCTTGGTCACCCATATCTTCGATGATAGGATTTCCATCTTTATCTCTAACGATTTGTCCATTTTCATCTTTTTTGTATGTAGCTTGAGTATATGCGTTATTTGCCACCCAATTTGCATCGAACTGGTCAACTTCTTGAGGATTCCAGCCATCATCAGCAAGATATGCTCTTGTAATTGATCCTTCGTTTGCTTTAAGTTCAGGATGTTTTGCTGCTAATTGAGATTCTACTTCAAGACGAACATTTCTATCGTGGCATAAATTCATCACTCTATTTACACCTTCAGTTGAAGTATAACCAAAAGTTCTTCCATGAAGTTCATGTTCCAACTCTCTTGCAACGCAAGCTCCAGCTTGAGATGTTGTCATTGCTCCATTATTAATCAAGGTTCTGAAATAACCTTGAGCTGTACCATGATCATTTTCATCTAAAATCAAAGCTTCAAGTGCTGTAGTATCAGCAGTAGGAGTATAATCACTGTTTTTAGGTTCGATGTGAGCGTTAACTTTTGCGAACATTTCAGGAGATTGAATGTAATTTACAGCTCTTTCTAATTGTTCATTTTTTGTTCCAATTCCTTTAGCTGCATCATAAATTGATTCAGAAATAGCCTGAGCTTCTTTATTTACAAAATTTGAATATTGACCTTTAACAAGAGCTTTACCCGTTTTTTCGTCAAAGTACCAAATTTTACCAGAAGCATCTTTGTATTGTGTTATGTTATTCCCTTCTGAAAATGTACCTTGTTCTTGCTTTGCATCTTTAGCTGCATCTCTTGCATCGGATGCTTGAACGTAACCATTGTGTAAAATAACTCTATCAGATAAATCTGTTTTGCTTTTACCGCCAGATAGAATTGATTTTTTGCCAGTCCAATCTGTAACATTCATTCTTCCGTGTCTATCTCTTGCGGCTCCATCTGTGTAGTATGCTCTGCCTTTAACAACAATACGTTTTTTACCTTCTCTTACGAATCTAACATCCGCTGCAACGTAGTCTGTTTTCAAATCAACACCATCATGTGCAATTACGTGGATATTGCCTTTTTTATCTTTTGCAATTGTTCTTTGAAAACCAGCTTGACCAACAACAGTGTATTTATTTCCTTTATTATCTTTAATCGTTGTTCCTGCACCTTTGCGATTCTTAAGTCCAAGTTGTTTGTATATTTTATTCTCAGCTGCAATTTGTTGTCTTCTAGCTTCTCTTTCTGCTTGGATACGAGCTTGTTCTTGAGCATATTCAGCTTTAGCTCCTTGAGCATCTTTTCTTCCTCGAAGAACTTTTTCATCTGCTTCCATTTCTCTTGGAATTTTGATTTCTTCACCAACTGCAAAATATTTCTTACCGTTTAACTTATCTGCATTAGCTTCAAGAAGTTTGTCTAGAGGCACACCAAATTTCTTGGCAATTGCAGCAGGAGATTCTCCGTTTTGTACAATGATTCCTGTGGTATTACCAGTTCCATCATAAGTTAATTGGTATTGCTTAGTCCCAACTTGTTTTGTTTGACTCAATCTTTTCATTTCAGAATTAAGTTCATTTTGTGTTACAGTTGTACCTTCTGTAATCTCTTCGGTGTAACCACCCTCCTTATTTTGGTTAACTTTGGTGGTTTTACCTTTTTCTGTAATGTCTTTAGAAATCAGAACTTCATCTTTCTTTATGGTTACTGTATTCTTTGTTCCGCCTAATTCAGAAATGCTTTCTTTTACTTCTGTTCCATCCTCAGAGTATTCATACGTATATTCTTTTTGGGTATCTAAACCTTTATTTTCAAACCTCTTGGTTTCTCTTGGGTTTTCATTTCCATTTACATACTCTCTATGGATTTCTGTATATTTCCCTTGAGTTTCAACTTCTGTTTTTGGTTTTTCGTTTTCATCTAATGTTGTAGTTGTTACAATTTCACCGTTGTTTTTAGATGTTACAACTTCTGTTTTCTTACCTAATTCAAAAGATGTTGTGATTGTTGTTTTATTTTCATCGGAAATTACAGTTTCTTTTGTAGGGATTGGATTACCATCTTTATCAACACCAGAATATTCTGTTGTTGTACTGTCAGTTTCGTTTTCTTTAACTGTTTTTTTAGTTAATTCTCTTGCAGCATTGTATTCTTCTGTAATTTTTCCATCATTTGATTGTATAGTAGAAGTTTGATTTTCAGAATTAATAGTTTCTGTTTTATCATCATTGTATTCAATAATGATGTTACCTTCAGCATCCATTTGACAGCTTTTAATATTTTCACTTGATTGTGAAATTTTATCGACAAAGCTAAATAATGTCTTAGGGTCAATGTCTTTTAATCCGTGTTCTTTTAAAAATTTGTTAGCTTCTCGTTTAGAAAGTCTTCCATTTCCAGCAGCGTCTTTTAAGTCTTCAAGGAATTTGTTTAGTTCTTCTTTGTCAAGTACTCCATTAGCTTTTCCACCATTTTTATCGGCAGCATCAAAAATTTTCTTTTCGTCATCTGAAAAGATACTTTCATTTTTTTCATTTTTAGCTTCACGAATAATGCCACCTTGTTGCATTTTCGCTAAATCTAGCTGCTGAGCCTTTCGACCTTTGCCTAAAGAAATGTTGTCAACCATGTCAAAACCTTTCGAACTTTTTCGCCTTAAAGATATTAACGGTTTTAATTTGGGGATTCTTCAAGAAAACCACGAAATTGTTACAAAAGTTCATCTATTTGGTGGGGAAAAATAAAGATTTGAAGGCATCATCTTCCAAGTTGAGATTTAATTTAGAAAAATACACTGATTAAATTATTAAAAATTTGACTCCCAGATTAATCAACCATGCGGCGAAATCATGGTGTAGAGCATGATTGAGAATTTTTCTAAATCTTTAGGTTTAGATACAAGCTTCAACCTTGCCCACTTGAATTATCAATCACTACATGGATTAAAATACCCTCTAAAAAGATTAGTATATAAAGTGTAGAAGGTAAGCAAAAATTTAATAAATACGGGGGAATAACGATGAGAGATTTTAACAAAAAACTAAGAGTAGTTTTGATTGATGACAACGCAAACCATTTGAGAGGAATTAAGGAACTAATCAATTTGGAAAGCAGCTATGACGTAGTTGGAACTACTACAAGTGCAAATCTCGGAATCAACTTAATAAAAAAATATCATCCAGATGTTGTTTTGATGGATATTAATATGCCAGAAAAAGACGGTTTACAAGCAATTCAAACAATCAACAAGTTAAATCTTCAAACAAAAGTTATTGCCTTGAGCGGATATGATGATTCAGATTTAATTTACAGAGCTATGAAATTAGGAGCTAAAGGTTACGTCCTAAAAACTATGGCTTCTGTAAAATTAATTGATGCGATTGAAGAAGTTGCAGCAGGTAAAATTTATCTTCCATCTATTCTTTCAACTAGATTCTTTGAATATTTCCAAACAACTGCAAAAGAAGAAGCAAGAACTTCCGAAGAAGAAAACTTGTTATCTAGTTTAACAATGAGAGAAAATGAAGTGCTTGAACTTTTAACCGAAGGAATTAACTACAAGAGTATTGCAGGAAAACTAATTATATCTGAAACTACTGTTAAAACTCACGTTAACAATATTTTCCAAAAACTACAAGTTAACGACAGAACTAATGCAGTTTTATATGCTCTTAGCCACGGTTTCAAAACAAGCAAAACAGCAGCTATGACAACAGTATAAAATTCTAACACACATAAACTACAAGGGTTCTGCATAAAGTGTAAGAACCCTTTATTTTTTAAAGAGGAAAAATGAACGAAATAATTACAGATGAAAATCTTAAACTTCAAATAAGATGCGTTTCTCACGAAATCAGAAATCATCTATCTATTTGCGATATGTATTCTCAAATCATTAGAAAAAACCTTGAAAAATCAAAGATTGAAAACCCTTCAATTGAAAACGCCCTCGATTGCATCCAGAAATCAATCCAAATCATCGGAACAAATTTACTAGATTTAAAATCCCTAAATAGCACCACTGAAAGAATTTATGACTTTAAATCTATCATTGAAAAGGGCGTAGAACTATCAAAAGCTTATACAAATGAAGAAAAAAATATTGAATTTGAAGTTTTCATCAAGAATACAAGCAACATAAAAATTGATGAAAATCGTTTCCTTTCTTGCATTGTAAACATTATTAAAAACGGAATTGAAGCAATCGAGATAAAGGGTAAAATTGAAATTCTTGCAGAAATAAAAAATAATTTTGGGATAATTAAAATTTCAAACAACGGGAAACCAATTCCCAAAGAAAAACAGGAAAGCATCTTTAATGAAGGTTATACAACTAAAAAAACTGGATGTGGATTAGGTTTGTGCATCTGCAAAAAATATTTAAAAAGCCAAAATGCAACTCTCGAACTCGTAAAATCCATAAAAGGTCAAACACAATTTGAAATAAAAATTCCGATTACAACTTAACAGGATAATCTTTTGGGACTTTAAAATTATTTTGCAAAATTAAAAAGCCACAAAATTCAGCCGAGGACATTGCATATAATGGATAAGCTACATTTGATTTACAAGCATCTATATAAGATTTTCTATTATCTTCTGTGTAATGAGCTCTTAATTGGGGGTTATAAGCATAATATCCAGAAACCCCATCTGACATATATTGAAGTTCAAAAACATCACGCCCTACACGTAATTTTTTCTTTTGAGGATTTAATATTACTTGAATTCTTGTCCCATCGTAATTTCCATTCTTTGCAACACCAATAACTGTTCCATTATTTAGCATATTATAAACTGCATAAGTACCTAAACTATTACCAAAATATTTCGTTCCATTTGCAGAATAAATTGGGAATCGAGTTCCCTTTGGATATGTATGAGTTGTATTAAATGATTTTCCAAAATATTCATCAAAAAAATCCTTACTTCTTTGCCAAGAATAACCATTTACATCTCCATCATCATAAGAATCTAAGGACATTGAAGAGTCACCATTATCCGCCTGATACCGTCTAAAAGCTTGAAGTATAATTGCATTTGTTTGGTTTAATCTTGTTTCTACAATATTCTTATTACACGCTGAAATTAAAGCAGGAATTGTAATTGCTGCTACAACTCCAATTATCCCAAGAGTTATAAGTACTTCTGCTAATGTAAACCCAAAATTATTTTTCTTTTTCATACAAGCTCTCCGTTACATATTGATATAAATATATGTATTTATACACATGTATAACGATTATTACACATGCCTTACCCATAGTCAAGACTAATGTGTATATTTGATATGGGAGGAGAAGCCAGAATGAGTGTCAGAGAGGATGTAAAATTATTACTCGCAAAAGAAGCTGTTACAATGAAATCCATTGCAGAAAAAATGAAGGACAGAACAGGTTACCCTTACAATTTGAAAGTTCTTTCTGACAAATTAGCACGGAAAACTCTTAAATATGAAGAGTTTAAGCTTATCACAGATATTTTAGGCTACGATATTGAACTCAAGAAACGAAATCACTAAATCTCTTCTTTTTTAGCTTTTCCACTAAGTTGACCACAAGCAGCATCAATATCTGCACCACGTTCTAGCCTTACTGTAACTTTCTTTCCAGAATGTTCCATTAGTGCTTTGAATTTCATTATCGAATTATTGTCAGGTCGTTTGTAATCATTTTTCGCAGTTGGATTATATGGAATTAAATTGATATTGCACTTAATATCTTTTAAATATGTAGCCAACTGTTTTGCAGAAGAAATTGTATCGTTCAAACCTTTGATTAGCAAATATTCAATTGTAATTCTTCTACCTGTTTTATCAACATAATATTTTAAAGCCTCATGAAGATCTTCCATCGGATATTTATTTTCGATTTGCATTAATTGCTTTCTTATTTCATGATTTGGAGCGTGAAGCGACAAAGCAAGAGTAGATTGCATATCAAGTTCAGCAAGTTTTTTAATTTGAGGAATTATTCCAGAAGTTGAAACCGTCAATCTCCTAGCCCCAATTTGAAAACTTTCGTTCAACATTTCCATCGCTTTTAGGACATTATCAAGATTTAATAAAGGTTCTCCCTGTCCCATAAAGACAACATTTGTAACCTTTAAACCTGTATCACGTTGAATCGTTAAAACTTGTTCGATAATTTCCTTATAACTCAAGTTTCTAATAAAACCACGCTTACCAGTAGCACAGAAAGAACAATTCACAGCACATCCAACTTGAGAACTTACGCACGCAGTCAAATTCGCACGATTATCAAAACGCATCAAAACAGTTTCAACACATTCACCATCTGGGTATTCTAGCAAATATTTTATAGTTCCATCTGAGCTTACTTGTTTGACTTTTATCTTTATATCCGTAACGGTTGCAACCTTTTTTAGTTCTTCACGGAATTTTTTTGACAAGTCTGTCATTTCGTCAATTTCTTTGACTGATTTAAGATAAATCCAATTATGGATTTGTCTGGCCCTAAATTTTGTCGCACCGAGAGAATCTGTGATTTTCTCGATTTCTCTTAAGTTTAATCCTGATAAAGTTTCCATAGAATAATTATTCCATGCTGAAAAATTTTGTACAATCTAAATTACTTTTTCCAGATTATTTTTATAATAATTTAGAATTTCAGCCATCGCATTTAACTTTAACATAATGGGTTCAGACTGTGTTTTCCAATCTTTATATCCACAAGTTAATGGTAAAAATGCAATCGGATTATCAGGGAAATCACGGCATATTTTCGGACGATTAGCGTATTCAGGGCAACGATTATCGTCAGTTACCCTTGGACAATGGTAAATAAAATATTCGGATTCCTGCTTAAACTTAAGCATCTCAACGTATTCAGGAAACACCTTCCCCGCCTCATCTAACGAAGAATACGGAACAAAGGTATTTATGAATTGAAGAGCAAGAGAATCGCCGTTCTTGGCTTTTTGTGAAAGTTCTTCTGGTGAAAATTCACTAACCTCAAACTTACAGCACACCCCACACCCGACACAATGACAAGATTCTCTCGCTGTTGCCACCATACCAAGATTAGATGCGATTTCGTCGTTAAGTTTTTGATTGATTAGATTTAAAACTTTATTTTGCCAATCTCTACCAGTAGAATGAACATCGTACGAATCAAATATTTCTCCTTCAAAATTTTGAGGCTTTAGAGAATAAACTTCATCCTGCAAAGACTTAGCATATTCCAAAAATATCTGTCTATATTGGCTTTTCAGTAAATCTAATTGGTAAGACAAATTTTCCATAAATGAATTCCTTTAGGAAGTTTGTCTTCCCATCTCTTAACTGATTACATATCTAATATACCATTTTTTTGAAATTCCGTAAACCTAGTACTTTTACTTACGTAAAAATACGACTAGCCACTTGGGTTAGTTTAACACTTGACAATATTGTTACAGAAAAGATATAACGATTCTTATTCAAAACTTCTTCTACACTTTTCAACTATTTCAAAATTCTTTTTATTAGGGAAATATTTTTTCAAAAACAACAACAATGAATGATAACTATTTTGCTTAAAATCTACTTTCTCATTCCAGCTACAATCTAACAATCCGTTAATAATACCTTCTTCATTACATTTTTTTTGTTTTTGATATAAAGCAACACATGCTCCAGTTCGGTGTTTTCCATAATGACAATGGATAAATGTTTTCAGATTATTTTTGCCTAATGTATTTAAAACTTTTTGAAAACTTTTTTCGTCTGGGATAGATTTTGCAGAAAATAGAAGAGGAATATTCACATATTTTATGTTGAAAATTTTGCAATAAAATTTTTCAAAAGATTGCATTAAAGAAACTCCTCTATGAGAACCACTTCGCAAATCTATTACCTGTTGAACACCATTCAATTTTAATCTTGCAGCCCTTACAGGAGTAAAAGCTGCACTACCACGAAGTAATTTGTCATCGACTTTTACTATCTTTTGATAGCCAAACATATATCTTAAATCACGAATCTGCATAACTATTGATTATAAATATCTAAAACAATATTTTTTGCTACCTTGAATAGAAAATTCAAAAATACAAAAATTAAATATGTCTTTCAACAGGATTTAATAGCAAATCTGCAAGTCTATCTGCACCCATAAAACCTCGTTCTGATACTATTTTAGCCGCTGTTTTATTATCATAATCAACAAATCTATGACGAATTTCAAAAGAACCTTGAGAAAAATCAATAACAGCATAACAAGCTTTTGGTTGTTCTGTCATTGGACGACCAACACTACCTACATTTACAACTGTTTGATTAGTATTTGTTTGATAACCGCAAGGGATATGAGTGTGTCCACAAAGTATAAGTTTTTCTGTTGTTCCAGAAATAATTTCTTCAACTTCTTCTAACGGCATTTCTGGCAAAATATCTTCGTTATTCGCTCTTGGAGAACCATGAACCAACAAAACACTACAACCTTCAACATCTAAACTCAATTGGGGAGCTAAACCTTCTAAATATGCTCTATGAGAATCATCTAATAATGTCACATCATCTGCAATAGCATTAGCCATAAGAGGATATTGAGCTTCTAAAAATTCAACAACTTCTGGTCCATATTGAGCTATCATTTTGTCAGTATTTCCTTGAATAACAGTCCAAGCACTTTGGCTCATCACATAATCCATAACTTCTTTTGGTTGAGGACCAGCCAAAGCTAAATCACCCAAACAAAAAACATGCTCGCATTGTTGATTAACTATATCATTCATAACAGCTTCTAGAGCTTGTACGTTTGCGTGGATATCTGATAATACTGCAATTCTCATAATTTATTAACCCTCTCAATTTTCTTGTGCTACAATTATTCTATGATAAAAAGAAGAAAATCAAAAGAAATTTCAATCGGAAATGTAAAAATCGGTAATAATAACCCGATTAGCGTTCAGTCAATGTGCAATACAGACACACGTGACATAGAAGCAACGACACGTCAAATTAAAGAACTCGCAGATGCTGGATGTGAACTTGTAAGACTTGCAGTCTTAAATAAAGATGCTGCTGAAGCAATTAAAGAATTGGTTAAAATATCACCAGTTCCGTTAATTGCTGATATTCACTTTGATTATCGTTTAGCCATTCAGTGTATAAATAACGGGATTTCAGCATTAAGGCTAAACCCTGGGAATATTGGGAAACGAGAGAATGTTGAAAAAGTAGTAACACTTGCAAAACAACAAAATATCCCAATTAGAATTGGAGTTAATGCTGGTTCACTAGAAAAAGATTTGTTAGACAAAAATATTCCACTACACGAAAAAATGGTGGAAAGTGCAATGAAACATATTCAAATATTGGAAGACTTAGATTTTGACAAGATTAAAGTTTCCTTAAAATCATCAGATGTTTTAACAACAATTGAAGCGTATCGATTGATGGCTCAAAAAGTTGAATACCCTCTTCATCTAGGGGTTACAGAAGCGGGAACATTAAAAGGCGGACTAATAAAATCTTCAGTTGGACTTGGAACGTTATTAGCAGAAGGAATAGGAGATACCATAAGAGTTTCCCTTACAGAAAATCCTGTCGAAGAAGTTTTTGCAGGTTATGAGATTTTAAAAAGCTTGAAATTAAGACAACGAGGGGTAAATTTTGTATCTTGCCCAACTTGTGGCAGAACTCAAATTGACTTAATCGGATTAGCAAAAAAAGTTGAAGCAAGATTTAAAAATCTTGATAAAAACATAACAATTGCAACTATGGGTTGCGTGGTAAATGGGCCAGGAGAAGCAAGACACGCTGATTTTGGGATTGCAGGAGGCATAAATGAAGGCTATGTTTTCAAAAAAGGCGAAATTGTTGCAAGAGTTCCCGAATCCGAGCTTTTAGACAAATTAGAAGAAGTTATAAATAATTCATTATAAAATTTGAGGGTACGCAATAAGTACCCTTTTTTATTATGAAAAATCCTACGTTTAATATAGGATTTTTTTTTGTAAATAAATTATAATAATATTGCAACATCCTTCAAAAATTATTATAATGTTACAAAAAGAGGTGACTATGAAAACTAAATTATTATTAATTGCAGCAGTTGCAGTAATGATTCCTTTGCAAGCTCAAGCAGCAGTATCAGTAGATACAACAACAGATGCTACATACGTAAAAAACCAAGGGTATTCTGCTCAAACAGCTGATATGATTAACATTACTAAAGCGAGAGCTGCTGGCGAAGAATATTATACAAAAGATGAACAAGCTTTTAAAAATCAAAATAAATTCGTAAGATTCTGGAGAAAGTTATATGTATATACAGATCCAGCTGCAGAAGATTATTCATTCTATCATCATAATACCCAAGAAGTTCCAAAATATTATGATTTATAATAAGTTTTTATTGATTATAAGTGCTTTCATTCTTATTGGAAGCACTTATACCAATAACCAAGCTTTTGCAATAGAATTTGGGGAGATTAAATACAATAATGCACCTATCGATTATGAAAAAATCGACAAAGAGTCAACATTAAAGTTGGCTGATTTTTATTTTAAGAGTGCATTGGCTTCAAAAAATCCAGAAGAAAGAAAAAAATATTTGCAAAAAGCAAGCGGAGAGTATTTTATTCTATCCAAAACAAACCCTGGAGAGCTTTATCCAATAGTTCAACTTGCAAGGGTGTATGATTGGGAAGGTAAAGATAGATATTCCAAAGCTTATTTCTTTCAAGCTTTAAAAATTGATAAAAATAACCCTTCTACGAATTTTTATTTTGGGGATTTTTATTTATACCGAAAAGATTACACAAAAGCAGTATATTTCTACAACAAAGCTTTCGATAACGGATTCAAAGAAAACTATGACGTCATTCTAAAAATGGCAAATATTTATGAAAAACTTGGAGATTTGCTCCGTGCAAATCAATATTACAAAAAAGCGTTTTTACTAAGACCAGACAATTCTCGTTTACCAGACAAAATCAGAGAAATAGAACGTTTAAAATACCAAAATACGGGATATTATAAAAGGACAACTAAATAACAATGAAATTCAAACGTATAATCACAACAATAATAGGACTATGTTTAACAATAATTAGTGTAAATGCCGAAGAAGCAACTTTCGGAGCTCCTAGTGGTATGGCGTTTGAACCTTTAATGCTAAATCAATCAGAAGTTGTTTTCAAACAAGCCTCTACAAAAGTTGATGCTATCGACCCAGTTTTATCCGCATCATATTTCCCAGGAGGAAGAGGTGCAAATAAATTGATTATTTATACCCCTAATTTTGGAATTCACACTGGTACAAACGAATTTGGGACAGAAGCAATTGTAACAGGAAATATTGTTACCTCTCTAAGTGGTGCAGATTCAACAATCCCAGCCAACGGATTAGTTATAAGCGGACACGGAGTAGCTAAAAACTGGATTACACAAAATGTTACTGTTGGCTCAAAAGTCTATGTGGACACCGAAAATAATAAAATCACCGTTTATACGACATCTGATAGTTTTTCTTACGAAGCAAAATCTAAAATATTTGAAGCTCAATCTATGATTGATTATTATAAAAGCAGAATGCTAAATTACAAACCAGAACAAGCAGAAAACCATATTCAAGTTGCAGAAAATTATCTAAAAATTGCAGAAAGTGAAACAAAAAATAGTGTAGTCCTAAAACAATATACCCAAGAAGCTATCGATGAAGCAAATATGGCAATAAAAACAAGCCTTCCATACATCGACAATGAGTTAAAAGGAGTTTGGATTAGACCAACAGAAACAAGTAAAGAACAAATCATTGCAACACTTGATAACTTGAAGGCAAATGGATTTAATAGCATCTTTCTTGAAACCTATTTTCACGGAAAAACAATCTTTCCAAGCCAAGTTATGAATAAATATGGATTTACAGTTCAAAACGAAATATTTCAAGGCTTTGACCCACTTGACGTTTGGATAAAAGAAGCCCACAAAAGAGGGATAAAAGTTCATACGTGGTTTCAATCTTTCTACGTTGGAAATCAACCGCCAGAATCTAATCCTTCCAGCATTCTTGCGGTTAGACCAGATTGGGGGAATAAAACAAAACAATACTCTTCATCAACTCGTCCAACAAAATCAATATCTGAACATAACGGATATTTTCTAGACCCTGCAAACCCAGAAGTTCAAGACTTTTTAGAAGAACTAATTAAAGAAATAATCACGACTTACAAACCAGATGGAATAAATCTTGACTACATCAGATACCCAAATGCCACTGCTGGAAACGATATGGGTGCTTGGGGTTATACTGATTACGCACGAAATGAATTCAAACAAATGTACGGAGTAGATCCCAAAGATCTTACTGTTTCAGATGTTCAATGGTATGATTGGAACCAATACAGAAGAAATAATGTAACAAACTTTGTTCAAAAAATTGGACAACTTGGAAAACAAGAACACGTGTATATAAGTGCCGTTATTTTTCCTGATTTAGCATCCGCACTAGCAGCTAAACAGCAGGACTGGAGAACGTGGTCATCAAATGATTATATTGATGGTTTTACCCCTCTATTTTTGACATATGATTCTAAAATGCTAGCATCTATGATGAATGACGTTATGAGAGTTAAATCTCCAAAAACAGACCTTTATGCGGGACTATTTGTAACCTTTATGGGTGGAGCTTCAGAAGATTTAATCAGACAAATTTATGAAACAAGAAAAATGGATGCAAACGGAGTTATTATCTTTGACTATGCTCATACAACACCTGTTTATACTTCAACGTTGATGGCTAGTGCATTCAATTCAATGAAAGAAACAAAAAGCCAAATTGTACAAACTCAACAAAAAAAAAAGAGGTTATTTCGCAACAAAACGAAAAAAGCAAAAACTCAACAAGAAAAGTCATAACGACAACTAATAGCAAGGGGCTTTGGGTTTTTACTAAACAAAATTAAAAAAGATCTCAATTATGCTTTTTTACTAGGAAAAAACTTATTGATTAAATTTAAAAATCTTTTAGCCATAGGAGTTGTACCTTCCTTGGTAATTCCGCTTCCTGTTACCATTGCCATCTCATCCACTTCAGTAGAATGAACTTTGCCATTCGCCATTGAGCCACAAATACTGTCACCATTACTTTTATGAATTAAAAAATCTCGAATTCTATTATTTTCAAGAATTATTGTTGTTGAAGGACGAAATTCATCACCATCCTTTGAAAAACGTGTAATTAAAGAATTTCCGTTAGGAAGACTATCATATGATTTTTTTAAAACAGGTGTTTCTACTCCGCTTTCACTTTTTACAAGTGACAATACAGAAGAAGAACTAGACTTTGCACGTTTGAGAACCAAATTACAACCATGTTTTGCACTATAAAGACTTTTTAATATTTCTGTTTTCATAAATAAAAATTAACTCCTATTAACACTTATGTTTTATTTAAAATACGTGAATTTTAAAATTTGCTATTTACGAAAAAAGTCAATAGGTCTATAAGTGAATCAGTCTATAAGTTAGTTACGAGAGGAGAAAATTCCTCATCATTCCACTCGGGGGAGGATGAGGGTTTAAACCTAACGAGTACGGATTGAGATACTTCGCATTGCTCAGTATGACTGTTCAGATTTACTATGGGGTTCGGGGGCGGAAGCCCCTGATGACTCGAGCCATTTTATCATTCGTGTTTTTCTTTTTCGGTTCTGCTTTTTCTTTTTTCGTCGAAATAAAAAAGAAAAAGTGAACAATTAGACTTATAGGTGTAGTTTCTAAAAACCCCTCTCCCCACCCCTCTCCCTTGGAGAGGGAGCTATTGAGTAAACAAAAATCTCTTAACCTGCTCTCTCCTCTCGGAGGGACGTCATTCTGAGCGAAGCGAAGAATCTCTTGTAAAAAGAAGAAACTTAATTATCTTCACCAGACCATTACATTACCCAAAATAGTTCAACTATTCCCTCCATTGCTCTAGATACTTTACATCATTCTTTGCTTTTTATATAATTTTGGTAAGTTTAGAAATAAAATAAGGACGAAAAATGAGCAAATATTTATTAGAAGTTGGAACAGAAGAATTACCATATAAGTTTATTCCTAGTGCAATTGAACAATTAAACAAGGGATTTACAACATTTTTAAATGATAATAAAGTTAAATTTTCAGATGTTAAAGTTTATGCTACTCCACGTCGTTTAGCCGTTATTGTAGATGGATTGGAAAATAAGACAGAAGATGAAGAAAAAATTGTAAAAGGTCCAATCGCAAAAGTTGCATTTGATGAAGCTGGAAATTTAACTAAAGCTGGAGAAGGTTTTGCTAGAAAAAACAATCTTTCTAAAGAAGATTTATACATAGAAAATAACTACGTTCACGCAAAAATTGTTATCAAAGGAAAACCAATTGCAGAACTTTTACAAGAAAATGTTCCTTCAATCTTTATGAAACTTCAAGGCTCACACTTTATGAGATGGGGCTATAATGATGAGAAATTCTCTCGTCCTATCAAATGGATTGTTTCAATTTTAGATGAAAATGAAGTAAAAATTAAAATCATTGATAAAGAATCTTCTAATCACTCAAGAGGACACAGATTCTCTACTCAAGATATTTTAATCAAACACCCAGACAATTACGTTGAAGAAATAAAAAAAGCTCACGTAATTGTTGACCAAGCTGAAAGAAAACAAATTATCGTTGAAAAAGCAAAAGAAGAAGCTGCAAAACTTGGTGCAGTTCCTTATTATACTGATGATTTATTAGAAGAAGTTACTTTTATTACTGAATATCCAGTTCCAGCAGTTTGTGAATTTGATCCAGTATATTTAGATATTCCAGAAGAAGTTACTGTTACAGTTATGGCTGTACATCAAAGATATTTTGCTCTTCACAAAGAAGGAAAACTAATTAACAAATTTATCACAATGACTAACTATATCGGAGATGAATTTAAAAATATTAAAGCTGGAAACGTTAGAGTAATCAAAGCTAGACTTGACGATGCAGTATTTTTCTTCAAAGAAGATACTAAAAAACCTTTAGTTGACTATGTTGAAGCTCTTAAAGGCGTTACATTCCAAAAAGGAATGGGAACAATGTTTGATAAAACTCAAAGACTTATCAAATTATCAAACGCTATCGCTGGAGATTTGAATGTTCCGACTAAAGATGTTGAAAGAACAGCTCTTTTATGTAAAGCAGATTTGACAACAAACTTAGTATTTGAATTTACAGAACTTCAAGGTTTCATCGGAGCAGATTACGCAAGAGTTTCAAAAGAAGATGATAAAGTTGTTCAAGGTATCAAAGAACACTATTTCCCATTAAATGCAGAAAGTGAAACAGCAAAAGGGATTGAAGGACAAATTGTTGGTATTGCGGATAAAATTGACACAGTTTGTGCAGTGTTTGCAGCAGGTAAAAAACCAACTGGTTCTTCTGACCCATTGGGTGTTCGACGTGCAGCTCTAGGGGTTATCAAAACAATTTTAGATGGAGAATTAAAAATTGATGTTGATAAATACATTAAAGAAGCTCTAAAACTTCTACCTATTCAAAGAGATTGTGCAAATGAAGTTAATGAATTCTTTGTACAAAGAATGATTATATTCTTAGCAGACAAATATAATAAAAATGTTTTAGAAGCATGTTCTAAGAAAAATCCTCTAAAAGATATTGCAGATTATGTTCAAAGAGTTCAAGTTGTAAGCGAAATGAATTCTCCTCAACTTAATGAAAATGCAAACAGAGTAATTAGAATTCTAAAAGATTCAACTGGCGAAAATGTTAACGAAAAATACTTTGTTGAACCAATTGAAAAAATATTATATAATGCCATAAATAACATTGATGAAAATGTTAATTACAATAAATATTTAGAAGAATTAGAATCATTAAATTCAACAGTTTCAAAATTCTTTGAAGATGTTCTTGTAATGGATAAAGATGAAAATGTTAAAAATAACAGAATAGCATTGTTATCATTGTTAAAAGGCAAATACGAACACTTAACAGATTTTAGCAAAATCTAAAAATGTAAATATTTGTAAACAACAAAGAAAAAAAAGTCAATTATTTTTCTTTAGGATATTTTGAAATAGTGCAAGAAGGTAAAAGTAAAGAGGTAACGCAATGTTTGACCGAATTAAAAACTTAAAATTAGTAAAACAACTAAAAGATAATGTAAGTCCAAGGTTGCGTTGGCTTTCGTTTTCAAATAAAAATAAATTAGACAAAAGCACTACGGATTATTTAGAAGCAATAAGTGGTGTGGATAATCTAAAATCACTTTCTGACGAACAGGAGCTAGAAGCAATGGTCAGAACCCAACTCAAAGAAGAATTTCCTAACATTGAAAGTATGAAATCTTATGAGTTGTTAGTAGATGCTGTAATGCACAACATCAAGAAAAAACAGCTTCAAGCCACAGACAACCTTGATATAGAATAAGTTGTCACAAACTATTAAACTCAAAAATAGTACCCCTCGAGGGTATTATTTTTTTGCTATTTTTTACAAAGACTTTTCGTCAAATTATACACTAACTCCAACTTTTCAGAATTGTCGCTAATTTGGGCAATATTCTGGTTAATCATTTGCAATAACTCGGCACAATCTTTCAGATGATTTGTAGCAAACAATTCTTCTGCAGTAATATCAAACGCTTCAAGAATCTTATCTAAGGTTTCAGCTTTGACAAAATTTTCACCAGTTTCAATACTACTTAGGGCTTTTTGAGATACATCTATCAACTCAGAAAGTTTTTCTTGAGTATAACCCTTTTCAATTCTCATTCGTTTTATTTTTTTACCAAGTTCTTTTTTTATGCTCATAATTACAATTTAAAATTCTTTATCACATAACTTTACTGCCTATAAGTATTATATGTAAAGTTATGTGAACCTCGAACCACTTGTTAATTCTATATTTTAAGAATTTACTATTTTAAATTCTTATTTTCTGCAATTCTGAAGAAGCAAATGTTTTTATATAAATGTAAGTGATGTGCATTTTTCACGAGAGATAAGATTACAAAAAGAGGAGATTTAAACATGAAAATCGGAGAATTTGAAACATTAATGAGTCAGTTAAACTCAATTAAATTAAATGGGAATGAAGATTTAAAACTTCAAGCAAAACGCAGCCCACTTAAATTGACAACGATTGGAGGAAAAGCAACAAAACAAGTTACATCAGAAGATGTTGAAAAATTTTTGAACGAACCTCGCCCAAGTAAAGCTGCACAAGGATTATTAGAAAAAAGCCCAATCGGTTTAGGAGCAGAACCTTCAAAAGAAGATATTAAAAAGATGGGATACGAATTTGCAGGAACATCATATCACAAAGGAGCACCTACAACCTATAAATCAGCTAACGGAGGCACAATCACAGTATATAACGGTGAAGGGACAGCAGAAATGGGCGAAGATAAAAGAAAAATTGTATATCAAAAAGGGAATTTGATACAAGAAATGTATTATGATGATAATGGAAATTTTAAGGAAGGAAAAATCCTAATAAAAGACAATATTGCAGGATTTGAAGAAAGAAGAATCAGCTTCTTGACTGAAAACGGAAAAACAAGTTTTATTGAATAGAACTAAAGCATATACAAACAACAAAAATCGATTCGGAATCGAATCGATTTTTTATTCTAAATTAGCAAACTAGGGAATTATATTTTATCTAAATATATTTTACAAATTAGATATGACAACAATTATTGGTATTCCTTTAGAAAACAGGATAGAAGAATCAATAAAATTACAAGAAATTTTATCAAAATATGGATGTTCAATTAAAACAAGAATAGGGCTTCACGATATGGGCGATTACAAATGTTTAAATTATGGTATCGTTCTAATTGAAGTTGTTAATAATATAAACGAAATATATGATAGCCTTGCTAAACATTGGAAAATCCAATCAATGAAGTTTTAAAAATTGTAAACAATAAAATAATAAACTATCAAAAATAATCTTGATGTGTTTTCATGCTAAAGGGATACTCAAGATGATAAACTCAATTGACAGACCAGCGAATAATGTAAAGACAAGTATATTTTACATTAATGATTTTCATGGCAAGTCAATAAATATGGAAAGAACTGTTACAGCAGCAAATGCTTTTGATGCTAGAAATAAAAATGAGCCTAATGTTGATACATTAAAACTTTCTTCTGGCGATATTATGATTGGCGAAGATTTTAAAACAAACCAATTAGCCGTAATGTTTCAAAAAAAACTAGGTATTACTTCCTCTGCTATCGGGAATCACGAATTTGATATGCAGGATAAAATTAGTACAATTCTTCCTCAAATAAATTATAATTTACTATCTACAAACATAAAAATTACCCCAAATAGCCCTTGGCACAACAAAGTAGCATCTTCATCAATTGAAGAACGTAATGGTCATAAATACGGAATTATTGGAACAACACCTATCGATTTATTCAAAAGGTCAAAAGAAGGTTCTATACAAAAGGAAATTCACGTTGATAAAATAAAAGAAACAATTGAAGATATTCAAAAAGAAGCGGATAATTTACAAAAACAAGGAATTAATAAAATTATCTTACTTTCTCATTTAGGTTATACAGTAGATAAAATTATTGCCAATCAAACAAAAGGTATCGATGTAATCTTAGGTGGACACTCACACGATTTGCTATTTGATGTTAAAGAAGGAGAAAATCTTTTCTACTCTAAATTAGGAGAACCAGTTATTATTACACAAGCTGGGCGAGATGGTAAAAATTTCGGGATTTTAAACCTTGAATTTGATGCAAACGGAATAATTAAAAAAGTTCAAAATAATATTGGCAACACCCACGATTTTAAACGATATGCACCTATAAAATACGTTTTCGATAAAGTTTTCGGTGCAAGAACAACTTATGGATATATTAACGAAGCTCCAGGTCCATTAAGCCACGATTTGATTGAACCGAACCCACATGCTTATTTCATTGCGGACTGTATAAGAAAAGATTTAGATGCAGATATTGCAATTCTACCTTCTTCAAATGTTCGAGGATACTTTGAAAAAGGAAAAGTAGATACAAGAATTTTGGCAGACATTTTGCCATTCAAAAATAAATTATATGAAGTTAATTATTCAGAAAAAGAACTTGTAGATGCTTTTAAATTAGCATCAAAATCTTTCACCAACATTGCCAATAAACCAGGAATATTTTACGCTTCTGGCATAAAATACACCGTTTCTAAAAATGGGCACTTGAAATCAATGTCATATATCGATAAAAAAGGAAAAGAAAAACCAATCGATATACATAATCCAAAAGAAAACAAGTTCTATAAAACAATCATAAACGACTATTGTGCAATGGGGAATGATGGATTTAAAATTCTATATCAACCTGACAGAGTCATTGCAAAATATCAATTTGATGCGACTAAATGTATAAAAGATGTTCTATCAAAATCCGACAAACCAATCGACATCAAAGACGACAATAGAATTAAAATTGTCTAAAGATTAGCTAATTTATCTTTAACAATTTCAACAAGTCCACGAGTATAAACTAGCTTCACAACCATCATTAAGTAAGTTGCAATACACAAAATTATATTGTTTACAGAAAATTTCAATGTTTCTTGAGTAATTCCTGCACTATATTTAAACATTAAATATACCAATCCTGCTGGAATAATTAGTAATAACACTATTTGTAAGAATAATTCAATCACATCTCCCAATGTTTGATTTAAAACTTTAAACAAAGTCAAAAATGAAAACAACGCAGGACGAAGTTTGAAATCTTTAGCAAACGCAATAGAAATAAGATTTATAAACGGCAATATACATAGAAAAACAGAATAATAAACGTAGAACAAATGATTTGTTGCAGGAACAGTAACAAATCCAACCACCATCAAAAATACTTCATATATATACCAACTAATCAACACAGGCAAAGTTCTTACAAATGCCGAATAAGAAGATAGTTCTAATTCGGGAAGAGCCGTTTTATCTTGAAAAACATTATTCGCAAATGAATAAATATATCCGCAAAAGAAAAATATAGTCATCAATGCAAATACAAGCAAAATATAGGCCTTTTGAGAAGGAATTGAAGTAACCCAACTAAATATATTTGCAAACGAATACGACAAATACCCAACAGTTGAAATTGCACAAATTCCAAGTAATGCAAATAATGTAATATGATTCAACAAAGAATTTTCTTTTGTATATAAATCTTTTAAATATGATAATACATTCATCAAGCCAAAATCTCTCTTCTCTCTAATTATAGCAATACTAAAGCTAATTGCAAGAGAGAAATTTTTATAATAAAATTCATATATGGATACAGAATTAAAACAAGAGATTAACGTCATAAAGCCACGACTTGAAAAAATCAAGGAGTGTCTTTGACCCTGAAAAGATAAAACAAGAATTAACAAAACTTGAAAATCAAATGCAAGATCCAAACATTTGGACAGACACTGCAAAAGTAACTAAAATTGGACAAGATATTAAAGAAAAAAAAGAGATTTTAGAAAAACTTTCCCATTGGTCACAAACAATTGAAGATGCCCAAGTAGCAATTGAGCTTGGAGATAAAGATTTAATTGCAATTAGTTATGAAGAAATTCAAAAACAAGAAAAAGAATTAGAAAAATTTGAACTTCAACAAATGTTATCTGGAGAATACGACAGTGCAGATGCGATTTTAACCATCAATTCTGGAGCTGGAGGAACAGATGCTCAAGACTGGGCAAGTATGCTCCTTCGAATGTACATGCGTTGGGCAGAATCAAGAGGCTGGAAGGTTGAATTACTAGACAAACTTGATGGAGAAGAAGCTGGAATTAAATCTGCAACCATCAAAATTTCTGGGAAGTACGCCTTTGGCTATTCTAAAGCCGAAAAAGGCGTGCACAGATTAGTTAGAATTTCTCCATTCAATGCAAATGGGAAACGACAAACAAGCTTTGCCTCTGTTGAAGTTACCCCAATTATTGAAGATTTTGAAAAAACAATAAATATTCCACCAGACGATTTGGAAGTTACTACAATGAGATCAGGCGGAGCTGGCGGACAAAACGTCAACAAAGTAGAAACAGCTGTTAGAATTTTGCACAAGCCTTCTGGAATTGTCGTAAAATGTCAACAAGAACGTTCTCAACTTCAAAATAAAGAATACGCAATGCAAATCTTAGTATCAAAACTTCTTGCAATAAAGGAAGCTGAACACGAAAAAAAATTATCTGATATTAAAGGTGAAACAGCAGATATTAATTTTGGCTCTCAAATTCGTTCTTACGTATTCCACCCATACAAGATGGTAAAAGACCACCGAACAGGTTGCGAAACAGGTAATGTTGACGCTGTTATGAACGGTGATCTTGATGAATTTGTTGAAAGTTATTTAAGACAAAAGCAAAATTAATTTGAAGTTCCTTGAGGATATAGAATTTTTTCTTCTTCAGATCCTGTTATTGGTACAACAGAAATAGGGTACATTAATAATGTATATCTATCCGCAATCTTTGTGCTTGTACTCATTGTATTTGGTCCTTTGCTAAACCCATTAACATCAATAGTTAACATCGCACAAGCAGTAGATTCACTTGCGTTCTTAGAATAATTTGGTTCACAAGATTCTCTTAGTTTTTCATATTTAACTTCTACACCATTAGAAAGTCTAATTCCCTCTGGAATAACAACAACTTCAGCAGTATTTTCCTTAATCCCTTTATTCCAAATATCATCAGAATTAGTAAATTCCCCATCATTCTTTGCCATTGCCATCAATTGAGCTTGGTTTAGTGTAGAAATAGTTTTCAAAAAACTTCTTCTAAAATTAGCACCACTTGCATTTCCCTCCATCACAGGAAGCACTATTGCCGCAACAATCCCTAAGAAAAATAGTGCAATCTGAAAAACAATTCCCAAGATAACAAAACCTATCAAAACTTTTGCCCAAGTAGGTAATCCGTTCACTTTTGAACCACATTTAGGACACGTCTTAATACGATTATCCATAATTTCAAACCCACACTTTTTACAATTCATACTTTTCTCCTTAAATAATAAACCGACAAAATATATTATATCATTTTATTTCAAATTTCACAAGACAACTAAACTATGATATAATTCATATAATGTTTTATTTTATATAAGAGGGGAATATATGGAAGAAAATACAAAAGTTGAAGTAACAGATAAAGATGTCTATAAACACTACTTTTCATCTATTTTAATTTACGGAATAGTATTTTTTGCATTAGCAATATGCCCAGTACTAAATGAGCAAATAGAATACGATTTTTGCAATTATATTGTTGTTCTTGGAGCATATTACATTGGCTATGTAGCATTGGCACTACCAATATTTTTATTTTTTAGACCTAAATCGGTCTTAGAATCACGTAGCGTAGCAATCCTTGACTTCATTAAAAGACAATTTAAATTTGGATTAACAGTGGAAGAAAGAATCAAAAATATTGAGCCTAAAGAAAATGAAAAACAAGCTCTTGTTATTTTATTTGTAAAAGCGTTCTTTGGATATTATTGTGTTAACCTTTTATGCAACAAATACATTCTTTCAATGGGTTATAACATAGACTTTTTAAAAGAATTTTTTAACCAAGCCGTACAATACGGGACAGCAAATGGAACATCGTTTGGAATTGCACAATACATAGACGATACGTTTGATATGTGGCGTCAACTAATTGTGATGGTAATAACTTTTGTTTTAGGATTCAGTTACCTTACAGAACTTGATTTATTCAAAAACAAAATCAAAACTGTTGATACAACACCACTTGGAATTATTAGCTGTCTTAGTTGTTATTATCCATTCATAATCCTTACAGATAAGCTAATCCCTAGATTTCAAGAACAATCTATTCCTGTCGATAATTTTACACTAAGAATTATCCTAAACGTTCTTGTAGTATTAGCTCATTTAGGAATGATGTTAGCAGTACTTAGACTGGGAACAAAAGCGGGGAATTTAACAAACAGAGGAATCGTTACAAGTTTCCCTTATAATATAGTTAGACACCCAGAATATTCAATGAATATGATTTACATTATTTTAACAACAATTCCAGTAATGTTATTAGGCGAAATTTCAATATTCGGAAAAATAATTTTCACATTTGGGATTGGACTTTGGTTATACTTATATTATCTGAGAGCAGTTACAGAAGAAAGAAATCTACTTCAAGATTCTGAATATAGAGAATATGCTAACAAAGTAACCAAAAGATTTATACCAAAAGTATTTTAATCAACTTTAAAGACCTCTTACAGAGGTCTTTTATATATCTTAATAATATTTCTTTTAAATAACAAAATTATTTTTGTTTATCAGTTAATAGAATAAATTTAATGAGGGAATTTGAGAAGTTAATTATGCAGATAAACAGAATTTCAAACGTAAACTTTACTGCGGGGTATGATATTCATATCCATACTGGACATTGGTGGACTTCTTCTCCTCAAAAAACGAATGAAGCAATTGAAATCTCTTCTGGGAATTATGCATATCTAAAAGATTATTCACCAATTGATACTCTCGAAATTGCCAACAAACATTTGACTAATCCAAATGACAAGATAGAAAAAATGTTTGTATCAAATCTTGATTGCATGGTTCGAAATCACCCAGATATGACAAAAAGTTCAATAACTTCTAATGGAACACCATTCTTATCTGATGAAATTAAGGGAAATTTAGACCTATACAACAAATACAAATCCAATCCAAATTACGTTCTATATGCGACATGCCAGCCAAGTTTCGGCAATCCGCAAAACATTGAAAAAGTTTTGAAAATTGCACCAGACAAATTCAAAGGTCTGAAATTTCACCCCAAACAACTAAATTTAAAAGCGGATGCCCCAAGTTATGATGGATATTTAGAACTTGCGAGAAAATACAAGTTGCCGTGCTTATTCCATTCTCAAGTAAATTTAGATTATGCAGAAGGAATTGAAAAAGTTGTTCAAGATTTTTCTAAATTTGATAAATCTGATCCAGAGTTTATTTACAATTTAGCAAAAAGACATCCTACTGTACCAATTATAATGGCACATACTGGTGCAGGAGGGAAACTTGCTCATCAAAAAGCAATTGATATTCTATTGAAATCAATTGATAATAAAGATGCAAAATTATATTGCGATATTTCGTGGGTTGATTTTGAAAATGATTTACCTGTAAAAACTCCGACTACAATTATTAATCTAATTAAAAAACTTAAAGATAAAAATGCCTTAGACCGAGTTCTTTTTGGAACTGACGCCCCTCTTGGCTGCTATGGAGGAAATTCAAAAATCTCACCAGAAGATGCTTATAAAATTACCGTTGAAAATCTAAAAACATCAATTAGGGAAAACTTTGGAAGCGAATCAGACTCAATAATAAACAAAATATTTTGCGAAAACGCTCACAAATTATTCTTTGAAAATTCTGGATCAATAAGAAAATCTTCAAAATGTAATAAAGCGATAGCAATTATTCTATCAGGAATAATTACGTTAGGAGCTGTTTTTAGTGCAAACACCTTTATCAAAAAGCAAAATAACATCACTTCAGCGAGCCAAGAAAATGTCGCAACAACTAAATAATCCCTTATAAAGTCCAAATGTAATCAACAACTTCTTGAAGAGAATAGATATTTTGTTGAACATAAAAGTTTTTACCTGTTTGTTCTTTCACATAAGTTAAGTTATGACCATCTAAAAAATCTTCGGTATAAGGTCTGAGCATAACAGTCGGAATCATTACAACGTCACAATCAACATCTTTAACTGTTCTAATTAAATCATCACTTGTAATAAGGCCTGCAACTGTAATATCCTGTCCCCAGTAATTTGACTTAACAGGGCAAACCTCAACAGTTAAATTTTTAATTTTATTTAGCTTCTTTGCAACCTCTTGAAGCATATTTTTCGCAGCATAAGAACAAGCAAAAACTATTTTATAAGGATGTGCAATTGATTTTGGCAATTCTCTTTTCTTAAAATCATCCAAAGTAATTCTCAACGAACCAACCCCATCATCTAATTGGCAAAAATTACCATAGTATTTTGATGGAGGAATAGGCTTATCCGCAAGTAAAAAGAATTCATCTGAACAACAAACTCTTTTATACTTAGAAGAAATTTCGATAACTTCTTCCGCACATTTTTTATCAACACGCTTTAATTCGCTATCTGCTCTGAATTGAGTAATTCCAACAGGTACAATTGCCACAGATAAAACTGTTGTTTTCAATTTTGCCAAATCTGATAACGTTCTCTCAAGCTCCACACCGTCATTAAGCCCAGGGCATAAAACAATTTGAGCATGAAACGGAATTTTATTTTTCCTAAACCATTGCAAATTATCTAATGCCTTCCCTGCATTTGGATTACGAAGCATTTTTACTCTTAGCTCTGGGTTTGTTGTATGTACAGAAATATAGAAAGGTCCAAGATGCATTCTTTTTATTCTGTCTTTATCTGCCTCTTTTAGATTTGTAAGAGTTATATAAGTTCCTTGTAAATATGACAGTCTGTAATCATCATCTTTAATATACAAAGTATTTCTCAAACCCTTTGGCTGTTGATCCACAAAGCAAAACAAGCAATGATTTAAACAAGGTTTAATTTTATCAAAAATTGCACTCTCAAAAACTATTCCCAAATCATCATCATAATCTTTTTCAATTTCTATTTCTTCAATTTCACCATTAGTTTTTTTAATTTCAACAGTGATTAGTTCTGATTTCATATAAAAATTATAATCAATCATATCCTGCATTTTACAGCCATCGATTGAAAGTATTTCGTCACCTTTTTCAATTTCAAGTTCTTGAGCAATAGAATCTTCAAGAACACTATCTACTATTGCTGGCATTACCTTTTTCAAACCCCTCAATCATTGAAATAAAATTGTTATATTCACAAATTGTATTATCTAAAACTATTCTTTGATAAAAATCTATCGGATTATATTCATCTGCCATTGTTTTTTCAGCATTTAATTTATGCAAAATTGCGTTTGATTTAACTTCTTCAAACAATTCGTAAGCCTCATCACTACTTAAAAATGAAGCACAAGATAATTTAATCTTTGCGTCAGACAAAAACTGTAATGGATTTGAAGAGAATGGTTTTAATAAAAGTTTTTTCAACTCTTTTAATCCATCTTTGGTAATTGAATAAAATATAGATAATTTTCCACCGTCAGACATTATTTTTGCAGAGCAGATACATCCACGCTTTTCAAGTCGAACTAGAGCGGGTTTTATAGCCCCAAAACTAGGATTAGTAAAGGCTTGAAAATTCTCTGAAATCCGTTTGTGGATTGCATACATAGTCAAATCGTGTTTTAACAAAGAATATAAAATTAGTAATTCAATCATACGACTATGTTAACATTAATTATTTATTTTAACAATTATAGCAAATTTTTCGATGTTTGTATTTAAGAAAAATATGATTTACATAAACAAACTTTCTCCAACAGTTAAACTTCCATTCAAAGAGGTTAAAGGTTCTGTTAATTATAGACAATCCAAAGCATGCAATATGGTTGATAAACTATATAGAGAAATCCTACCTCAATTTAATAAAAAAGAAGAAATAAGTTTTGCTCAAGCGAAAAAAGCATTGAAAAATGTTTTGAAAGGGCAAATAGATATCCCTATTAGAAAAAATGGATATTCTGACATTTTTGATGGAGGAAGTGATATTCTCTACTCAGAATTTACTGGACAAATATCAAAAACAACTATTGACATTGGAACTATTAAGAATAAAATTAAACGTGTAGAATTAACTACATTGTTACATGAATTTCAGCATGTAGCAGATCAAATTTTCCACCCCAAATACCTCACCCGAAACCAAAAAATGGCAAATATTGGGTTATATACAAAGAAGTATGACAGGTTATATGATGATTTGATTTACAATAGAGAATTTCCAGAGGGGAAAAAAGATAAAAAAATAATTCTCAACCATCTTCGAAACAAAATTACTAAATTTTTACGAGGCTTGGATTCGGAGGATAAAATAGATTATTTACAAGATATACGATATTCTTTAATTTCTGAAAAACACGCATACAAAACACAATTAAAATATGCTAAAAAGCTAAATAAAAAACATTTAAAAATCAATAAGGAAGATTTAGAAAATGAAAATAAAAATTTCATGTTTGATGAAAAAATTAAACTTATGAAAGATTTAGCGTTTGAAATTATTCAGAAAAATAGGCAAAAACATTCACTATTATTGAAAAAAGAAAATAAATTAAGAAATATTAACAACAATTAGGAAATTAAGCAATTTTAGATATTCACAATATTTAAGTAAAACAACAATTTAATAAACGACAAAAAAAGAAAGGAAGTAGTAGTATGGTAGATGCAGTACAACAAGCCCCAATTAAACCGTTCACAACAATCAAGTATAAAACTCAAGACGGTGAAAATGTTACAGCAACAAAAAACAATGGAATAGTAACTTTATCGGGAGATAAAAAAGGTGTTCGTCAAATGCCGATTGACGAATTCATGAAAAACGAATTGCCAAAAATCGCACCATTAGAAAAAACTCCAGCAAAAGATACCGTTGAAATCTCAACTAAAAAACCTGAAGCAGAAGTTAAAACTGATAAAGCTGACAAGGCTGAAGCTCCAAAAGATGCAAAACCAGCAGACAAAACAGACAAAGCTCCTGCAGAAGTTAAAGCAGATGCTAAAGACGAATCAAAAGAACCTGCTGTTGGCAAAAAATTAGATGTAGCTGCCTAATTCCAACTACAAAATATTTTTCATAAAAGACTTTGAATGTATTTCATTCAAAGTCTTTTTTTAATAATTAGGTCTGCATAATTTCTTATAAACAGCAGATACAGCCGTACCTTGAACTATCGGCTGAAATTCGGCATATTTGTTATAATCTCCAGAAACAAAATTATCATGATTGCCATAAGAATCAATTACACCAATTTTATAAGTAGATTTTCCGCAATCAAGTGTATATTGACTTAAAGTATATTGAATTTTATTTCCATTTACAGGCTCATACTGCCCCTTATTATAAGATTTCAACAAAAACGTAAAGCCATATCTATCTTCTGTTCCAACAATACCATCTTCATAAATATAATTGTTTTCCGCAACCCACTTCCACATATCATTCACACCAGATTCATTTGCAATAACAAGCGAAATAGAAGATACGTAAAACGCAATAAATAACAAATATTTTATAATCTTTTTCACATTCTTATTATACTTATTTCACTAAAATTATCTACCTCTAATTAGATTATTTAACTTTTTGATACAAGAAAAATGTGTAATTGTCTTGTCTAAATGTTTTAACTGGAACAAAATTCATATTCAGCATCACACTGACATCACACAAGAATTTTTTGAACATTATTTCTAATTTTCTTGCAGGAATAACATAATCCCCAGGAATAGAATTTCTTAGGGTTTGAATATCCGTGATATTATCAGCATCAGAGCCATACAAAGCAATCAAGACATATCTACCCTTTGGAACAGTTTCATTAACATTTTTTGTAAAATAATCAAAGAAATTTCGACTAAAAACGTTGTTAGACATAACGGCATCATAAATAGTTAGAGCTTGACGTTCTATTATATCTTTTTGTTGTTTTTCGTCATAAAAATGAGTATTATAAGGATTTCTCAATTCTTTATGAAGATCAAAATCAAAAACTCTTGGGGAATACAAATCTCTAAAATAATACGGTGCATCAGCCCCAAATGGCATAATAACAATATCATCAACTCCAAGATTAAGTTTATCAGATTCAAGTCGCACGGTCTTAAACGCCAAAGTTTTCAAAACCTTGAAATCTCTTGCATTAAAATAATTGAAAATTCCACAAGCCAAAATAAATACAACTAAAAATCTTTCTACATGTTTTTGGGGTAATGTTTTAAACAGTCCAATAATCGCCAATATAAACATTGGAGTTACTAAATACAAAATATATCGAACAGTGAAAATATTTACCTGAAACATTGAAAATACTATTGATAAACAAAAACTTAAGATGAATAACTTATATAAAACACTCAAAAAGCCATCAGATTTTTTCATTCCTTGAATATATCCATAAACAAAATACACGCAAGGAACAACCACAAGCATTGCAAATAGGAATGTTATTTGATAAGGATCGAAAGATGGCCAATAGATATTTTTAACAATTGTTGCCCCAAAGAAATTTCTTATCACATCCACAATATGGAAAAATGCCAACTCCCCTTCGTGCGAAATGACAAAAACACTTCTCATTTTTGCATAATAAGAAATCAATATAAAATAAGGAATTAATCCAACTATTTCAGCTCCTAAGCCCTTTATATACTTAAAGAAATCTTTCTTATTTTGAGAATACAAATAAGGAACATAAGTCCCCCAAAGTGCAACGTTATATAATATTCCCCCAACTAATGTATATGGAATCAACAAATTCGTAATTACTAATTTTACAAGAGATTTTGTAGATTTAGTCTGTTCAAAATCAATTAAAAAATTCAAAGACAGAACAACTAAAAATACAACCATTGGGTACATTCTGACTTCTGCCGAAAACAAAACGAGTAATGGAGATACAGCAGAAATTGCAAGAGAAAATAAAGCAATTTTATTATTCGTAATTTTCTTTGTTGCAATATATACCAAAGGTAAAGTTCCTATTCCAAACAACAATGACAATGTTCTCATCGCAACTTCACTATCGCCAAATAACTTTATCCAAAAATGGAGTAAGAAGAAATATAAAGGAGTATGTTGCAAATCTAAGTGCAACAAATTATCCATTATCCCCATTGGGAAAGATTGTTTTGCCGTAAACCAAGAGCAGGCTTCATCATACCAAATATCTGTATGTAAATACAATAATCTGAATACAATACCCGCAATCAAAATAACCGCAAATATAGAAATATTTATAATCTTCTTCTTATCCATAATTAAACATATCCCCTTTTCTTGATAATAACATAAAACAACTATTATCCAAAATTAATCAAATTTATTAGAGAATAAAAAAATATTAAAAGAAATATCTCAATAGTTTTATTCGTTTAGGACAGTTGTAATTAGTCTATAATCATCCATTGAAAGGTTATACAATTTCGCAACAAACAAATCGATCTGGTGACAAAGTTTTTTATAATCTTTGTCGTCCTCTGTTTCACAAACCTTATCAACATACTCGATAATTTGTTGTTGCAAATTATTCTCACAAACAGGAATTGGAATACTTTCAATGTGAGAACGCAATACTTTTATTGAATTGAATTGTTTTTGAAAAATAAATTGAGCAACACTTGAATTTAATATAGCCATGAGATATTTAATATTCAATTTTTCAAAAGTAGGAATCAATATATTACAACTATTTAAAGACAATTTTTGATTATTATCATAAGCAAAAATCAATTTAGTACTGATAAATTTATAAAAAAGTTTTTCTTTCGCTCTGTAAAATTCAACAGGAGCAACTTGCTGAAATTTATCTGGTTCAAAATCAATATAATTTTCAACCTTCTTTATTTTATATTTTGCAATATCAGAACCTTTCAATATTGGTTCATTCTTTTCTGTCTTGATACTAGAAATATAATCCTTGTTGTTTCCAGTAACAATTCCAAGTGCAAATACACCATTATTTTTCAAGAAAACCTTATTTTCTTTATCCATAATTTTCTTGTATAAATCATATTCTTCATCACTCATATTAAAATTAAATGTTTCACTAGATACTTTTCTATGAGTATTTATAACAAATTCACTATCTTTAGTTTTAACCCTCATGCCAGTACTAGAAAAGGCTTTTTTAGACTTTTGCAGCTTTAAAATCACACTTGGACACTGAACTTTATCAAACATATTCCCCAAATATTCCAAATATTCAATTGAGGTATTATCAAGAATGATTTGGCGTATCGTTTTATGAGTTTTTACATTTAAGATTGCTTCAGGCAAAACAAAAAATAATCTACCATCATCCTCTAAACATGACAAAGATTTTTCAACAAATACATCATAAGACTCGACATTTTTGGTATCAGCAGACACAAATATCTTTTTTAAATCTGCTAGTTCTTCTTTTGAAAACTCATATCCCCAAGGAGGATTACCAATAATATATTGATATTTAATATCAGTATTATTTTTCAAAAAATCACTTGTTGTAAAATTTTCATATAAAACATCTAAATTTTTTGGCTCATATTTCAAGTACATATTGATTCTAGTAAGCCCAATACTCGTTTTATCAATATCATTTCCGTAGATATTACCTAAAGTCACGACATCTGGAAGCTGAAGTAAAAAATTCCCTGAACCGCAACACGGGTCAATGATTTTTTCATTTTTTAAATCTAAATTTGAAACAATTTTTTCAACAACTTTAGTTGGGGTAAAATACGCCCCTCTCGCTTTTCTATTAGAAAGATTTGATAAAGAGATAAACAAAAGTCCTAAAATATCTTCGTTTTTCTCGTATATATATTTATATTTAAAAAAGCTTGGGTTGGCGTTTAAAAATTCAAAAGCATTTCTTTTATCCTTGCAGAGTAAATCTTCAATGAGCAAACCAAATTGACCTAAATCAATATTGGAATTTATATACTCAAACAAGAAATTTTCACTAGGAGAATTTATCCCATTTTTTGAAAAATACAATTGAATTGCAGCATCCGTAAGGATATAGCGAATATTTTCTATGGATAATGAGATATCATTTTCAACTACAAAATCAAGTAATTCTTGGATATTTGAAAGATTGATAGAATCTTTTGAAACATAATCTTTATATAAAAAAGAACCACTAGCAAATTTTTTATTTCTTCTTGATTTTAGAGGTGCAGAAGAATTAGATTTAATATCCCTCATTAGATTATCAATATATTCTTTGGAGAATAAAGGCGAGCTATCATTAAAAGTATTTGGCACTAACTTTTTTAGCTTTATCCAGTTTTTTACAGTTGCTTCTGAAATCGAAAGCAACTTACACACATCTTGAATATTATATAATTTTTCTTTAGTTTGCTGATTCTCCACTATACCCATATTTAACTGTAAATAATTCTTATAAATTAGAACTAAACGGTAAAGATTTAACGTATTCAGTCATATAATACCAATCGGGCTTAGATGTACCATCTGGAAGAATTTTAGCAGGCAACTTAATTTTTTCTTCCTCTATTTTCTTTAACACTCTAGCTCTTCCATAATTATATTTATAACTATCTCTATTTAAAATAGTAGTAATAAATAATGAGTTATATTCATTCAAAAATTCATTACGCAGAGTATAAACTTTAATTCCAGCTAAAAACGCTGCTGGTTGATAAAATGCAACTGTCCCTTCTGCACCTATTGTAATACAATTAGCAGGATTGAGCTCATACCCCTCTTCTAGCTTATGACCACTACACCCATTATTTAAAGCACTCCTTGTAATATACGGAGTTTTACCATCTTCAAGGTCTGAAGAAACTAATGGTTTTGTTGTTGCACACGTGAATAAATCCCCTACAACAAACTCTTTCCAATCAGATACATTTAATTCCACCTTTTTTGAAATTACAGGAGCATTTGAAATAGCAGATTTTAAATTTTCTAATAATTCATATACACATAAATTCTTAACAGTTTCTTCAAAATTTTCTTTTTTTAAATGCGAATAATCGGTTTCCATATAAGCTTCACACAGCCATTCATCATCCCATTTCACACATTTTAGACAAGAAACACCCGATTGAACAATTCTTTCTTCATAATTTCTTATCCAAGTCTCTTTAATTTTATTCCACCTATTAAATTTATCAATTCGACCTAAACGTTTCGCTTTTACAAAACCATCATCTTTGTAGTATCCAAAAAATGTTTTTTTATTCAAATCATGCTTTTTATGAGCTTCCCAAAGCATAACACAAACGTTAGTCCCAACATTTTGCCCACTAAAAATATCATCTGGCATAGAAAAAACAGCTTTTAAAGTATGATTTTCAAATAATCGTTTTCGCTCCTCTTTATATTTTGTTCCAATTGCACATGACATTGGAACAACTGCCACACCAATACCAGAAGGGACTAAAACATTCAACATCTGCTCTATAAAATCTAATTCGCTTGGTCCACCTTTTAATGAATAAGGAGGATTTATCAAACCGATATTAATTTTTGCATCTTTCAAAATTTCTACATACTTTTCATCGAAACAAGATCCATAAAATATGTTTGATTTTCCATCTTTACGAACAATCATATTTGTAAGAGCTAACAAGTGGTGATCAGGAGATTTTTCTATACCATAAAGATTTTCTTTCCTAATTTTTTCCCACTCTTCCATATTTGCATTTTTATGCATTATTCCCATTGCAGTTACAAGAAATGAACCCGTACCGCAACAAATATCCACAACTTTGCTATTTTTATTCACCCCCGCAATTTCAGCCATAAATTCTGTTAAATGTTGAGGAGTTAAGACAATTCCTAAACCCTTACCATCACTTCCACTATATTTAATAAATTCGTGATAAAAAACACCCAAAGCATCGAGAGTAGATTCGGAATAATTCATCATTGGAACAATTTTTTGATCTAGCTGCTTTAAATACCACAATAAAGAGTGATCTTCCACTAATTGAGTATGCTTTAAATTCGCAATACTTGTAACCTTATTAATAGTCTCTATAATACTATCGATTTTCGAAGAATCAACTCCTGATGTTTTTAAAACTTTTTTAATCGACGTTATGATACTAGCAACTAAAAGATCAAAACTCTTTATATCATTAAAATTATTTTCAAAATCTTTATCAGACAATGCAATCAACAAACCTGCAACAAACACTGGTTTTGTAGAATTTCCAATTCCATTTTTTCGCAAAGACTCATGAATATCAATTGCCGTTTCTTTTATATCATTAAGAGAATAATTCTTCTGAATTTTCTCTCCACGATATAAACGAAGATAATTTTCTGGTTCCAAAAAGAAATTTCGTTGCTTTTCATATTCAATAAAGTTTTCTTGATTTTTGCCCCAGAAAAAAGAAGAGACACAACAATTTTCTTTCTTTTGACCGCTTATACCAACCGCAATAACATTATAATATTCTTTTAAATATTTTGCATAATACAACGCTCCATCTACGGCATAATCTTTTGGAGCATTAAGAAATTTGGAAGAATGTTTTTGAATACTTGACTTACATTCTATAACAACAATTAAACTTGGTTCATTTTTAAAGGTAATAATATACTCTGGTTTCCCTTGCTTGGAGCCATGAACAGAATAATTTTTAATTTCACATTCTTTAGGTTTTCCACCCGCATTTTGCAATGCTAATTCTATATCTGAAAAATTTTCAGTATTACTCTGAGCGAGAACGGTCCCAAAATCATTCTCTCCTACAACAAACTTCATCTCCGTACGAGCAAGTTGCTCTGTTAACGTTTCGCTAGCCATATAATAATCCCTTATCAACATTTTGACTGTATCAAAAATTCCATTTCAAGTCAAATTATAACAAAATTTTTATTGAAGTAATTGTTTGTTCTTTGTAAAATTACATCTATGAAAGAATTATTTGAGTTTGACAAAAATTTTGGGACAGTAATTGGTACAGATGAAGCGGGAAGAGGTCCAGCAGCAGGTGGCGTTTTTGCCGCTTGTGTTTATTTCCCAGAGGTTACAGAATCTCTGATTTCTGACCTTGATAGGCTCAATGATTCTAAAAAATTATCATCCAGTGCAAGAGAAAAACTTTATGACGTAATTCTAAATAACACAATTAATTCTGTAATCTGTATTGAAGTTGATGAAATTGAAAGAATAAACATCTTGAACGCATCTCTAAAAGCAATGAAATTATCCTGCGAAGAAGTTATAAAAAAAGCAAAACTTCAAGATTTCATAACTCTTGTTGATGGGAACAAGCTTATAAGAAATTATACCTACCCACAAAAATTTATAATCAAAGGTGACGGACAATCTGCATCCATTGCAGCCGCAAGTATCTTAGCAAAGGTTACAAGAGACAGATATATGACAAATTTAGCCTCTGAATTTCCTCAATATGGTTGGAATAGAAATGCAGGATATTTGACCGCAGAACATCTTAAAGCTATTGATGAATATGGATTATCTAAATACCACAGGCCTTCATTTTTAAGAAAACATTTTGAAAAACAAAAACAACTTTCGCTATTTTAATTAAGAATTGTTAACAAACAACAAGCAAATTCTAAAGTTTTATCTTTTAACTGCCGATAGATTATTTGTAATCAGAAATCTATGGAGTAAAAAATAATGCTAAAGAAGATAACAACACCATCAAATAACAGATGCGAAAGTGTTGAATTAATATTAAGAGGAGCAAGAAAACGCCGTAGTTTGGCGTACTCAAATGCGTGTGAGATAAATTCAGACGCAGGAATCAAGGCGAATCTATCCGCTGTAAAATAATTAGAGAAAATCTACCTATACTAACTAGACTTAAAATAAGAAGAGAGTTTAATAAAGCCAGTGCAAGTGTGCAGCTGGCATTTTTATTATGAACCAACTTTACATTTCTTAATCTTTAGTCAATTTTTAGAGGTAAAAATTTTTTATATAAATGTAGGTTAGAAAAGTGTATTTTATTGTACAAAGGTAGGTAAGGTTATGTCAATCGTTTCAATTGCAAAAAGTGCATATAAGGCACTTCCAAGAGTAACTACAATCAAAAGAGCTGTAAAAACCGTTCCTTCTATTCTTTTTGAGGATGGTGCAGATATTTTAGTTCGTGGAGCTAGAGATAGTTTTAAATCGGGCATTAAAAATAATTTATCAATTAGAAAATCAATCTTACAAGGTTTAAAAGACGGTGGCAATAAATTAGCATTAGATGTTGCTAAAAAAACACATGCGAACGGATCTGTATTTTCTAGAATTTTCAAATCTATCAAATCAACTCCAGCAGATTTAATTGCCGCAACAAAAGGTGGAGCTTCAGCGGCTAAAGCCGTAGGTAAAAGCGGTATCTTAGGTGGAGTTAAAGGATTAGGTAAAGGAATCTGGTCAAAAATGCCATTAGTAGGTAACTTATTATTGATTGCATTTGAGTTACCAAATATTATTTCTGCAACAAAAGACCAAGGCATTGGACAAGGCGTGGCAGAAGTTGCCAAAACTACATCTAGATTAGTTGGCGGTTCAATTGGTGCAGCAATTGGCGGTATGGCTTTCGGTCCAATCGGTGGCTTTATTGGATACGGTGTTGGTGAATGGTTAACAAGCAAAGTTGTAGGCAAATCATACTCTGAAAAAATTGCAGAGGCAGAAGAAAAACAAGCTGAAGCTCTTTCAATGTATCAACAAACTCAACCAGTTCAACAACCACAAGTTGCTCCAGCACCTCAATTCAACCCTTATAATATGAATGACTTCTTAACAAACAGCATGTCAAATCCATATAGTAACGATTTAATGATGCAAAAT
This sequence comes from Candidatus Gastranaerophilales bacterium HUM_1, assembly GCA_002103105.1. GTDB lineage: Bacteria > Cyanobacteriota > Vampirovibrionia > Gastranaerophilales > Gastranaerophilaceae > Zag111. Next base: position 183,657 of record DAAY01000008.1, read on the forward strand.
ATGAATTTTAATACCATAGCATAACCCCAAATAACCACTTTCTATCAATGCAGTTGGCATTTAATCAAATGTCAGCTGCATTATTGTTAAGGTTTTGTAACATAAAAAGCAATTTTTATAAATAAAAATACTTTATTAAAATACAGGGGATTTTATAGGAGAAAATTAAACATGAGTTTCGTATCTTTTGACCAAGCACAAACGATGAATAATCTCGCACGTTATGCCACAGGTACTGCAATTAACAGACAGGAAGAACCATCTGGCATTGTTTCTGGGGCCCTATTTATGGGTGGTGTTAGCGGAGCAAATTGGGCATGGAAAAATAGAAAAAGTTTCAAAGCTGGCTGGCAAAACCTTGCAAAAGAAGCAGCAGAAAGAGATAAACTTATCAGGTCAACAAATGTAGTTCCTAAAGGTAAAGCATTTAGCAAAGTACGAAATATCTGGGCTGGAGCTAGTAAATATGTAGCCCAAAAAGAAGCAGCCGCCGAAAGTGCAAAAGCAGCAGCGTCAGCAACTTCTCAAGCTAGCAAAGGGTTCTTTGGAAAAACTAAAAATGCTTTAGGGATAACAAAAGTATCTAAGTTCTTAACTTCAACAGCAGCTAAGCATCCAAAATTTGCACCTTTAATAAAAGGAATCAAAGGAAACGCAGGCTTTGCAATCTTTTCTTTAGGAGTTGGAGTTGTTTTAGATGTTATTCCAGCATTCCAAATAGGAGCAACTGAAGGATTTAAACAATTAGGCAAAACAGCTATGAAAACAACCGCTGAAGTCGGAGGTTGGGCAGCAGGAACAGCCCTTGGAGCAAAAGCTGGTGCAGCAGTTGGAACCTGTATAGGCGGACCAATTGGTACAGCAGTTGGAACTGTACTTGGAGCAGCCTGCGGATTCTTAGGCAGTTGGCTTGCAAGTAAAGCAGCAGACAAAGTTATTGGACCAAACGAAGTAGAAATAGCACAACAAAAAAATTCAGAAAATTTAGCCCAAGCAGCGAAAGATGATGCAAAAGTGCAAGACGAAGTAGTCGGACAAGCTCTACAAAACCTAGTCGCAAATTACACAGAAAACGGAGAACTCTCTGATGATGATAAAATAGCTAAAAAATCATTAGAAAAAGTGATTGGAGAAGAAATTAATCTTGATGAATTAGCACAAGAATACGCAGCGGCGTCTAAAAATCAATCCGCTGCACCTCAAGATACAACAGTTGCACCACAAGATACAACCGCTCCAACTCAAGAACAACAAGCTATTCAAATGCAAGCTGAACTTCAAGCACAGCAACAAACACAACAACCAACGTTTACTGCACAATCACAACAACCTAGCACAGAATTGGAAAACGAAGCAGAAGAAGCTCAAGGTGCAAAAGAAAAAGATAAAGCTAAAAAACAATACACAAGTCCAATGTTCTTAACTCCAACAACAGCATATTCTTCACCATTAAATAATCCATTTTTGACATCATCAAACAACAACGACTCAATGGCTAATCCATATGGCTCAATGTCAGCAATGAGCAACCCATACGAAAACATATATAACAACTTATATCAAACATCAAATCAACAACAAGTACAAAACACAGACCCAAATAAGTTTGTATATAACCCGAAAGCTTAATCAAACTAAGCAAAAAGAACAAAAGAGTTCCTAACAAATAGGAACTCTTTATTTTTTAATTTTGTTCAAGTCGTAATTCGTTTAGACTCCACAAACATGGAAATCACGTTCTGATACAGATGAAGTACATTCTAATAGTTGAGTTAAAAGTTTTTCAATTACTCTTTCTACTGTTTTCACTTCACCTTGTAATGCTTTGAAACTTTCTTCTTTTGTTTCTTTTAGTGCATTTTCAAAAATTTCATCTGTGTACATAAATTATACTCCTTATTATCTCAACAATTTATACTACGGCTCTTTTTCATAAAAACTTTAATTTTTCATAAAATTTTTGTTACAAAATTTCATCTTTTGTAGAGGTTTAAATAATTTTAAAGTAAAATGTTAACATGTTTGCAAAGGGGAAATACTAATGTTAAAGGATTTCGAATTGACAAGTTACGATTTTTATTCAAACCGCAGGGACATGGAATTAATCTCTACTATTGTAGAGACTTTGAAAAAAATCCTTGAAGAAGATAGAAAACAAGAACAACCTTTATTTTTGAAAATATCTGATAATTTGATAATGAATATTGCAAGAAAAGTTGTTCAAGAGAAAAAGAAAACATTCCTAATTGGTATTACAGGAGAAAGTGCTTCTGGGAAAACAGTTTTCGTTGATAACACAATTAAAGCATGTCTTAAAAATAAAACTGAAGGTATCTATACAGTAATTCGTTGTGACGATTATTACAAAGATACTTCAAAAGAATTAAAAGAAGCTGGAAGTTATGAAGCATTATTCAAAACAGGTTTTAGTTTTGACACACCAGATGTTATCGATTTGGATTTGATGAAAAGCCATTTAGTTTCATTAAAGGAAGGCTTAACAATCAAATCTCCTCGATATAACTTTGTAACTTGTGAATCTGATCCTAACGGAGATGAAAAGAAACCAGCAAAAGTTATTTTAACAGAAGGATTGTATGTCTTGAATGAAGGCGTAAGAGATATTATGGACGTTAAAGTTTACGTATTCACACCGCTTGAAGTTATCAAAGATAGATGGTACAAACGAGCTGCTCAGCGAGGTAAATCTGGAGAAGCCGCTGATTTACAATTTGCAGATGTAAATAAAACTGCCCAACAATATATTCGCCCAGCTTATCAAATTTCTGATGCGGTAATCAACGGAATGGTTAGCCAAGAATATATTCAAGAAATTACAGACAAAATATTCAACGCTCTAAGAGCTATTGAATTTTAAATAAAAAATATATTACAAAAAAGAGGAACAATAATTGTTCCTCTTTTTTTGTTAGGAAGTAAAAGTTCCCCACCTTTAAAAAGCTTTTTGACAAGTATTGCATCTTGGCTCAACCTGTATTGGTGCAGCACATCCGCAAGGTTCACCCTTAATCTTTACTCCATGTAATTTTTCGCACTTCGTAAGTTTTGGTTTCTTGCATTTAACGACTTTTTGTTTTTGACATCCGCAATTTCTAAAACCAGTAAAAGGATTTAAACTATTCAAACCATCATATGTCCACGCAAAAGCACCCTGAGCAGGAATTGTTAAAAATGCAAGCAAGGTAAAGAAACCCAGAAATTTTTTCATATTCACTCCTTATATTTTTATTAACTACCCCAAGTAGGTAACATTATTATTTTAAAAGTTTTAGTTAAAATTTCTATATCCATAAGGAGCAAAATACATAGAAAAACAGATTAAATAAAAAGTAGTATTTTTTGACAAAAAAAAATCTGGTTAAAAGAAAAACTTAAAACCAGATTATTTTTATATTTTGAACGTTAACTATTTAGAGATGCTTGCATCTTCTAATAAGATAACTTTAACAGTTTCACCTTTTTTAGCACTGTAATTCAATCCTGGAGTAACTAAACCAGTAACCAAACCAACACCAGCACCAACTGGAGTACCGATAGCAATACCAGTACCTACTTTGTCTGGGTTAGGAATGAATGAGAAACCAACACCAGCACCAGTACCAACAGCAGCACCACCAACAGTGTATAATGCAACTTTACCAGCTGTCATCCAAGGACCTTCTTTCAATGCATAATCTTTGTAGAATGGTTTTGCATTTAAGTCAACTGTTTTTCCATCTGGAGTAACAACTTTGTTGATTTGAGCATAAACTCTAGCGTTTTTGTTGAACCATTGTGGATCTTTAATTTCTAATACATTACCATAGAAAGTAGATCCAGCTGGGAATAATACAGTACCTTCTTCAGTTACGATATTTTCTGAGTTAGAGAATGTAACAGCATCACCAGCAGCATGCAATTTTGATTTGAATGCTTCATTAAATTCAATAGCTAATACGTTACCTTCTTTAACGATGTTTCTCAAGTTAGTAACTGTAACTTCGTTAGAAGGAGCTTTTTTAACCATGTTCAAGTGTTCAGTACCAGTAACTGTTTCTGTAACTTTTTTGTATTGAGATTTTACAAGATCTAATCTTTGTCTTAATCTGTATAATAATACAGCAGCTTCAGCTCTTGTTAAATCTTCAGTTGGTCTTAATTCATTTTCATTAGGGTGATTTACGTAGATACCGTATGATAAAGTTTTTGCATAAACATTTTTAGCCCATCCTGGAACTTTATTAGCATCTGAGTATTTAGAAACTACATTGGCATCAACTGTACCATCAATAGTGATGTGGCTAATTACTGATTGAGCTTCATCTCTCAAAATGTGACCAGCTGGTTTGAATGTACCATCTGGGTAACCATATACCAAACCTAATTGTTGAGATCTTGCAACTGGAGCATAAGCTGCACTTGATTTTGCAACATCAGCAAATCTGTAGTTAGATTTAATTTCTAGGTCTTCATTACCTAAAACTTTAAGTAAAGCTTGAACAAATTCAACTCTTGAAATTTTGTTTTCTGGGTAGAAATTGCCGTTTGATAATGACATTACAGAGTCACTAACTACGCTTGCGATTTCTGGTTGAGCCCAATAAGTCTTGCTAACATCTTCAATTCCTTTGTAAGCAAAAGCTGGGACAGCATTGATAGTAAGCATTCCGCATACTAATAAACCTGCTAGTAGTCTTTTCATTTTTTCACTTCCTCATCTTTTTTCTACTACATAAACACAAAAATATATTTTTATTATATGATAATAGTATAGAAAAGTAAATAGCTAGCCCCAAGAATATAACTAGGAGGAAAAAGATGAGAAATGTAGCAGCTACAAAAATCGTGTCAACACTAGGCCCTGCCTCTAATTCAGAGGATATGATTCGTAAATTATATAGAGCTGGTGTAACCATGTTCAGATTAAATTCTTCGCATGGTGACATGGAAACACACAAACAAACATTAGATTTTATCCGTAAGGTTGAAAAAGAAGAACACACTGTTATTCCGGTTCTTTTAGACCTACAAGGACCAAAAATCAGGGTTGGAAAATTTGATGAACCTATCGCTATTAAAGCTGGAGAAGTTCTTAAATTTAGACACCAAGACAAATACGAAAACGATATCATTCCTGTTGACTACGAAGGAATTGCAAACGACGTTAAACCTGGAGATAAAATCCTTATCGATGATGGTAAAATTCAATTAACAGTTGAAAAATCAGAAGATAACATCGTTTATGCAAAAGTTCTTACAACTGGTGTTATCAAACCTCGTAAAGGTTTGAACTTACCAGGAGGAACTGCAAGTCTTAACATTTTAACTGAAAGAGATAAAATGTTCTTAGAATTTGCAATGAACAATGATATTGATTATCTTGGCCTATCTTTCGTAAGATGCAAAGAAGATTTGCAATCATTGAGAGCAATTTTAGACAAAAATAATTCTCGTTTAAGAATTATTTCTAAAATTGAAAAACCACAAGCTCTAGAAAACATTGACGACATTATTGAATATTCAGATGGTATCATGGTTGCTAGAGGAGATTTGGGTATTGAAACTCCAATCCAACAATTACCTATCGTTCAAAAAACAATTATCAGAAAAACTAACGCTGTTAGAAAACCTGTTATTGTTGCAACTCAAATGTTGGAAAGCATGATTGAAAACCCAATGCCAACTAGAGCAGAAGCTTCTGACGTTGCTAACGCTATTATTGATGGTGCCGACGCAGTTATGTTATCTGGTGAAACTGCTGCTGGTAAATACCCAGTTGAAGCTGTTTCTATCATGAAAAAAATTGCTGAAGATATTAACAATAGCCAATTCATGAGAAAGAATGAATTCCCTTCAACTATCAGAACTGAAGAAAATGCTATTCCTATGTCAATCGCAGTTTCAGTTGCAGATACTTTGAAAAACTTACCAAAAGCTAAAGGTGTAATCGCCTTGACTGCAACAGGTTATACAACAGCATTGATTTCTGAATGCAGACCATCAGTTCCAATTTATTCATTCTGTGAAGATGCTAAAGTTGGTAGATTTATGCAACTATTCAACAGTGTTTCATCTATCAAAGTTGATGACAAAAACATTGAAATTGATAAGAGTTCTTTAATTGAATTGAATGAATTCCTTAAAAAAGAACTTGGAATGGAAGCTGGAGATTGCGTAATCATTACTGGTTCAGTTCCACACTTGATGTCTGGACAATCTACAAACTTCATGAAAATCCACAAAATTTCGTAAGTTTTTAGAACGAAAACATGATAAAAAGCTCACCGAGAAATCGATGAGCTTTTTTATTTTCCAATTATTTTATTACTTCTTATCAAATTTTTCTGGATGGGCTGAATTTGATAAAATAATTTCATAATACTCATTTTTATCAATATTTACACCCATTGTTTTTATATCACAATATTTTCTTTTCTTTTTATTTAATAATTTTTTATAATCCTGTCCCATACTTGAAAATATATCATAAAGACAAAAGAAACAATTGCACAAACCTCTTTTTACGTTACAAGTTTTAATATTCATATGTCATTGCTTGCAAATTTAATATATTTATTATAGGATTTATAATACGAACGTGCGTCGGCGGACTTTGTGTGTGGAAGAAAGTCATTCAACGTCGATTAAGGAATTACAAAGTTAAGTAATAGTTTAGAAATATAAAGGAAAGCAAAGATGAATAACCCAATTATTGATGAATTAGAAAAAAGTTATTTAGGCAAAGAACTTCCTGCAATGAACGCAGGTGACACTGTTAAAGTTTTCGTAAAAATCGTTGAAGGTAACAAAGAAAGAATTCAGGCTTTTGAAGGTACAATTATTAAAATGCACGGTTCTGGATTAAACAAAACTATCACTGTAAGAAAAGTTTTCCAAGGTGTTGGTGTTGAACGTGTATTCTTAATCAACTCTCCAAGAATCGACAAAATCACAGTTCTTAGACGTGGTGATGTTAAACGTGCTAAATTGTACTATTTGAGAGAAAGATCTGGTAAAGCAACTCGTATTAAGGAAAAAATTGAAAAAAGATAAGACTCATATTCACTGGTATCCAGGACATATTGCAAAAGCAGAGAAAAAGCTGAAAGAGCAGCTTTCTTTAGTGGATGCCGTGATTGAAGTTGTAGATGCGAGATTACCAATCTCAAGCTGTTATGACAATATATCGGGGCTTCTTAACGGAAAGCCTCGATTTTTGTTGGTTAACAAATCGGACTTGGTTGATAAAATTTTACTCAAACCTTATATTGAAGAATTAAAAAAACGCTTTGAAATTCCAGTAATCGTTACTGAGGCAAAAAACAATAAAGATATTAATACTATTGTAAAAAAAGCAATTGAACTATCAGAGCCACGAATTCAAGCCTTGATGGCAAAAGGATTGCTCCGCAGACCTGCAAGAATCATGGTTGTGGGACTTCCAAATGTAGGTAAATCGAGTATTATCAATAAACTTACACGTTCTTCTAAAACAAAAATTGGAGCAAAGGCTGGAGTTACACGCCAACAACAATGGGTTAGAATTAACCCTCAACTTGAACTCCTTGATACCCCAGGGATTATCCCTATGAAACAAGAAGACCAAGAACGAGCTAAAAAATTAGCATTCGTAAATTCTGTATCAGAAAACGCTTATTCTAATGAAATAGTTGCAGAAGAACTTTTAGGCATGCTTGATGAAAAACAAGCAAAAGTTTTTCGAGAATATTACAAATTACCAGAAGAATTAGAACTCAATATTGATAACATATCTATCACAAGAAATTGGCTTTTGACAGGTGGTTCAACAGATAGAGAGAGAACATCTGTTTATGTTTTGCGAGATTTCCGAGAAGGGAAAATTGGGAAGTTCATTCTTGATAATTTAGAATAAATTATTTATTATTCACTCCATATCCAAACATCGCAAAGTCATATTTAACAGGGTCATCAGGACAAAACTTTTTCAAATTTTCAGTTAATTCTATAACTGATTTAAAATCATTTGCTTTTCTTGTCAAAAGCCCAGTTTGTCGGGAAATTCTTCCAACATGAACATCTAGTGGAATATATAATTCAGATGGAGAAATAAAATTCCATATTCCTAAATCAACAGGGCCTTTTCTTACCATCCAGCGAAGGAACATGCACATTCTTTTCATAGCTCCACCGTTATGAGGATTAGGAATCATTTGATAAAAGCCATGCTTTGCTTTTTCACTAGCCCTAGAATAAAAATAATCCACAACACATTCAAACATTTTCTCTTGAGAAAATCCATACGCAAACAATTCTTCTAAACCATCTGAGGTATTATAAAGTTCTTTTAAAATAAGAAAAATTTCAGCGAAATCATCTGGTTTCCCAAATCTATAATTAAAATCTCCTAGAATTTTAGGTTCAAAATTCTGAATAAAATTTAGGGGTTCGTGTTCTGCCAAATCGAATAACTCATTTAATTTTTTGATAAATTGTTGCCTACTTCCGTAAGCCACAAGAGATGCAATAAATCCAGCAAGCTCAATACTCTTTTTATCTTCGAATTTATGAGGAAATTGAACAGGGTCATCTTTTATAAAATCAACTGTTTCATATTTTTCGACTAATACATCGAGTTCATTTTTTGTAATCATAACAATAGAATACTCCAAAAACATTATAGTTTGCAAAGAGATATTATTTTTAGTAAACTATCTATGTATGGAAGGACAAATTTACAAAATTCATTCAGATTTATTTCACGTAAAAAGTGCGGGAGATTTTTATGAATGCAAAGTTCGTGAGGTATTAAAAAAACAACGTCAATCCATTCTTGTTGGGGATTTTGTAGAATTTGACAATAACGTTATTTCAAAAATTTTACCTCGAAAAACTTACATTAGACGTCCATCCGTCGCAAATGTAAATCAAGTTGTAGTTGTATCAGCTCTAAAACAACCAGATTTAGATTTTCACCAATTAAACAGATACATCGCCCTTGCGAAGTATTACAAAATTCCAGTAGTTTTGTGTTTCAATAAAGAAGATTTAGGATTAGAATCCGATGCACAAGATAAAATTTTATCTATTTATGGAAATTTAGGTTATAAAGTTGTTTTTACCTCAGCTTTAGAAAAAAAAGGTATTGAAGAGTTTAGAAAATTATTAAAAGGTAAAATAAGTGCTTTATGCGGGAATTCTGGTGTTGGAAAATCAAGCCTAGTTAATGCACTAAACCCTAATGTAAATTTAAAAACAAATTCAGTTAGCGACAAACTTCACAGAGGAACACATACCACTAGACATTGTGAAATTATTCCACTAGATGAAACAACAAATATTGTTGACACTCCAGGATTTAGCAATGTTCGATTTGATTTTATTTTGCCACACGATGTAGATTTGTTATTTGAAGAAATGATTCCATATCGTGATTCTTGTAAATACGGGAATTGCCTTCATATAAATGAAACAGGCTGTGGAGTGTTACAAAATATCGACAAAATTGATGAAACAAGATACTCAAGTTATGTTGAATTTGTCAATGAAGCTTTTGAATACAAAGAAAAAGTAAAATATAACGGAGTTAAAGAAGAATCTTCTAGCAAATTCAAAAATAACAGAGCAATTGCAAAAATTAGTGCAAAAAAAAGAGAAGCTTCTCGAAATACAAAAAAACAATTAATATATAAGGAACTTAATAACGATGAAAATGAATGATTATATTGAATTAGTTAATGATAAATTAAATGAATTTTTACAAATTGAATACCCCGAAAGCATTTTCAAATCTATGAAATATACGGTAATGTTACCAGGCAAAAGATTACGCCCTGTGATGTGTTTAGAAACTTGTAGAGTCCTTGGCGGAGAGTTAGAAGATGCAATCCCAACAGCTTGTGCAATTGAAATGCTACATGCTCAAACACTAATTCATGACGATTTACCTTGTATGGATAATGACGATTTTAGGAGAGGAAAACCTTCTAATCATAAGGTTTTTGGAGAAGCAATTGCAACACTCGCAGGAGATGCTTTACTTACATTTGCACCTCAAGTAATTACAAAAAATTCAAACAACCTTTCTCCTTCAGTATTGATAAGAGTTCTCAACGAATATTTTCAATATGCAGGAGCAAGAGGGGTAATTGCAGGACAAGTTGTAGATATTGAATCAGAAAATAATACTCAAATTATTGATAAAGAAAAAACTTTAAAATATCTACATTTACACAAAACTTCAGATTTATTTAAACTTTCAATGAGAACTGGTGCAATTATTGCAGGTGCAGAAGATGAAAAACTAGAAGCACTAACTGAATTTGCAGAAAATTTTGGTTTAGCATTCCAAATTGCGGATGATATTTTAGATGAAATCTCTACTTTTGAAGAAATGGGTAAAACTCTAGGAAAAGATAAAGAAGAAGGGAAATTGACATACGTATCCTTATATGGGCTAGAAGAGTCTAAATGTAAACTTGCTTGCCTATTTAAAAAATGCTGTGATATAATGAAGGAACAGAATTTTGAATCTGAAATATTCAAAGATATGATTAAGAAAATAAATGAGAGAGTAGGTATTTAATGTTTTTAGATGTAATAAGAGCCACAATTGCTAATAATGGTTATGAAGTAATTACTTGCGGAGTGGCATCTGCTTTTTTTGCTCAAGTAATAAAATTTATATTATTTACAGTAAAAAGTAGAAGAGTTAATTTCAAGATTTTTTCAACAACAGGAGGAATGCCTAGTTCTCACTCTGCTGGAGTAATGGGATTATCTACAATGGTAGGAATTTTACAAGGTTATGATTCAATCTTATTTGCTATGTCATTAGGATTTTCGCTAATCATCATGTATGATGCAGCAGGATTGAGAAGAGCCGCTGGAAAAACAGCAGCTTGCTTAAACAAAATGATGGAAGATTTTTATCACCATGACTTGCAATCAGTTGGAGGAAAATTAAAAGAACTTCTTGGACATACTCCTTTTGAAGTTTTTGTAGGTGCAATTTTCGGTATTTGCTTTGCATACTTGTTCCACTGGTTTATATTGAAATAATTTAAAATATTCTATCAATAATTCTATTATCAATAGAATACAATCGACTTATGAATTTACAAATTTAAAGTTCATAAACTTAATATTAGCTTACTCTTTAGGCAAATCTATCCATTTTTTTGAATCAAATTTCAAATCTGTCAACTTCATTTTTAAGGATTCAACATATGGCTTAAATTTTACTAATAACTGAGTTTTACGTAACATAAGCTCTTGTGCAACTGTTGGAGTTTCACAAGCAATAACCATTATTGACCCTCTAAGCATAGAATATGGTCTTGAATGTTGAGCAAATTTTTCTCCTGCGACTTTGCTCCAAAATTTACATAAATTAGCACGAGTAATTGCCTTTCGGATAGCTGCATTTTTCATCAAATCTTCAAGGATTTCATCCATATATTTAAATCTTGTGTATAGGATTTTTTTCATATTTGGTATCCGAAATTTTTTGTGCTAAGATGTGGCAATGACCATTGAACAATTAGATATTAGCATAAAAAACTCTAAAAATATATTATTAGTATCCCATATAAATCCAGATGGTGACACCTTGGGTTCAATGTGTGGATTGTATTCTTTAATCAAGGATAATTACAAAAAGAAATGCGAAATGGTTGCTGTTTCTAAAATCTCCTCAACTTACGAGTTTTTACCATATGTTGAAGAGGTAAAAAGCATTGAAGATTTTGATTTGTCTAGAGAATATGATTTAGTTATTAATCTTGATGTTGCGGCAATCGATAGATGTGGAGATGCTCAAACATTATTTAATAAAGCTAAAGATACTATAAATATTGACCATCACGAAACAAATGTTGGATATGCAAAACAAAATTATATAGAACCTTTTGCGGCTGCAACTGCGGAAGTTTTGGTCGGCATTGCGAAAGATTTGGGTTGGAAAATTTCAAAGCAAACGGCGATTTGTTTATACACTGGAATTGTTACAGATACTGGATGTTTTAAATTTTCTAATACAAGTCAGAGGACAATGGATTTTTCGGGCTTAATGCTTTCCTATGGAGTTGAACCGTCCGAAATCTATCAAAAATGCTATGAATCAAATTCAAAAGATATGGTTTTATTTCAAAGTTATTGCGTGAATAAAGCAAAATTTGTTAATAATGATAAAATTGCTTATACTGTTGTATATAAAAAAGATTTAGAAAAGTATAATTATAATGGCGAAGATTACACAGATGGTTTGACTGAAAAGTTAAGAGCTATTAAAACAACAGAAATAGCTTTTGTTGTGAAAGAATTAAATTCTTCTACGTCAAAACTTTCAATGAGAAGCAAGACAAAAGATATTGCTCAAGTTTGTTCAGCATTTGGCGGTGGAGGTCACAAACTTGCGGCTGGAGCGGTAATTAAAGCGGGAGTTGAACACGCTGTTAAACTCGTACTTGAAGAGATTAAGAATAAAAAATTATGTTAAAAAAGTTTCTTAAATATAAATCAATAAGGATTCTGGTAAAGCTCATAAAATCTATTATAAAGAATGATTTTTATGGGATGGCTGCCGAAATGGGTTTCATGCTAGTTGTTGGGATTTTCCCATTTATGCTTTTTTTGATGGCGATTTTTGGATGGATGGGAAATCGTTCATATTTAGATTCAATACTTCACGTGTTATCTAACATTATGCCAACTCAAGCGATGAATCTTTTGAAATCAGTTTTGGAAGAAACAATGATTTTTGACCACGGTCAATTGCTTGCAATTATTGGTATAACAACAACAATTGTTCTTTCTACAAATGGTGTTGCCGTTGTATTGAAAGGACTAAATAGAGCATACAAAGTTGAGGAAACAAGAAACTTTATTTATACAAGAATACTTTCATTTTTAATGGTTTTTGTAAATGTCTTAGTGATGTTCTTGACTATTAACATTATTATCTTTGGTAAAGTTATTATTATGTTTCTCGTAACTCATTTTGGAATGTCAAAAGGGATTGCAATTACTATTTTAACCCTACGTTGGCCAGTTGCATTTTTGGCATTATATTTAATGGCATTTTTAAGTTATTATATCTTGCCTGATTTGAGAGGAAATGAATCGTTTAAAAGAAAAAGTGCTCTTCCAGGGACATTATTTTTTACAACATTTTGGTTAGTTGGTTCTTGGGGGTTTTCAATATATGTTAATAACTTGAGTACTTACAACCTTGTATATGGAACAATTGGTGCGTTCTTTATTTTAATGGTTTGGTTGTACTATACTTCAATTCTTCTTCTGATTGGCGGAGAAATTAATTCTCAAGTTTATAATCAATTAGAGCATAAATCTAGAGAGATTCATGAAGAAATTGCAGAATTAAAAAGTCAAATTAAACGAAAATAATATTTTTTATATTCGTTTGCCTATTCACTTTTCTTAATCGTTATTTGTAAAAAAAACATGTTCTTGATATTATCAAGAGTATGAAAGATATGTTAGATAAAATTCTTCAAATTGAGAAGAAATATAAGGAATTAGGCGAAACGTTGTCTGACCCTGCCGTAATTCAAGATTATAATAAATTCCGTGACTTATCAAAACAAAGAAAAGCGATGGAAGAGACTGTTAATCTTTATTACGAATGGAAAGAAACAACAGAAGCAATAGAAGACGCAAAACAAATGCTTCATGAAGAAAAAGATGAAGATATGCGTAATTTTTTGAAGTCAGAAATTGAAACGAACGAAGCAAAAATCCCAGCTTTTGAAGAAAAAATGAAAGTTTTGTTATTGCCAAGAGATCCGATGGATGATAAAGATATTATGCTTGAAATTCGAGGCGGAGCTGGCGGTGACGAAGCAAACATTTTTGCAGGCGATTTGATGCGTATGTATTTGAGATACGCTGACAAAATGGGCTGGCAAACTCAAATTTTGAGTAAAACTGATTGCGAAGCTGGTGGAGTTTCAGAAGTTATTATTTCTATGAAAGGTGATAGCATCTATTCTAGATTGAAATATGAATCAGGTGTTCACCGTGTACAAAGAGTTCCAGCGACAGAATCTCAAGGTAGAGTTCACACTTCAACCGCTACTGTTGCAGTAATGCCTCAGGTTGATGATGTTGAAGTTAACTTGAATATGAATGATGTTGAAATTACAACAGCTAGATCTGGTGGTGCTGGAGGTCAAAACGTAAACAAAGTTGAAACCGCAGCTAGAGTATTCCACAAACCGACAGGAATTATGATTTTCTGTACTGAAGAACGTTCTCAATTACAAAACAAAGAACGTGCATTGGAAATTCTTAAAGCAAAACTTTACGATATGGAAGTTCAAAAACAAACTAAAGAAATTACAGATTTACGTCGTTCTCAAGTTGGTTCTGGGGATAGATCAGAACGTATTAGAACATATAACTTCCCTCAAGGAAGATTGACTGACCATAGATTGAATCATAACTTGAACGTATGGACTGTAATTGATGGTGAGTTGGATGAACTAATTGACTTGTTGACCGAATATGATCAAAAGTTGAAATTAGAAAAATTAGCACAAGAGCAGTAGAGGTTACACGTGGTAGATAGACGTTGTGTTAGTTGTTGGCAAGTAAAAAACAGGGATGAACTGATTAAAATAACCGCCAAAAACGACGACGGAAAAGTCATTGTAAATCCGAATTCTACCACATTTGGCAGATCTGTATATCTTTGCTATAATAAAGCTTGTATAGAAACAGCTTTCAAGAAAAACAAAATTGGAAAGCATCTGAAAGCCACTATACCAAACGAATTGAAAGGACAATTACTAGATGAGTTACGAAACAGTTAGAATAAGTGAATTAGCAAAAGAACTTGGACTTCCAAGTAAGGAAGTAGTAGAAAAGTTCGCCCAAATAGGAGTTACGAACAAAACTCATTCAAGTACTGTTACTCAAGACCAAATCAAGAGATTAAAATCTTTCATTGCTGATGGTGGCGTGAAAAAGACATCTAAACCAAAAGCATTCGTTGTAAAAAAAGCTAAAGCAGTTGAAACAGAAACTGAAAAAGCTCCTAAAAAAGAAGTTGAAACAAAACCAATTGTTGAAAAAGTAGAAAGACCAAAAATCGAAAAAGTTGAAAGACCTAAAGTTGAGGTTGTAAAGCCAGTTAGCAGATTGGAAATTGTGAGAAGAGCTCCAAGAAAGCCAGTTGTAGAAAA
Organism: Candidatus Gastranaerophilales bacterium HUM_1; assembly: GCA_002103105.1. Taxonomy (GTDB): domain Bacteria; phylum Cyanobacteriota; class Vampirovibrionia; order Gastranaerophilales; family Gastranaerophilaceae; genus Zag111. The sequence continues at coordinate 198,842 of DAAY01000008.1, forward strand.
AGTTGAAAGACCTGAAAGACCATCAAGAACTGGTGATAAGAAGTTTACAAGAGGAGAAAGACCTCAAAATGGCGAAAGAAAATTCCCGCCACGTGGTGATAGACCTCAAAAACCAAATTCTCAAGGGGGAGAAAATAAAGATTTCGCAAATAAAAAACCTCTTCAAAGAAGAATTATCCCTCAAGATATTTACGAAAATAAAGGACCAGTAAAACGTAAATCTGATGGTAAGAAAAAAGAAAAAGATTTTAACTCTAAAAAGGAAGAGCAAGAAAGAATTTCATTAGAAAAAGCTGCTGCTCAACACCATAAAAAGAAAATTCAAAAGGTTGAAGAAGTTAAAGAAGTTAAACAAATTGTTGTTAATCAGCCAATGACTATTTCAGAATTGTCAGATAAAATTCAGAAAACACCAGCTGAAATTGTAAAATTTTTAATGTTAAATGGCGTTATGGCGACTGTTAACCAACTAATTGATGTTGATGTTATCAAAAAAGTTTGTGCAGAATATGAAATAGAAGTTCTTGATGAAGATATAGATGCTTATATCGAACAAGAAATGGAAAAAGAAGAAAAAGCGAAAGCGTTAACAGAAGTTGACAAAAAATTATTAAAACGTAGAGCTCCTGTAATTAGTATTATGGGTCACGTTGACCATGGTAAAACTACGTTATTAGATAGTATTCGTGCTTCAAAACACAAAATTGTAGCATCTGAAGTTGGGGGCATTACACAGTCAATTGGTGCTTATACAGTTTATCTTGGTGATAAAAATGAAAAGAAAATTGTATTCTTAGATACTCCAGGTCACGAAGCCTTTACAGAAATGAGAGCTAGAGGTGCAAAGGCAACTGATATCGCAATTTTGGTTGTTGCCGCCGATGATGGTATTATGCCTCAAACTATCGAAGCTATTAACCACGCAAAAGCCGCTGAAATTCCTATCATTGTTGCAGTTAACAAAGTTGATAAACCAGGAGCAAACCCTGATAGAGTATTGCAACAATTGACAGAACATGGTTTGGTTCCAGAAGAATGGGGTGGAGATACAATTACTGTAAAAGTTTCAGCACTTCAAGGAACTGGTATTGATGAATTGTTAGAATACATCTTGCTTGTTGCAGATGTTCAAGATTTGAAGGCTAACCCTAAAGCAGAAGCTTCAGGTGTTGTAATTGAAGCAAACTTAGATAAGGGTAAAGGTCCTGTTGCTACACTTCTTGTTCAAAATGGAACATTAAGAGCTGGAAATTGTATCGTTGTAGGAACTGCTTGCGGTAGAGTAAGAGCCTTGTTATCAGATAGTGGGGAAAGAATTCAAAAGGCAGAACCTTCTACTCCAGTTGAGGTGTTAGGTTTGTCAGAAGTTCCACAAGCTGGTGACCATTTTGAAGTTGTTAAAAATGAAAAAGAAATGAAGGCAATTGTTGCTGATAGAAAAGAAAAAGAACGTGATAAGAGATTAGAAGCTATGCTTCCTGCTCATATAAGACGTGAATCAGTTGGAGATGATGATATCCCTCAATTGAACTTAATTATCAAGGCAAATACTCACGGTTCAGCAGAAGCTGTTGCTCAAGCAATTGCTCAAGTTGAATCTAAAGAAATTACAACAAAAATTATTCACGTTGGTGTTGGTGATATTTCGGAAGCCGATGTTATGCTTGCAGCAGCATCAAATGCTTTAATTTTAGGATTTACCGTAAAAGAAGATGGAAATGCTTTAGCTTCTGCTGAAAGAGAAGGTGTAACAATCAAAAAATACGATATCATTTATCAATTGTTAGAAGATGTTGAAAAGACATTGTTATCGCTTCTTGAACCAGAAATTAAAGAAGTTGAACTTGGTAAAGCTGAAATTCGTCAAGTGTTCACAATTGGTAAAACAAATAAAATTGCTGGATGTTATGTTACAGAAGGTAAGATTGTCCGTTCAAAAGATGCTGTTCTTTATAGAAATGGTGAAGAAATCTTTAGAGGTGCAATTGACCAATTGAAACGTTTCAAAGATGATGTAAAAGAAGTTGCACAAGGCTTTGAATGTGGTATTTCATTCAGCAAGTTCAATGATATTCAGATTGGTGATATTATTGAAGTTTCAACAAAAGAAGAAGTTGAAAGAAAAAGTTTGTAATTAGTACAAAAAATTTAAAAATTATGTTGTAATACAAATAAAATCATGTAGGTCGGCTTTACCAAGCCGACTTTAACTTTATTCTAAAAGATGGGGCGGTTCACTAATCCTCCTAACAAGATTGAAATGAAAAATATTTATTTTATGTTATAATCTCTAATAACAAGGAGATTATTATGACATTACGAAACGAAAGAGTTAGAAAAGAATTGATGCGTGACATTTCCGAAATTTTGCGTAAAGAAATCAGAGGTCTTGAAGGAGTAGTTTCAATTGTTGACGTTGAGGTTTCTCACGACAATTCTTTTGCAAAAGTTATATATAGCGTTCTAGGTTCAGAAGAACAAATCGAAAAAACTAAATCTGTTATCGAAAAAAGTACTGCAAAAATCCGATACAATGTTGGTAAAGTTTTGAGATTGAGATTAACTCCAGAATTGAGATTTGTTTATACAAATGGTCTTGAAGAATCTTCTCGTGTTGTAGATTTAATCAATAAAATTTCACGTGGTGAAATTAAATAGTTATAAAATTTTTATAAGTCGGCTTGTGTAAAGCCGACTTAAATTTGAATAAACAAGGCACGAGGAAATAGCACGAATGGTAGATAAAAAACAGCCTCAATTATTTGGATTTTTGAATATTTATAAACCTAAAGGGATGACATCTTTTGATGTTGTTGCAAGGCTTCGTCGTGTCACAAAAATCAAACAGATTGGGCATACTGGAACTCTTGATCCTTTTGCCGTTGGAGTTTTGCCTATTTGTATTGGAAAATCTACCAGGCTTATTGAATATTTAGATGATGATAAAGAATATTTGGCGACTGTTCAGTTTGGGAAAGATACAGATACCTATGATTTAGATGGTACTGTTACTAAAACTTATGACAAAAAAATAACTCAAGAAGATTTAATTTCTATTTTAGATGATTTTCGAGGAGAAATAGAACAACTACCTCCAATCTATTCGGCAATAAAAGTAAATGGGAAAAAACTATACGAATATGCTAGAAATGGCGAAGAAGTTGAAATAAAACCTCGCAAAGTCTTTATTTCAAAGCTAGAACTAGAAAGTTTTGATTATGAAAAACAGGAAGCAAAAATTCTTGTTGGCTGTTCAAAGGGTACTTATATTCGTTCAATTGCATATGATATAGGACAAAAATTGGACTGTGGAGGATATTTGACAGCCTTGGAAAGGACGAAAGCAGGTCTATTTAACAAGGAACATTCAATACCATTGGAAAATTTTAGTGAAATTTCTGATGTTATGACCAATTTAGTTAATCCTCTGGATGTTCTTTCGTTACCTAAGGTTGAACTTAATGACATCGAAAAAGAACGTGTAAATCACGGTATGGCTATATATAATAAAGGATTTAAAAATTCAGATATTGTAATTTTAGTTTATGGTGGTAGAATACATGCTATAGGAATGGTAAAAGAAAATCAAATTTTGGTAAAAAAAGTATTTGAGGTGTTATGAAAAAGATTATTTTATTGTTAGGCGTTTTATTATTAGCAAATACAGCAGCGATGGCTGAATGTGATTATCAGTGCGTTGCTCCATATAATATGAATTCAAAATTGAGAACTGTTGCTGGTGCGGTTACTGGTGTAAATTTTGTATCAGAAAAAGTGGCTCAATCTGTGTTAAAGAAAGCAATTTCAAAGACGTTAACGGGTGATGAAATAAAAGTTAATTTGGATTCATACAGCTCAAAAGATTTGAAAAATGGTATTTTTAAATCTTTAACCCTTAAAGGTAAAAACGTTAAGGTTAATGATATTTATTTAACTTCATTGGATATGAAAACACTTTGTGATTTCAACTATATCAAACAATCAGATGGAGATGTTATATTTATGGAAGATTTTCCAATGTCATTTAATATAACTCTTTCACCAGAAGATATTAATAGAACTATGCAAACTCAAAAATATCAAAAAGTTATTGACGATTTGAATAAAGTTGGTCAATCTTACGGTTTTGGAGTAAAGATTTCTTCAACAAAAGTTGCTATCAAGAGTGGTAAATTCTACTATGTAATCGGAATTTCAATCCCATTTGTTAGACAGGAACAAAAAATTACAGTAGAATCAAACTTTACTGCTAAAAAAGGTAAAATCCAATTTGCAAATACTCAACTTATCACAAGAGGCTTGAGTATGGATTTGCAAAAACTTGATTTTATTCTTAATTACTTAAATCCACTTGATTTCTCAGTGAGAATTTTGGATAATAAAGATGCAAAGGTTTCTGTAGATAGTGTTGATATTAAAAATAATCAAATCGTAACAAGCGGTGTTGTTGTTATACCAAAGGACTAAGGAATTTATATGAATAAGAATCAAAAAGTATTATTAGTATTTATCGGATTTTGTATGTGCATAGTTGTTGGACTTATAGCGTTTAATGTGCTTATGCCAAAACCAGAAGTTCAACCTGATGATATTCAAGTTTCAGAACGTTCAGTAGAAGAAGAAGTTGCACAACCCGAAACAAAGTCTAAAGAATACGTAAATGTATATTTTATTGGTAAAAATGAACACAATGAAGAAGTTTATAAAGCTGTAAAAAGGCTTTATAACAAGGATGTTGATGGTAGCAAAATTAGATTTTCAATAAATGCACTTATTCAAGGTCCTAAACAGGAAGAAAGACAACGTGGTGTTTATACTGAAGTTCCTTCAGGTTCAGAGATTATAAATATATCAGAACAAAAAGATAAAGTTATTATCAACTTAAACTCTGCGTTCGTAAATGGTGGCGGAACTGATAGTCTTTATAAAAGATTGTATCAATTAATAAAAACTGCTAGATTAAACTCTAATTTACCAGTATATTTGTATATTGATAATCAAAGGGCTGATGTTGTAGGTGGAGAAGGTATTATGCTAACTCAACCACTAAGTAATTCATCTTTGGACAACTAATTTGATATGATTGAGAAAGATTTAGATTATTATTTAAACTTAAATTGGACATTGATAGAAGGGCAAGATTTAGATTTTGATGGCAATCCCTACTATTATATCGAAATAAAAGAAATCCCTAGTTTTACGTTTTGTGCAAAAACTCTGGCAAGAGCAAGAGAAAATTACAAAAAACAGTTAAAATTATCTTTGCAAGTAATGCTTGAGTGCGGGGATCATATTATTGAACCTGGTGAAGAACCAGATGAACCAGATTGGGAAAGTCTATGTCCATAGTTAGAATTTTGGAATAAAGAATTTTAAAATTATAGGCGTAATCACTTATGGGCTTTCCTTTAAAATGTAACAAATGTTACATAAAAGTTGAAATATTACTATGTCGGTAATACGATAGAGTAACGAGTGTAGATAGTACAATATTGGAATATGTTATGGCATTAAATTTTCAAGAATTAGTTTTTAACTTACAAAAGTTTTGGTCAGATTATGGTTGTATAATTCAACAACCTTATGATATTGAAAAAGGGGCTTCTACAATGAACCCTGCAACTTTCTTGCGTTCTTTAGGTCCTGAACCTTGGAACACTGCAATGATTGAACCTTGCAGACGTCCAACTGACGCAAGATATGGTGAAAACCCAAACAGACTTGGTCACTACTTCCAGTTCCAAGTTATTCTAAAACCTTCGCCAGATAATGCTCAAGAACTTTATTTAAAGAGTTTGGAAGCTATGGGTATTGATTTGAAGGAACACGATGTAAGATTTGTAGAAGATAACTGGGAATCACCAACTTTAGGTGCAGCTGGTGTAGGCTGGGAAGTTTGGTTAGATGGAATGGAAGTTACTCAATTTACATATTTCCAACAAGTTGGTGGTGTAGAGGTTAAACCTGTTGCACTTGAATTGACTTATGGTTTGGAACGTATCGCTATGTATCTTCAAAATAAAGAATCAGTATATGACATTATGTGGAATGATACATTAAAATATGGTGATATTTATTTGCAAAATGAAATTGAAACTTCTAAATATAATTTTGAAGTTTCTGATACTGATGCATTATTCAAAATGTTCGATTTGTATCAAAAAGAAGTAGATAATTGTTTGGCTGCAAAACTTGTTTTGCCTGCTTATGATTACGTTTTAAAATGTTCTCATACTTTTAACCTTTTGGATGCTCACGGGGTTATTAGTAAAGATGAAAGAAATAACTTTATAGGAAGAGTAAGAACTATGGCATCTGCTGTTGCAAGAATGTACGTAGAACAACGAGAAGCAATGGGCTTCCCTCTTTGTAAAAAAGAAACAGGTGTAGTTTAAATATAAGGAATGTAAATGGCTGAAAAATTTAACAGAGCGACTTTTACTAGAAATTTTTTGAAAAATATTACTAGAATAAAAGCTCCAGATGAAATGCTTGCAGAAGCAAAAGCTCAAGGTTTGGAAAAAACTCTTGGTGTAATAGATTTAATCGTTTTGGGTGTAGGTGCAATTATAGGCTCTGGGATTTTCGCAGTTGTCGGAATTGCTGCCGCTGGTAGTGCAGATGGTTCAAGTTTAGGTGCTGGACCAGCTCTTGTGGTTTCAATGATTATTGCAGCTATTGCTTGTATTTTTTCAGCATTATGCTATTCAGAATTTGCAACAATGATTCCAGTTGCAGGTGGTGCTTATACTTATACATTTGCAACATTAGGTGAATTTGCTGCATGGATGGTTGGCTGGGTATTGATGCTAGAATATGCAATTGGTTTTATTGCAGTTGCTTGTGCTTGGTCTAATCACTTTGTGCAATTCCTTTCTGGTTTTGAAAATGTCTTACCTGCTTGGCTTGCACATCCTCCAGTTTGGTTAACCAATGATGTTTTCTCTGCTGGGAAAATTGCTGCGGCTAACCCTGATGTATTTATTCCAAAATTATTCGGAATTGTTCCGATTTGTATAAATTTGCCAGCAATTCTAATTGTCCTTTTAATTACTTCTATTTTGGTAAAAGGTACAAAAGATTCTGCTAAAATGGCTGGTTTAATGGTATTTATTAAATTGGCTGTAATTGGCTTGTTTATTTTGGCTGGTGCGTTCTTCGTAACTCCAGCAAATTGGCACCCATTCGCTCCAAACGGAATGTCTGGAATTTGGTCTGCTGCGTTTTTAATTTTCTTTGCATATATTGGATTTGATGCATTGGCAACAGCTGCTGAAGAATGTAAAAATCCTCAAAAAGATTTGCCAATAGGTATTATTGGTTCTCTTATAATTACAACAATTGTTTACGTCTTAGTTGCACTTGTTTTAACAGGGATGCAAAATACAAGTGGTCCTGTTCCACTAGACTTTTTGAAGGCTCCAATGGCTTACTGTATGATGCAAGCAAAACAAAATTGGGCAGCAGGTCTGATTTCAATAGGTTCTTTGGCTGGTTTAACTTCTGTATTATTGGTATTAGAAATGGCAGCTACAAGAATTTTGTTCGCAATGAGTCGTGACCACTTTATTTCACAAAGATTTCAAAAAATTGATCCAAAACTAAAAACTCCAGCTCTATTAACTTGGACTGTTGGACTTTTAGCTGTTGTAGGTATATTAACTCTTAACTTAGATGTTGCAGCTGAATTATGTAACTATGGAACATTTACATCTTTCATTATTGTATGTGTTGCTGTATTGATTTTACGTCACACTGACCCAAATAGAGAAAGACCTTTCAAAGTTCCATTCTCTCCTGTAACTCCAACTTTGGGTATTCTTTGCTGTGGAGGTTTGATGATTTATAAATCAACTCAAGCAGGAAGCTCTGCATTGTTGTTCCCAGTTTGGTTGGGTGTTGGAGCAATTATTTACCTTCTATACGGATTTATTAAAAATAGAAATAATGAAAATAAAATCCATAGAGAAATTGTACACGGAGTAACTGAGGATTAGGAATAATTATAAAAATGGATTTGAAACAGATTAGCCGAAATATATTTAAAAGAAAAAGTATGGACGATCTTATTAACACTAGTAAGCGTTCAGAACTAAAAAAGACATTAAACGTATTCGACCTTATCGTAATTGGTATAGGTGCGGTTGTTGGTACTGGTATTTTTACAATTATCGGTACAGCAATTACAGGTAGTGCAGAAAGTGCGGGTGCAGGTCCAGCTATTGTAGTTTCAATGGTTTTGGCAGCAGTTGCTTGTGTCTTTTCAGCTTTATGTTATTCAGAAATAGCATCAATGATTCCAGTTGCGGGTAGTGCTTATACCTATACTTATGCTACTATGGGTGAATTTATGGCTTGGATGGTTGGATGGATTTTAATGCTTGAGTATGCAATTGGTAATATCACTGTTGCAAGTGCTTGGACTGGTTATTTCATCCAATTTTTAAAAGGTTTTAAACAATATTTGCCAGATTTTGTGGTTAATTTCCCTATATGGTTAAGATATGATTATAAAACGATGCTTGCTATTTGCAATAACAATCATTGGGATATTCACGATAAAATTCCATACTTATTTGGACATATTCCTTTTGCTGTGAATCTTCCAGCGGTTGCAATTGTTCTTATTCTAACTATGCTTTTGGTAAGAGGTGTTAAAGAATCAACAAGAGTTGCAAGTATTATGGTTGGTGTAAATATGTTTATGATTTTGTCTTTCATAATCGTAGGAGCATTTTACGTAAAACCAGAACACTGGACTCCTTTCTTCCCACAAGACCCAACTGGTGTTATTATGGGGGCGTTTTTAATCTTCTTTGCATATATTGGATTTGATGCAATTTCAACAACAGCAGAGGAAACAGAAAATCCTCAACGAGATTTACCTATTGCAATTTTGGGAACATTAGTTATTTGTACAATTTTGTATGTATGCGTAGCGTTGGTTTTGACAGGAATTGTTCCTATTGAAAGAATTGATATTCAAGCTCCTATTGCTCACGCAATGAGTTATATTGGCAAAGATTGGTTTGCTGGTTTGATTTCAATTGGTGCGTTGTGTGCATTGACATCAGTTTTGTTGATTTACCAACTTGGAACAACAAGAATTTTATATGCAATAAGCCGTGACAGATTTCTACCAAAATCTTGGAGATTAATTCATAGAAAATATAGAACTCCGCATGTGATGACTTGGATTTCTGGTGTTGTGGTAATTGTTTGTGGATTATTCATGGATTTGAACATTTCTGCTGCGTTGTGTAATTTTGGAACATTCACATCTTTTGTTATCATTTGCTTGGCAGTATTGATTTTAAGAAAAACAAACCCTGATAGACCAAGACCTTTCAAAGTTCCGTTCTGTCCTTGGTTCCCAATATTAGGAATCTTGATTTGTGGAGTTTTGATTGTATTTTCATTGAAAACATTAAAAACTTCTTCTGTGTATTTTGCAATTTGGTTATTTGTCGGAATTATGATATACGCATTTTATGGTTATCACCAAAAGCGTATTGAAGAACGTGGTCGAATAATTAGAAAAGTTAAAAAAGCTGAATAGATAATGAAAAGGAAGTGATTATCACTTCCTTTTTTATTATTATTGTTTTTCTTTAAAAATAATGTCGTATCCTAGTGCATCTGCAATATCCGCCACCTCGGAAAATCTAATTGTTTCTTTTTTCAGTTTTGCATAAAAATTTGAATAACAGTTGCTCACCCCTTTTTGATTAGAGAGCTTTGCAATAAGTTTTCTTAGTGAGGTTCCCTTATAAACAGTGAGTGTTTTTATAAAATCTATAATTTTTATATTTTCAAATTTATATTCCATTTATTAATATTATTCTCTCTTCTAGGGGAACTCAAGAGAGTTGACATATTATAGCTGTATAACTATAATTATAATCATAAATAGTATAATTTATTTGTTAAATCATACAAGGAGCGAAAGAGGGTATGAGAGAATATAAAAAAGCTTTTACATTAGCAGAAGTATTGATAACCTTGGGAATAATAGGAGTTGTTGCAGCAATAACCATTCCAGGATTGATAACAAAATATCAAAAGCTTGTTACTGTTGTGAAATTAAAAAAAGTATATTCTCAATTAAATCAAGTAATGCGTTATATAAATGAAGACCCGGGAATAGATGTAATCTCAGGATCTCCTTCCGTATATGTGGAAAATTATATTCTTCCACATTATGCAGGGGCAACTTTTTATCCAAGACCTGTGAATGGTGGTAATCGAAATGTTATGTGTTATGACCCTGCTACTGCATATTTTGGAGCAAAGTATGCAAGTGCTCAATATGCTTGGATAAATACAAGAACGGGTAAAAGTAATGGTTATATTTCAACTCCATTTGTGGGTAGTGAATCTTCTATTAAATTGCAAGATGGAACATGTATTGCTTTTGGTATTGGGTTTGCCAATACGGGTGCAACAATATTTGTTGATATAAATGGAAGTGATGTCCCTCCAAATCGTGCTGGTCGAGATTTATTTTTCTTTACCCTAGATAAAGAAAAAGGCTCTGTTATTCCGACAACAGCTCCATCTGGAGGTGTTGATTGGTCAAAATTTGGAGCGAAGAAAATTATTGACGATGGTTGGAGAATCAATAGAGATTATGCGTGGAGATAAAATTTTACCCAAATAAATATAACAACCATTCGGCAAACAGCTTTACAATCAAAAAGTATTTAAACTTTAAAATTTAACCCCTCTCCCAGCCTCAGCCATACGGCACGCAGTTTCACTCGACTCAACTTCGTTTCGTCGGTTCAGCTAGTGTCCCTAGGAGAGGAGTGACGTCTAGTATTCCTTCAAATTCGTCATACTGCGCAAAGCGAAGTATCTTAAACAAATCTTTTGTCTTTACAAACGTCTTAGACTTTAGCTTTTATATCAAATAAAGTTTTATCAAAATCTCTAAAGCTATTGATAATTGAACTTACTGCTGGAATTGATTTATATAATTCTGGGCTTTCTTCTGAACAGATAGCAATGATTTTCCCAATATGGGCAGCTCTTGCAGATTCTATTCCAGAAATTGCATCTTCAACAACTATGCAATCTTCGGTTCTTAGTCCTAAATTTTTTGCTGCAATTTCATAAATATCTGGGGCTGGTTTCCCTGGAATTATTCCGTCTGAATATACAATCTTGTCTAAATCAAACCATTTTGCAAGATTGAAATGTTCTATATAAAAATCTACATTAACTTTATCTGACATTGTTGCAATTGTTCTTGGAATGTCATTTTCTTTTAAAAAGTCTAAGAATTCTACAACTCCATCAGCCAAATGAAAATTTTCTTTATCCTTTAGGCACATTTGACGGTAAAATTCTTCTTTTTCTTGTCCTAAACGTTCAACCATTTCAGGTGTTGGTTGTTTTCCAATTGCATATTTGATAATTTCTTCATTCGTTCTTCCAAACATGTATTTTAGCATTTCTTCTTCAGTAAAAGGAGTGCCTCGTAGTTTTTTAGAAAATTCTACCCACGCTTCTTTATGTTTGCGGGAATCCCAATACAATGTCCCGTTAAAATCAAAAATTATACCTTTATATGTCTTCATTTTACTGTATTCCTATCTCTTTATAGTTGTTGGTTTTCCATAATTTTATTATACAAATCTAAATATGTTTGGGCTTGTTTTTCCTTGTTAAGCATTTTATATGAATATGCTAAATTATAATAAATATTAGGGTTTCTGTTTTTTAAATCTAATGCTCTAAAAAAATTATATTTTGCGTTTCGATAATCTTTTAATTTTAAATATGCACAACCCATATTGTAATATCCATAAGAAAAGTCGTCTTTATATTTTACAGATTTTTTGAATTCGGTTAGTGCCATGTTTGGTTTTTCTTGGATAAAATAAATGTACCCTAAGTTATAATGTGCCTTGTAGTTCTTTGGGTCTTTTGTTATTGCTTGATTATACATATAAATCGCTTGGTCAATTTTATCCTTGTCTTGCAATATATTCCCCATAATTAACCAATCATCAGCATTTCTATCATCGTCCGCTTTACCTTTTAATATTTCTAGAGCTGAATCAATTTCATTTTGAGCATACAAAATTTTTGCTTGTTCTGTGATTGCATCTGGTTTAACTGGTTCAGGTTGCTTTTGCCAAGGCAAAGTTGGTGCTGCTGATACGGCACAACCGCATAAAATAATTAATGTTACAAGTAATTTTTTCATATCAAAATTATAAGATAAATCTGTAAAATTTTCCAGTTAATAATATTTATTTCTTGACGAAATACGCTTAAAATGAGATAATCAAGGTATGTTTAAGTATTATGGAAAAACTGCACCATATTTGTTTTTGCTTCCCGCAGGGATAGTTTTACTTATATTCTTTTTTATCCCGTTTTTCCAAACAATAGGACTTAGTTTTTTTGATTATGCCAATAATATTTATAGTCCGAATTTTGCAGGTTTAAAGAATTATATTGAGATATTGCACAACCCTATTTTTTATAAAGTTATGATAAATACGATTATTTATCTTGTTGTTGCTGTTCCGATTTTAGCAATTGTACCGTTGTTTTTAGCGATTTTAATTAATCAAAAAATTAAAGGAATTACTTTATATAAAATACTAATTTACCTTCCAGTAATTGTTTCAATTGTTGTTGCTGCAATTGCTTTCAAGTGGTTATATGCAGAACAAGGTATTTTGAATTATTTATTAAATGTTTTACATATTCATTCAATTGGTTGGCTGACTGATCCAAAATATGCGATTTATTCTGTGATAATCGTTACCATATGGAAAGGTATCGGATATTATATGATGATTTATTTAGCTGCGTTGATGAGTGTTCCGAATGAATTATATGAAGCTTGTGATATTGATGGAGCGAATTTTTTGACTAAACACTTGACCGTAACTGTTCCGCATATTATGCCTACTATTGCTCTTGTTACGACAATAAGTTCAATATCTGCGATGAAAATATTTGCAGAAATTTATGTTATGACAAAGGGTGGACCATTAAATTCTACAAAAACAATTGTTTATTATATATATGAAAAAGCTTTTGAAAATCTCGATTTAGGCTATGCTTCAGCAATGGCGGTTATTTTATTGGCAATAGTTATGATTTTTTCGTTAGTTAACATATTATGTTTTGAAAAAAATAAATACCAAATCTAAGAGGAATAATTTTGAATATTTTAGAAAAATTTAAAAATAAAATAAAGTTAAAAAATATTTGGATACACGCAATTTTAATATTTGTGTCTATTCTTTCAATTTTCCCTTTCATTTGGTTATTATCAACATCATTAAAGGGTAGTGGAGAAAATATTTTTGCGTATCCTCCGACAATAATTCCTAAAGATTTTACATTTGCAAATTATGTTGGCGTTTGGCATAAAGTTGATTTAATGCGGTATTTTATCAATAGTATGGTTGTTGCAGGAGGAACGGTTTTATTAAATTTGATTTTATCCTCACTCGCAGGATATCCACTAGCAAGGATGGAATTTAAGGGGAAAAAGATTGCATTTTTTTCAATTCTTGCAACAATTATGGTTCCATTTCAAGCAATTATGTTGCCTGTATATTTGATAACTCTTAAACTTCACCTTGTTGATAGTGTAAATGATACTATGGGATTTATTGGATTAATTATGCCGTTTGCGGTTAGTGCTTTTGGAATATTTTTGATGCGTCAAGCGTTCTTGGCTATTCCAAGAGAAATGGAAGAGGCGGCAATTGTAGATGGCTGTAATGTTTTTCAGGTCTTTTGGAAAGTTTTACTCCCAATGGTTAAACCTTCTCTTGCAGTTCTTGCAATATTTACTTTTATTGGTTCTTGGGGTGAATTCCTTTGGCCAAGTATTGTTTTGACAAAAGAGGCAATGTACACTCTTCCTGTTGGGGTAAATAATTTGCAGGGAATGTTCTCTTCTAATTGGAGATTTATTGCTGCTGGTTCAATTATTTCAACAATTCCAATTATTATATTTTTCTTAGCAATGCAAAAATACTTTATTTCGGGTGAAAATGAAGGGGCTGTAAAGGGTTAATCGAATTTATTTTCGTAACTCTTTGAAGAATGTTTCTAATAATTTGTCGCATTCTTCTTCCTTTATTCCTCCGTAAATATTGGGATTTGATGTGGATAATTCCCTCAAGTCAATTTTGGATGAGAAACTTCCGTAATTATGGTCATAGCTTCCAAAATAAACGGATTTTATTCTGGATTGTAAAATTGCCCATCCACACATAGGGCAAGGCTCTAGTGTTACGTACAAATCGCAATTATCTAAACGCCAGTTGTTTAATTCTTTTTCGGCTTGTCGAATTGCTAGAATTTCTGCATGAGAAGTAATGTCATTGTCTTTTTCTCGAGTGTTGTGGGTTTTAGCGAGGATTTTCCCATCTTTTACTATTACCGCTCCAACAGGAATATCTCCATTGGATTTCTTTGCTTCTTCAATTGCAATAGACATAAACCTATTCACTTATGAATTAACCTCATTATCTTTTGCTATATTTAGGGTAATAATTGCAATAAATCCGTATTCGTCATCAGAATTTAGTTCAATTGTTCCACCCATTGCTTCGACTAGACCTTTGACGATAAACAAACCTAAACCACTTCCTCTGGTTGTTCTTGTCATGTTATCATCTAGTCTTACGAATTTCCCAAAAAGTGATTGTAGTTTCTTTGGCGAAATTTTATCGCATTTGTTTTTAACTGCGATAACTGCTTTATCTCCAGAAATTGATGTTTCAACAAGTATTGGAGATTCTGGGTAAGAATATTTTACGGCATTTTCGTATAAATTTACGAATACTTGCTCTAATCTTCCTTTGTCAGCTACAACTTGTGGAAAATCAGGTGCTAAATGTACAACGATTTCGTGGCCATCGTGCTTTCTAAGAAGAAGTTCGGCTTGTTCAAAAACTTTATTTAGCCAGATATTGTCGTTTACTGTACGAAGTCGCATTCCTTCGATATCTGGAATAGTTAATAAATCTTCGATTAGTCGTTTTAGGCGTTCAGATTGTTCTTTGATGATTCTTAAAGATTTTTGTTTGGTTTCTTCATCTATAACAATATCTTGACGCATTAGTCTTGAGGTATATCCTTGAATGCTGGTTAGAGGAGTTCTTAATTCATGACTTACGGTATCAATTAAATTTGAGCGGAATTCGTTCAAGGCTTTCAATTCAACGTTTTTACGTTTCAATTGTAGATATGTCTTATGAATTTCGGATGCCATATTGTTAAATTCATTTGCTAAGAAAACAATTTCGTATGGAGTGAAAGATGTTGTTAAAAGTCTAATTTGTCTTTGATAATTTCCTTTAGATAAGGCGATAACCGCTTTGAATAACTGTCTAATATTGATGTATAAATAATACATGTAAAAACCAATTAACAACATCATTGCTAAGATTGAAGATAATACGGAAATAATTATCTTCGCTCTGTTATCAAGAATTGCTTTTTTTGCTATGTTTTCTGTGGTGTTAACAACAATTGTTAAATCTGGATTATGACGTTTTAAATAAACGATAGGTCTATTTTTCTCATCCCCAAAAAGAACAGGAGCATCAACCTCCATATTATGAGGAAGCAAGTCTAATGTTTCTTTAAAGACATCTGGCGTAAAATTGTGGGATGAAATTAAGTGATTGTTTTTGTCTAAAATGTAAATTTGTCTATTGTCGTTTTCCAACGATTTGAATAGTTGTGAATCCCAGTTATTAGCATTAAAAATAATTACAAGAAAAGAACCATCTTTCATTTGAGTTGATAAAATTGGTTTTTCATTGATATGAGAATCGTCTGTAATTTTTTCCAATTCTTGCGGATTATGAACAATTACAATATCCTCGCAGTTAGGGTATCTTCTTGCCACATCTTTAATAAATTTAGATTTTAACTTTTGGGATGGCAAATATTCAAGGGTATCAGCAATTTGAGCTAAAGTAGATTCATTTGTTTTTAGGAAAAAATCAACTTCATCTGATACCATACTTGCAACAAGAATAGCTGACTCTCTCAATTGGTGTCTAACAGATTGTTGGTTAATATTATTGATAATAAAACCACTGATGGATATCGGAATTACAACTGCAATAAAAAACACGATTGCAATTTGTTCAATTATTTTTAATCTTTTAAAACCAAAACCAAAATTCTTCATAAGCAAATTACTCTTGAGCAAAAGGTGTCAACTTGTACCCAACGTTAGTAACCGTGTGCAAATATTTTGGGTCTTTCGCATTTGGTTCAATTTTGTTTCGCAAACCTCCAACGTGGACTCTTAACATTCTCACATCTTCGTTGCTGTCATATCCCCAAACTTCGTCAAGCAAGGTCGCAAGAGTGACTGGGTGGTTAAAATGTTGCATTAAACAATATAATATTTCAAATTCTGTTGGTGTTAGTTTAACCTTTTTGTTAACTATAACAGCCTCTAGTGATTCTGGGAAGATTTCTATATCACCACTTCTTAATACTTCGTTCGCTAAAGGAGTTTCTTCAACATTTACAGAATTTCTACGTAAAAGAACTCTAATTCGGAGTAAAACTTCTTGGATATCAAAAGGTTTTACCAAATAATCATCTGCTCCACAGTCAAAACCTTCTGTTTTATCCTCAATGGTTCCTTTGGCTGTAAGCATCAAAATAGGGATTGATAATTTTGCTTGACGAATATTTTTGCAAACATCAAAGCCGTTCATTTTTGGCATCATAACGTCAAGTAAGATTAAATCATAAGTGTTATTAAGAGCTTTGTTTAATCCTTCAAGTCCGTCTTTTGCGGTATCAACAAAATATCCACTGCTCCTAACGTCAAACTCTAATAAATCTCTGATTTCGTCATCATCATCAACTATCAAAATTCTCTTCTGTACGTCGCTCATAAGAACACTCCTTTTTATAGAATAATTGTACAAAACAACTTTTCATTTTTCAATTAAATTTAAAAATTGTAAATATAAAAGTTAGAATATAATTACACAATAGACTTATTAACCTATACACTTATAGACATAAAAAAAATACCGCTAGTTGTGTTTTAGCGGTAGGGAAAAAGTTACGAAAATTAATGTGTAGGGGAAAATATAAAATATAAGTTTTATGCGTTAAATATGTTGAAAGATTTTTCAACGTTTTTACTAATTACTTTTGCTAATTGATCATATTCAGTTTGCATTGCAGTATGTTCTGATTCAAGTTTGTTCAATTGCATATCGAATTGCTTATCTTGGCTTTCAATTTTGTCCATTGCTGTTGTGTATTCTTGTTCAGCTTTTGCAATTGCTGATTTGTCTTCTTTTTCTGTAATTGATTCATCGTCATCTAATGTAGTACCAATAAATCCTTTTTCAGCTGTTGAATAGTAAGACAATACAAGGTTTCCAGATTTTAATTGGTTAATCATCCAAGTTGAATCATAATTTAATGTTTTCTTTGCTTTCTTTTCATCATAGCCATATTTTTCTTCTAATGTTGTGAAACCACAAGATTGCATTTGATAGAAGATGTTTTTGTAATATGAAATTTGTTGTGCATCGTAAGTTAAATCTGTATCATCTTTAGATTTGTTTGATTTGTTATAGTAAGCTTCTGTAATTGCAGTTGCATAATCATACAAATCTCTTTGAGTTTGTGTTGTACCGTCATAGTTAAGAGGAATATCTTCTTTAGTAATTGAATAAGTATATCCACTATCTGATGTGTACAATCCAGTTTTTGAATTGTAAGAAAATCTATCTTTTTGAGTTTTTGACAAATCTGCTGAACCGTCTTTTCTTTGAGTTGCATACAATGTTGATGATTGAACTCTTTCATTCTTATCATTTAGGTAAGTAAACATTTTTGTTGTTGCATCATAAGTTACATCCAACAATTGAGTATAATTACTTGAACCTAATTGATCTTCAGTTTGGTAAAATACACCTGTTTTTGTTTCGTTGTTTTCATCTACATAATTTCTTGCAACAACAGCACTTCTATTTACATAGTAACCTTCATCATCTTTATAAGCGTAGAATGAAGATTTGCCTTCTTGGCTTACAACAAAAGCTCTACTGTATGTTGGAATACCATTTAATTGGCCAGCACCGAATGATCTATAATCAAAACCTAGAATATGTTCACCTTGATAATCAGCTGAATCACTAGTATTACCATTTATGTCATAGATACTCTTTCCAACAGAATTTAAGTATTTATCCCAAGCTTCGTGGATTGCTTCTTCTGCTGTTTTAGATTTTGTAGTATCAATATCTGCTTGAGTATAACCTAATTGTTTTAAGAAAATATTTAAATCGCCATTACCTGCTTTAAATGCGTTTGCAATTGCAGAACTTACAAGAACTTTACCTGAATTATCTTTTACAAGATATTGTTTGCCAGAAGCAACTGTATTACAACCAGTTAATTGGTTATAAGTAATGTCTGCATAACAAGCATCAGTACCATTGTAACCTGTTAAAACTTGGTATTTAGTTTTATTCAAAGCGTCTAAGTATGCATCGTTAATTCTTCCTGAATTTTCAGAAAGACGTTGTTTTGAATATGCAACTGATTGTTGTTCAAACTCATTGTTTGACATCCTTGCAGTTATACTTAGTAATCTTGCTTGTGAAGCAGCCATACCCATTGCTTTAACGTTTCCTTTCAGTAATTTTCGTATCCTTACTCATGTTTACGGCATATTTCACAGAAAACTTTAAAAAATAGAGAAATAATGTTACAATATCGTTACAATTGTAAAATATTAAAGAATATTACAATTTTGCGTGAATAGTTGCAATATGATACTTTGTAGAAGAAAGGATAGGATATGAAGAATATAGTTATATATACTGACAAAAACTCTTCAAATTTAGCTGAAGTTGTTTCATCTATTGAAGATTCAAATGTAAGATTAGAAAACGCTTCTAACTTAAAAGATTATGAAACATTAAACCCTGGGGTTATCATTATTGAAAGCGTTCCAGATATTAAAGATGTTTTAATGGTTACAAAATTCAAGCAACCAATCTTATTTATTGGAGAAACTTTTAAAGGTTGTACCGTAAGAGCTGTTGCTTTTGATTATGTTAAAACGCCAGTTGATAATCAAGAATTACTTGTTCGTGTAAAAAACATGTTGAAAATCAGAGAATTGAGAGATAAATTGAAAACTCTTTCTACAACTGATGAATTAACTGGTTTGCACAACAGAAAATATTTACTTGAACGTATGGAACAAGAAATCTCACGTTCTAAACGTTATGGAACAGCACTTTCTGTATTGTTGTTTGACTTAGACTTTTTCAAAGCTGTAAATGACATTTACGGTTATGAATGGGGCGATGTTTTATTAAAATCAATTGCAGATAAATTAAAACAACTTATCAGAAAAGAAGATATTATCACTCGTTATGGAGATGAAGAATTCATCGTAGTTCTTCCTAACACTTCAGAAGATAATGCCTTCTTGTTTGCAGAAAGATTTAGAAAAGATATTGAAAAAATGGAATTCATTCCAGCTGGAGAAGAAGAACGTCATCCAATCACTATTTCTGGCGGAATTTCTACATTCCCTTGTATCCCTGATACAGAGGAAGATGCGAATACAATCATTCGTTATGCCGAACACGCATTGTATAATGCTAAAAAACGTGGCAAAAACAAGATTGTACAATTCTCTCACTTAAACTTGGGAGAATAAAAAAGATCCTTTCTGAACACTTACATAGTGTAAATCTGGTTAATAGGCGGTAACATCACTACCGCCTTTTTATTTTGTTTAATATTCAAATAATCTTGATATATCTAATTGAATTTTACCTTTAGACTGTTCTTTAACAGTATCTGCAAAATCCATCATATAATCAGGACTAATATTATGCTTTTGAAAAATACCAGCTTGATATAAGTCAATTAACTTATCCAAATATTTTTGACAATTTTGTTTCACTTCAGGATGAAGAACAACCCACTCATCAAGAGGAATACTTTTTCTGGAAGAATTGATTTTTGCTCTTGCGACCCCATAGTTTGCAAGTTCATTTTCTCCTCCCTCAGAGCGAGGTTTGATGTGTTCAACTGAAGCGACTGATGGCCACATTAATTTTAGAGCAATTTTATCAGAAGGTTCTGAACATAATTTCAACACATAAGCAGACAAACATTGTTCTGATGTTGGAAGTTTATTTGCAATTCCAATTAATTCCTTTTTAAGATGATGATCTGGCAATGTTTCTAGCATCTTTCCTAAATCATATAAAAATGATTTTCTTGAAAATGGTATTACAACCTTTTTTTGAGATAATCTCAATTTAGAAATTTCGAGCAAGTTATTCAACTCACCATCTTCTGCAAGCGGTGATTTTTGCAAAATATGCTCAATTGAAGCTAAAACTTTTTGTTGGTTGGGTATTGTAGAATCATTTGTTACAGTTGATAACTTTTTAGATTCTTTCATTATAGAATTTAGAGCTTTTCGTGTTTTTATGTCAGCACCATTTGCAAGTATATTTCTAGCCTTCGCTAATTTATACTTGAATTCATTTGCAGAAAAAGGAATATAAATCGGTTGGTCATTCAATTTTTTGTCAGTTTCAACCATTAAACTCTGAAACTTTTGCTGATAGTCATGAGGAAGTTTTTTATTCACGATATTAGTCAATTCCATAAAAATCGGAGCTTGTTTTTTTCGCAAAATTTTCCTGTGATATGGTTCAATCTCTTCTAAGAGTTCCTTCAAATTCATTTCTGGATGAATCTTTGATCTTTCCTGTAAGAGTGCAATAATTTTTGATTCATTATCGACAAAACACTCTTTATTTCTTTCAAAAACTTGTAAAATATCTTTTGATGGACCATATAAAATTCCTTTTGAACTCAACCGTGTAATCATTTTAGGGTCTAACATTGGAATTCCTGTGTACATGCAAGGAAGTTTGTAAGCAAATAATGCCCGTAATTTTGAAGAATGTGCAAAGCCCGTGAAGGTTATTGGCATGACATATGGCATGCCTGACAAGTCGTTGATATATGTTGCCATTTCGGAATCCATATTTTTCAAATCTCCTGTTTTGGGCTTGTTCTTGTCTAAATTTAAGTTGTAATAATTAGGGCCTATTGCAAATATTCTCATAATCTTCCTATTAATATTTTAACTTATTTGTATCAAGATTTAAAGGGTCATTTGAAGGTGACAATTTTTTTATTCTTCTTGCGACAGATAAAATATATGATGTACTTAATTCACACATTTTAAATATCCCACTATTGGCTAACTCTATCAATCTATCTATTTGATTTTGACTATATACCCTGACGTTAGGATCTTTTTCAATAATAGTAGAAAGTTTGCTATGTGCTCTTTCTGAATTATATCTTCTTGAGGCTAAAACATAATTATATATATCACTATCCCCTCCAGCTTTTGCTGCAACCAAATGATCAGCAGACCCAACAGAATCTGCAAGTAAATCGTATCCAATTTGAGAAGAAGATCTATTTGCTTCTTTTACAACAAAGGCTGATAAACTATTTTTAGACGTAGGTAGTTCTCTTGCAGTTTGTATCATCTTATGGGCAAGTTTTGTATCTTGTAATTGTCCTACAATTTTTTCCAAATCATGGATAAAACCTTTTCTTTTAAATTTTTCTTCAAAAGGAACTCTATGCAAACGAGCTTTGGTTGCATTGAATAAATCCACCATATCTTTATCTTTTTGCAAACTTGAATTTTCAAAATATATAAATGTTTTATAAAACTGTTTAAGTTCTTTATTTGTCGGCTTTTTAGCTTTACCCATATCATCTTCAAAAAATTCAACTTTTTTGATAATCTTTTCAATATCGCTTACTTCTTTAAAATTATCTTTTTGAGCTATTCTTTCTTTAATTCGTTTTAACTTATACAAAAGTTCTTTCTTACTGAAAGGAACAATTACTGGTTCATTGATGAGTTTTTTATTAGTAACATCAATCAATTTATTATATTGAACAATCTGTTCTTTTGGCATTTGAAGAGCAAGGGTAGAAAGTTTTTCAAACACTGGGCGTTGTTGTTCAAGAAGAATTTTACTATGATGAGGGACTAATTTATGCAAAAATTCATCCAAATACATCTTTGGATTTGTTCGAGCTGTTCTCTTCATCAATCTATAAACCTGTTTTTCTATTGGGAATAATGATTTTTCATAAGGTTTAAGAATTCGAACAATATTTCTTATCGGTTTAGAAAACACTTTATGTTCTAATAATAGCTCTAAATCTTTAGTATCCACAAGAACAATGTCTGAGTAAAAATCAGGAATTCCAAATTTTAACAACTTCTTCAACGGTTCAGATTTTGCAACACTCGTAAACGTTACAGTATCACATTGCAATATTTTTTTATTCATTGGAACATGAACGCAATTATCTCTTCTCAATTGTGGATTTTGAGTACTAAATAAACTATATAAACCTACACTTTGAATATTCATGTTGAAAACAAAAAACGTAAAAAAAATATTTTTTGCTATAAATGAATTGAAAATTAATAATCTTCTTCTTGAGGTTCAAAATAGTGCATTGAAGGGCATTTCCCGAAATTATCCAATATTGCCTTATCGAGTTCTTCTGTCGCAACAACTTTCCCATTTACAATATTTACTTGAGTGGTTGTAACTGTGCCATTTTCTTTATCTTCTTTAGTTTCTTTTGTTGCAATATCTTTTTTATTCTTTGCCATATGCTGTTTATTTTTAGATTTTTCTTCATCCATTATCGTTCTGAGGTAACTTTTGTATTCCTCATTAAAATAAACATTTCGCATAATATCATTCATCACAATTGCAGCATATTGTTGAGTTGAAGAATTTTCTCCAAGTGCAGAAATCAAAGTTGAAGCTTTTTCAATTTCTTCATAAGCCTCGTTGTAATGTCTAAGTTTTCTCAACAGAACAGCTAAATTGTAATGAGCTTCATAATTCATCGGTGCATTTGATATTGCTTGACAATAACACTTTCCCGCTCCTTCATAATTTCCAGAAATTTGGTATGCCAAACCTAAGTTAAACAATGTATCATAACTTTTTGGATTAATTTCTAAAGATTTTTGATAAGCTTTTATCGCTTTTGCCAAATAACGTCTTTGCCATTCCCAATCATCATTTGCATAAAGAGATTTCATTCGATAGGAATACCCCATATTATAATATGCAATCGCTTTATTTTCTTTTGAACTTATTTTATTGTTGTAAATATATGGAATTTCTAACAAATGGCGTTTAGTTTTAATTATTTGTTCATACTGTTTGATTGCAGAATCAAAATCTCCCAACTTTTCAGATGCAACAATTCCATAGTTCATTCTTGCAATCATCATATTTGGATTGTACTTAAATGCTTGAGAATATGCGTATAATGCAGAATAATAATCCTCATATGCAACATATATATTACCAAGATTATACCAAGCACTATAATGCTGAGGATAATACTTTAATGCAGTATTATAATACCCAATAGCTTTTTGCATTCGCATATCGTGATATGCCTTATCCCCTTTATAGACATAATACATACCCTTAACTTTGTATGCCTGAATTTTTACAACTTCTTGATTGAAATATACCGCAACACCAATTGCGGCAAGAACAAACAATGAAAATAATCCTGATAAAAACTTTTTCAAATCAAAGCCCTTTGATATTTATTCACATACAAAGATATGATAATAAAACTCTGACAAAATAACATCAACCAAATAATGTAACAGAAATGTAACAAAAGTTTTTATAGAAGCAATTATTTAAAACAGAAATTGTTTATATAAGTAAGGTAGGTTAAAAAAGGTTAATTTTATTTTGGAGGTTTAGTATGTCAAGCAACGTAGGCTCAATTAACAGTGCTCCTCTGGTAGGTGCATTTCAATACAACCCGTATGCTATGGATGGTTTTGATGAAATTGATATGACTTACAATTCACCATTAGCAATGGGAGGAAGTATCTTTGATGGCTCAGGCTACGGAGGTTTTGGTATGGGAATGATGCCAATGCCCATGGCTGGAGGAGGTGTCACAGGTTACGACCCAAAATCATATTTCAATAACATGAAAGATTATCAAAAATTTTACATAGACTACAATGTCGATCAACAAAATATGCAACGTAATGCAGATTTAAGAATTAACGCATCTCTAGAAGGAATCAAAGATGCAGCCGCAGTTCTTAGAGATAAGATTAAACAAAATGAACAAGATCAAGTTCCAGCGGCATTTAAAGCATATGTACAAAGTGTCGGAGCAGCATATGGAGAAGGCTCTGGAAAAGAAGTTGAATACAGAGCATTAAGTCTTTATGAACAAATGACAGGTAAATCTCTAATCCAAGACTTACGAGATAATGGACATAGTTCATTTACACAAGGTTTATTACAATCTTTGACATTCAGTGCAACATACAGAACATCAGCAGAGGACAACATTTCTGCAATAACAGGTCAACCAGTGGGAACATCTGAAAAAGTATCTCAAGGATGCGGTAAAGTTCTTGGTGCGGGAACAGCAGGTGCAGCTCTCGGAGCTCTTGCAGGTAAATTGTCTCATTCTGGTAAAGTCGGAACAATTGTCGGACTTGCAGCCGCTGGATTGTCAGCAGTATTAGCCTTCGTAACTGGCGGAAAAGGCTAGAACTTATAAATATATACTTTTAACCCCTCCTCCAAAATAATTCCTATAAAATCCGAAGTTCAAAAATGGACTTCGGATTTTTGAATAAAAAAAGTCCTGCTAAAAGGAGTAATAGCAGGAATATAGTTCAGTAAAAGAGACATCTGCTAACATTATTACCTCCTTTTTTAATTAGTCAAATTAAAAAAAAGAGCCTCAAAAAATATCAAGGCTCGTTGGAATTAAGAATAGCTGGAAGTATGAAAAAGATTAATTATATTAAATCTTTTTCACTTATTTTTCTCTATTAGCCATATGGGTAATTATTGATGGTTATATATATAATGCAATTGTTATTTTTATGTTATGTTATTAGATGAAAAAATAAGGAGTTCGGTGCTTTTATGAATAAAAAATATATTATTGCAGCAATTATTTGTTTTATTATAATTGGATTTTTAGGTTGGCTTATAGTGCTTTCTGACGAAGCTCAAGAAAAAAAAGAAAGAGAAATGTTACCAACCAAAATAGGGCAAAAAGTTTGGACTTATAATATGAACAAATATCAGTGGAGAGAATATCAAAAAACTGACGATGAACAATCAAAAAATGAGATAATTCTACAAGTTCAAGCACCAGAAGGAAATGGAGGTTATACTTCTTATAATTTAATCACTGGTAATGCCCAAGTTCCTAAAGAAGATGTTTGGGTTGGAGAAGGTAGCCAAGAATTTCTAAAAGGCAAAAAGCTTTACTCATATTACCCTAGAACTTTTGAATATTATGAAATTATTTTCAATGGTGTAAAATTTGTGCCAAGAAAACTTTCTAAAGATGAAATAAAAACAATTTTGAAAGGCTATGATTTTATTTACGTTTCAGACCTAAAAAAATCTACTGTTTCAATACCATATTCTAAACGCCATAATAAATTTGCAGTAATAAATGATATTGGCGACAATTTTTACAAATATTATATCGTTCCAAATGATAGCAAAAAGATGGAGATAGGTAATTTTTCAGACCAATTTATACTTAAAGATAATAATATTAACATCAAACTCCAAAGATTAGAAGGTTGTTCAAAAGCGTATCCTTGTTTTGATATAAATGTAAAATAATTTTCGTAAAAAGAGGTGAATATTTATGAATACAAAAGAACAATATCTTAAATTAAGAGAAGAATTTACAAAGAAGTATGAACCTACTTTATATAATTCAGAACTCGCTGGTTGGAATTTTTACACAAACTCCACAGAAGAAAATCTAAAAAAATATACTCAATCACAAGAACAAATGAGTAATTTATTCAAAGATGAACAAATGTATAAATCATTAAAAGCCATTCAAAAAGAAGGCTTAGAGGATAAACATTTAGCAAAACAATTAAAAGATTTAGTTAAAGCTTTTTACAATGAAATAGAATCTGGAAATGAATTAAAAGCACTTCGAGATAAAGAGAATGAAATAGCCTCAAAATTCAATTCTTATGTTATGGAAATTGATGGAAAAGCTATTTCTAAAGCAGAGATTATGGTGATTTTAGAAAAAGAACACAATCCAGAAATCCGTAAAAAAGCCTACGACGCAAATATCAAATCTGGAGACGAAATTGCAGATGATTTAGTTGAATTTGTAAAAATGCGTAATGCTTATGCTAAAACAAAAGGATATGACACTTATTTTGATTATATGATTGAAGATTCTTATGACATAACCCCAAAAGAACTAGATGCTTTATTAAATGGAGTTTCTTCAAAAATTGAAACTAAATCAATAGAATTTGATGAAGAAAGGAAAGCAGAACTTGCAAAAAGTTTTGGAGTTAAACCAGAAGAATTAAAAGATTATCACTACGGATTGATAACGGATAATACTCCCGAAAAAACGGTTACCGAGTATTTAACAACAAAAGAACAAGTTGTTGATATTGCAAAAGATGTTTATAAACAAATGGGCTTTGATGTCGATAGTATGGGGATAACTTTAGACTTATTCCCAAGAAAAAATAAAAACACTCACGGTTTTGCTTTTTGCATAAAACCAGCAAAAGATGCAAGAATTCTTGCAAACTTGACCAACAACACAAATAGCTTAGATACCATTTTGCATGAACTTGGACATTGCGTTTATGATATTGGGCTAGATATAAACCTACCATTTCTAGAACAAGAACCATCTTCTTCTGCAATGACAGAAGCCGTTGCGATGATGATGGGCGATTTGCCAAAAACTGAAAATATTTTATCTCGTCTTGTACCTCAAGATGTTTTAGACAAATTCAAAGCGGAACTAAAAAAAGATGATGCAAGATTTGTTAATCGTTCTCTTCAAATTATTGAATTTGAAAGAGAAATGTACAAAAATCCAGAAAGAGATTTGAAAAGCTTATGGAGAGATTTGAAAATAAAATATCTTCACCGTGGAGATGAAACTGAATCTAATAACGAATGGGCAACTATTCCGCACTACCTATCTCATCCAGGATATTATCAAAACTATTTTAGAGCTGGTTTAATTAAAGCACAACTTTACAATGCAATGAAAACTGAATTAGGTGAAATTTCTAAAAATTCAAAAACTTCTGATTATTTGAACGATAAATTATTCAAATATGGTTCATCTAAAGAAGATAGCGATTTAATTTTAGAAATTACAGGGAAAGCAATATCTGAAAATGATTTTTGCAATAGAATAATAGAATAATTAAGGAAATAATAATGTTATCACTTCTAACAAATCCAATAATAATAGCTGTAATTTTATTATGTATATTATGTTTATGCAGAATAAATGTTTTACTTGCACTAATAATTTCATCTGTTGTAGGTGGCCTTGTCGGGCATATAGGATTGTCAGAAGTGATGGATATTTTTATTCACGGAATGGGGGACAATTCTGAAACCGCATTGAGCTATATTTTATTGGGAGCATTTGCGGCATCTATGACACACACAGGTCTTGCACCAATTTTAGCAACCAAAATTTCGAGAATTATTAAATCGAAAAAATATATGCTGATATTTATTTTAACAGGAATTGCTATTTTATCACAAAATTTAATTCCTGTTCATATTGCGTTCATCCCAATTCTAGTTCCTCCATTATTAGGTTTGATGAATAAATTAAAAATTGATAGACGAGCTGTTGCTTGTGGTCTAGCTTTTGGATTAGAAGCTCCATATATTGCAATCCCTGCAGGTTTTGGATTGATTTTCCAAGGATTAATTGCAGAAAACATGATGCAAAATGGAGTTGAAGTAATAAAAAGTGATATTTGGAAATACAACTGGATAATTGGAGCGTGCTTATTTGTTGGATTTTTAGTAGCTATTTTTATTTCTTTCAGAAAACCAAGAGAATACGAAAATATTATAATTAAAGACGAAGCAAAAATTGAAGATTTAAAATTAAATAAAAACCACTATATTACTCTAATTGCCGCAATTATAACTCTAACCGTTCAATTATGGACAAATTCATTACCTTTAGGGGCATTAGTCGGTTTAGCAGTAATTTTTGGATTTAAAGCAATTGATCACGACAAAATGGACAAATTAATTAACGAAGGTGTCGGATTGATGGGTTATGTTGCATTCGTAATGCTGGTTGCGGCTGGATTTGCTTCTGTAATGAAAGCAACTGGCGGAGTTGATGCATTGGTTAACGCAATCACTCCATTTATGGGTTCAAGTAAAATAACTGCAACTATTTTAATGCTTTTTGTTGGTTTATTTATTACAATGGGCATAGGCACTTCTTTTGGAACAATACCAATTTTAGCAGTTTTATATATTCCAATTTGCTTAAAATTAGGGTTCAGTATTCCTTCAATGATAATTGTTTTGTCTGCTGCTGCGGCACTCGGAGATGCGGGTTCTCCAGCTTCAGACACCACACTTGGTCCAACAGCAGGTTTAAATGCAGATGGACAACATAACCACGTCTGGGATACTTGTATTCCAACATTCTTGCACTACAATATTCCACTATTTTTTGCGGCTATAATTGCGGTTTTAATTTTCCATTAATTAAATTTAATATATTATTTTTTTCAAATTATTTGCATGATATGATGGACGAATTATGGTAGATGTTAATCAAGAATATGTTCCACTCCACTTACACACAGAGTATTCTTTACTTGATGGAGCAATTAGGATAGGGGATTTAGTTAAATTTTGTGCAGAAAACAACATGCCTGGTGTTGCCGTAACAGATCACGGGGTTATGTATGGTGCAATGGATTTGTATATAGATGCGGATAAAAACAATTCAAAAGAAAGAGAAAAAGCCGAACAAGACCCCAATTACAAACCCAAATTAGTTAACCCAATAGTTGGTTGTGAATTTTATGTACACGATGGGGATATTTCAGAACGCAACCCTAGTCACAATCCTAGATACCACTTAGTTTTACTTGTAAAAAATAACCAAGGATATAAAAACATTGTTAAACTAGCTTCAAAAGCTCACATTGAAGGTTTTTATATGAAACCTCGTATCAACTGGGAACTTCTTGAACAATATCACGAAGGATTGATTTGCTCTTCTGCTTGTTTAGGTGGCGAAGTACTCCAAAACCTATTGAAAGGTGATTACGAAAAAGCAAAGGCTACTGCTAAAAGATTTAAAGATTTATTTGGAGAAGATTATTATATTGAGTTACAAGACCACGGGCTTGAAGAACAAAAACGTACAAACCCAGATTTGATACGTATTGCCAAAGAACTTGATATTAAAATGATTATCACAAACGACTCCCACTATTTGAAAAAAGAAGATGCAGACTGGCATGATACCCTTTTGTGTATGCAGACAAAATCTTCAAAATCAGATACAAATAGATTCCATTTTCCTAATAATGAATTCTATGTAAAAACGGTTTCGGAATTAAGAGATTCTTTCAAATGGCTAGACAGCGAAACATTTGATGAATGTATTAAAAACACGGTAGAAATTTCTAAAAAATGTCATATTACAGTAGAATGGAAAGCCCCTCTACCAGATTTCCCTGTTCCTGAAGGATTTACAACAGATACATACTTAGAAAAACTTGTATATCAAGGGATTAGAAGAAAATATCACCAAGAAGAAATTGATCCAAAACTCCAAGAACGTGCGAAGTACGAATTGGGTGTAATTGAACAAATGGGATTCTCTGCATACTTTTTGATTACATGGGATTTTATCCACTACGCAAAAACTCACGATATTCCAGTCGGCCCAGGGAGAGGATCTGCCGCAGGTTCACTAGTTGCGTATGCCCTTGATATTACAGATTTGGACCCGATAGAACACAACCTATTGTTTGAAAGATTTTTGAACCCAGAACGTTTCAGTATGCCCGATATTGATACGGACTTTTGTATTGAAAAACGTGGGAAAGTTATTGATTACGTTGTAGAAAAATACGGAGCAGATAAAGTTTGTCAGATTATTACCTTTAACACTCTGGCTGCTCGTAACGCAATGAAAAGTGTTGCACGTGTATTTGATATTCCATACGCAAGAAGTAAACAACTTTCAGACCTTATTTCTGGCGACCCTGGGGCAAAAATTTCCGACTCTTTGCAAGATGGAATGGAATTAAAAACACTATACGATAGTGACCCAGAAGTTAAAAGATTGGTTGATACCGCACTTCACGTAGAAGGTCTGAAAAACGCAACTGGCATGCACGCAGCTGGGGTAATCATTTCATATAAACCTCTGGATGAAATTGTTCCTGTACAGCACGGAAAAGACGGAGTTGTTGTAACACAATACCACCGAGAAATTTTAGAAAAAATGAAGCTTCTGAAGATGGACTTTTTGGGGCTTCGTAACCTTACAATGATTTCTAAAACTGTAAAACTAATTAAAAAATGTCAGGGTATTGATTTAGATATCAACCATATTCCACTGGATGATAAACCAACATATGATATGCTAATTCGAGGTGAAACAGTTGGTGTATTCCAGTTAGAATCCCAAGGGATGACAAACCTTGTAAAAAAACTACAACCCGACGTATTTGAAGATTTAGGAGCTTTAGTAGCACTATTTCGTCCAGGTCCGTTAGGTTCTGGCATGGTTGATGTTTTCGTAGATAGAAAACACGGACGACAAGAAATTACTTATCCACACCCACGACTTGAAAAAGTTTTAAAAGACACCTATGGAACAATGGTTTACCAAGAGCAAATCATGCAGATTTTCCAAGAAATGGCGGATTATTCTTTAGGTCAAGCAGACATGGTTCGTCGTATGATGGGTCACAAAGACCCTGCGGCTATGGCAGCTCAGGAAGATAAACTTATTGAAGGATCTGCAAAATATGGTATGAAAGCAGAAGATGCAAAAACTTTATTTGAACAAATTCAAAACTTCGCTTCATACTGTTTCAACAGAGCTCACTCATCTGCTTACGCATTCGTTGCATATCAAACAGCTTTCTTGAAATGCCATTATCCAGTTGAATACTTATCATCATTATTATCAAGTGTTGCTGGAGACCAAGAAAAAACTCAAGCTTATATTGAAGAAGCCTTGAAATACGGAATCAAAGTGCTTCCTCCAGATATAAACAAATCTTATCTTGAATACGCACCAGATGGTAAAAACATCAGATTCGGGCTTGCTTCAATCAAACAAGTTGGAGAAGGTGTAATTGAAGAAATCATCAAAGAACGTGAAGCAAACGGTGATTTCAAATCAATTTATGATTTTATTAAAAGAGTAGATGTAAAATGTGCGAATAAAAGAGCGTTAGAAGGATTGATTAAGGCTGGAGCTTTTTCCACAATTGAAAAAAGCCGTAAACAACTAATGGAGAACCTTGAATACATCACTTCAACAGCTTCTAAAGAGGCTAAAGAAAAAGAATCAGGTCAAGGAAGTTTGTTTGACATGCTAGGAGATACCGCCTCAGTTGAAGATGCGAAATTTCATCTTTCTGGCTCAGATGAAGAATATGATGCAAGACAAATTCAAATTTTTGAAAAAGAATTCTTGGGATTTTATGTAACAAGCCACCCATTATCTACAATTAGAGACAAGTTACCATTCTTAATGACTCACAAAATCTCACAAATTCCAGATATTCCGAATGATAAAGTCGTAACTATTTGTGGATTAGTAACAGCAACGAAACAAATTCCAACTAGAAATGACCCTACAAAATTTGTTCGATTTGTAACAATTGAAGATTTAACAGGAAAAATTGATACTTTAGCTTTCAATTCAAAAATTGCGGAATACAATGACTTCTTGCAAAATGAGCAAAGAATTATTGTATCAGGAAAAGTAAGTAGGCGTAGCGATGACGATCCACCAATTATTTTGGTTGACACTGTTAAACCAGTAGATAATTCAAATATTTTCACCATTGAGTTGAAAGACGAATTAAAATTTGAAGAGTTGATGTTAATGAAGCAAATGTTATGCAAATTTTCTGGTTCCGACCCAGTAATGCTAAAACTTCCAGATTTAACAGGAGATGTAAAGATTTTAGCTTCATCAATGTTCTGGGTAAATTCTTCAAACGACTTAGTAAACATGTTGAATAAACGATTTGGAGAACGAATTGGAATTTCAATAAAATCAATGGATACAAATTTAAAAGAACCGGTTTAATCAAGCTGGTTCTTTATTTTAGGAACTTTTATTAAATTGATAAATAAAACTTTATAAAAAATTTTAAAAAAGTGCTTGAAATCTAAAATTTAGCATGTATGATTAAAAGGTAACCCAAATAAGCGGGGGTAATTCAGTGGTAGAATGCCTCCTTGCCAAGGAGGATGTCGCGAGTTCGAGCCTCGTCTCCCGCTCCATAAAAAAGAGAGTCTTGAAACTCTCTTTTTTATTGTTTATTTTTTGTGGGTAATCCGTGTGTAATTAATGTTTTAAAACTTAAACACAAAACCGTGAAACTGAATCGTAAACATGTGAATATAAAAAAATTAAAGTTCTCAATTAAGAGAGCTTACTTTGAATAAGAACTAAGAATTTCAACCGCATCAAGTTTTCGCTGAGGGACTGGATGTGCATATCGTTGAGTTGTTGTTATTTTTGAATGCCCTAATATATCTTTAACAACAGATAAATCCATATTTTTCTCAACTAATCTTGTTGCGACGGTATGTCTTAAATCATGAAATCTAAAGTTTTCAATTTTTGCTTTTTCTAAAACTACTTTAAATGATTTTGTAATATCCTTAAATGCTATTCCTGTTTTTGGATTTGTAAAAACATATTTTGATATTCTTTCCATTTTATAAAAAAGCTCTTTGAGTTCTTTTGATAATGGAATTTTCCTTGGTCTATTCGTTATTGTTTTTAATAAATCTATAAAACCATACTCAAAGTTGATATTATCCCATTCTAGATTTAAAATTTCACCTTTTCTCATTCCTGTTTGAAGGGCAACTGTAACGATAGGTTTTAAATACAGATAAGGGTATGATATTTTCTTTGTTCTTGTATTTTTATCTAAAACCTCATAACCGCGTTCAATCTCATTGAATAATCTTTTTTCTTCTTTTAGAGTAAGATATCTAATTTTGTGGTTATCCTCTTTTAATTTAACAACTTTTGATACAGGGTTTTTACTTATTATTTCATTATCTATTCCAAGATTAAACATTTTACTTAATACTCTTAAATACTTGTTAATTGTAGAGTTTTTAACCTTCCGTATTGTTATTAGATACTCTTTAAAATCTTCCACTCGTTTAGGTGTAATTTTCTGAACAATACGACTTTGCCCAAAGAAATTTGCAATTAGAGTTAAAGTGTAAATATCCCTGTTATAGCTCCGTTTGTTGTTTTTTGCATAACTCTCATATAAATTTATTAGTTTTGAAAGCTTTACATTCTTTTCTTCTCTTGGGATGACTCCATTTTGTTGTTGTACAAGTCTAAACTTAATTGTAGATTCGTATTGCTCTGCTTCTTTCTTATCAGAAGCACCAGGGCAAAGCCCGTGCTTTCTTTCTCCATTGAGCATAAATTGATAGTACCATTTTTCATTCTTCTTATAAATTGCCATAGTAATCTCCTTCCCAAGCTTGTTTTTCTTTTACCCATTTTTCAAAATCATCTTTGAACACATAAAGTGTTCCACCTATTTTGAAGAAAAGTTTTTTAGGTAAATCCCCTCTCCTTTTCCATGTTTTTACCGTATTTGGATTTGCCTTTAATATTTGGCAAAACTCTTTAAATGTATAAAATTGTGTCATTTCTTCTCCTTTTAAAATTTTTTATTTATATTTTTTAATTACAAAATTACAGCAGCTCAAAATAACCCTGAAAGATAACACAGGGTTACCTTTCAGGTGTAATTTTAAATAATTACGGCATATTACGTTTCATTCCTTCAACTAAATCATCGTAACTCATTGGTTGGATTACAGTGCCGAATTCTGCAAATTCTTCCATTCCAGTTATGTCAAAATCCATTGCATAAGAAGATTTGTTTTCTTCCCCAAGTCTTGTCGAATGAGTTCCTCGAAATCGTTTATGATTTTGACAGTAACTCCAAAAAGCATTCTCATCTATACGCTTTTTCTTGTCATTGTTGAACTACTTTTGCAGGAATGCCAAGTAATGAGAGTTGAATATATGTCATTTTAAAGCACATTTCAGATATATCTATTGCTTCGACAAACAATTTTTGTTGATAGTTTATATTATGCTCTTTAAGAGTTTGAGCAAATGCAATAATCAATGCACCACTGCCACAACAAGGTTCTGAAAGAGTTATAAGTTGATTACTCTGAAAACTTTCAATTTCTGCAAAATTTATCTCTGCCATAAACTTACTAACTGAATATGGTGTAAAATACTGACCATTAGCTTGACTACCTAAGTTTAAAGACATAAAGACTTGCCCTAAAAAATCTTGAGGTGCTTGTTCTAATCCGAGAACTAAAAAAGCAAGCAGTTTTTAAAATTCTTCTGCTTGCTCGTTTGTATAAGTTTTGATTATATTCAAATATTTTTGCTCTAAGTTATCACTTCGATAGACTGTTTGTGCTAAGGAGCAACAAATCAAAGTCAAAAAGTCATTAAAGACAGTTGAAATACTTCTCGAACGGTCTAAGTTACTCAATTTTGATGTAAATTCTTTAATGTAATCTTTTTTATCCATAACATGTACCTCTTTTATACTGAGAGAATTCAGATTGACTTCTGTTAAACTTTTTGATGATTTATATATATTTATATTTAAAATACCGTTTTCGTTTAATCTCGATTATTCTGAATTTAGCAACTTATAAAATCTACTAGAAAGTGCTTAAAACCTAGAGTTTTAGCCATTTTTATTATTATAAATCTTATAATTTCACTCGTACATACTTCTGAAAAAGCTTTTGTTACATTTAATTACAGAAAAACACAAATTTATTACAACTAAAAGGATTATACTTATTATATTTCAAGGTTATTTTTCTAATTTGTAATTTGGTAATTAAAAATACTTAGAGAAAATTAAAAATTTTTAAATTAAGTTTTTAAATTCTTGTAATTTAAGGGTTGAAATATTGCACCAAAAATAGTACAATATAAATATAAGATTTTAGTAAGGAAATAATTATGATTGATAAAAAACATATTGGTTCTAGTTTTGATAGTTTTCTTGAAGAAGAAGAAATACTTCAAGAGTCAGAGGCTGTTGCGATAAAAAGAATTATTGCTTATGCTTTGGAGCAAAAAATGCTAGCTGATAATATGTCAGTTAATCGTCTTGCAAAAGAACTTGAAACTTCAAGAACTGCAATTTGCCGTATTTTAGACCCCGAAAATACCTCAATTACGTTAAATACAATTGAAAAAGTTGCTAAATACTTAGGTAAACGAATTGTTCTATCTTTTGCATAAATCTTTGTAGCGTTTAATAGCAATATCTAAATCTTTTTGTGGTGTCTTTTGTGTTTTCTTGATAAATGCGTGCAAAAGTACCATTGTATCGTCTTCTACATAAAAAATAATTCTTGCAATGCCATTAGAAAGTTTACAACGAACTTCTTCTAATCCGTCTGTACCATGCAAAATACGAGTTAATGGCATACCGATTGGATAACCATATTGAACTGTTTTAATATCATAACCGATAGTCTTTTTATCTTCTTTAGGTAGTTCTTTTAACCATTCACGAACAGGTTCATTCCCTGAACTTGTTGCGTAAAAATAGACTTCCAATGCCGTTGTACGTTCTGTCATGTAGACTATTGTAGCATAATAATATTTAAGTTGTGGTTTCTTTTCTCCATTTTTTT
Source organism: Candidatus Gastranaerophilales bacterium HUM_1 (assembly GCA_002103105.1). Taxonomy (GTDB): domain Bacteria; phylum Cyanobacteriota; class Vampirovibrionia; order Gastranaerophilales; family Gastranaerophilaceae; genus Zag111. Next base: position 234,757 of record DAAY01000008.1, read on the forward strand.
ATTACTTCTTCAAAAATAATTTCTTGCCAATTTTTCTCCCACTCAGAACGGAAATTAATTGTTTCAGATTTAGGTCTAGGATGTGGCATTTTAAATTGTACAACCGATGGTAATAAGGCTGCATCTCCAACAATTAAAGCCTCTCCAGGATTTAATGAAGGTAATGTTTCACAAATAGAACCAATATTATCAGGTAATAGATTTTTTACATAACTTTGGTCATTAGTATTATTTAATCTTAATGCTATAAAATTATTACATTGAGCCATGATTGTTTCTGATACTTCTGATGGTCTTTGACTTACAACCATAAGACTAAGTCCATATTTACGACCTTCTTTTGCAATCCGTTCAATAGATTTCTTTGAAGATTTGTACTGAGATTCATTTGATTTTGGAATATAATTATGTGCTTCTTCACAAACTAACATTATTGGAATATCATTTGTTTCACATTGTGTATGTTTTAGTTTTGAATAATTAAATGCAAAATCAAATACAATACGCGAAATAAGACTAATTGTTGTACTTAAAACTTCAAATGGAATACCGCTTAAATCTATAATTGTTATATTTGATTTATTGTCATCAACATAACCAATAAACTGTTTAAGAATATCTTGAAAATCGTTAGAATGAAAAGAGGAACCGTCATCTTTTTCGGGTGATAAAAGGAATTTGAGTCTATCATCAGCTAATCGAGTTTCTAGTCTTGTAACAAATCTTGCAAAATCCCCACTGTATGGACCATTATTTGTATCACTTTGCTTAAATTCAAATACTTGAGAAAAGTATTTTTCATACCTGTCTTCAACTTTTGTATCATCATCCAATATTGGAGTTTTTTTATCTTTTTTATCGACACGCTCTCTATTAAGATTTTCTAGATAATTCTTTACTTCTTGTATATTAAATTCAACTGGAGTATCGTAATTAACATTGGAGTTCTTATTCTTAAGAATTTTATTCTTGATTACTGCACTTTTAAATTGTGAAACCTGATTATAACTATTTTGGTCATTACTTTCAATAAACATATCTTCTAATTCTTCTGAATTCATTAACCAATATGGTAGCTTAAGATTGTCAATACTAAGTAAATTAAGATTGAATTTTTCACTTTCCATTAATTTAAATGCATTTGCGTATTCTGAGTGGATATCAAAAATTATAATATGAGAATTCTTTTGAGCTTCTTTATTTTTATTGAGCCCCTCATCAAAACCTACTGCCTCTTGCAATAGTTTTGATACCACACAAGATTTCCCAGCTCCTGTTGACCCAACGACTGCTATATGTTTACTAAAAAGTTTATCTCCATCTACCATAGCTTTAATATTGTTATTTTGGGCTAAATATCCAATTTGAAAATTAAAAACATTATTATCTTCAAATATTGTTTTCAATAGGTCTGCATTTACTGGAAATGCTTCTTCACAAGGTAACGGCATGTTTTTTATTCCTCGTTGAAATCCGTCTTCTGTATAAGTTCCTATGGGTTGGCATATAATATCCATTTTACATGTAGAGTCATCATTACTATCTACAATTTTCATATTTTGAATTATTGCAATAATATGGTCATTACAATTTCCATCGCTAATTTTAATTAAATTTCCAATACTCAATTTGTTTTTCACATCTTCAATTTTTTTTAAATCATCAGAGCGGACAATAATCTGATTAATTTCACTTGCGTATACTTGCCCAATAGCATTTTCTTTATTCATAATCACCTACCATATTCAAAAGATATTTAAGTTCTTTAACATTATTAACATTTAACATCTCTTTATTACCACTTATTTCGATATCAGAAAATTTATTTGTATTTATAATATATAAGTCATCTGGAGAGTGTTTTGCAATATACGTTTTCATTTCGTTTTCATTTTTTTCGTTTAAATATAACAACCGAATATTAAATTGAAGTTGCTTCTCTTTTATATTTACCATTGGAGTTGCAAAAAATTTTTCTTCTTTCCAATTATTTGGATTTATTGTAAAGCCACAATTAGCAGTTATTCCTTTACTTGAAAGATTTTCAAGTATATTTTCAAATTCTTCTATCGTTGCATAAACAACAAAAGTTGGAATATAACCATTAATATGAAGTTTTGTTGGTTTCTTTTGATAATTATCTAAAAATTCTTTGATAAAACCAACGCATGTGTTTTCATAATCTTCAAAAGAATTTTCATCAAGTACAAAGCACCTTGTACGAGTATTAACTTTTAAATTATTTCTAAGATACTTTCTTTTTGCTTTTAAAATATCATTATAATTTTTTAAGCGTTTTGTATACTTATGTAGTATAGTACTGTCTATATTTCTTAGTCTGTCCCAGAAATCACTTATGCGTATTTCTCTTTCCTTAATTTTGTGTTTTATACTTAGCTCATGAACAATCGCCATCGCACTTGGATATATAACAGTATCTATAATCGATTCTTCAAAATCTTTCTCTTTTAACAGACTCAGGTTGTTGTTTTTTAACTCATCCAATTTAGGACCAAAGTGTATTTTTAATCTGCTTACAAAATCATCTATTATATCTTCTCCGTCTATAGATATTTTTTTTCGAATATCATCTTTATATGCTAATAAATGTTTAGGGGTATCTTTGTTAATAAATGACTTAATGGCAGAGCTAGGAAGAGAAATAATTTCTTCATCCTTATTAGGAAAGTAACAGAATAAAACATAATTTACTGAATCTTTACAGTTCCTCCTACACCAATCTTGTAGCATTAAAAGAATTGGTTTTTCTATTATGGAATTTGCATAATTTTCTTGTTGTTCATGATATTTACATTGAATAAACTGTTGCATACCATTTGAAAAATTGTCAACATCTTCTATTCCTTCAACAGTAATTATATCCTCATCATTACCCACTAATAATTGGTATAATGTTTTCTCAAATTGATAGAAAAATCCTTTTATTGTACTATCAGCACTTCTATTAGGCAATATCGTACTCCTTCGTACATAGTTTATAATAAAAAGTATAAAAAGCATAGCATATAACAATAGATTACATATTTTTGCCTAGAAGTATTATTCTAACAATCATACAAAACACTTCAAACATTTTGTAACAATAAAACTCATACAAAAATTAAAAATGGCAAAAACACAGAATTCACCAGAAAAATTTTGATAATAGATAATAAATTTATGTTAAAACATTGATTTAAGTTACTTCTTAATTTAAATGATAATAAATCTTATTTAATTGATAAATTCTGTGGGTAATCTGTGGGTAATTCATATATGATTTCGTCTGTTACGAATAAGTTTCATATAGTGAAAACGGTTGTAAAATCAAGCATTTTGTATTATTTACATTGCTTGCCAAGGAGGATGTCGCGAGTTCGAGCCTCGTCTCCCGCTAATTAAAAAGACCTATCAATTTGATAGGTCTTTTTAATTTGTAATGATAGAGGGTAATGTGCATAAGCACAAGCCTCGTTGCTATGACTCTTTGCGAGATTTATCGAGCATTAGAGGCATAGTACCTACTTGGCTCCCGCTCCATAAAAAAGAGAGTTTCAATACTCTCTTTTTTATTGTCTATTTTTGTGGGTAATTCAATCAAATAAGAATGAAAAATGGGCGTTATGATTAGCTTGCAAATTTTATAATTGATTATCATATATAAGAATAGAGGTTATTTTATTCCAATCAAATTTATATCCTATACCAGAATGAAAAACACGGCTCGCACTAGCTGGACGTAACAACTCAAATTTATTCCATAATTTTATTTCGTCTCTTATATATCCGTTTTTTGCATCAGTTGTAACTGCAGTTGGTTTCCTTTTTCCAATACACCCATTATTCGTCAAAAATTCATCTAACAATTTTATGTAATCTTTTTGCAAAGAAGGTACTCCGTCTTTTTTTTGAATTTCTTGAAATTTATCAACTAATTTTATTAGTTCCAAGTGTTTCCCCTTGACTAAAATTAAATATGCTAAACAGTATTTAAATATTTTACTATCAGGACCGTACTTCTTACCTATTTCTAGCAACTTTAATCCAGTATTTGTAAGCCTACATTCATCTCTTCCCCATAAATCCAACTGCACCAGTGGAATTTTATAATTTTGTTTTTCTGATCTGTATGATTCTTCTGTTGCTTTCTTATTCCGTGGCATCCCATTCCACTGTTTTGTATGTCCATTTATCATCATCTTATAAAAGTTAGGATATATTTTATTTGTATATATATCGCCAGATTCATCTGAATATCTGAAACTTAAATTTAATAAATCATACAATTCATAGTGACTCATATCACGCCACCAACACCAAAATGTTTCAACTTTATTTTGCCTAATCTCACTAAAATTTTCTCTTTGATTTAATATTGGGCGCAATAGCCTTATTGTATTGCTATTAAAATCATATTCATACAATGAAGTCCCTACATTTATAAATTCAGCAGAATTTAAAGTATCAGCAACAAATTTTGCAATTGGAAACCCATCATCGGCAATATGGGGAATTATTAAGCCAGAATATGTGTGTTTTTGTAAGTATGCTAATGATTGTCCCAAGCCTGTTAAATATTCTCTTTTGGATTGGAATGGAGGTTTAAATTCTAATGCGTATGTTGCTTTTAATTCTTCATCAAAACAGACATAATCCGGTCTCGGCCAATCCCAATCCCCAATTCTGATTATTGAAGGAGAAAAGATTTGCTTAAAATCATTATCCTTTGTACGAATACGATTTAATATTTTATTACCATAAAAAGTAGATAAATCATCATGCAATTCACCCATATTGCTACTCCTTTTCTAAAATTTTAGAAATATGTTCTGCTAAAATTTTTGCTAACTTAACTGGAACAGCATTCCCCACTTGAATACACTGATTCTGTCTAGTTCCACAAAAGACCACATCATCTGGGAATGTTTGTATTCTTGCGGCTTCACGTACTGTTAAACTTCTATTTTCTGTAGGATGTAATGGAAAAGCATTATGACCAGGGACCATTGTTGTCGCAGGCTTGTTGCGACTCAATCTTTTATAAACATGGCTAAAATTTTTAATTTTATTTATTTTGTAGTCACTTCTTGAACCATAAGATACTTTTTCGGGTAATCCTTCCTTTGGGATTCCTTCTCCTTCTTTTATACATTTGATACGTTCTTCAACTATTTTATTATGTTTCATTGGGTTATGATTTGGTATTATGTCTTCTTTCCCAACTAAATCATTAATTACTGAACCCACTGTTTTATAATTATTTTTTGAATACCTCTCCTTTGGAAATGAAGGTTGAATATTCAAATCATTTCTTGTCCCTATAAAAAAAACTCTATTTCTTAATTGTGGAACTCCATAATCTGCGGCACACAATACCTTTGAAAGAACATTATATCCTATATTATTAAATTCACTTTCTATTGCCTGTTTAATTTTGCCACCATCAGATGATAACAAACCTCTAACATTTTCCATTAAAAAAATTTTAGGTTTAATAACATCTACAAAACGAATAAATTCAAAAACAAGTTCATTTCTAGGATCTTTAACTAGTCTTTTCCCAATAGTAGAAAAACCTTGACAAGGAGGACCACCTATTATAACATCCACGTTGTTCTCAAACGGAATTAATCTATCGGAATCTATTTTTCTAATATCTTCGGACAACAAAGGAATCTTTTCATAATTTAATTTATGTGTTTGAACAGCAGGTTCCCACATCTCAACTGAGAAAATAGGATCAAAATTCGCATCAATAAATCCACGTAGGAATCCTCCTGCGCCACTAAATAAATCTATAAAAGTTAATTTATTTTTGTTTCTGTTTTTTATAGTACTCATCTAATTCTTTCTTAATTTGTTTAGCCCATGCTTTAGCCATTTTTACAGGGACTGCATTACCAACTTGCATACATTGTTTATCTCTTGGCCCAACAAAGATATAATCATCTGGGAATGTTTGTATTCTTGCGGCTTCACGTACTGTTAAACTTCTGTTAAGCCAAGGATGAATAGGAAAAGCATTATGACCAGGTACCATTGTCAAAGAAGGTTTATTTCTATGTAAACGTTTAAATGTATTCCCAAAATTTTTACGATACAACTCTGGTGGTAAGTTGTGTTCTGGCAATCTTCCTCCCTCTGGGATAAGCTCATATCTTCTTATATTAATTTCACCATGTTTTAATGCAACATGGTTTATAGATTTGTCATCTGCAATATTTGCCAAATCACCAATAGCATCACCTACTGTACACCATGTGTTCTTCCCTTTTTCTGAATTCGTTTGTTTGGGAGGAGTCATTTTTATATCAACTCGATTTCCATAGAAAAAAATCCTGTTTCTGATTTGAGGAACTCCATAATCTGCGGCATTGAGAATAACATAATTGAAATCATAGCCTGTTGACTTGAAAGTTTGTTTTATTTCTTCAAAAATAGCCCCATGGTCCCTCGTGACAAGACCTTCAACATTTTCCATGAGAAAAAATTTTGGTTTTAAACATTTTAAAACTCGAATATATTCTTTGAATAATGTATTTCTTGAATCAGCTTGATATCTTTTCGTAGGATCCGAAGATATTCTTTTCCCAATAGTTGAAAAACCTTGACAGGGGGGGCCTCCAACTAAAACATCAACCTCGCCTGATATATATTTTGATAATATTTTTTCATCTAGTTTTCTAATATCCATCCTTAAAAAAGGAATCTTGGGTCTATTCATTTTATGAACTTTTTCACAATATTCATCAAAGTCAGTTGAAAATTTAATATCAAACCCAACTTCTTCAAATCCTAATTCCAGTCCTCCAGCTCCAGAGAACAAATCAACAACAGTATACTTCACAATTTCCCCTTCAATTCTCTTTTATAATACTAACATAAATATCGCAAATTTCTAATATATTAAGTTTGTTACTCCCGACTTTTTATAATATTTTACCAACTCTTTTCAAAAAATTACCAATTATAAATTTAGTGAAAATTAGCATAAAAATTTTATATGACTATGAAAAATTTATGAGAAATTCAAACTACCAACTATACAGAAAGCCTCAAAATGCTTGCAATATTCCAAATTAGCGCTAATTCCGGATATAATGGAGGGGGGGGGGATACCGACTACTCTCAAACTCCCAAATAATAAAAAAAAGAGAATAAATGAAAATATCAATCTAAAAAATTTACAACTTTTTGCGACTTTTTGAATTTTTGGAACAAAAGATACCCCAATGTTGACGGACGTAGAACATTTAGAATCTGCTGATGATTTTTAAGTATTCTTTTTGTGATTCTAAAACCATCTCTGAAATAAAATTAATAAAATCAGCGTTATTGCCATTATTAGTTTTTTGAATTGCTGAAATGTAATCTGCTCTTACAACTGGTGGGATTACTACGATATTATAACCGCTTTGTAATAGCGCTAAATTCATTAGGAGTCGAGCAACTCTACCATTCCCATCCGTAAATGGGTGAATATTTACGAAAATTATATGTACCATTGCAGCATATTCAACAGGATGCAATTTTTCTTTTAATTTTGGTAACTGCAAAATGAACTCATGCATTTTCTCATCAAGTTCTTCTGGTTTTGGTAATTCAACATCTGAACCAGTTATTATAATCTGTGAGGTTCTATATTTCCCTGCTTTTTCATTATCTATTTTTTCATAGAATAATTTATGTAATAGCTTAATGTCATTTTCTGTAAAAGTTGTGTTTTTTGATAAATTAATTATTTCATCAAAAGCTTTTGCATGTCCGACTGTTTCATAGTGGTCTTTTAGAGGTTTTCCGCCAATTGTAATTCCATCTTCGAGAACAACTTTTGTTTCAATTAAGCTAAGAGTGTTACCCTCAAGAGCATTTGAAGTATAGGTTAAACCAATTTTATAATATTCTTTTACTTGCGTCAATGCTTCATTGGAGAGTGGTCTTAACGCATTAATCTTAGCTTTATATTCATCATTTTGAGCAAAACAATTTTTGTACATTTTTCCTCTTTATTAAGACAATTAGTGCAAATATTACAAAAGAGCCACTAAGGTGGCTCTTTTTATAAAATACCCTGGATGCGATTCGAACGCATGACCTACCGCTTAGAAGGCGGTTGCTCTATCCAGCTGAGCTACCAGGGCTTACGTTTCTTATCTTAGCACGAAAATTTTTTCTTGCAAGTCTAATTTTTAAATTCATTTATTCCTCACCCATAAAAGAAAAGAGCCATATTGGCTCCTGTTTATGAATAGCTGGAAGTATGAAAAAGTTTTTAATTTTGTATTACAAATTTATTTAACTAGCAAAATATCCTACTTACAACTAATCAACTGTTCAGTTTTATACTATCCAAGTGGAGAGGTTTAAGTTAATAAAAATCCATATTAACTCATATATTTTTTCGGATTTTTTATGTTTAAGCTATAATTTTTCTATACTGTAATTTAATATATAAAGGAAAAGATTATGCTAAGCGGAAATGAAATTAGAAAATTATATTTAGATTATTTTAAAAACAAGCATCAACATACTATCGTTGAGAGTTCAAGCCTTGTTCCTGACAACCCAACAGTTCTTCTTACAACTGCAGGGATGTTGCAATTCCTACCAATATTTTTAGGAATTAAACCTTGCCCTTACGAACCTGCTAGAGCAACTTCTTGTCAAAAATGTGCTAGAGCTGGTGGTAAAGATTCTGATATTGAAAATGTTGGTAGAACTCCTCGCCACCACACATTCTTTGAAATGTTAGGAAATTTCTCTTTTGGCGACTACTACAAAAAAGAAATTATTCCTTGGGCTTGGGAATTTGTTACAGAAGTCTTGAAATTAGATAAAGATAGACTATGGATTACAATTTACGAAACAGATGAAGAAGCTTTTAATATCTGGAGAAGCGTAGGTGTTCCAGCAGAACGTATTAAACGTAAAGGTAAAAAGGACAATTTCTGGGGCCCTCCAGGAGCTTCAGGTTCTTGTGGACCTTGTTCTGAAATTCACTACGATTTAGGCGAACAATACAAATGTGATGATCCTAATTGTGGTATTGACACTTGCGAATGTGATAGATGGGTTGAAATCTGGAATTTGGTATTCACTGAATTATACCAAGATGAAGAAGGAAACCAATCTCCACTAGGAAAGAAAAACGTTGATACTGGCATGGGGCTAGAACGTATTGCCATGGTTTGCCAAGGCGTTGCTTCTACATTTGAAACAGATTTATTGAAACCAATTATGGACAAGGTTTCTGAAATGAGTGGAGTTCCATACAAACAATCTGAAAAAACAGATGTGTCATTGAGAATTATTACAGATCACGCAAGATGTGTTTCTTTCCTAATTTCAGACGGTGTTATCCCAGGGAATGAAGGAAGAAGTTATGTTCTTCGTATGATTTTGAGAAGAGCATTACGTCACGGAAAAATCTTGGGTATGGAATTACCTTTCTTGTACAAATTAGTTGATGTAATCGTTGAAAATTATGGCGAAGCATATCCTGATTTAGTTAAAAATAAACAAAAAATCATTGATACAATTAAAAAAGAAGAAGAACGTTTTGCAAAAACTCTAGACAGAGGATACAAAATGTTAGACGAATTTATCGAAAACAAAAAAGATATTGATGGTGAAAGTGCATTCAAACTTTATGATACTTTTGGTTTCCCATTTGAATTAACAAAAGAGATTGCAGCCGAACAAGGATTGAATGTTGACGAATCTGGCTTCAAAGCTGCAATGCAAGAGCAAAAAGAACGTGCAAAAGCTGCAACTGCAAAAATCAGTGTAACTGGAGATATGAAATACGCAAAAATCGAAAAAGAAGTTGGCTCAACTAACTTCATCGGTTATACAGATAATGAATGTTCTGATGCTAAAATATTAGCTCAAGTTGAAGGCGAAGGATATGTTGACATTGTACTTGACAAAACTCCGTTCTACGCTGAATGCGGGGGTCAAGTTGGAGATAGTGGATACATCGAAAGCGAAAACTTGAAAGCTGAAGTTTTAACTACATTCAAAGTTAACGATTTATACGTTCACAGATGTAATGTCTTAAATGGTGAAGTATCTATTGGAGATACAGTTAAAGCTTATATTGATGTTGACAGAAGAGAAAAAATTAGAGTTCATCACACATCTGCCCACTTACTTCAAGCAGCATTAGTTAAAGTACTTGGTTCAGAAGTAAAACAGGCTGGTTCTTATGTTGAAGAAAACCGTATGAGATTTGACTTTACTTTCTCTAGAGCTATGACTTCTGATGAAATTGTTAAGGTTGAAAACTTAATGAACAAATGGATTGGCGAAGGTTATAAAGTTAATACCAAAGTTATGGGAATTAAAGAAGCTGAATTAACTGGAGCAACTGCCCTATTTGGAGAAAAATACGGAGATACAGTTAGAGTTGTATCTATCGAAAAAGAAACAAAAGACGGTGTCGATTGCATTTCAAAAGAATTTTGTGCTGGAACTCATGCCAGACAACTTGTTGATTTAAGAGTTGTTAAAATTATTTCTGAAAGTGCAATCGCTGCGGGTACAAGACGTATTGAAGCAGCGGTATCAACGTCAGCAATAGAATACCTAAATGCAAAATCTGCTGAAATTGACAAACTATCAACTAAATTCAAATCTCACTTTGATGAAGTTGTTGAACGTGTTGAGAAATTGTCAGATGAAAATAGAGAACTTCAAAAAAATATTGAAAAACTTGAAGAAGAAAATGCAAGAAACAAATTTGCATCATTTATTTCAAAAGCTCAAGAAATTGAAGGCGGAAAATTATTCATCTCTAAAGTTGAAGGATTAAAACCTCTCGGAATCAAAATCGGCTTGGAATATTTATCTAACAAACTTGGAAACAGCGTAATTATCCTTGCTGGAGAAACAACTGTTGCGGTTAAAGTTTCTGACAATTTTGTAAAACAAGGAATCAATGCTGGTAAACTTGTTGGAGAAATTGCAAGAGCAACTGGAGCAAATGGTGGCGGACGTCCAAACTTTGCTCAAGGAGGAGTTAAAGATTCTTCTAAATTAGATGAAATTTTAACTAAGGTTGAAGAAGAAATTAAATCCGCTAAAGTTCAATAAGAAGAAAGGGAATAAGATGACAGTATTGAAAATTGAAAAATTACCACACAACAATATTTTGCCAGAATATAAAACAGAAGGAGCAGCAGGCATGGATTTATGTGCCGCAATTTCTGAGCCAATGGAATTGAAACCACTAGAAAGAAAACTTGTTCCAACTGGATTAAAAATCGAATTAGAACACGGCTACGAAGCACAAGTAAGACCTCGTTCTGGTTTATCTATAAAACACGGTATTACTTTAATCAACTGCGTTGGTACAATTGACGAAGATTACAGAGGCGAAGTTTGTGTTCCTATCGTAAATATTTCAAATGAAACATACACAATTCAACCAGATGAAAGAATTGCACAAATGGTTATTGCTCGTGTTGAACAAGCAAAACTAGAAGTTGTTACGGAATTAACTGAAACAACTCGTGGAGAAGGTGGATTTGGTTCTACTGGAAAATAAAATAATTAAATACATTTATTGAATGATTACAAACACCATAGTCAGTACTAGAATGACTATGGTGTTTATTTATATTTGAATAAAGAAAGGAATTATGAACGATGAGTATGAATGCAAATCCACAGGTACAACCTCAAGCAGCTGAAAAATCATGGCTAGTTACAGCTCTACTATCATTTTTTGTAGGATTTTTGGGAATCCATAGATTTTACACTGGATATGTCTGGATCGGCATTGCTCAATTATTAACTTTTGGAGGATGTGGATTATGGGCATTGATTGACCTTATCTGTATTTTAGCTAACAAATTCAATGATGCTAAAGGAAAAACTTTAACAGATTATAACAAAGTTGTTGCAATTGTTCTAGGAGCTTTATTGGTATTATCAATTATTGTAGGAATGTTGTCAAACCTTCTTTCAATAGCAGCATTATTTGCAGGACAATCATAAGTAACAAATTAAGAGGAGATTTTTAAATGGCTATTACAGAATATGGTTCAGATACAACTCTGAACAAATTAGAAGGGAAAAACTGGGTTGCAACAATGATGTTATGTTGGACATTAGGTGCATTTGGAGCTCATCGTTTTTACACAGGTAAAACAGGTACAGCATGGGCAATGGCAATTATGACTCTTACTTGTTGTTTAGCCCCTATTTCAGCAATTTGGGCAATGATAGACGGCATTATGATTGCTATTGGTTCATGGAACCACGATGATGGAAGCGAATTATATGAAAGAATTAATTGGCTTGGCTATATTTATATAGCAGTTATGTTAATGACTATTCTTTACGTCTTATTACAATTGGCAATTTTCTTTGCAGCTTTAGGTGCTGGAGTTGCAGCTGGTTCATAGTTAAATAATAATTGAGAAAAAGCAGTATCGAAACGTCGGTACTGCTTTTCTTTTAGAGAATAATATGAAAATAGATAAAATCTTGATAAATCGAATATTTGTTTTGAGCTTGCCTTTTTGGTGTGCAATCTTGGCAAATTTGGCCGTAAAAGCTCATTTTAAGGTCTTTTGTTTATTTAAACTAATATTTCATCACGAATGTTTAGGCTGTGGAATGACAAGAGCGTTTGCAGCATTGAGCAGACTTGAGTTTCAACAAGCGTATGAATACAATCCACGAGTCGTAATCGTTGCACCTCTTTTCATCTTGATATGGATTTTAATGATAAAACAATCTTTTAAACCCAATAAAAAAGGAACCTAGAAGGTTCCATTTAGTAGTAGTAGGGGAAAAGGAGGAAAAATTATTAGTGTCAATTTAATTTGTTTTTGATTTTAATTACATTTTATATATCGGCTAATTTTTGAGAAAACTTTAATTACTTAGTCTTTATTGTTAAGAAGTTGTTACAATCTCCTTTTTATTATTTTTCTCCAATAAAAAAGGAACCCAGAAGGTTCCGTTTAGTAGTAGTAGGGGAAAAAGAGGAAAAATTATTAGTGTCAATTAAATTTTGTTTTTAATTTTAATTACATTTTATATATCGGTTAGTTTTTGAAAAAACTTTAATTATTTAGTCTTAATTGTTAAGAAGTTGTTACAATACAAAAAAGGATTTCGCAATATCTTGCAAAATCCAGATTCGGTTTGGGGTAAATCGGTGTTGGTAAGGATATGTTAGTAGATTAAGGTGTATAGAATTTAATCAACAATCGCAGAAATTATCATTGCGATACCAGCAATCCCTGCAACTGCACCAATTGTTCTTGTTCTTTCTGAAGTTCTTGTATAATGATGTCTTTTGTGATGGTCATTATACGCACATCTGTCATAACATTGATGTTTGTGATTATGGAAACCACGATTTGGATATTTATCATGGTATCTACTCGCAGCAAAACAAGGTGTTGCTAAAGTTAAACATAAAGCTGTTGCGATTATCTTTTTCATAATGACCTCCTTTTGTATTCTCTTTTCTCTGCCTACATCTATATAACGAGCATGAAATAAAAAAGTTCAAAAATTTATTTAAATAATTAAAAGCGTCAGATTTTACGAGAAAATCTGACGCTTTTGAAATTATTTTAACATATTTAATTTATATTAGTTTGAACCGTTTAACAAGCCATAAGCAGCATCCCAACCGCTCATACCACCTCTTGTTTTAAATTTAGCAATTTGGTTTACACTACTTTTTCTATATTTCTTAACTTCTTTTGCTGATTTTGCAGCTAATTTTTTGTTTTCTTTTCTTGTTGTTAAAACAGTATTTGCATAAGTCAAGAAATTTTTGTATTCATTGCAGCTATATCCAGCTTTTAATTTTGCAGGATAAGCATAAGCAGTATAATCATAAACATTCATTGCTCTTTCAGCATTTGCTGGTTTACCTTGAATAGCTTCCCAATATGTACTTGTTTGTTTTGTCAAAACAACAATTATTGCAAGAGGATTGTAACCAGCGTTAGACATTAAGTTAACAGCAATTACATCTGCTTCTTTTTCCTTTTGAAGGCTTGCATAACTTGTAGCTAGAGTAGTAGCAGTTTCATTTGTTGAAATATTTGTATCTGTTGCTGCTTGCAACAAAGATACAACCTTTCCTCTAGAAGCATGTCCTGCAATGATATGTCCTAATTCATTTGCAACAACAGCTGCAACTTCATTATCATTACCAGCATAAGCTAGTTCATTTGTTGAAACATTTACCACTTTATTAGTTGAATAGTTAGAATTGTCAACTGCTCCAGAAACTACTGCGAATTTAACATTTGTAGCAGGAATACCATTCTTTGTAAGTAAAGTTTGACCAACAGTAGAGACTCTATTTGTTGCATTGTAACTTGCAGCCGATGCTGGAATTGTTATTGCGATTGCAATAAACAAAGAAAATAAAACTTTTTTCATAAAACCTATTCTCCTTATATGATACACTCCAACATTTTATAACAAAATTTGTTTTTGTGAAATATTTGTTTAGGTTATTGCTTTTTTTTATTTTAATTATAGTATATTGCTTGATATTTATAAAAAGGAGTAAAATTATGTTCTTAGAAAAATTAGAAAAATTCCAACTATTGTCTTTGGGCTTGGTTATTGCAATTGGCGGAGTGATTGCTTCTGCGGTTGTAACTAACGGATTTTCAAAAGATGTTGTATCCGTTACAGGTTCTTATTCTCAAAACGTAGTATCAGATAGAGGACGTTTTGAATTCACTATTCACTCTAGACAAACAAATAAAGCTCAATGCTTTGCAACTTTAAACAAACAACGCCCAACAATTATGAAATATTTAAAATCTCAAGGATTTGAAGATAACGATATTGATGTAAAAGCACCTCAAGGCTATGATATTTACGCAATGAACTCTAACGGAGTTACAACAAATCAAATAATTGCGTATGATTCAACTCAAAGAATATCTGTAAAATCTTCAGATGTACAAAAAATCAAAAAAGTTTCAAATGATATAACCAATTTAACTCAACAAGGTATTGATATTAGCGTTGATGAACCATCTTACTTTTATTCAAAATTAGCGGATTTAAAAGTTCAAATGCTTGAAGAAGCAACAAAAGATGCAAAACAAAGAGCTTCAGCAATGCTAAAACCAACACACAACAGAGTTGGTAAAATTCAATCTGTAAGTATGGGAGTGTTCCAAATTACACCAACAGATTCAACAAATGTTTCTGATATGGGAATAAGCGATACTACTTCAATTGAAAAGAAAGTTACTTCTGTTGCAAATGTAACTTTTAGAGTAAAATAATTATTCACTTATAGAGGACGATTTTATAATATAATCGTCCTCTATTTCTTGTATTTTCTTTAAAAATTTTGGATATTAGAGATATGAAATCATTCATTTTATTACTTGTAGTATTAATAATTACTTTTTGTACTTTTCCACACCTTGACTTTATGAAAAAGACAAGAACAGGAGCTGCACAAGAAAATTTTGAGCCATTAAATGCATCTAGCCTTCCGCCTATTTTAGGAACATACCTTAGAGATAACAATATTAACTTTGAATTATACACTATTCCAAATCACGTTAAAGATTTATTTGCTTTAAATTCAGATTTTTCATCTATCAATAAAAACAAATCAAAATATTCTATTATTCTTGTTCAACCACGAACTGAAAATTCAAATTTTAGACTTTTGTACGACAAATTAAAAGATATTTCCTCATCTTACCCTAACAAATTTAATATCATACACAGATACGAAGGAAATATTTCTTACCCAAACTCATATGATAACCAAGCTGCGAAAGATTTAATGGAACATTGCAATTACTTTTGCCTAATAGATCCTCAAAAAGAAACCATATTTACTTTCAAAAAACTTACAGCAACTGAAGTTGAAAGTATCGAGGCAATTTTGCAACAATACAGCGACATTACAAAGTAAATATTTATTAATTACTCTCGGCTTTTATAATTATTTATCCTATAATTTTGGTATAAAATGTATGGTAATCGAGGGTATAATGAAAAAAATTTTTACTATAACAGGATATTTAATTTTAGGTGTAATTCTATGCTTATATTTAGCATTTTTATTTTATTTACCAAGAAAAATAGATTTGAATACTTATAAGCCAGATATTCAAAAACTTGTTAAAGATAATACCAACTTGACGTTAGATTATGATGATTTAAAATTAACCACTTCTCCATTTTTAGAAGCAGGAATTAAAACAGGAAAAATTAGTGTTAATCTTCCAGATGGCTCAGAAGTTTTCAGTGCCAATTCTTTTAAAGGTAAAGTATTTTTACCAAGCTTGTTATTGAGAAGTGTTAGAATTTCTAATGTCGAAATTGACACTCCAAAATTGAACATTGAAATCTTAAATAACGAAAGCTTCAAAGTAGGTAAAGTCTATGAGGACATTGTAAATAAACAAAGAAAAGAACGATTAGAAAATCCAACCATTGAAGCCGTTGAGCCTCAAAATCTACCAATTGATGTATCTAAAGTCAAAATATTTGCACCTTCTGTTAACTTGAAAAATTATTCCGCAGTTATAGATGATACAAAAGCTCATCATAAATTAACATTGAAAGGTGATAAGTTAAAACTTGGGTATTTCAACGGTAAAACCGCAAAACTAAAAACCGAGGCAAAATTGCTAAGTGATGACAATACAAATGTCGTTGCTAAATTAGATATTGATACTTTCTTGCCAGAGATTAAGAAAGAAAAGAAATTTCAAAATAACGAAGAAGTATTTTCACTACCTTTCGTTAACCCTGTGACAGCATACAGAACTTACGATTTAAAATCTAATATAGATACTAAACTTAAAATTAGACAACACAAAATAGACAAAACTATTTTATTAAATGGCTATGTAGATGTTGAAAATACGACAGTAAAACTTTCTGGCTTACAACTTCCAGAATCTTATTTTAAATTAAAATCAAATGGAACAGTTTCTGATATTGATACAAATATTTATGTTACAGACTCAGAATACTTAAACTTATTCGGAACAGTTGATTATGGAAAAGATAATCCATATATTGACTTAAAATTAAAATCTCCAAAAGTTCATTTTGCAAACCTTTTGAATATAACAAAAGCCTACTTAGATACAATTCATATTCAAAATGATATTGCAAACATGACAGCAAGTGGATATTTACTTGCAAACGCAAGCTTGAAAACAGACTTCAAAGATATAACATCCACAGGTAAAATTCTTATCAGAAATGGAAATATTTCGGATAAAAATATCGGATTGATTTTCAACAATATGAAGGCAAATATATTCCTAGATAATAACACCCTTCAAGTTCTTGATAGCAGAGTATTGATTAACAACAAACCACTTGTTTTCTCTGGGAAAATCGATTCAAATTCTATTGCAAATTTTGATATCAAGGCCGATAAAATTCCTCTTTCTGGATTGTATTTAGCATTTGCACCAAAAGATATTAAAGAAGAATATATTCTTTCTTCTGGAAATTTATCATTAAATTCAAAAGTTACAGGAGAAATTAAAGGGATTTCCGCATTATTAAAAACGGACCTAGAAAACCTTGTATTGAGAGATATAGCAGGGAATTTTATATTGTCTAACTCAGATTCAAAATTCGTCATTGCAAATTATTCTGGAAAAATATTTGGTAAAATGATAAACAAAGGATTTTTATTTACATTACCAAAAACCAATTCTGTTATTAAAGACGAATTATTAACAATCAACATTGACAATAAAAATGTAAAATTAAATAAATCAAAAATCAGAGTTAATAATCATTCCGACATTTATTTAAGCGGAAATATCAAAAACTATCTATCTGATATGGAAACAGAATTCAGAGCAGATGGAGGACTTGTAGTTTCCGATATTGCAAGCTTTATTGGCACAGATGTAACCCCTTATTTATCAATGAGAGGAACGATACCAATAAAAGCATTATTTTCTACGCACGGAAAAAGAATGAAAGTTATAGTTCAAGCAATTGCGAACGATAGTAACTATATTACTCCTATAAAAATTAATAATTTAGATGGAAAACAATCTCTATTCCAATTCATTTTGAATAAAAACGATGACTCTATAAAAATTGCAAATTCTGGATTATATTCAAGAAACCCAAACGCCCAATTTAACAATAACTTGTACTCTAACATGGGAGGAGCGAAAGAAGTTGTTTCAATAAAAGGGATGGTTTCAAATTTGAACACAACTCCTTTTATTAACTTATTCAAAATTTCAATCCCTAGAGAATTGGATGGTTCAATTTGTATTTTTAATCGTTCAAAATTTACTGTTGGCGGGCATTTATTCTCATTTGGGAATTTATATTCTCCAAGATTAACAGGGGATTTAACAATTAGAAATCTAGAAATCCCTGAAATTCAAACAAAAATGCGTCATGGCATTTTGAACATCAATAATAGAAATTTAAATATTTCCTTGAACGATATTGATGCAAATGGTTCAGATTTCAGAATCACTACTCAGACAAACTTTGACCTTTTACAAACAATGACATTATCAAATGTTAGAGTATTTTCTAGAATGCTTGACGTTGATAAATTGATGATTGTATCTAATAACTTAATGAAATCATTACCTGCAACTCCAGCATCAAGTACGGCTTCAAAAACAACAACGAACATTCCCGTAACAGTTCAGAGAGGTATAATTCACTTTGCAAAAATTAAATCTGGCAATATTATTGCTGACAATACAACAGGAAGAATTTCACTAGCAAATAACGTATTACACCTAGATAGATTAAGAACTCACTCTATGGGCGGAAGTGTCGATGGTAATATTGCAATGAATTTAGCGACAACCGATTTAGCAGTTAAGGTTCAAGGCAAAAACTTTGATGTTGAAAAAGTCTTATTAGAACTCGCAAATATGAAAGACACATTATCTGGAACAATGAATTTTTCAACAAATATAACACTAAAAGGTCTAACAATGGAAGAACAATTGAAAACATTGAAAGGAGCTGTTGACTTTAATGTAAAAGATGGACAACTCGGACCTTTTGGGAAATTTGAAAACTTCTTGATGGCTGAAAACTTGAGAGAAAATGCGTTCTTTTCTTCAACAATCGGTTCTGTAATTACAAACATTGCCACTATTGATACTTCACATTTCAACAGTTTATATGGGCATTTAACATTCAAAGATGGATGGGCAAATATTGAACCGATTAAATCTCAAGGAAATGTAATGTCAATGTATATTGCAGGAAAAATTAATTTACTCGATAATAGTGCGGATATGAAACTTCGTGCAAAATTGGCTTCAACATTTTCTGACAAATTAGGACCTGTTGCAAATATCAATCCAGTAAATTTAATTAAAAATACTCCAGGGTTAAATGTTGTAGTGGCAAAATCTTTTTCAATCTTCTGCCAATCTGTTTCAACAGAAGAATTGAAAGCTATTCCACACTTAGGCAAGGGTAAAACTGAGGGAAATGCAACTAAATTCCAAGTTGTACTTCACGGCGATACAAGAAAACCATTAAAAATGATTAAATCCTTCAAATGGCTTGCATTAGATTCTGAAATTCAAAGTGCTAAAGACTTTGTTGATACCATCCCAACTCCAACAGAAGGAGAAGAAGGAATGACGGTTGAAGAACTTATTAAGTTAAGAGAAGAACAATCAACAACAAAAACGCAAGGAACAACAATTGAACAATTAGAACCAGAAGAAAACAATCCGTCATTTTTCTCTAAATTAAAAAATAAAAAGAAAAAATAAAATACATAGATTATAAAACGGGGTTGAAAATTCTACCCCGTTTTTGTGTTAAAATTAGCGTATGAAATTGCTCAAAAATAAAAATTAAACCTATGGATATAGAATCAGTATTCAAGGTTTCCATCTGCGGGAACTTAAACGAAGGAAACATAAAAGTTCAACTTAAAGACCTTCGATAAATTAAAAATTACATCTCATCTAACAATAATGTTGGTTCTGGAATTGGATTTTTAAATGATTCCTCTATATCCAAATTATTAGCATTTTGCAAATCTTGTTCAGCTAATTCTTCTTTTCCAAGT
Organism: Candidatus Gastranaerophilales bacterium HUM_1; assembly: GCA_002103105.1. Taxonomy (GTDB): domain Bacteria; phylum Cyanobacteriota; class Vampirovibrionia; order Gastranaerophilales; family Gastranaerophilaceae; genus Zag111. The sequence continues at coordinate 254,822 of DAAY01000008.1, forward strand.
TTTTTATAGACTTCTGCTCTTTCAAAATACAATCTATTTTGCAACAAAAAGACCCTGTCTTCATTCGATTTTACAAGCAAATCATTATATATTTTTAGAGCCTCTTCATATTGTTTGATATTATATAAAAATTGTGCTTTATCCCACAAGAAAGAATCTCTATCTTCATCCGTTTGAGCATTAGCAATTTCAGAATCAAAATCTTTAATCGCACTTTTGTATTGTTTTGTATAATATTTAATGAAAATTTTATTATCAAAATTCATAACACTATACTCATCTGGATCTAACCTATAAGCCTTGTCATAATCCTTTATAGCACCATCGTAATCCTTTATTTGGAACTTTGAGTATCCTCTTAAAGAATACCAAGTTGGAGCAATAGGGAATATTTTTGAACCAACAGTTGCAAGTTTTATAGCTTGGTCATATTTTTGATTATTTATTAAATTAAGAGTAATTTTTGAAGGAGAACCAATACAAAAACACATCAACAACACTAAAATAAGTCCAAAAGCTTTAGCTAATTCAAGCTTGAAAAGTTTATAATATTTTTCATCAATAAAATCAGTTGGATTATAAACCGTTCTTTCAAACTCGCCAAAGTTCTTTTTTAACCATTTTTCAAAGTGGGCGGTACAAATACGAAGGATTGTTTGATAAATCACAAAGATAGCAATCAAAAGCGGTAACGCACTAAAATACCATCTTAACTTTGACAAAAAAGTATAATAAGGGAATATCACACCATACAACAAAATAATAAAAGCCAAAAATACACCTATTGTGGTAATTCTCTTATACTGTTTTATAGAACTCCAAATTGAAGAAATATGCTCTCCATCAATAATTTTATCAAACTTGTAACCTTGGAAAGTATTGTTGATTGACTTAATTACAGTTGTACCATCAACATAATTATAAAAATTCATCGGTGCACGTTTAAATAAACGTTTTAAAATATTAAACTTAATCATATAAAATGTATAATTCCCTCTTACATCTTCAATAATAACATATGAACAAGCTATTTATACATCCTCATAGGGATTTATTGTGTAAACATATATTAACCCCTTACCAATTGCGAATTTAAGACAAATTATTAGTTTTTTGTTCTCTTAATATATTGTAACAACCATTTCTAACAAAAGAATTATTTCATATATTCTTCAATTTTAGATTGAATTTCTTCTGGAGCTAAACCTTTATAATTTATTCTTGAAGACGTTATTGGTTGCTTGTAGTCATATTTATTAATTGAGCGAGAATCTACAATTACAGATGGTGGCAAAATAGACCATTTATACAATGCTGTTGACATCCTTCTATAAAACTTGTCTAGCCACTCAATTTTTTGTTCTTTTGAAACATCATTTTTTGTTTCATATAAGAATGTTGAATTAAGCATATCAAAATAATGTTCTTTTTTATTTTCAATTCTCCAAATAACTTCATCTAAGAACTCATAAGGCATCAAAGCATCTTCCGCAATCAATGGTTTTCCTGTTTTAGGGTCAATTGCAAGTTCTGCTCCAGGTTTTTTCAAAATAATTGCTTCAGGAATAGCGTTTTTCTTTTCCCTATTTTCATTCATCCATCTTGCAAGAGCAAAAAGTTTAGTTTTCGGAACATCCGCAATTGGAGCAAAACCACCAGACATATCACCATTAATCGTTGCATAACCCATATAAAGCTCGGATTTATCAGAAGTAGCTATTGGCAAGCAAGAACCAAATTCGTTACTTATTCCCCAAAGGAATATCGCCCTTGAACGAGCTTGAATATTATCCATTGTAAAAGATTTTGAGTATCTGCCATCCCAACTTTTTTCTACTGTTGAGAATAGTTTTGTCAAACAATTATTAGTCGTTTCAACCAGATCCTTGATAGAGGCTTCTGTAAAATTTATACCTAAATTATTTGCTAATTTTTCTGCATCAGACTTACTTTCAGAACTTGTAATTTTAGAAGGCATACTCACGCCAAAAACATTTTCTTTCCCTAAAGCATCTGCTAAAAGAACTGCACAAACTGTCGAATCTAATCCTCCAGATAAACCTAATACTGCACGCCTAAAACCTGTTTTTCTAAAATAATCTCTTATTCCTTGGATAATTGTTTTATAAGTTCTTTCTAAATCAGGTTCATATTCCAAAGTATAAACTTTTGCCTCTGTTAAAGTTTTTTCCAAACCCCTAGTTAATGGATAAACTTTTCCTAATCCTAAATGCGGATTAACAATCATAAATTGTTCTTTGAATGATTTTGCACGAGCTAAAAGTTTGCCCTCTTTATCAAACACTCTACTAGAACCATCAAAAGAACTGTTATCTATTGCTCCAACTTGATTTACATAAACTATTGGAGTTGAATATTTTTTAGAAACAAAAGACAACATATTATGCTTCAATTGTTCTTTTTTAGCTCGTGTTGGTGAAGCTGAACAATTGATAAACACATCTGGTTTTTCTTTTGCTAGTTCTTCTATTGGGTCAACTGAATACAAAGTTGTATCATTAAAAAATTCTTTATTATTCCAACAATCTTCGCAAATTGAAATCCCATATTTTTTACCATTTATAACATTAACTTTTGCACAATTTTGAATTTTATCTTCATCAAATTGACCAAGAGTATTGCTCGGCTGATTTCCAACAATCGGAGAAGGTTCAATATATCTGTAATCATTAAATTCTGAATACGTTGGGAGTAACGATTTTCTTATAATTCCCTGAATTTTTCCATCTTGAAGCACTGCAACAGAATTATAATATTTTTTACCTGTTAAATGGTCATACTTTCGAGGCTCAACAAAACCTACAATTGCAGAGGTTGATTTTGTTATTTTTGCAATTTCTTTTAGCCATTTTACGTTTTCTTCAACAATAATTGGGTGTCTATCAATAGTATCCTCAATTGGATATCCCATAAGGGTAAGTTCTGGGAATACAACAACATCCAAGCCTATATTTTGAGCATGGTTAATATATTTAATAACTTTTTTTGCATTATATTCAATGTCACCAGCAATAGGGTTAATTTGAGCGAGCCCAATTGAACCATTCTTAAATGGAGCTAACAACTCTTTTAATTCTTTTTCAATCCCTTCGGAATCGTTTCCTTCATCATATTTTTCTGATAATTCGTAAATTCTATTTTTAATTTCTTCTTGATTCATTTTCAACCTCTTAGGTTAATTATATATTAAAAAAGAGATTACGAAAAACAGAATAATAATTTGTAAAAATTATTATTGAAAAATTTAACTTTAGTGATAAGATTTTTGTATAGATAGCGGTATCGTCTAGTGGTTAGGACGAGAGATTCTCATTCTCTAAACAGGGGTTCAATTCCCCTTACCGCCGTTTTTATTTTTTTTGTAGCGTCATAGAATCTCACCCCAACGGGGTTCAACCTCTCAAGAAAGGATACTTAATCATTTCTTTCGGCAGAGTCCTTACCGCCGTTTTTATATATTTTTATAAAAAATAGACGCATTATCTCTTAAATTTATCCAAAAACCTTCTAAATATGCCCTTTTTCTCAAATTGTTCTTCTGGGAAATCAGCTTTATATTTGTCCATCAAATCATTTGTTGCTTTTTTAAGTCTTAACTCTCCTGCTTTTGCCTCCTCCAATTCTGCGGCTTTCTTTGCTTTTCGAGCCTCACGTATTGCAATATTATTTTTATCTCGTTTTTCCAAAAGTTTTGATAATTCCCCAATTTGTTTATACATATCAAACTCTTTGAATTTTTTATATTCATCAGCGGCATTCTTCCCATAAAGAGTTCTAAAAATTTGTGGTTCATTTGGATTATACCCTCCGTAAGTATCTTCACATCCAGAGGAATTACAAGTAAATTCATGCCATTTACCCAAATTGCTTTCTTCTCGTCTAAAATTTCCTAAATAATCCGTATTATCATTAGGGTTTGCACTTCTTATTTTCAAATCATAGGCATCTTTTTCTAAACAAACATCATACATTTTTACGTTCTTAACGTCATCACCTAAATTTTCTAATTTTTTAATATGTGACAATCCTGATTTTTCAATTTCTGGATACAACTTAGAATTTATCTTTAATGCCATTCCAAAATTTTGATTACTTTGAACATTGTTTATTCTCATATACACCTATCCTTCTATAATTTCAAACTTAATAAGTATATTAAACCCCGTAAAAATAATTTTTGTCAACACAAATGAATAATAAGAGCCTTTATATTCATATTTATAACCATAATAACAAATATTCATTATATTAACTATTGTTAAATCATTATGTTTTAACTAGCAATTTTTCAATTCAAATCGTTTTCTTTTATTCATCGTGTAAAAAATAGGAGTGTGTAATGTTAAAAATCAATTCGGCATTTGAGCCAAAGCTATTCAATCAATTAGTTCAAGGATCAAAAGCAACCAGTGAAAGAGTTGCAAATTTAAGAAATATCGGGACAGAACAAAAAGATATTCTACTTGAAACAATAGCAAAAAATATAAATGAGTCTAATCCAGAAGTTACATCTGCATTATCAAATATGTTAGATAAATTAGCAGAAGGAAAAGTTGCAGAAGCCTTTGATGGAATTAGGGGCTTACTTCCTAAAAACGCTGCGATTAAAGAAACTTCATTAGGAACCAGCGTAATGGCAGACAATTGGGCAAAACCAGTAATTTTTCCTAAAGAAAGCAAAATGTTAGGTTGGGTAGATAACCCTAAGATGGTAACAACCGAAGATTTGTGGAGTGCGGCATACGGAGAAAAACCAGCTCATATTTTTGGCTCAGTTGGTAACAGTAACATCAAACCTGAACAAGTTCGTGGAGGTTCTTCATTATCTAAAAAAGAACTTTCACAAAAATACGAAGATGCAATCGTTGACTTCTATGCTCCAATCGTTAACTATCTAAAAGAAAATGGTGCAAAAACTAGTGACATTGGCTTTGCATTCGCACACAGTGATTGCGGAGTTGACAAAGCAGCAAGACAAATTGTTGAACAACATAATCTAAAAGGCTTTGCAACAACCCCAACAGAATATACTCAATATTTGAGAGGAACAGAAATTCCACCATCAGAAGAATTTCCAAATGGTGCAATCTTAGCAGATTTCCCATTCCCATCTGTTTTAACTCGTGGAGTTGGTCAAATTGAAGATTACGCAAATGTTTATGGAAAAATGGTTGGCAAAAATAACGTTGAATCAATCTTTGGTGGAGGAGAACACGCATTTATCAGAGATGCAAGAGAATCTCTTGTAAGTAAAGACGGTGCAAATTGGGTACCTGTTGATATTATGAAAGACAAATTTGGGATTACCATCCCTGCGACAGATGAAAAAGGAGTCGTTACAAATGCAGCAGCTAATGTATTGGAAAGAGTAAATGCCAACCCATACGAACAATACAAATATGCGTTCAAAAATTATCTTCCAGAATCAAAATTAAAAAATGAACTTGCACAATATGACCCACAAGCAGCAGTTGCAACTATTGCATATACAAACCTTGCAAAAGCTGGGAAAATCGATAAAATCTAAAATTTAGCTTAATAAATTTATTTTAAACATCTTGTATTTTTATTATGAATACAAGATGTTTTTTAATATTTATATCCATATTTTATACAATATTGTTGCATTTTTTCAGGGTGTTCAATCAAATCTTTAGCATCCTTTTTAGAAAAATGTAAATTATCGCAATACATATTAGTCAAAATCGTAGTTTTATCAGATTGAGAAAGAGGGGGTTCATCTTCTGCTGTTTTATCA